>NZ_JAGPOT010000034.1 GCF_018224015.1 Pseudarthrobacter albicanus
GCGGCCGATCCAGCCCAATTCTGAGGAGACAGCCGTGGCACCAAAATACGGAGTGCTGGCACTGGTCGAGGCCAAGCCCGGGAAGGAACAGGAGGTCTGGGACTTCCTCGACGGGGGCCGTGAGATCGTGGCCAACGAGCCCGGCACCCGGACCTGGTACGCCTTCCGGGTCAACGAGAACACCTTCGGCATCTTCGACACCTTCGACACCGAGGAGGACAGGCAGGCCCACCTGAACGGCGCCATCCCGGCAGCCCTCGGTGAGCACGGTCCGGCCATGCTCGCCAGGGACCCGGACATCAAGCTGATTGAACTCATTGCCGTGAAATAGGTGCCGCAGCCCTGCCGTCCGGGGGCACTTTGACGCGGACACGCCGGAAAATAGGTCCGGACGGCCGGTTCCGGGGATCAAAGTGCCCCCGGACGGCGCCATGACGCGCGGGCCGGACGCGCGGGCCGGCCCCCCGGACCGCCGTCGAGGGCCACCAGGGGAGGCCAGCTATGTGACGCGGCGTTACCTTGGATGAACTGGTGTTTCCGCACCGTTGTTCCGCCCTGCGACGCGGCCCTATCGTCGATGCATGGCAATTCAGGACATTTACCCCACGGCGCTGCGCCTCCTCGGCCGCCCTGTGCTGGTGGTCGGCGGCGGCCCGGTCGCCGCGCGCCGCGCCAAGGGACTGCTCGACGCCGGCGCCCGCGTCACCGTCGTGGCGCCCCAGGCCTCGCCGGCGCTGGCGGACCTGGCCGGCGCCGGACTGCTCAGCTGGGAGCCGCGCGATTACCGCAGCTCCGACGTCGACGGCGTCTGGTTCGTCCAGACCGCCACCGGCGATCCCACCGTGGACGCCCGGGTCTCGGCCGACGCCGAGGCGCAGCGGATCTGGTGCGTCAACGCCTCCGACCACGAAGCCTCCGCCGCCTGGACCCCCGCCGTCGCCGTGGTGGACGACGTCAAGATCGCCGTGAACGCCGGGGGAGACCCGCGCCGCGCGATGGCCCTGCGTGACGCCGTCGCCACCGCCCTGGAAACCGGAGACCTGCCGCTGCGCCGCCACCGGCCCGCGACGGGTGCGGATTTCGACAAGCTCAATCACCAGGGAAGTGTTGCCCTCGTCGGCGGCGGACCAGGCGACACCGGGCTCATCACCGTCCGCGGCCGGCGGCTCCTGGGCCAGGCCGACGTCGTGGTGGCCGACCGCCTCGGCCCGCGCGGACTGCTCAACGAACTCGCCCCCGACGTCCGCGTGATCGAGGTCGGCAAGACCCCCGGCCACCACCCCGTGCCGCAGTCCGAGATCAACGCCATCCTCGTCGCGGAAGCCCGGCTGGGCCACCGCGTGGTCCGGCTCAAGGGCGGCGACCCGTACGTCCTGGGCCGCGGCGGCGAGGAAGCCGAGTTCTGCCGCCGGCACGGCGTCGAGGTTGAAGTGGTCCCCGGCGTCACGTCGGCGATCTCGGTCCCCGCAGCCGCCGGTATCCCGGTCACGCACCGCGGGCTGGCCAAGGGGTTCAGCGTGGTCACCGGCCACGAGGAACTGTCCGAGGTTCCGGCCCGGGCGGACCATACCGTGATCCTGCTCATGGGCGTGGGCCAGTTGCGCGATTCCGCCGCCGCCCTGGGCCGTGCCGGTTTGCCACAGGACACTCCGGTTGGCATCGTAGAGAACGGGTATTTGCCGAACCAGCGGGTGACCATCGGAACGCTCGGGACCATTGCGGACCAGGCCGAGGCCGCCGGCGTCGCGAATCCCGCCGTGATCGTGATCGGTGACGTGGTGCGCGTCAGCCCGTTCGCGCCGCCGCACTTCAAGACCGCCGACTACAGCACCACCTCGCCGAACACGCCCCGCACGTCCCGAGTCCTGACCAAGTAGCCCCCGCCCCGCAGCCCCACCCAACTAGCTCGCATTAGATGTCGTTATGAGCCCTCAAAACGACAACTGCTGCGAGTCAGTTGGGCCGGAACGAACAAAAGGAACACAGCCGTGTCAACAAACACCCCCGTAGGAACCGCTGCCCGCCCGCTGCGTGTCGCCGTCGTCGGCTCCGGCCCGGCCGGCGTCTACGCCGCGGACATCCTCACCAAGAGCGAGGCCGTCAAGAGCGGCGAGCTCACCGTGAGCATCGACCTCTTCGACCGCTACCCGGCCCCCTACGGCCTGATCCGCTACGGCGTCGCCCCCGACCACCCGCGCATCAAGGGCATCGTCAACGCCCTGCACAAGGTCCTGGACCGCGGCGACATCCGCTTCTTCGGCAACGTCGACTACGGCACGGACCTCTCCATTGAGGACCTGCGCACCCACTACGACGCGGTCATCTTCGCCACCGGCGCCATCAAGGACGCGGACCTGAACATCCCGGGCATCGAACTCGAGGGCTCCTACGGCGGGGCCGACTTCGTCTCCTGGTACGACGGCCACCCCGACGTGTCCCGCGAATGGCCGCTGGACGCCAGGGAAATCGCCGTGATCGGCAACGGCAACGTGGCCCTGGACGTGGCCCGGATGCTCTCCAAGCACGCCGACGACCTCCTCGTCTCCGAAATCCCGGACAACGTCTACGCCGGCCTCAAGGATTCCCCGGTCACCGACGTGCACGTGTTCGGCCGCCGCGGCCCGGCCCAGGTGAAATTCACCCCGCTGGAGCTGCGCGAACTCTCCCACTCCAAGGACGTGGACATCATCCTCTACGCCGAGGACTTCGAGTTCGACGCCGAATCCGACCGCCAGATCCAGGGCAACAACCAGACCAAGACCATGGTCGGCACCCTCACCAACTGGATCGCCGAGCAGCCCGAGGACCTCACCGAGCTCACGGCCTCCCGCCGCCTGCACCTGCACTTCCTGCACAGCCCGGTCGAGGTGTACGACGACGCCGAGACGGCCGGCCGCGTCGCCGGCATCCGGTTCGAGCGCACCGAGCTGGACGGCACGGGCAACGCCCGCGGCACCGGCGAGCTGGTCGACTACCCCGTCCAGGCCGTGTACCGCGCGATCGGGTACTTCGGTTCCTCGCTGCCCGAGGTCGAGTTCGACCACAGCAAGGGTGTCGTCCCGAACGACGGCGGCCGCGTCCTGGACGCCTCCGGCGCCCACGTGCCGGGCATCTACGCCACCGGCTGGATCAAGCGCGGACCCGTCGGCCTGATCGGCCACACCAAGGGCGACGCCCTCGAAACCGTGACGTACCTGCTCGAGGACCGCGCGAACCTGCCGCTGGCCGCGGCACCCGAGGCCAGCGCCGTCGTCGAACTCCTGGAGTCCCGCGGCGTGCGGTACACGAGCTGGGAGGGCTGGCTGGCGCTGGACGCGCACGAGCGGGCCCTGGGCGGGAAGGCGACGGCCGACGGCGGCTCGCACGGCGTCGAGGTCGCCCGCGAGCGCATCAAGGTGGTCCCGCGCGAGGACATGGTGGCCATCTCCCGCGACGGCGTGGCCGCGCAGCTCTGACCGGGGACCCGCCAGCCCTCACCGCAGCTCCGCCGCAGCTCCGCCGCAGCTCCGCCGCAACGCGGGGTCACTCCGCGCCCATCCCACAGGGATTTATGGGCACCAAGTGACCCCGCGTTGTTCGGATGCCGGGGCAATCCGGAGCTGTAGTCAGTAGGCTTACCGTCATGGAAGTACGACACCCGCGCGCGGCCCGCTGCTGGGCCCCGGATTCGCCGAAATCGTGCCAGATCGCCGAAAGGCTACGGCGATCCCGCAGCCTTCCGGCGACCCCGCGATTTCCATCCCGGCGCTCCCGGCGGCAAGCATGAGGCTCCGCCGCAGCAACGCGTCCGGCCGCGGCTACCGCCGGGTTCCCTCCGGGACGGGCTTCAGCTACAAGGACCTGGACGGCTCCACGCTGCCGCCGGGGCCCGTGCGGGACCGGCTGGAAAGCATCGGCATCCCGCCGGCCTGGACGGACGTCTGGATCGCCCCTTACGACAACGGGCACATCCAGGCCACCGGGCTCGACGCCGTCGGCCGGCGCCAGTACATCTACCACCCGAGCTGGCGGGAGCGGAAGGACCGGCTGAAGTTCGGCCGTGCCCTCCAGCTCGCGGAAACCCTGCCTTCCGCGCGCCGGCTCGTGACGATGGACCTGCGCTCGGAGGGGCTGACCCGGGAGCGGGTGCTGGCGGCCGCGTTCAGGATGCTGGACAGCGGCTCCCTGCGCGTCGGCTCCGAGCGGTATACCAACGAGAACGGCAGCCACGGCCTGGCCACCCTGCTCTGCGCCCACGTGGCGGTGCGCAAGGATGAACTCCGGCTCAGCTTCCCGGCCAAGAGCGGCAAGACCTGGGAGTCGCGGATCAACGACGCCGACCTGGCCGCCGTCGTGCGGCTGCTCAAGCGCCGCGGCGGCAACGCCCGGCTGCTGGCGTACCGGAACGGCCGGACCTGGCATCCCGTCTCGAGCGCGGACATCAACGCCTACGTCAAGGAGCGGACCGGGGAGGACTTCACCGCCAAGGACTTCCGCACCCTGCGCGGCACCGTGTCGGCGGCCGTCAGCCTCGCCCGGAGCGGGCCGCAGCCCAGGGTCTCGGCCCGCAAGCGCGCCATCAGCCGGGCGATGCAGGACGCGGCCGCCGTGCTGGGCAACACGCCGTCGATCGCCCGGAAAAGCTATGTGGATGCCCGCCTGCTGGACCACTTCGCGGCGGGCGAGACCATCGATCCGAAGCGGCTGGACTCGGCCGAATCCGAGGTCCGGGCCCTGCTGTACAGCGAAGGCGACGTCGTCTCGCTGGGGTGAGCCTGGCAGGAAGCCTAGGCCAAGGCCTTCCAATCCACGCTCGAGTCGGCCAAATTTATGCTGCACAGCTTCCGGCCGGTTCGGGAATCGTCGTCTCCCAGTTTGGAGACGAATTCGATGCCGAGTTCGTAGCCGGTCATGCCTCCCGGGAGCACGACCTCTTTGACGTCTCCGAGGAATGCGACTCTTACGAGGGTGACTTTTCGTGCGTGCAGTTCACCGGGTGCTGGAGTTGCACCCGAGGCCTGCGCCTGGAGCTGGTTCAAACACCCGTTTTTTACGCGCTGCTGCACGCCCGCATCGACAGGTGCCGCCGACGGCGCAGGAGTTTCCGCGGAAGATGGTCCCGGCGGCGGTTGGGCGCAGGAGGCCAAGGCACTGCACATCAGCAGCATCGCACAGATTGCGGCCGTACCGGTTCGATTCATAGCGCCCCCCGCTGACTGTGATCCGATTCCTGGGATCGTCCTCGGCCAAGGTTATGCGCGGGCGGGCGAATTGGCTAGGGCGCGCGTTGACTCATAGAAAACCTCCGCGTAGCGTCGTTTTTCCGTCGCCGGCAGCGGATGCAGGGTATGCCCGTATTCATGGAGCTAACGATGGCCCAGCGCCAGGCTGTGACGAAGAAAAAAGCCCTCGCCTATAGAAGCGCCGATCGTGCAGGGAAATCCCGGATGCTGGACGAGCTGGTCGAACTGACCGGTTGGCACCGCGACTACGCGTCGAGCGCCGTGCTGTTCGACGCCGCCTCAGCGGCGTCCGCGGCCCCGCCGATAGCCGTACCGTTCTCTGGCATGTCGTCCGCCGCCATCAGCCGTTCCTGCCGTGTCAGCCGTTCATCGGGCCTTCGGGGTGGACGCCCGCCGCGGCGGCCCCCAGGATGGTCACGGTGCAGCGGACGACAAGCCCGCCCGGGGTGTTGCCGACGTCGACCAGGGTTTCGCCCTGCTCGATGACCGCAAAGTGTTCCGTCCCGGCCTCGACCTCGAAGCCGCGGGAGGCCGCGTCCTGCCTGGCGTTGTCCAGCGCCGCGTCCTGCAGGGTTTCGAGGTATCCTGCGACGTCGGCCTTGGACATGTCGCCGAAGGCCCAGCCGAAGAGGTGTCCAGTTTCGTTCATGGCGACGATCTTACGCGCACCCGGCACGCTTATTCGGGGCGCCAGACGCGGCGGGATGCAGCAGGCTGCTGCGGCTACTCCTGCAGCCATTCGGCGCAGGAGTTCAGGTTCCGGTTGACGCTGTCGACGGCGGCATGTTCGTCGTGTGCCTCGATGGCATCCGCCAGCCCGCCGTGGCCTTCATGCGGGAGGCCATTGTAGCCGCCGCGGCGCTGCTGGCGGAGCAGGTCATCGTGGAAGACGACGCCGAAGCTGGCGTACAGCTCGTGCAGCAAGGGGTTTCCCGACGCCCGTGCCACCAGCACATGGAAGTCCCAGTCGGCCCGGGCCCAGGCGGTGAAATCCGCGGCCAGCCAGGCGGCGCGGCGTGCGGCGAGCAGCTCCCGCATGGCGGCGACGTCCCCGGCCGTGGCATGCCGGGCGGCGAGCCGGGCGGCCTGGGTGTCCAGCCCCACCCGGACTTCGAGAATGTGTTCCTGGGTGTGGTCCAGGTACATGCGCTGGGCCGCGCCGGCGATCTCGCTCGTGTTCCGGACATAGGTCCCGTCCCCGCGGCGGACCTCGAGCATCCCGCTGTGCGCCAGCGCCTTGATGGCCTCGCGCAGGGTTCCCCGCGAGACGCCGAGGGCTGCCATCAGTTCCGGTTCGGCCGGGATGCGCTGCTGCAGCGGCCACTCCCCGGAGTGGATCAGTTCCCGGAGCTTGCCGGTGATTTCCTCGACCAGGGGCGGCCGGTGTGAAGTGCTGAGCGTCATCGCTGTGCCCGGACCGTGAGCAGGTGGGCCACGACGACCTGGCCGACGGCCACAGCCAGCAGCAGGGCCAGGGGCACGGTCCAGCTGCCGGTGGCGCTGTGCAGCAGGCCCATGCCGAAGGGACCCAGGGTCGCGAGCAGGTAACCCACCGACTGCGCGAGGGTGGACAGCGCGGTGGTCTCGGTGGTGTTCCGGCCGCTGCGGCTGATCATCACCATGATGAGCGGGAAGATGCCGAGCCCGAGGCCCAGGAGAACCGCGGTCAGGGGTGCCATGGCGGCCGGCAGCAGGAGCATGCCGGCGACGCCCAGCACGGTGGCCACGCTGGCAAAGTAGAACGCGGGGCGCAACATCCGGGGGCGTGCACCGATCGCGATCAGCACCATTCCGGCCGGGACGGAGACGAGCTGCATGAGGCCGAACATGAGGCCGCTCTCGGAGGCGCTGACGCCCTCCGTGGCCAGCATGTACGGAAACCAGCTCAGCACGGAGTAGGCCAGGAGGGCCTGGACGGTGAAGCCTGCGGTGATCAGGAGCCCGGTGCGGGTCCGCAGCAACGGCCACGGTGATACCTGCGTGGCCTTGACCGCCGGCGCATTGCGGTGCGCATGCAGCGCAATCGGCAGGAAGCCCAGGCAGGCGGCGAGGGCGAGGATGCCGATCGACCCCAGCCCGGCGGAGGGCGATCCGAGCTGCAGGGCCATCGGCACGATCAGGACGGAGGTGACGGTGGCCCCGGTGGTCATGGTCATCGTATAGAGGCCGGTCATCAGGGAGGTCCGGTCCGCGAAGTACTCGCGGATGAAGGAGGGCATGGCGACATTGCACACGGCCAGCCCGGACATGCCGACCACGGTCCCCGCCACCAGCATGCCGGTCGAGGGCACGCCGCGGAGCAGGAGGCCAGCGGCGAGCATGACGAGCGAGAGCAGGATCGCCTTTTCGACGCCGAGCAGCCGGGTGAGCCAGGATGTGGCCGCCCCGGCAACCGCGAAACAAAGCGTGGGAACCGAGGGGACGATGGCGGCGACAAACGCCCCGTACCCCAGGACCGCCTGGAGATCGTGGAAGAGCGCGGCGGCCCCGCTGATGCCGGCACGCAGGTTGAGGCCGATCAGCACGATGGCAATCGTCCCGAACACGGCGACGGTGCGCGTCCGCAGCGGGGCGGAGTCGGCAGTGGGATCGGGACCGGCGGAGGCCGCCGTCGTACTTGTCATGTCTAAAGGTTAGACGTTTGATGTTTGACGCGCACGGTTTGGTGACAGATGTCTCCCAGTCAGGCCGCCCCTGAATGGCAACGCGGGGTCACATCGCGCCCATAAAGGGCGGCGGGATGGGCCGGAAGTGACCCCGCGTTGCTTCGGTCCGGGCGGACTCAGCCGGGGTGGCGGGTCCCGAGCCGCTGCACGGCCAGCGCCAGCCAGAGCTGCACCCGGTCCGGGGTCTGGGCGGGGTCGTAGCCGGTGAGCTCGGTGATCTGCGCGAGCCGGTAGCGGACCGTGTTGCGGTGCAGCGTGAGGTCCCCGGCGACGGCGGCCACCGAACCGTTGTTGTTGAGGTAGCTCTCCAGCGTGGCCATGAGCTCGGCCCCGTGCGTGGCGTCGAACCTGCGCAGCGGGCTGAGCGACTCGTTGGCCATGTCCGCCAGCGGAACATCCTCGCTGGCCAGCAGCAGCGAGGTCAGGCTGAGCCGTTCGGGTTCATTGACGGGCAGCCCGTGGCGCGCCGCGTCGCGGGCCTCGAAGTAGCTCCAGCGCAGCCCGTTGGGCTTCGTGTAGGCCCCGCCGATGCCGATGGTGGCGTGGATTCCGGCCTCGGCCAGATGGTCGCTGAGGCTCCTGGCGTGGGTGCCCGCGGCGCTGCCGTCGTCGTGGACCACCAGGATCAGGTCGTTGCCGACGACGGCGCTCACCGCCTTCGCCAGCGGCTGCGGCACCGAGGAGGTTTCCAGCTGCTTGTGGTGGGCCGCGGACTCGGCCAGCAGCACGACGTTCTTGCGGGTGCTGTTGATCCCGATCCCCGCCAGCCGCCGGGTGGCCTCGCTGGGCTCGAGCGTCCCGTGGATCACGTCCTCGAGGACCTGCCCGGCGAGGGCCCGCCGGGCCTGGCGCTGCTTGACCATGTTGTTCAGCTCGACGCTGATCAGGTTCTGCGCGTATCCCACGATCCCGGAGTCCTCGAACGGCTGCTTCACCCACAGTGTGCACGCGTCCCGGCGTCCGGTGGGGATGGGGTAGGAGGCCCAGGTGTCGGCGGTGGGCGCCGGGTGGCCGGCCACGCTGTTGTAGAGCTGGGCGCTGAACTGGGTCAGCACGATCTCGGTGCGGAGCATGGAGCCCAGGTGCTTCAGGAGCTCGGTGAGGCCGCCGCCGGTCAGCAGGGCGCGGGCCAGGAGCTGGTGCCCGGCGATGAGGCGTTCGAGCTTGCCGACGTGGTCCGCGGCCTGGGCGTCCGCCACGAGCTTGCTGATGGCGATGAAGGGGGTCTCGTAGGGCACCTCCACGACCGGCAGGCCCCAGCGGTTGGCCTCGGCTACCAGGGCCGGCGGCACGGCGTCGTGCGTCAGGCCGGTTCCGAAGCCGATCCCCACCGCGCCGGCCCGCTGGACCTGGCGGACAAAGCGGCGCTGTTCCGGGGCGCTCCTGAGCCGCATGCCCGTGGTGAGGATGAGTTCACCGCCGTTGAGGAAGCGCTGCGGGTCCTCCTGCTCGGCGACGGCGACCCAGAGGATGTCCTGGTGCCAGGTGGTCTCGGCGAGGCCGGCCTTGGCGAGCTTGAGCGAGGGGACCCCGAGCAGGGCGGCTAATGAAATGGCCATGGATTCAGGATAGCCGGGCGCTGGTCAAGCGCACTAAAGTATCCCGGCGGTGGTGTGCAGGTGCCTATTCCCTGCCGCGGGTGCCTGGCATAGGCTCGAAGCAGTCCAATCGGGCCCTTCAGCGCGAAAGAGGTTGTACACCGTGGTTCAAACCTTGCAGAACTTCATCAACGGCGAGTTCGTCACTCCCGCCGGGACGGGGATGCTGGACATCGTCAATCCCGCGACCGGCGACGTCGTGGCGAAGTCGCCGATCTCGGTGCAGGCCGACGTCGACGCCGCCATGGACGCGGCCAGGGACGCCTTCAAAAGCTGGAAGAAGGCCACCCCGGGACAGCGCCAGCTCATGCTGCTCAAACTCGCCGACGCCGTCGAGGCGAACAGCGACGAACTCGTCGAGGCCCAGCACCGCAACACCGGCCAGGTCCGGTCCCTGATCGCCTCCGAGGAAGTCGCCGCGGGCGCGGACCAGCTGCGCTTCTTCGCCGGCGCCGCCCGGATCCTGGAAGGCAAGTCCGCCGGAGAGTACTTCGAGGGCCACACCTCCTACGTCCGGCGCGAGCCGATCGGCGTCGTCGCGCAGGTGGCGCCGTGGAACTACCCCTTCCTGATGGCCATCTGGAAGATCGGCCCCGCGCTCGCCGCCGGCAACACCGTGGTACTCAAGCCCTCGGACACCACCCCGGAATCCACCCTGGTCCTGGCCCGTCTCGCGGCGGAGATCCTGCCGCCCGGCGTGCTGAACGTCGTCCTGGGCACCGGCGAGACCGGCGCGCTCATGGTCGAGCACAAGGTCCCCGGGCTCGTCTCCATCACCGGCTCCGTCCGGGCCGGCATCGCCGTGGCCTCGGGAGCGGCGAAGGGCCTCAAGCGCGCCCACCTCGAGCTCGGCGGCAAGGCCCCGGCGATCGTGTTCGCCGACGCCGACCTCAAGAAGAGCGCCGCGGCCATCGCCGAGTTCGCCTTCTTCAACGCCGGCCAGGACTGCACCGCCATCACCCGGGTGCTGGTCCAGGATTCGGTGCACGACGACGTCGTGGCGGCCATGGTGGAACACACCAAAACGCTGCACACCGGCTCACAGAACGACGCCGAGAACTACTACGGCCCGCTGAACAACGTCAACCACTTCAACGCCGTCACCTCGGTGGTGGAGCACCTGCCGGCGAACTGCAGGATCGAGACCGGCGGCCACCGCGCGGGAGACAAGGGCTTCTTCTTCGAGCCCACAATCGTCACCGGCGCGAAGCAGACCGACGACATCGTCCAGAAGGAAACGTTCGGCCCGGTCATCACGGTGCAGAAGTTCAGCACCGAGGACGAGGCGGTGGAGCTGGCCAACGACGTCGACTACGCCCTCGCCTCGAGCGTCTGGACCACCGACCACGGCACGGCCATGCGCGTGAGCCGCGACCTGGACTTCGGCGCCGTCTGGATCAACACCCACATCCTTCTCACCGCCGAAATGCCGCACGGAGGCTTCAAGCAGTCCGGCTACGGCAAGGACCTGTCCATGTACGGCGTCGAGGACTACACCCGCATCAAGCACGTCATGAGCGCGCTCGACTCCTAACAATTCGGTGGTTGAGCTTGTCGAAACCAGGATCTCGACAGGCTCGATCACCAGGCACCGAAAGGCCACTTCCATGACCACCACCGCACACGAGATCACCTACCGCCTCGAGCAGCAACGCCGCGTCCAGGCCGACTTCCCGGGCCCCAAGTCGATTGCGCTGACCGAACGCCGCCAGGCCGTCGTCGCCGCCGGCGTCGCCTCCAGCGTCCCTGTCTTCGTGGCCGACGCCGACGGCGGCATCGTCCAGGACGTCGACGGCAACTCCTTCATCGACCTCGGCTCGGGCATCGCCGTGACGAGCGTCGGCGCCTCGGACCCGGCCGTGGTCGGCGCCGTGAAGGAAGCAGTGGAGCACTTCACGCACACCTGCTTCATGGTCACCCCCTACGAAGGCTATGTCGCCGTCGCCGAGCAGCTGAACCGCCTCACCCCGGGCGACCACGAGAAGCGCACTGTGCTCTTCAACTCCGGCGCGGAGGCCGTGGAGAACGCGGTCAAGGTGGCCCGCCTGGCCACCGGCCGCGACGCCGTCGTCGCCTTTGACCACGCGTACCACGGCCGTACCAACCTGACCATGGCGCTGACCGCCAAGGCCATGCCATATAAGACAAATTTTGGGCCGTTCGCGCCCGAAGTCTACCGCATGCCGATGAGCTACCCCTACCGCGAGGAAAACCCGCAGATCACCGGTGCCGAGGCCGCCAAGCGCGCCATCACCATGATCGAAAAGCAGATCGGCGGCGACCAGGTGGCCGCGATCATCATCGAACCCATCCAGGGCGAGGGCGGCTTCATCGTCCCCGCCGAGGGCTTCCTTCCCGCCCTCGCGGCCTGGGCCAGGGACAAGGGCATCGTTTTCATCGCCGACGAGGTCCAGTCCGGCTTCTGCCGCACCGGTGAATGGTTCGCCGTGAACCACGAAGGCGTCATCCCGGACATCATCACCATGGCCAAGGGGATCGCCGGCGGCATGCCGCTGTCCGCCATCACCGGCCGCGCGGACCTGCTCGACGCCGTCCACCCGGGCGGACTCGGCGGCACCTACGGCGGCAACCCGGTGGCGTGCGCCGCGGCGCTGGCCTCCATCGGCTCGATGGAACAGTACGATCTCAACGCCCGTGCCAGGCACATCGAGGAGATCGCCCTCGGGAAGCTGCGCGAGCTCGCAACTGAGCTTGGTGAGGGTTCCGCGGTCGGTGACGTCCGCGGCCGCGGCGCCATGCTCGCGATCGAACTGGTCCAGGCCGGCTCCAAGGAACCCAACCCGGAGCTGACCAAGGCTGTCGCCGCCGCCTGCCTCAAGGAGGGTGTCATCATCCTGACCTGCGGCACCTACGGCAACGTCATCCGGCTGCTGCCGCCGCTGGTCATCAGCGACGAGCTCCTGCTGGACGGCCTGGCGGTCCTCGCATCGGCCATCAAGGCCAACGCCTGACCAAAAACCGGACCCCACCCGGGACCCATTGGCTGGGACTCCACCCGGATACCCCACCATGGAATCCGGGAACCAACCGAAGAGCCGCGGACCAACCGTCCGCGGCTCTTTCGTCTGTCCTTGTAGCCCCGTGGTTTACTTCCAGGCCGCTACTTCCACGCCGTGCTGTCGAGCTGGATTGCGACGACGTACAGGTGCTGGCCCTGCTCGATCTTCTCGACCTCATACACGCGCACCTTCGTCTGTGGAACCGCGGCCATGGGCCGTCCGACGCCGATCCCGTAACTGACATGGCCTTCGAAGTCGCCGGCCTGGGCGTAGCTGGTGATGGCCTTGTAGCCGACCGATTCCGGGGGAGCCGAGACGATGGTGCTGGACGTGCCGTCCGCTGAGTGGGCCTGGGCACTGTGGAAAACCACCCGGAGGATGCTGGCCGTGCCTGGCATGGGGATGGTCTTTCCGCTGCCGTCCTGGATCAGTTCGGGAACATATTCAATTTCGTAGCTGGGGAACGCGCCTTTGAACCGGAAGCTCATCTGGTCATACGGCGGGTTGTCGGAGGGATGTTGGCCTGCCCCGATCGCGTATAGGTACGGCAGGGGCGGTTCCGGCGGCGGCGCGATGGGCGGCGTGACCTGATGCGCGATCTTGTAGGGCGAACCCGGCCCGGGCCAGGACCAGCCGTGGGTGATCGTGGAGGAAATCACCGTGTCGCCCGACTGCGGGGGCGCCGTCTCGTCCGAATCCGCGGGCACCGTGGCAGACGCCGAAGGCGCCGGCGCAGCCGTTGACGTGGCCGAAGCGGAGGCTGGAGCCGTGGTCTGGCTGCTCGAACCAGGCTGCGGCGTGGACGGGGTACAGCCGGTGAGGAGCAGTGCCGTGAGCAACCCCAGTCCGGTAGTCCTTGGCCCGATTGTCCGGCTGGCGTTCCGGCTGGTTTTTTGGCTGGTGATCGCACTCATGATGAGCTCCCTCGACGGTCCCAGCCTAGCCCGGGAAGAGTGCCCGGCCCAGGGCCGGAAGTCACGAACTATTCAAGGCCGCGCTCGGCTAGAGTCTGTGCTACCACTGCAGGAACGCAGACCGGCCGACGTCGCCCGGCGCCCCCGGAGCATCGCCGGCATCTGCCCCACACCGATAAGGGGTTTTTACATGCGATACGTGGTTGGCTACACCCCCGATGACCGCGGCGCCGACGCCGTCGCACTGGCCTCGGCCCTGGGCCGTGCCCAGCACACCCACCTTGACCTGGTCCACGTGGTGGGCCGGCACATTCCGCACGTTCCTTTGGACCGGGAGGGAGAGCCGCTCAGCGCCGTGGAACAGGAACTGCTTGCCGCCGAACGGCAGGGCCTTGCCCTCGTGCCCGAGGGACTGGAGGCAAGGTTCCACGTCCGCCGCGCGGAATCGCACGCGGCGGGGCTGATCGACGCGGCGGTGGAATACCGGGCCGGGCTGATCGTGGTCGGAGCCGCCAGCAGCGGCCTGTTCAAGCGCTACACGGTGGGCAGCGCGGCCAACGCCCTGCTGCACGCTGCTCCCGTTCCGGTGGCGCTCGCCCCGCGCGGCTACCGCCGCACGGATCCCATCACCCGGCTGACCCTCGCCGTGGGCGAACGCACCGGCGCGGAGGCGGCCATCGACGTCGCGCTCCAAGCAGCCGAACGCCAGGGCGCGCCGCTGCGGCTCGTCTCCCTCGTCGAACTGGACGCCGCGGGGGACAGCGGCGAAGCGGTCAACGCCGCGCACATCCACGCCCACACCGTGCTCACCGCCGCCGGCCGCCGGCTCCCTGCAGGGCACAAGGTCAGCGCTGAAGTCGCACACGGCCGGACCATCGAGGAAGCGATCGACGACCTGGAATGGGACGATGGGGAGGTCATGATCGTGGGATCCTCCCGCCTGGCGGAGAAGAACAAGCTGTTCATCGGCACCACCGCCCACAAGGTGCTCCGGGCCCTGCCCGTTCCCATGGTGGTGGTTCCGCGTGACTACGAGCAGGTGGACACCGTCCCGGAGGACTGACGCCCCAGGAGCGCCGTCATGTCCTGCACCGGCAGGGGCCGGCTGTAGAAGTAGCCCTGGCCGAATTCACAGCCCATTCGCCGGAGCTTCTCCGCCTGCTCAGGGTGCTCGATTCCCTCCGCCACCGCGGCAAGCCCGGCCGAATGGATCAGCTGCAGGATGGCTCCGACAAACTGCTCCTGCCGGCTGTCCGTCGCGAGGTCGTCAATGAGTGACATGTCGATTTTCGCCTGGCTGGCGGGCAGGTCGCGCAGGTAGCGGATCGAGGAGTAGCCGGTGCCGAAGTCGTCGATTTCGATCGGGACTCCGAGCTCGTGGAGCGAGGCCATGGTGGCGGCGACTTCCGGTCCGCCCCGCATGATCGCCGTTTCGGTCATTTCGATGGCGATCTGGCCCGGTGCCAGCTGATGCTCCACCAGGAGCCCCGCTATGTACGGGGCCAGATCGACGTGGTGCAGATCGGCCGGGGCGAGATTGACGTGGGTGCTGAAGCCCGGCGGGAGCCCCGGCGCGTTCTTCCAGCGGCCGGTCTGGGCGATGGCGTTCCGGAGAACCCAGTGCCCGATTTCCACGGTGAGGCCGCCCTCGTCGGCGGCACCCAGGAACGCCTCCGGGGCCAGCAGCCCCAGCACCGGATGGCGCCAGCGGATCAGGGCCTCGGCGCCCGCAATCCCGCCGGTGCGCAGGTCCACGATCGGCTGGTACTGAAGTTCGAGCTGGTCGGAGGCCAGCGCCGTCCGGAGTTCCGCCGCCAGGTGGACCCGCTGCTTGGCAGCCTCATGCATGGCGTGGGAAAACACCAGGAGGGTGTCCCTGCCGTGTTTCTTCGCCTCGTGCATGGCAATCGTGGCGTCCCGGAAGAGCTCGTCGCCCCGGAGTCCGGGTTCCCCGAACCGCACACCGCCGGCCGCCGTCACCGAAAGGACAATGCCGCCGGCGACGATCCTGTCCTTCAGCGCCGCGCTGAGCCGGGCCGCGAGCTGAAGGACGGCGTCCGGCTCAGTGTCCACAACGAGGACGGCGAACTCGTCGCCACTGAGCCGGGCGATGACATGCTCCCCTCCTGCTCCCGCTCCTGCTGCCGCGCCCGCTGCCGTCTGCAGACGCCGGGCCGCCTCCCGCAGGACGGCGTCGCCGGCCGCAGGGCCCAGGCTGTCGTTGATCAGCCGGAACGAATCCAGGTCGAGGAGGATGATGGCAGGTTGTGCGCCTCCGTCCGCCGCCGCCGCCACGGCGTCAAACACTTTTTCCCGCAGCAACGAACGGCTGGCCAGGCCGGTCAGCTCGTCGGTGTCGATGACCCGCCGGAGTTCGGCCCTGGCCGCTTCCAGCAGTGCGGTGCGTTCGGCCACCCGCACTTCCAGGCTTTCATACATGCTGTGGAGCTCTTCGGCGAGCAGGTTGATTCCGGTGGTGACGGCGTCGATGCCGTCCCTGGCCGGAGAAACCGGCAGACGGTGGGAGAGATCGCCGGAGGAGAGGATGACAATGCCGTCCACGAGTTCCTCAAGGCGGCGGTCATCGTCAGCCCCCGGCATGGCCGAAGTCCAGGGAGGCGATATCCGGCCCGCCCCCGGGCCTAACGTCCGTAGCCTGCACCAGCGTTCCTCAGTTCCGGCTCAATGTTGAACCAACCACGCCATTATCCCACCCGGCTCCCAACCCGGTCAGGCGCCCGGCCGGTCAGGCGCCGGCGCGCGGCGGATCAGGCACCGGCGGCGGCGCGCGCCCGCTTCCGGGTCACCGAATTCTTCCGGGCAGCGGCGAGCATGTCCACTGTCAGCACCAGGAGCGCCAGCCACACGACGCCGAAGCCGATCCAGCGGTCAGCCGTCATGGCTTCCCGGAACACGGCCAGCGCCACGATGAACTGCAGCACCGGGGCGACGTACTGCAGCAGCCCGATCGTAGTCATCGGAAGCCGGCGCGCGGAAGCGCCGAAGAACAGCAGCGGCACGGCGGTGATGATGCCCGACGCCGCGAGCAGCCAGAAGTGCCCGGGGCCGTTGCTGCCCAGCGTGGCCAGGCCGCTGGCGCCGAGGAAGATCATGGTGGCCGCGGCCAGCGGCGCGAGCACAATCGTCTCGACGGTCAGGCTCGTGACCGCATCCACCCGCGGGCCCACGCGCTTCTTGACGAAGCCGTACAGGCCGAAGCTCAGCGCGAGGGTCAGGGCGATCCAGGGGAGTTTTCCGTAGGAGACCGTCAGCACGCCCACGGCGATGAAACCGATGCCGACGGCGGCCCACTGCAGCGGCCTCAGCTTCTCCTTGAGGACAAAGACGCCCAGCAGCACGGAGACCAGCGGGTTGATGAAGTAGCCCAGCGAGGCTTCCACGGCCTGGCCGGTGGTCACCCCATACGTGTACGTAAGCCAGTTCACGGCGATCAGGCCGGCGGCGAGGGCGAGCGGGCCGATCACGGTACGGTTCCGGAACGCGGCCCCGAGCACCCGCCAGGACCGGGTGATGGTGATCAGCAGGGCGCAAAACAGCAGCGACCAGACCACCCGGTTGGCCACAATCTCGACGGCGCCCGCCGGCGCGAGCACGAAGAAGTACAGGGGCAGCAGCCCCCACAGGCCGTACGCGCCGATGCCGAACAGGACCCCCGCCGTCGTCTCTTTGTCCACGGCCTTAAGGGCAACCGGCCCGGCGGGGCGGCTTCCCGCGGCTGCTGCGGCTCCCGTGGTCAGAGGGGCGGGGGAGAGGGGTCCGTCGGGTTTAGGCACAAGATCAATAACACCATCCCTGATGCCGCTATTCCTGCCCTTTCATTCATCCGGACATTTAGAATAGGAGACTGTGCGCTGCATCAACGGGCGCAGCCGCCAACACTCAGAAGGGCTCCCGTGTCCAACCCGGCCGAATCCACGTCCAAACGTCCGCTCCGTGTTGCGATCATCGGCGCCGGACCGGCAGGTGTTTACGCCGCGGACATCCTGACAAAGTCAAACGGCGTCAAGGACGGCGACTTCGAGGTCAGCATCGACCTCTTCGAGGCCTACCCGGCCCCCTATGGGCTGATCCGCTACGGCGTCGCACCTGACCACCCGCGCATCAAGGGGATCGTGAACGCGCTGCACAAGGTCCTGGACCGGGGCGACATCCGCTTCCTGGGCAACGTCACCTACGGCCGGGACCTGACCCTCCACGACTTCCGCGCGTTCTATGACGCCGTGATCTTCTCCACCGGCGCCATAAAGGACGCGGACCTGGACATTCCGGGGATCGGCCTCGAAGGCTCCCTCGGCGGGGCTGACTTCGTCTCCTGGTACGACGGCCACCCCGACGTCCCGCGCGAGTGGCCGCTGGATGCCAGGGAGATCGCCGTGATCGGCAACGGCAACGTGGCCCTGGACGTGGCCCGCATGCTGGTCAAGCACGCCGACGAACTCCTTACCACCGAAATCCCGGACAACGTCTACGCCGGCCTGAAGGATTCCCCGGTCACGGACGTGCACGTCTTCGGCCGCCGCGGCCCCGCCCAGGTGAAGTTCACGCCGCTGGAACTGCGTGAACTCAGCCATGCCAGGGACGTGGACATCGTGCTGTATCCGGAGGACTTCGAGTTCGACGAGGCCTCCGACGAGGCGATCCGCAGCAACAACCAGATCAAGACCATGGTGAACACGCTGACCAACTGGCTGGTGGAGGAGCACGCCGAAGCCGAGCAGCCCTCCTCCCGCCGCCTGCACCTGCACTTCCTGCACAGCCCGGTCGAGATATACGACGACGGCGGGTCCGGCCAGGTGGCCGGCATCAAGTTTGAGCGCATGGAGCTCGACGGGACAGGCAACGTCAAGGGCACCGGCGAGTTTGTGGACTACCCCGTGCAGGCCGTCTACCGCGCCATCGGCTACCACGGCTCACCGCTGGATGAGCTGGAATACGATGCCAAGCGCGGAGTGGTCCCGAACGAGGGCGGCCGCGTGCTGGACGCCGAAGGCAATCCTGTCCCCGGGATCTACGCCACCGGCTGGATCAAGCGCGGCCCGGTGGGGCTGATCGGCCACACCAAGGGCGATGCCCTGGAAACGATCGGCTTCCTGCTCGAGGACCGGCTGGGCCTGCCGCCGGCAGCGAACCCGGATCCGCAGGCGATCATCAGGCTGCTGGAGGAACGCGGGATCGCGTACACCACCTGGGAAGGCTGGATCAAGCTCGATGCGCACGAGTTGGCGCTCGGCGAGGAATGGTCGGCGCAGGAGGACGCCAGCGGCGTGGTGCGGGAACGCATCAAGGTGGTCCCGCGCGAGGACATGGTCGAGATCTCCCGCGGCTCGTCCGAGGGCTAGCTTTGGATACGGGCAGCCGTGGTGGCGGGCGGCGCGGCCGACGGGCCGTAGACGACCAGCAGCGAGGCAAGTCCGACAGCCGTCCGCTACTTCCCCGCCGGCCGGAGCGACGTGATCATCTGCCGGATGTCATCGTACTCGGCCGTTGCTGTGTAGGCCGCCGGAGTGTCCACCTCCGGCGTGTTACCTGGTGTCGTGTCGAAAGGGTTGTATACGCCGCCGAACATCGCCCCGCTTGGCGGCCAGATGAAGAAATGGAAAATGGGGCAGGCTGCGGGCCCGGAGGGCTGAGGCGCGGAAGTGATCCCGTAGGCCACCGGGTTCGACTTGGTCGGGTCCGCTTCGGACCGGGCCCGGCCTTCGAAAACAAAGCGCGGCGTCACGCCTCCCTGCGCCAGCGCCGGAAGTTCCTCGGAATCCATCAGGGAATATGGATACTTCTCGGTGCAATCTGCTCCAATGACGATATTGGTCCGCAAGGCAGCCATTGACTTCCCTGCTCCGCTTAGGACCTCCACAAAGACACCCCCCGGGGCCGCCTCAACTGCCCGGTCCTTGATGGTCCATTCCGGCGGGTAGTCGAACATCAACTGGTCGTCCGCCGTCGTGAAGTTCTTCCACTCGGCCGAGGCAGTCTCAGAGGGCGACGCCGGCGCCGGGGTCCCGGACGGACTCGGCGAGGCTGTCCCGGAGCTCGCTGGCGCGGACGTCGCAGCCGGCGGCTTGGGACGCGGTGCAACGGCCGGAGGAACGCAGGCGGCGAGCGAAAGGGCGGCACACAATGCTGCAGAAACAACTCTGCCGGATGATCCAACTCGGGGCATCTCGCCCTCTCCCTAGGATGCAAGTAGTCCGGAGAATCTCACTTTTCCGGCCGGGAAAGACAGGGCCATTGGACTCTTCCCGGGGGCCTCCCGGCACGCGCTACAGGTTCATCCGGTCCTCCGCGGTGTCCACAAGGGTGGCTCGCGACCAGAACCAGCCCGCAGTTCGCCGGCGATGGCGACGTTCGCGATGCGGGCCGTTCTCACACCGCCACCACTGGGCAGTGGGCTATTTGGTGACCGGGTCGTTGCCGTAGCCTGTGTCACACTCGCCGTCGTGCATCACGCCGCCTCCTGAGGCCACCACGTAGTTGTCAGCAGGATCGAACACTGCGGTGCGCACGCCTGTTACTTGCTGCGTGCAGCGCCGTGCGAACGACGCACTTTCCCCCTCGCCGCCAATCCACATGTCAATCCAGATGGACGCACCGCCGTTTTCGTCCGCCCCGGAGTGGCACGGGCCTTCCTCCGGAGTGGGGCCGTCCCCGCAGGTGTCTTCCACCATGAAGTACCGCCGCACATCGGGCAGGTAAATCCGGGTGCCGGCCGGGAAATCAAGAACGTCATGCCCCGTCTCCAAGGAATGCCCGACGGCGATGGTCACCGGATCCTCATAAGTCCCGGTCCCGCCGGCCTTCTTATGCAGCACGGGGTGGCTGATGTCGGGAGAGCCATGGGGTGTGTTGTCGAACCAGGTGTAGGCCGTGACGTAGGTGTCCGGAACAACCTTCTCAGCCGATGCCCGGGGAGGCGTGCCTTTGCACGCGGCGGCCGCCAGGACCACAAAGAGCAAGCCTGCCGCCGATAAGACTTTTCTGCGCATTCGGCATCTGCCTCTTCCACCGGTTCCGGCCACGTACATTGAACGCTACCGGGGCAGCCGACAACCTGGGTACCCTCGAGTACGGATTCACAGGCATTTCTTTCCGATACCTCAAAGCAAAGAATGCGCTGCAGCGCGGGCCCCTGCCCGTTTGCGCACCGGCAGGGTCCCCTCTCCCTGCCGCTGCCGCTGCCGCTTCCGGGGCGTTATGGCGTCTGTTGTGGCTCCTGATCCTCTGACCAGGGCTCAAGGAAAACCACAGGTGCGGCTCTCCTTTGCCCGTTAGCATGCGGTATGGGGACCGTGGAGGACATGTGCCGGTCAGCGGCACGAGAGAACGCGTTGCGGGAAGCTCCGGGCCGGGCTGTCATCCTGATCCGGCCCGCCCCGGTAAAGGTGCGTTTCGTCACCGGGAACGCCATCGCCTACACCGTCACGCACGTCTTGGTTGAGTGGGCCGCTGCCGGGGAGTATCAAGTCCGGTGGGAAGCGAGCTGGCTGGTAAAACGGGTTCAAAATGGCTCGTAGCCTTTTCAGCACCAGGTGCGGCTACCCGGGCGCCCGGCCCTGCCTATACGTTCAGGCAAGAGAGCCGATGCGGAGGAGACTCCAAGCAGCCAGTGGCATCCCTCGGGAAAACCGAAGTACCACGTAGTGCCTTCGGAAAAATCGAGTACCTCCTACGCATGCGCGGCCGCGGCTGGTGCTCCTACTCTCATACTCATGGGTGGCACGCCGGGAACGGCGGCCCCCAGTGCTCCAGGGGCAGGTCATGTCGATCTGTTCTCCTGCGAAGTTATCGCCGCGCACGGCCTCTTGTAGCTCTGGAAACGGGCGCTGGTGCTCATGTTTCTGACTCCCGATAGGACGTCATTAAGTACGGTTCCCTGGCGAGGAAATCCATGGCGAACTCAGACCCTGGCCTTTCACCGGGCCCGGCACCGGTCTTCTTCGATCCGAGCGGAAACCGGTGGCGCAGAATCCTAAGTTCGTCGCTGGCCGCGGTGCTGTTGGTGGTTCTGTCCGTAGTTTCGATTCTGCCCGGTGCGACCGCTCCGGTGTGGAAGGGGCAGCAGAATCAGAGTGCCGACTACCCGCGGCGATTGCTGTCAACCCAGGACCTGGAGAATATTCCCAGGATCGGCTTCGAGGATGGCTTCGCCATCGACCGGATCGCGCTCGTGGAGGGAAACGACGGCAAGGTCCTGCTCAAAGATCCCTTCAGCGGCACCATCTGGAGGGAAGCCACCGCTGGCGAGGCACAAGTGATCGGCGACAGCCCCTATGTCATGGAAACTCTTGGCATGCCGGCAGACCGCACGCTGATGCTGACCTTCGACGACGGGCCGGACCCGCGGAACACCCCGGAAATCCTGGACCTGCTGTCCCGCGAAGGCGTGCCTGCGACGTTTTTCTCGGTCGGTGACAACATCGTCAAGTACCCGGACATCTTCCGGCGCATGACCCGCGAAGGCCATATGGCCGGCAACCACACCATGTCCCACATCGACTTCTGGGACCACGACGACAACTACAACCGTCAGCAGATCATCGCAGAGGACCGGGTCATGCGCGGCGCGGACAATTACGAATCCAGGTTGTTCCGGATCCCGACAGGCGACCCGGAAAACAACACCCTGGCGCTTCTGCAGGCCCAGCAGCTGGGCTACCTCCACATCAACATGGACCTTGACACGCGGGACTGGGAATACGCACCGGGAGCTCCGATTCAAGTGCCCGAGCTGGACGGCCAGGGACACATCGTCCTGGTCCACGACGGCGGCGGGAACCGCGCCGCCACGATAGAAATGCTGAAGACCTTCATCCCGCAGGCCAAAGCGCAGGGCTACACGTTCTCCACTGTGGAACCCCTGCTGCCGACCGAATACGTACCCCAGAACAATGTCACTGCCACCGTGGAGGACAACGCGACTCTGGCGGCGTTCACAACGTTGTTGGTCACCCCGAATGTTGTGCTGAGTTGGTTGTTCTGGTTTGGCATCGGCTCCCTGACCACCCTGACATTCCTGTACGTGGTCCTCGCGCTGATCAACAATTCCCGACAGAGAAAGCGCCTCTGGGACGCCATCGAGGAGAAAGACTGGCCTTTCGTCAGCGTGGTCCTGCCGGTCTTCAACGAGGAACTCGTCGTGGCCAAGACGCTGGACGCCCTGAGAGCCAGCGACTACCCCCGCATGGAAGTCGTCGCAATCAACGACGGCTCCACTGACGACACCCTTGCGGTCCTTATCGGCTACGCCAGAACATGGCCGGAACTCCGCGTCATCGACCAGCCCAACGGCGGTAAATCAGCGGCCAGCAACCACGGGATAGCACAATCCCGCGGAGATGTCGTGGTCACCCTGGACGGGGACACACTGTTTGAACCCCAGACCATCAAGATGTTTGCCCGGCACTTCTGCGCACCCCGGAACGGCAAGAAAGTCGGAGCGGTTGCAGGCCACGTCAAAGTCGGGAACCGCCGCAACCTCATTACCGCCTGGCAAAGCCTTGAATACCTCTCCGGAATCTGTGTCACCCGCATGGCGGAGGGCCTCATGGGAGCGATCTCCATATGTCCCGGCGCCTGCGCAGCGTGGCGCCGGGAAGCACTCGTCCAAGCCGGAGGCTACTCCCACGACACGCTCGCTGAAGATGCCGACCTGACCCTGTCCCTGCAGCGTCTGGGCTACAGCATCGTCCAGGAGAACGCGGCCGTCGCCTGGACCGAAGCGCCCATGACGGTCCGGGGATTGTTCAAGCAGCGGCTCCGCTGGACCTATGGCAACATCCAAACCCTCTACAAACACCGCTCCATGCTCTTCAACCCCCGGTACGGGGCACTCGGCATGCTCACCATGCCCTACGCACTGGTCTCGGTGCTCGTCCCGCTGATCTTCATGCCCCTGACAGTCATCGTCGCCGTTAACAGCCTGGCCCGCGGAGAATGGCAGGCCGTCGCAATCTTCTCGGCGTTCGTCGCCGCAACCCACATGCTCATCTCAATCGTGGCGGTGCTGATGGTCCGTGAGAGCCTCCTTCACCTGCTCGTGGTCCCCATCTACCGGCTGATCTACGAACCCCTCCGCGCCTACGTCGTGTTCGGATCCGTCGTTCAGGCCCTGCGCGGTTCCGCCGTCGGCTGGTACAAACCCGAACGCACAAACAGCGTCCTGCTCCCGGCCGCACCCGGGCAGATCGGACCCCTCACTCCCGGTGCGATCTGAGCGCACGGGCGGTGTCTTGGCGAAGGCGCCGCCGCCGAAAGGGGGGACAAGCAGCCGTACCTGACCCGACGCAGGCATTGCGTGGAAACATCGCCGCCGACCCTCGCAACGGGCCCTATAGCAGCAACAAACAGCCCGGGTTATAGTGATCCACCCCGACGAGTAATCAACAAGAATCAAATAGGCGACATCGACATGACCATTTCCCGTTGTTGGAGCAGGTTCCTCGTCCCACCCCTCCGTCTCCGGGATTCGCCTGCACACGGCGCAGTGACCACGGTCCTGTCCTTTATCAGCTCCGATCCCGCAAAGCTGCGAACCGTCCTGGGACGGTTTCTATGATCTGGAGCAGGCTAACGACGAGCTGGATCTCGACGCGCAGGTGGACACTTCCGCGAGGCCGGCAATGACATCGCCGTCTCCGTCGGAGGGAAACTCGGCACCGAACTGGCCGTGGCCTGCACCGACAGCGATGCCCTGGTCCGGGCCTATGCAGCGGTCATCACAATATACGGGCTCGACATAGTGGACCTCGATATCGAAGGCGCGGGTTTAGCCGATCCTGCCGCGGCAAAGAGACGTGCCGCTGCCATCGCACGGATTCGAGGGTACCCATCGGAGGCTGGCCGCGCTGTATGAGAAGACAGGTAAACCGCTCGACCCTGCTGCCCTGTGGAATAAGATCGGGCTCACGCCCATGGTCGGGACGAACGATGTCAAGGGCCAGGTCTTCACCCTGGAGGATGCTGAAGGACTGAGCAGCTTCGCGTTGGAACGAGGCATCGGGCGGATGTCGATGTGGTCACTGAACAGGGACACCGGCTGCAATCCTTCCATCGAAGGGCAGCTGCGCAACGGGGTTTCCAATAACTGCAGCGGCGTGAAGCAGGAATCCGGCATGTTCGCGGAATTGCTGGGAAACGCATACACACGCTGATCAGGCGGCCGATCGCCGAAAAGACGCGGACGCCGGCCCGCCCGGCGGCCGCCCTGCCCGAGGGTTCCGCGCAGCGCCCGGTTCCATTTCCAAACTCCCCGTCCGGAACTAGACTGGGCACACATGGCTGCCTCCGGCACGCCGTCGCGCCTGCCCGGTGGGAGTTCAATGCGGAACCTGATCCATCCGGCAGTTCCCGGTGGTTACACTGCGGAGCTGCGCCAGCTGTATGCCAGCGCGGCCCATGAGCAGCTGGACACGCCGGGCCTCGTGTTCCCGGAGGCACATAAGCTGCCGGGGCTCAGCAGCCTGATCCAGGAATCGTGGCGGCGCTCGGCGCAGCTGCACGCGAACCCCGACAACCCCGAGGCCCCGCTGGCCATGGACCGCGAGGAACTCGAAGAATACCGGCGGCAGCATCCGCTGGCCGCGATCATGCCGGTCATCCACAAGCTCCTCGTCCAGCCGAGCCATGACAGCGGGATGCTCGTGGCCGTGGGGGATGAGCTGGGCCGGCTGCTCTGGGTGGAGGGCGACGCCGCCCTGCAGCGCCGGGCCGAGGGCATGATGTTCGTGGCGGGCGCCGACTGGTCCGAGGCCACCGTGGGCACCAGCGCGCCGGGCACCGCGCTCGCCCTGGGCCGGGGCATCCAGATCGCCGGCGCGGAACACTACAAGCGCTCGGTCCATCCGTGGAGCTGCACGGCGGTGCCGTTCCACGATCCCGATTCCGGGGCCCTGCTGGGCGTCGTGGACATCACTGGAACGGAGTCCGCGGTGGCCCCGCACACGCTGTCGCTCGTGCAGGCCACCGTGGCCGCGGCGCAGGCGCAGCTGCGGATCGAACGGCTGCAGCTGGCCGCCGCCGCGCAAACGTCGCCGGTACGACGGCGGAGCTCCACCGCCGCTCCGGACTCCGGCCGGGACGGGTCAGCGGCCGGCAGCCTGTACCGGAACAGCCTTCAGCTCCTGGGCCGGGACCAGGCCCTGCTCAGCATCGGCGGCCGCACCGTGGCGCTGTCCGCCCGGCACAGTGAAATCCTGGCCCTGCTCAGCACCCATCCGGAAGGGTTGAATGCCGAGGAACTCTGTTCCCTGCTGTACGCCGGGGATGCCTCGACGACGACGCTGCGGGCCGAGATGGTGCGCCTGCGGAAGATCCTGCAGCAGCTCAACCCGGAGGCCGTCCCGCAGTCCCGCCCGTACCGGCTGCCGTTGGACCTGGTTCCGGACGCCGGCCAGGTCCTGAACTGCCTGCAGCGCGGGGCCCACCGGATTGCCCTGGAAATCTACCGTGGCGCCGTGCTGCCCCGCTCGGAAGCGCCCGGCATCGCGGAGCTCCGCCACCGGGTCTCCTCCCTGCTGCGCGAAGCCCTGCTGACGGACGGCAGCGCCGAGGCGCTGCTGAAGTACGCTGAGCTGCCCGAGGCGAGGGACGACGTCGGGGTCCGGACTGCAGCGCTGAAGCTGCTGCCGCCCCGCTCGCCCAAGCGGGCCGCCGTCGTCGCCGATCTGGAACGGCTGGAAACGGAACTCAGCGCCTGACGGGGTGCGTGGGCTGAATCACACGGTTGCAACCTGACTGCAACCTCCCGGCTCCTACGCTGGGTGCAACGGCTGCCGCCATCATCTGGCCGCCAATCTTGCACAGCAAAGGAGCTAGCAATGACTGTTTATGCCCAGCCCGGTACCGAGGGTTCGAAGGTCACATTCAAGGACCGCTACGAGAACTGGATCGGCGGCGAATGGGTGGCCCCGGTCAAGGGCCAGTACTTCGAAAACATCACCCCCGTCACGGGCAAGGCCTTCTGCGAGGTCGCCCGCGGCACCGCCGAGGACATTGAGCTGGCGCTGGACGCCGCCCATAAGGTCGCACCGTCCTGGGGCAAGACCTCCGTCGCCGAGCGCGCCGCCATCCTGAACAAGATCGCCGACCGGATCGACGAGAACCTCGAGATGCTGGCCGTCGCCGAGTCGTGGGACAACGGCAAGCCCATCCGCGAAACCCTCAACGCCGACATCCCGCTCGCAGCGGACCACTTCCGCTACTTCGCCTCCGCGGTCCGCGCCCAGGAAGGCCGGCTGTCCCAGCTCGACGACGACACCACCGCCTACCACTACCACGAGCCCCTCGGCGTCGTCGGACAGATCATCCCCTGGAACTTCCCGATCCTGATGGCCGTCTGGAAGCTCGCCCCGGCGCTCGCCGCGGGCAACGCCGTCGTCCTCAAGCCGGCCGAGCAGACGCCGGCGTCGATCCTGGTGCTGATGGAACTCATCGGCGACCTGCTGCCCGCCGGCGTGCTCAACGTCGTCAACGGCTTCGGCGTCGAGGCGGGCAAGCCGCTCGCCTCCAGCCCCCGGATCCGCAAGATCGCCTTCACCGGCGAGACCACCACGGGCCGCCTGATCAGCCAGTACGCCAGCCAGAACCTGATCCCGGTCACCCTGGAGCTCGGCGGCAAGAGCCCCAACATCTTCTTCAACGACGTCGCCGACACCAATGATGCGTTCTACGACAAGGCCCAGGAGGGCTTCGCCCTGTTCGCCTTCAACCAGGGCGAGGTCTGCACCTGCCCGTCCCGCGCGCTGGTCCAGGAGGACATCTACGACTCGTTCATGGCCGACGCCGTGGCCCGGGTGGAGAAGATCATCCAGGGCAACCCGCTGGACACCAACACGCAGCTCGGCGCCCAGGCCTCCAACGACCAGCTCGAGAAGATCCTCTCATACATCGACATCGGCAAGCAGGAAGGCGCCAAGGTACTCACCGGCGGGGCCCGCGCCCGGCTGGAGGGCGACCTGGCCGGCGGCTACTACGTCCAGCCGACCGTCTTCGAGGGCCACAACAGGATGCGGATCTTCCAGGAGGAGATCTTCGGCCCGGTGGTTTCCGTGACCAAGTTCAGCGACTACAACGACGCCATGGGCATCGCCAACGACACCCTCTACGGCCTCGGCGCCGGCGTCTGGTCCCGCAACGGCAACGTCGCCTACCGGGCCGGCCGCGAGATCCAGGCCGGCCGGGTGTGGGTCAACAACTACCACGCCTACCCGGCGGGGGCGGCGTTCGGCGGCTACAAGTCCTCCGGCATCGGCCGCGAAAACCACTCCATGATGCTGGACCACTACCAGCAGACCAAGAACCTCCTGGTCAGCTATAACGAGAACAAGCTCGGCTTCTTCTAGGCCGCACTGAACCCGGACGGGGCGGATCAAGGAGTGATCCGCCCCGCCCGGCACGATTGGTGCACCTCAGGGAAAGAACCGGCTCCCCGCGCACGCCTCAGCCATATCAAGCTTGAACTACGCAAGGATTTCGCCAATGACGACGACAATGCAAGCAGCAGTAGTAACCGAATTCGGCAAGGATCTTCAGATCCAGACCCTCCCCATTCCCGTCCCGGGCCGCGGTGAGGCACTGGTCAAGGTACTGACCACCGGCGTCTGCCACACGGACCTGCACGCAGCCGCGGGCGACTGGCCGGTGAAGCCGGCACCGCCGTTCATTCCCGGTCATGAAGGGGTCGGCGA
>NZ_JAGPOT010000035.1 GCF_018224015.1 Pseudarthrobacter albicanus
TCCAAATATCCGCGCTGGGCCGCCTCAATTCCTTGCATACACCCAGTCTTAAGGACCACTGCGCGAAGTCCAGCAGGCGCGCCTTAAACCACCCAAATTGTTCAGCGCAGTCCTAGCGTTGCAGGCGAAAGACCGTGCCCGGTAATCTGTTCGGTATGCCTAAATTTTTGTTTCGGTGCGCCAAAATTGTCCGCCGAACTGCCGGAGCCGCCGCCGCCGCCGCCGCCGCCGCGGTTCTCTTCCAGGCTGCTGAGGGAGCTCGCCTCGGAGGGCTGCACCGTCCTCATTTCCACCCATGACCTGCACGCCCTGCGCCAACTCTGCGACGAAGCCGTGCTGTTGATGCGCAAGGTCCTGATGCACGGCCCGCCGGAAGAAAGCAGCCGTGCTTGCCGCATGATCGGGATCCGACGGGCGGTGCGTCGCTTGACGTTGCCACCGTCGCCGGGCAGGCTGGACGCCTACTTGCGAGGACTCCTTGACTGAACATCTTCACCTTTCGGGCGTATCCCACGGCTACGGGGACCGCCAACTCTTTGACGGCGTCGAACTTGTCATCACCTCGGGCGAACACGTGGCGATCGTGGGCGAAAACGGGGCCGGAAAATCAACGCTGCTGCGGATCCTGGCCGGGCTCGAGCCGCCCGACGCGGGCACCGCCGCCAGGCACGGCCGCGTAGGCTACCTCGCCCAGACCCACGGCCTGCCGCCGTCGTTCACAGTGGGCAACGCGATCGACGACGCCCTGGCGGCACTGCGGGGCATCGAGGCGGAACTGGCCCGGCTGGAAGTCGGGCTGGCCGGCGCCGAAGCGGACGTCCTGGAGAGCTACGGCAGGCTGCAGACGCAGTACCAGCTGAGGGAAGGCTATGCCGCGGATTCCAGGGTGGAGGCGGCGCTGGACCGGCTCGGCCTGGGCGGGCTGGACCGGGAGCGGACGCTGGGATCGCTGTCCGGCGGGGAACAGGAACGGGTGGCGCTGGCCTGCGTGCTGGCCGATCCTGCGGACATCCTGCTCCTGGACGAACCCACCAACCATCTTGATGCCCGCGGCACCGCCTGGCTGGAGGCGCGGCTGGCAGCGCACCGCGGCACGGTGGTGGTGGTGTCCCACGACCGCGTGCTGCTGCGCAAGGTGGCCTCAACTATGATCGAAGTGGATGCCGAACGCCGCACGGTCAACCGCTACGGCAACGGTTACGAGGGCTACCTGCGGGAAAAGGCGGCGGAACGCCAGCGCTGGGTGCAGCAGTACCACGGTTGGCTGGATGCGATGGCTGCCGAACGGCTCCAGGCGGACACCGTGGCCGGGAAGATGGGCTACGCCCGCCAGCGCGACGGGGACAAGATGGGGTTCGACTTCAAGGCCGGCACCTGGCAGCGGGCAGCCAGCAGCAAGGTCCGCAATGCCCGGGAACGCCTGCGCCGGCTTGAGGCCAGCCCTGTTGACCGCCCGCCGGTTCCCCTGAGGCTGGCAACGGTTCTGTTGGCGGACGTTGCAGCGGGACCCGCCCTTGAAGCGAAGGGAGTGATGGTGCCCGGCCGCCTGGGACCAACGGATTTCCGGGCGGAGGCGGGCCAGAAGATCCTGATCACGGGACCCAACGGTGCAGGCAAGTCCACGCTGCTCGCCGTCCTCGCGGGCACGCTGGAACCGGCCGAAGGCGCCGTGATGAGGCCGGGCCGGATCGGCTACCTGCAGCAGGAGTTGGAACTCCCGCAGCGCCCGGGGCTGCGTCTTTTGCCTGCTTTTGCTGCTGGGCTGGGCGGCAACATCGATGAGCACGCCGAGGCGCTGCTGCGCCTGGGGCTCTTCCGGACTAGCGAATTCCACGTTCCAGTGGGAAGCCTTTCCGCCGGACAACAACGCAGGCTGGCGCTTGCCCGGCTCCTGCTGGGCGGTTTCGGGACGATGCTCGTGGATGAGCCCACCAACCACCTGGCACCCGTACTGGTGGAACAGCTTGAAGCCGCCCTTTCGGACTTCGCCGGGACACTGATCATGGTGAGCCACGACCGCGCGCTGGGGGAATGGTTCAGCAACTGTGCCCGGGAGGCCGGGAACGAGCGCGGCGCCGGGGCCGGGAACTGGCTCCGGTACGCCATGCGGGACGGCGCCCTGGCGTAGCGGTACTGGCTGGGGGCGTAGCCTCCGGAAACGGTGAGATTTGCGTTAAGGGATCGTTACGCCCTGCCCGCCGGGCCGAAACAACCGCGGAGCAGGATGGACGTGAGTCAGTGATTCCCACGCTCATGTAGCGCCCGTGCGGCTCTCCCGCGGGGGTGTACTCAGCCGGCCGAAAGGATCTGTCCCGTGATCACGAAGAACCTTTTCCTGCAGGGCGTCTTCCCCTTTGAGGGAGCCGGACTTGAAAAGCCGGTTCCCATCCACATGGGGCTCGCGCACTTCGTTCCGCACGGGGTCATCAACCAGACCCTTTATTTTCGCGGCGGCAACTCCTGTTCGGAGCTGATCACCATCGTCCTGATGCGCGACGGCGTGCCCATGCGCTATTTCCCCATCGGCGCCAAGAGCGACGTGCACGTGCCACTCAGGGTGGTGGAGGACATCGAGGGCGGGTCGGTGATCGAGCTGTTCCTCCTGGCAGCGGACGGCGTCAAGGGAGCCGTGGTCATAGACCTGGGCATGGTGGAACACTGATGACCACCGTCGCAGACAAGCCCCAGGACACGCACCAGCGCAAGCCCCAGTCGCGGCAGGGGAAGCCCGCCGCACGCCGCCGGCTCGTGGTGATCGGCAACGGGATGGCCGGGGCCCGTGCCGTGGAGGAAATCCTGGCGCGCGGCGGTGCGGAGCAGTTCACCATCACGATGTTCGGTGATGAGCCCTACGGCAACTACAACCGGATCATGCTCAGCCACGTCCTGTCCGGCGAGGAAAGCGACTCGGACATCTTCCTGAACTCCCTGCACTGGTACCAGGACAACAACATCACGCTGCACGCGGGCGTCCGGGTTGAACGGATCGACCGGTTCACCAAGTACGTCTTCGCCAACAACGGCCACGTCGTCCCCTACGACGTGCTGATCATTGCCACGGGCAGCCAGTCCTTCATGCCCCCGATGGATGGCCTCTACACTCCCAGCGGATCGGTCAAACCAGGGGTGTTCACCTTCCGCACCATCGATGACACGCGCAATATGGTGCAGCACGCGCAGTACGAGCACCACCACCGTGCCGTCGTGATCGGCGGCGGGCTGCTGGGCCTGGAGGCGGCCCGCGGCTTGCAGAGCCACGGCATTGACGTGGACGTGGTTCACTCCGGCGGGCACCTGATGAACGCCCAGATGGGGCCCGAGGGCGGAGCAATCCTCCGCCGGAGCGTGGAAGCCCTCGGCATCAGGGTGCACACCGGAAGCCGCACCACCGCCGTCCTCGGCACAGTCGGCACAGACAAGGTCTCCGGGGTCCGGCTGCGGGACCAGCCGGACATCGACTGCGACATGGTGGTGGTGGCCGCAGGCATCCGCCCCAACGTCGATCTCGCCGTCCTCAGCGGGCTGCCGGTGGAACGGGCCATCGTGGTCGATGACCAGCTGCGCGTCCTGGACGAGGACGACATCTATGCGGTGGGTGAATGCGTCCAGCACCGCGGGGAGGTGTACGGGCTCGTGGCACCGCTGTGGGAGCAGGCCGTCGTGCTTGCGGACCACGTCACCGGCGCGGATACCTCCTCGGCCTACCTCGGCTCCCGAACGGCCACCAAACTCAAGGTGGCCGGCGTCGAGGTGGCTTCAATGGGACTGCGCGGCCCGGAGCGCGAGACAGACGAACACATCGTCTTCTCCGAACCGAGCCGCGGGGTGTTCAAATCCATCGTCATCCGCGACAACAAAATGGTGGGTGCCACCCTGCTCGGTGACAGCCGCAAGGTCGCCTATCTGACGCAGGCCTTTGACAAGGGGCTGCCGCTGCCCGAGGAACGGATCTCGCTCATGTTTGACCTGGGCGCCCCCGCCGAAGACGAAAGTGTTGCTGAACTGGACGACGACGCCCAGGTCTGTAACTGCAACGGCGTCAGTAAGAAATCCCTCGTGGCCGTCGTCAAAGGCGGGTGCAACACCGTCGCGGGCGCCATGGATGCCACGCGGGCAGGCAAGGGCTGCGGTTCCTGCAAGCTGCTGGTCAAACAGGTGGTGGAATGGGCGGCCGACGGTGCCGTAGAGGAGGATCCGGCGGCCAGCTACTACGTGCCGGGCATTCCGCTGGACAAGCCGTCCCTGATGGCCGCCATCCGGAAGCAGGGCCTCCGTTCGGTGTCCGCCGTGTTTGCCGCCCTGGCGCCGGACAGCGGAGAAGGCGCGAAGTCGAAAATGGGCCTCGCCTCGCTGATGAAGATGATGTTGGCAGACCAGTACATTGACGAGCGCGATGCCCGGTTCATCAACGACCGCGTGCACGCAAACATCCAGCGCGACGGCACGTTCTCCGTGGTTCCGCAAATGAAGGGCGGCGTGACCTCTGTACAGCAACTGCGCCGGATTGCCGACGTCGCCGAAAAGCACAACATCCCCATGATCAAGCTGACCGGCGGTCAACGCATCGACCTCCTGGGCGTCCCCAAGGAGGACCTGCCGCAGGTCTGGGCGGACCTGGACATGCCCTCCGGTTACGCCTACGGCAAGAGCTTCCGCACGGTAAAAACCTGCGTCGGAAAGGACTTCTGCCGCTACGGCACCGGCGATTCCACCAAGCTGGGGATCGAAATCGAGTCTCGGTTCCAGGGCATCGAGTCGCCAGCCAAGCTGAAGCTCGCCGTCTCCGGCTGCCCCCGGAACTGCGCCGAATCGCTGGTCAAGGACGTCGGCGTGGTGGCCGTCGAGGGCGGCCGCTGGGAAGTCTACGTCGGGGGAGCGGCCGGCGCCCATATCCGCAAGGGCGACCTGCTGGCCACCGTGGACGATCCCGAGGACGTCAAGCTGCTGACAGGCCGCTTCATGCAGTACTACCGGCAGAACGCCAACTGGCTTGAACGGACCTACGCGTTCGTTCCACGGGTGGGCATTGAGCACATCCGTGCCGTGGTGGTTGATGACGCGGAGGGCATCGCCGCGGAACTGGACGCCGCCATGCAGGCCTCCGTGGACAGCTACGTGGATCCGTGGAGTGAACGCGATGATCCGCTCACGCCGGGCCAGTTCCGTGCGTCCCTGCCGCTCACGGTCCTGCCGCAGGTGCCGGTCCGATGAGTACGCGTCAGGTGAGTGCCGGCCTCCACAACCTCGGTCCCGTCGATCAGATCCCTTTCGGGGAGGGACGGGCTTTTGGGGTCGACGGCGAACAGGTGGCGGTCTTCCGGCTCCGCGACGGAACCCTGCGCGCACTGTCCGCCGTCTGCCCCCACCGGGGCGGGCCGATCGCGGACGGCACTATCGACCAGCGGGTGGTGATGTGCCCGCTGCACCAGAATGCCTTCGAGCTGGACACCGGGTGCTCCACTACCGGGGCCGAGCCGCTGCGCAGCTACGAGGTTCACACGGACGCTGAACAGAACATTGTTCTGCGAACTGGCCGGAGTGGCGTCATTAATTAGGGATGGCGTCCGTTTGGTGTTGCCCGCGTCACGCACACCCGCCCGGGTCTTGTAAGCTGGGCAGGCCGCGCGAACCTTCGACCTTTGTGAGGTTTGGTATGCATTGTTGCCCCTTGTTGGGGGCTCAACCCGAATTTCGTGTACCGAATCCACGGTCCGGTCCCGGCCATTCCCCGACCCAGAAGGAACAGTTGTGCCACAAAGTACTTCAGAACTTCAGAGCGCGCCGGCGCAATCCGCCGTCGTCGACTCCACCCTCAGCGCCGAGGGCTACAAAAAGACCCTGAGCGGCCGCCACGTCACCATGATCTCCATGGGCGGCGCCATCGGCGTCGGCCTCTTCATGGGTGCCGGCGGACGGCTGGCCTCGACCGGGCCGGCGCTGATCTTCTCCTATGCCATTGCCGGCATCATCGCCTACCTGCTGATGCGGGCGCTGGGCGAGCTCATCATGTACCGCCAGACCTCGGGCTCCTTCGTCAGCTATGCCGGCGAAATGTTCGGCAAGAAGGGCGCCTTCCTGTCCGGCTGGATGTACTTCATCAACTGGGGCATGACAGGGATCGCGGAACTGATCGCGATCGGCCTGTACTTCCAGTTCTTCTTCCCCAACGTGCCCGTCGAGGCGTCCGCCATTGCGGCGCTGGCGCTGCTGGTGGCCGTGAACCTGCTCAGCGTCAAGGCGTTCGGCGAGTTTGAATTCTGGGCGTCCTGCCTCAAGGTCGGTGCCATCCTGATCTTCCTCGCCGTCGGCACCTTCATGGTGGTCACAAACGCCAAGGTGGGCAGCGGCCACGCCTCCGTAGCCAACCTCTTCGACGGCGACGGGGGCATGTTCCCCAAGGGTGCCCTCGTGATGGTGCTCGTGCTGAACGCCGTCATCTTCGCCTACAACGGCATCGAACTCGTCGGCATCACCGCCGGTGAGATGCAGAATCCGAAGCGTGAAGTGCCCAAGGCGATCCGCGCCGTCGTGCTCCGCATCGTAGTCTTCTACGTCGGTTCAGTCCTGCTCCTGGCCATGCTGCTGCCGTCCGACCAGTACAAGGCCGGCGTTTCGCCGTTCGTCACCGTGTTCGGCCAGATGGGCCTTGGCTGGGTGGGTGACGTCATGAACATGATCGTCATCACCGCCGCGCTGTCCTCCTGCAACTCGGGCCTGTACTCGATCGGCCGCGTCTTCCGCACCATGGCCAACAATGGGCATGCCCCGCAGTGGCTCACCAGGATGTCCTCGCGCCACGTCCCGTACGCAGCGATCCTCGCCATCGCCGCGTTCTACCTCGTGGGCATCCTGCTCAACATCTGGCTGGGCGGCTCGCACGCCTTCGACCTCGCGCTCAACACGGCCTCCATCGGCGTCATCTTCACCTGGGGCGCCATCTTCGCCAGCCAGATCGCACTGCGCCACCAGAAAGGCCGGATCTCCAGCCTGCCCATGCCGGGTTCACCCTGGACCAGCTGGGCCGGCCTGATCGCCCTGCTCGCCATCACGGTGCTGATCGGCTTCGACACCATGACGGACAAGGCGAGCGGCGAGGTGTTCCACCTGGGGCTGTGGACCCTGGCCACCATCCCGTTCTTCGCCCTGGTGCTGTGGCTCGGCTGGCAGAAGGTCAAGAATAACGAGCCCAAGAGCGAGCTCTTCAGCTAGTCGTCTCCGTTTCCCCGTCGGTTGCTCCGTAACTGCCGTTATGAGCGTGAATAAGGGCAGTTACGGAGCAACCAACGACGGCGGGCCCCCGGTGCGGGGGCCCGCCGTCGTTGGTTGCTCCGTAACTGCCGTTATGAGCGTGAATAAGGGCAGTTACGGAGCAACCAACGACGGCGGGCCCCCGGTGAGGGGGCCCGCCGTCGTGGTCTCGCCGCGGCTTAGCCGCCCGGTCCGCTGCGGACACGGCAGCGGCGCCGGAGATCCCCCAAGGGAAGTCCAGCGCCGCGGCCTGGTGAAGATCTGCAGGATCAGTCCTTCTTGAAGGTGTCCTTGACGTCCTCGCCGACCTTCTTGGCGTCGGCTACGACCTGGTCCTTCTGGCCCTCGGCCTTGAGGCGGTCATTGTCCGTGGCATTTCCGGTAGCTTCCTTGGCCTTGCCGCCGAGGTCCTCCGCCTCGTTCTGAATCTTGTCTCCGATACCCATGGTGCGCGCCACCTTTCGTTTCCGGTTGTAATTCAATGCACTTTCACACTAACACAAAGCATGCTTACTATCTCGAGGGGGCGGCCGGCCCAGGCGGTGCCGGCTCAGGGCCTCCGGGCTTCTGCACGGGGTGAAATATTCCGGGGAGCCCGGCTAGGCTCGAAGCCATGGACCATAAAACCAGTCTCACGCAGCACATCAAGGCCCCGGCGGACAGGGTGTGGGCGGTCGTTTCGGACATCCCGGGATCGGCCGCGACGCTGTCCGCCATCGATTCCGTCCAGATGCTCACCGCGGGCCCGTACGCCGAGGGCACGCGGTGGAAGGAAACCCGCACCATGATGGGCCGGTCCGAAACAGTGGAGCTGTGGGTCGCCCAATGCGAGCCCCCCTCTGCGGGTAGGGACGGCGGAGCCCGCGGCGGCACCACGGGCGGCAGTACCACGGTCAAGGCCCGCCAGGCCGGCGCCGACTACACCTCGCGGTTCGCCCTTGCGGAGCGCGACGGCGGGACGGACCTGACGCTCACGTTCGGCGCCGAGGTCATCAAGCCCACGCGGCTGAGCAGGATCATGATGGCGGTGTTCGGCCCGATCGGGATGCGCATCACCCGCAAGGCCCTCGCCAGGGATCTGGCGGAGATCGCAGCCAAGGCCGAGTCCCTGTGATGACGCGGGCCACCCCTGCCGCCAGGACAGCCAGGGCGGCCAAGGGGGCCAAGGCAACCAAGGTCACGCCGCCACGCCTGGCGCCCGTCCTGCTGGGGGAGCTGACGGACGATCCGGCGCCGGACCTCCAGCGCGGCGAGCGGTACGACGGCGTCCGGTACAGCCGAGCGTCCGCCGACGGCCTGGAGCTCAGCGGCACGGACTTCGCCGAGTGTGAGTTCGCCGGGATCTCCTTCAACGAGACGCAGCTGCGCGGCGCCACGTTCCGCGACTGCATCATCGCGGAGCTCTACGCCCCCGTGTTCATGGCAGCCCGGGCCACCCTGCGGGACGTGGAGTTCGGCAATCCGCGCTGGGGCTCCGCCGAACTCTACGAAAGCGGCTGGCAGTCGGTGCGGATCGACGGCGGCAAGCTGGACTACGTCAACCTGCGCGGCTCCAGGCTGACGGATGTCCAGATCAGCGACTGCATCATCAACGAACTCGACCTCGGCTCCTGCGCGGCCACCCGGGTGACGCTGAAAAACTGCACCATCGGCACCCTGGACCTCAGCGGCGCCAAGCTGAGGGACTTCGATCTCCGCGGCACCGATTTCCGCACCATCAGCGGCCTGGACAGCCTGTCCGGCCTCGTCGTCGACGATTACCAGCTGACCCTGCTCGCGCCCCTGCTGGCGGGACATCTGGGCATAGTGGTCGCGTAATCACGGGGGCATCCGGTTGACCCCGTTGCCCTGCCGTGTAATCTTTATAGAACGAACGGTCGGTAATGAACTTGCGCTACTTAACTGAAGGCGTGTTGCCGCCGCGGACAACAGTGCTGTTTATCGCGTGAAGGGTGTACCCATGGCATCAGCAGTTGCAGGACCACAGGCATTTCTCGTTGGCGGTGCCCGCACCGCCGTGGGCCGTTACGGCGGTGCCCTCTCCGCGGTCCGCCCCGATGACCTCGCCGCCCTCGTGGTCGGCGAAGCAGTGTCCCGCGCCGCCCTGGATCCGGACAGCATCGACGAGGTGATCCTCGGCAACGCCAACGGCGCCGGCGAGGAAAACCGCAACGTGGCCCGGATGGCGACCCTCCTGGCCGGCCTTCCGCTGCACATCTCCGGCATCACCGTGAACCGGCTCTGCGCCTCCGGCCTGAGCGCCATCATCATGGCCAGCCACATGATCAAGTCCGGCGCCGCGGACATCGTGATCGCGGGCGGCGTCGAATCCATGAGCCGGGCCCCCTGGGTGCAGGAAAAGCCCCGGACCGCCTTCGCCAAGCCCGGCGAAATCTTCGATACCTCCATCGGCTGGCGCTTCGCCAACCCGCAGTTCAAGAAGGGCGGGCTCTCCCGCGACGGCAAGATGACGTACTCCATGCCGGAAACGGCCGAGGAAGTCGCCCGGGTGGACGGCATCTCCCGCGAAGACGCCGACGCGTTCGCCGTCCGCTCGCACGAACGCGCCCTCGCCGCCATCGCCGCCGGCCGTTTCGCCGACGAGATCGTCCCCGTGACCGTCAAGTCCCGCAAGGGCGAGACGGTCGTGGATACCGACGAGGGCCCCCGCGCCGGGACCACCATGGATGTCCTCGCCGGGCTCCGCCCCGTCGTCGCGGGCGGCTCGGTGGTCACGGCGGGCAACTCCTCCACCCTCAACGACGGTGCCTCCGCGATTATCGTGGCCTCCGAGGCCGCGATCCGGAGGCTCGGCCTCACGCCGCGCGCCCGCATCATCGACGGCGCCTCCGCCGGCTGCGAGCCCGAGATCATGGGAATCGGCCCCGTCCCGGCCACCCAGAAGGTGCTGGCCCGGACCGGGCTGAACGCCGGTGACCTCGGCGCCGTCGAACTTAACGAAGCGTTCGCCACCCAGTCCCTCGCCTGCATGCGCCGGCTCGGCCTGGACCCGGAGACTGTGAACCGCGACGGCGGCGCGATCTCCCTGGGGCACCCGCTGGGTTCGTCCGGCTCACGGATCGCCATCACCCTGCTGGGCCGGATGGAGCGCGAAGACGCCAGGATCGGCCTGGCCACCATGTGCATCGGCGTCGGCCAGGGCACCGCGATGCTGCTGGAACGCGTCTAGTGGCGGCCCCCGAGGCAGGAATCAGCAAGGCAGGGCCCACCACGGCCGGGCTTAACCCGGCGGACTTCGGCACGCTGAAGGTCCAGGAGCTTCAGGACAGGGTGGTGGTGCTGCTCAACCGTCCCGAGGTCCGTAACGCGATCGACCAGCAGATGGTGGACGAGCTCCACGCGGTCTGCGCCGCCCTGGAGCAGAACCCCAGGGTGCTCATCATCGCCGGGACGGACGGGGTCTTCGCTTCCGGCGCGGACATCGCCCAGCTGCGCGAACGCCGCCGCGACGATGCCCTGCACGGTATCAACTCCGGCATCTTCGTCCGGATCGCCAAGCTGCCCATGCCGGTCATCGCCGCCCTGGACGGCTTCTGCCTGGGCGGCGGGGCCGAGCTGGCGTACGCGGCCGACTTCCGGATCGGCACGCCCGGCGTACGGATCGGGAACCCGGAGACCGGGCTGGGCATCCTCGCCGCGGCGGGCGCCAGCTGGCGCCTCAAGGAGCTGGTGGGGGAGCCCGTCGCCAAGGAGATCCTGCTCGCCGGGCTCGTGCTCCGCGCCGAGCAGGCCCTGGCCGTGCACCTGATCACCGAAATCCACGAGGCCCCCGAGCTGATGGACGCCGCCCATGCGCTGGCGGACCGGATCGCGCGGCAGGACCCGCTGGCCGTGCGGATCACCAAGTCCGTGTTCCATGCCCCGGCGGAGGCGCATCCGCTGATCGACCAGCTGGCCCAGGGCATCCTCTTCGAGTCCCAGGCCAAGTTCGACCGCATGCAGGCCTTCCTCGATAAAAAGGCCGATAAGAAGGCCGGCAAAAAGTCCGACGAGACATCAGACCGGAAGAAGCAGACATGAGCAACCCTGAAGTTTCGGACAAACTCCCGGCCAACCTTCCGGCCGCCAACCTTCCCGACTTCGTCGGAGTCCTCGGCGGCGGGCGCATGGGCGCCGGCATCGCCCACGCCTTCCTGATCAAAGGGGCCAACGTCCTCGTGGTCGAGCGCGACGAGGCCTCGGCCGAGGCCGCCCGCGAACGCGTGGAATCCGCAGCCGCCAAGAGCATCGAGCGCGGCGCCGTCGACGGCAACCTGGACGAAATGGTGTCCCGGCTCGCCGTGACCGTCGACTACGACGACTTCACGGACCGCCAGCTGGTCATCGAGGCCGTCCCCGAGGACTGGGAGCTGAAGGTGACAGCGCTGAAGGGGATAGAGGAGCGCCTCGCCGCCGACGCCTACCTCGCGTCCAACACCTCCTCGCTGTCCGTCGACGGACTGGCCCGCGAGCTGAAGCGGCCCCAGAACTTCCTCGGCCTGCACTTCTTCAACCCCGTGCCGGCGTCAACCCTCATCGAGGTCGTCCTCGGCGAGCAGACCTCCGAACCGCTGGCCCGGGCGGCCCGCGGCTGGGTCGAGGCGCTCGGCAAGACCGCCGTCGTCGTCAGCGACGCCCCCGGCTTTGCGTCCTCACGCCTCGGCGTGGCGATCGCGCTGGAGGCCATGCGCATGGTCGAAGAGGGCGTGGCGTCCGCCGAGGACATCGACAACGCCATGGTGCTCGGCTACAAGCACCCCACCGGCCCGTTGCGGACCACGGACATCGTCGGCCTGGACGTGCGCCTGGGCATCGCCGAATACCTGGCCTCCACGCTGGGCGAGCGCTTCGCCCCGCCGCAGATCCTGCGGGACAAGGTGGCGCGCGGCGAGCTCGGCCGCAAGACGGGCAAGGGCTTCTTCGACTGGACCGCCTGACGCCGTTCGTCCGCACCGTGGAGCTCTGACGCCTAGGCTGGTGCCGTGACATCCATCGAACCCATCACCTTGACCGGCAAATACGTGGTCCTGGAGCCCCTGAGCCAGGCCCATCACGACGGCCTCGTGGAGGCGGTCCGCGACGGGGACCTCTGGAAGCTCTGGTACACCGGGGTCCCGGCGCCGGAGGGGATGGCCGCCGAGATCGACCGGCGGCTGGAACTCCAGGAGCGCGGTTCCATGCTGCCCTTCACCGCCAGGCTGATCGATCCCGCCACCGGCGGACCCGGCAGCGTGATCGGCATGACCACGTATATGAACATCGATGCCAACACGCCACGGGTGGAGATCGGTTCCACGTGGAACGCGGCCTCCGCACAGGGCAGCGGCAGCAACCCGGACTCGAAGCTGCTGCTGCTGCGGCACGCCTTCGAAACCCTCGGCTGCCCCGCCGTCGAATTCCGGACCCACTGGCTCAACCACCAGTCCCGCGAGGCGATCGCCCGGTTGGGCGCCAAACAGGACGGCGTGCTCCGCAGCCACACCCGCACCGGCGACGGGGCGCTCCGGGACACGGTGGTGTTTTCCATCCTCGAGCATGAGTGGCCGATGGTCCGCAACGGCCTGGAGTTCAGGCTGGCCAAGGTCCGCTGAGGTGGCCGGTATCCCGGCCCGCTGTCCCGGCGGCCGGTCACGGAGAACATCCGCGACCGGCCGCCGATCAATGGATCAAGGCTCAGTACACCCCTGCCGCTTTCAGTGCGGCGTAGTACGCTTTGTAGCCCGCCGCATTCGGGTGGTAGGCGTCCGACGCCAGCGGAACCGACGGGTTGTTGATCCACGGGTCCCCCGATCCGATGCCGTGGCCGGCGAACGCGCCGGTCACATCGACGTACTGCGCCCCGGTCGCCGAGGCGGCCTGGAAGATGGACCCGTTGAGCGCATCAACGAACTGGTTGGCCTGGTCGGGGAGCCCCTGGGCGGACTCAAACAGATGCGGGTAGCCGGTCACGACAATCTTCGCGCGGGGGGCTTCGGCCTTGACGGCAAGGACCAGCCGGGCCACCCGCGAGGACAGTTCGCCGGTGCTGAGCAGGTTCTGGGCAGAGGCCAGCGACTGCTGGCAGGCCGGGCTTTCCAGCGCAGCCCCGCACAACACGGCGATAGCGCCTACGTTGAGGTCGTTACCGCCGGCGGTGATGGTCACCAGCTCGGTGCCCTTTTTGAGGCGGCGGAGCTGCGTCGCCGCGATGTCCGCGGTGGTGTTCCCGCTGCAGGCCGCATTGGTGGTCAGTTTGATGCTCTTTGCCTGGTCGGCAAGTTCCGCATAGCTGTTCTCGCTGCGGAAGCAGGCGTCGAGGTACGGACCTGCGCCCTGACCTGCGGCATAGGAATCGCCCAGGGCCACGTAACTGGTCTTTGAAGCGGCCTCCGCCGGGACAGCGGCCGCCCCCAGGACCATTGCCAGGGTGGCGAGGCCGGCCGCGATCGTCGAGCGCTGGCGCCGGAGTTTCAAAGTGCTCATGTGTTCCCCCATTTTTTCGAGTGAGAAAGCCGGTCCGGCGACCCGTGCCGAAACGCGGGCCCCGGGCCACCCTATGCGCGCGCCCGGGGCCGCGCCCCGTGCCAATGGTCCCGACTTGCAATTCTTTCGTGTGCGCGTGCAGTGAGCGTGTGGTTAGCTTTCGTAAGTGGAAGAGTCCGGGAAAACCGTGGGCTGGGACGGGGCCGTCAACGCCTGGCACGTCGCCGGTGATGTCTACCGCATGGGCCGCCGCGAGTGGCTCACCGAGGCCGGCTGGCAGCAGACGTACGACGGCGGCATCCGCACCGTCGTCGACCTCCGCAATGATGACGAGCGGCAACGCCGGGAATCCGATCCGCCGGTGAGTCCCGCGGTGCTGGCGGCGTTCGACGTCGTGCTGGCCCCCACGGAAGACCCCGGCAGCAGCGAGTTCCGCGCGATCTGCGGGCCGTACCTGAACAACCCGGCGTCCTACGCCGACAACGCCCGGCTCTTCCCGGAAAAGCTGGCCGGCGTCTTCAAGGCAGTCGCGGCAGCGCAGGGCGGCGTCGTCATCCACTGCTCGGCCGGCCGGGACCGCAGCGGCATGGTCGCGGCGATGCTCCAGGACCTCGCCGGGGACACCGACGACGCCATCGTGCTCGGCTACCAGCGCTCGATGCGGGGCATCAATGAATACCGCCGGCTGGCGGCAGTCCCGCATCCGCATGAACGGTATTTGCCCGATGAGGTCCTGGTCCCCCTGCTGGAATTCCGCGGCGGAAGCCTGCTGAAGTTCGTCCGCTCGCTGAAGACCGGCGAATACCTGCGCCGCCACGGGGTGACGGACACGGAGCTCACTGCCATTCTGCGCAAACTGGGGCGGCTACAGTAGCCGGGTGAAGACTACGAAGTTCCAGCACTCGGTCCAGGCTGCCGCGGCTCTCGCGATCGCGCTGGCCGGATCGTTCGCTGCCGTTCCGGCCTGGGCCGAAGCCGGAGCGGACCCGACGCCGTCCGCTGCGTCAAGCGCGGCGCCTTCCCCGGCGCCGTCGGTCAGCGCGGCCGGACTGGCGGAGGCCATCGGGCGGGACCTCGGCATGAGCCTCGAGGAATTCAACGCCGCCGGCGAGCAGGCCAGGCGCGCCGCCGACGCCGTGCCCTCCTTGCGCGGCCTCGCCGGCTATGTGGGGATCAGCCTGAAGGACGGGAAGATCGCTGTCGAAGGCGTCGGCACCGGGCTGCAGGCGCGGGTGGACCAACTGAACCGGGCCGCACCGGCGGACTTCGTGCTCGTGGCCCCGGCGGCCGCCACCCCTGGTTCCGTGCCCGCCACGCCTGGTTCCGGCCCGGTCAAGTCTGCCTCCGCTGTACCCCCGGCTGCCTCGGCCGCGGAGCTGGTGGCGTCCAGCACCGAGCAGCTGTTCCAGGCGTACATCCGTGACGTCGGCCCCGCCGGGCTGCAGGCCGTGGCCTACGCCGACGGGCATTTCGTCATCCGGACCGGCGGGATCAATACTCCCGAAACCGGGCTGCCGGCCGTCCTGGATCCACAGCTTCCGACGGCCCCGGCATCGACGGCCCCTGCCGGGACGGCGCAGTCGGCGCCCGGCAAGATTTCGCCGGCAGAATTCGTGGCCCGTTACGCCAACGTCCGGCTGCAAAAGGGCGCCCCGATTCAGACCGAAGAGGACCTCTTCGGCGGACAGGGCTACGTCATCGACCAGCTGGCCATCTGCTCGGCCGGCTTCGGCGCCTTCAGTCCGGCCGGGGAGCCGCTGGTGCTGACGGCGGGGCACTGCGCCGGAGACGGGCCGGCGAAAAAATCCGCGGACATCGAGACCCCGAGCGCCTCCACCGCGGGCGGCGCGACGACCGCCCTGACGCGCCCGCTCGCCCCGCTGGGGACCTTTGGATTCAGCCAGTTCGGCGGCCTGAACAACTCCTGGATCACAGGCACCGAGGCTGCCCCCGGCAACGTGGGTACCGACGTCGCCGTCATCGGGGCGCTGCGGGCCGGAGTCAACGTCCAGCCTGCCGCAACGAAGTGGGACAGCGTCGCCAGCCCGGGTCCGACGTCCGTGAAGATCATCGGCACGGTGGCACCCTTCCAGGGCCAGGCAGTCTGCCGCTCCGGGCGCACCACCGGCTGGTCCTGCGGCACGGTGAGCGAGCTGGGGACCTACGTCGTGGGCGGCAGCACGGCCGACCCTGCCGATCTCCGGGCCTTCAGCGGCTTCCTCTCCAAGGATGTCCAGTCCAGCGGGGGGGACTCCGGCGGGCCGTGGGTCAGCGGCAACTACGCCGTCGGCACCCACAGCGCCGGGGACGCTGCGGGATCCGCCGAGAACTTTGCCATTGCCACGACACTAGAGGACTCCCTGGCCCGGATTCCCGGCGGCGTGCAGCTTCAGCTTTTCCTGAACAAACCCGAACTGGTCGCGCCTGCGAATGCCACGTTCACCGCCGGAACGCCCGTCACGGGGCGCGTCCCCGCAGCCCCGGCCTCGGCCGTTGCCGCCAATTCGAAAGTGCACATCACCGTCGCGGGCCAGCCGCCGCTTGAGGTGCCGGTGGATGCCGCGGGCAACTGGACATTCCCTGCACCGTTGTCCACCGGCCGGCTCCAGTTCTCCGCCGAGACAGTGAACGGCTTCAGCCGGTCAGGGCAGGCCTCCCTGTCCGTCAACGTCTCGGACCTGCCAGCACCGGTGATAAACCAGCCGTCGGAGGGCGCAGAACTGACCGGTGCCGGCAGCATTGACGGCACCGGAACGCCCGGACTGACGGTGCAGCTGTCCGGGAGTATCACCGCATCCGCGGCGGTCGGCCCGGACGGCAAGTGGAGCATCCCGCTGTCCGGCCAGGCGGTCTACGGCAAACTCTCGGTCACAGCCGTGCAGACGGCCCGCAACCATGAAGACAGCCCCTCGGCCACCCGAAGCTTTACCGTGATGCCCCCCGCGCCGGCCGTCTCCGGCATTCCGGACGGGCTGCGCTTCGGCCACGACGGCCTCCCCGCGACGATCTCCGGCAGCGGCGTCGACGGCGCCGACGTGACCGTCCTCGTCGACCGGGTGCCGGCAGGTACCGCGCAGACGGCGGGGGGACGCTGGAGCGTGCCGTTCCCCGCCGGCCTGGCCGCGGGCCCGCATACGGTCTCGGTCAGCCAGGCGGTCGACGGCGTTGCTTCCGTTCCGGCGACGGCGGCGTTCACCATCGACCCGGCAGCCGTGCAACCGGCAGCCGTGCACCCGGCGGGCGACACGGGCGGTTCCGGGCGGTTGGCCAACACCGGGGCCGGATCCCTGCTGCCCGCAGCCGGGCTCGGCGCCGGTGCCCTCCTGCTCGGCGGAGCCCTGCTGGCCGTCCGCCGCCGCCGGGTGGTTCTTCGCTGACAACTCGCGCTGGAAGTCGTCGATGACTGCAACGTGGCCCTTTTCGGCGAGGGCCGGGTAGTTGATGTGGCAGCTATCCTCGAAGGTATTGACGAAGGCCGGGTATGGCGAAGTCGACCTTGCCGTAGCCGGCAGGTTCGATCAGGCCGGCTGCGATGAGCCGGTTCCGGTACTTTGAGACCACATTGGGTTTGGATTTGATGATGTGCCCGATCTGGGCGGCCGCTGATGGGCCGTCCTGCTGGGCCATGGCATCGAGGAACTCGCGGTCCTTGTCGGAGATGTCCGAAAGCGCGGACTCGACTACAACCAGGGTATTCCGTCGCCGTGCGGCCGCAATGGCGGCGCGAACGCTGTTCTGGTCCAAGGTCCAGCCGGCCTTGCCGGCCGCCATCCAGAGGTAATAGCCAACGAGCTGAATGAGGAACGGGTAGCCTTCGGTGGCCTCCGCCGCCTCGCTGACCAGCTCCGGGGAGACGTCGATGCCCCCTTCGCTGAAAAGTTCCCGGTAGGACGCGGTGACTTCGGCGGTTGCTGCCTCATGAAGATTGATCCTGTCCGCTCGCCGCAGGAAGGTGGCCACACCTTCATTCAGCAGATCGGACACGGCCGCCGGGAGGCCAGCGAAGATCAGGCCGATTGGCAGCCCGTCGCGGATGAAGTGTTGCACGTCCGCGGCGAGCTGTGAGATTTCAGTCCGGTCGACGGCATGGATCTCGTCAATTGTGATGACCAGGCCTGTACCCTTCGCTTCCAGCAGCCGCAGCAATTCCTCCCCTGTCCGGCGCCAGTCTGGAACGCGTTCCTGGGGGAGCTGGGTTGTCAGCCCGAACCCAGCCGCAGAGAAGGCGGTGATCTTCCGTGTGGGCGGGCCGCCCCCGAACTCGTCGACAAGGCGGAGCATATCGTCGCCGATCTTGGCCAGGAAACCAGGATTGGCGGTCCGGGAGATCACCGCCCAGCCGTGGTTTCTCGCGATCGCTTCTGCGGCGCTCAACATGACGGTCTTGCCGATGCCCCTGGACCCGGTGATGATGGTGAGGAGGCCGGGAGCACCCGAGCCCTGCTGCAGGCCGTACTCGAATTCGTCCAGGAGCCCGGCCCGCCCGATCAGGTCCGGCGGGGTGGCTCCGGCGGTCGGTTTGAACGGGTTCTGCACCGAGGCCCCCGGGTGAAAGTAGGTGAAACTGGTGAAAGTGGTGAACTTCGGCCAGACTACCACCCATTTCATTCCCGATTAATGGCTGCGGCGGAGCGGCCCAACTGAGAGCCGACGGGGGAGCGCGCCGGTCGGGCCAGCCTTCCTCATCCTTGCTTCGTTGTACTGCTGCGCTTCACGCGGGCGCATAGTGCAGTGCGAGAAGCGGGACATGCGCATCCAGGCCGCGGCTATGCCCACGCCATCGTGCATATTGATGACGGCCCTCCCGGTCGCGTCTTGCAAGCCGAGGATTGCGAAGCAATCGGGGCGGGACAGTCGTGCCAAGGCCGCCCATCACAACATGGGTGTCGTACCCCATCAGGCTCGCCACCAGGAGGATCGGTGTGGCCGCCGCCCAGGCCTGCGGCGAGCACGTCGTCGGATAGGGCACGGGCTCGGCGAGCTGTCGTTGTGGTGAATCCTGACTCGACGCATGCCACAAAATGTCTGCTGACCGAAGACGGAGTCTTGTACGTCACTAACGCCGATAAAGGTTCCGTACTGAAAGTCTCTGACTGGCCAGGGCCACTGGGAATGCCGCTGTCCCCGCTTCGTTGAGCGGGCTACTGGAAATCCGCCAGCCACAGGTCCGGGCCGAAAACCTCATACTGGACGTCCCTGGGCCGGACGCCGCCGGCCACCAGCGCGCTCCGGACCGACTGCAGGAAGGGCAGCGGCCCGCAGAGGTAATACTCGGCGTCGTCGGGCAGTTCCACGGCGCTGACATCCATAAAGCCGGAGAACCCGGACTCGGAGGACTTTCCGCCCTCGGCGGCATACAGGAACCACGTTTTCAACGTCCCGTCTGCCAGTTTCGCGAGATCCTCCGTGACCTGCGCCCGGAGCGGGAAGGACTCCTCGCTGTCATCGGCATGCAGCAGCATCACCTGGCGCTGGGAGCCGGACTTCACCAGGTGGGACAGCATTCCGGCCATCGGCGTGATCCCGATTCCCGCGCTCGCCAGGACCAGCGGCCGGTCCGTGTACTCCAGCACCACATCGCCGAAGGGTGCCGAGAGCACCACCTCGTCGCCCACCTGGACACCGTCGTGGAGCAGCGTGGACATCTCGCCGTCCGGGGTGCTGAGCCCATGGACCCTCTTCACGGCGAACTGCCGGTGCAGCCCGTCGTCGGCCCTGGTCAGGCTGTACTGCCGGGGCTGCTGCACGCCGTCGGGCATCGGCATCCTGATGGTCACGTACTGCCCCGGCAGGGACGGCTTGACGTCGCGCTCGTCGGTGCGTTCGACGACGAACGAGACCACGTCCTCCGTCTCCTGGATCCGCTGGGCCACCCGCCACGTCCGCCAGATCGTCTCGGGACTCAGGTGCACGGCGTTGTACAGCCCGCGTTCCTTGTTGATGAGCATGTTCGCCATCAGCCAGTAGACCTCGTCCCAGGCGGCCGCGACCTCGGGCGTGACGGCATCCCCGAGGACGTCCACGATCGCCCACATCAGGTGGTCGTGGACGATTTGGTACTGGTCCGGGCTCAGTCCCAGCGAGACGTGCTTGTGGGAGATCCGCGAGAGGAGGTGGTCCGGCACCTGGTCAGGCTTGTCCACCAGCAGCCCGGCGAACGCCGCGATGGATCCGGCCAGTGCCTGCTGCTGGCGGCCGTCCGCCTGGTTTCCCCGGTTGAAAAGCCCGTCCAGGAGGTCCGGCCGCGCGTCGAACATGTGTTCGTAGAAGCGCTTGGCGATCTCCTCGATGCGCTCGCCCACGGCAGGCAGCGTGGCCTTGATCACGGGTAGCGAGGTGTCTGAGAGCATGGCGGTTCCCTTCCAGTGCGGCCGTGCCGGTCGGTGTTGGGTGGCTTAGCACCGCCAATCTAACAGCCGCGGCCCGGGTGCCTTCCGGGCCGATCGGCCCTACCCAGACCCGAGTTCGCCGGAATGATGCCGGGTCGCCGTGCGGCTACGGCGACCCCGCAGGTCTTGGGCGAACCCGGCGGTGTCCGGTCAGGACTTCCGGTCCAGCAGCAGGTTGGTGATCCGCAGCGTGCACAGCCGCTGCCCGGCGTCGTTCGTGATCAGCACCTCGTGGGTGGTGAGGGTGCCGCCGAGGTGGATGGGGGTGGCCGTGATCGTGATGGTCCCCTCGCGGGCGGACTTGTGGTGGGTCGCGGAAACATCCACGCCCACCGCGGTCTTGCCCAGCGTGCTGGCGTGGATCACGGCGGCCCAGGAGCCCACGGCCTCGCCGACGGCCAGGGACGCGCCGCCATGCAGCAGCCCGAACGACTGCCGGTTGCCTTCCACCGGCATGGTCGCCACGACGCGTTCCACGGACTCCTCGACGATCTTGACGCCCATCTTCTCGTCCAGTTCGCCGAGCGTGATTTTCCACGGCTCTGTGGTGCGGGGCTCGGGCGTCATGGCGTCTCCTCTGTGGCCGGCCGGCCGGTCGGTGCCGCGGCTAGTGTGCCGCGCGCATCATTCCTGTACTGTAGACATATTACCGAACGGACGGTCAGTAATGCGCCGGCCGTGTTGATCTTGCCCCCGCTGGAAGGACCCGTCAACGATGACCACCACCGCAACTGCTCCGGAACCCACTGTAGACACCGTAGAAATCGTTCCCAGCTTCATCCGTGATTCCTGGTGGACCCCCGACGCCGCCGCCGCAGCCGGCGCCGCACCCGTCCTGGATGCCAGCACCGGCGAACTCCTGGCCAGGGTGAGCACCGCGGGGCTGGACCTGGCCGCCGTCGTGGATTACGGACGCACCACCGGGCAGGCCGAGCTCGGCAGGCTGACCTTCCACCAGCGCGCCCTCAAGCTCAAGGAGCTGGCGCAGTACCTGAACGCGCGCCGCGACGAGTTCTACGCGGTCTCGGCGCAGTCCGGCGCCACCAGGATCGACTCGATGATCGACATCGACGGCGGCATCGGCGTGCTGTTCACCTTCGGCTCCAAGGGCCGCCGCGAACTGCCCAACTCCCAGGTGGTCGTGGACGGGCCCATGGAGGTGCTGTCCAAGGACGGCTCGTTCGCCGGTGAACACATCTTCACCCGCATCCCGGGCGTGGCCGTGCAGATCAACGCCTTCAACTTCCCGGTCTGGGGCATGCTCGAGAAGCTCGCCCCGGCCTTCATCGCCGGCGTCCCCACCATCGTCAAGCCCGCCACCCCCACCGGCTATGTCGCAGCCGCCGTGGTCAAGGCGATCATCGAATCCGGCATCCTGCCCAAGGGCTCGCTGCAGCTGATCTCCGGCTCCGTCCGCACGCTCCTGGACCACCTCGACTACCGCGACTACGTCTCCTTCACCGGCTCCGCCTCCACCGCCGACACCCTGAAATCCCACCCGAACGTGGTCAAGGGCGGCGTCCGCTTCACCTCGGAGACCGACTCCCTCAACGCCGCGATCCTCGGCCCGGACGCCGTCAAGGGCACGCCGGAGTTCGACGCCTTCATCAAGTCCCTCGTCACCGAGATGACGGCGAAGGCCGGCCAGAAGTGCACCTCGATCCGCCGCGCGATCGTGCCGCAGGACCTGGTGTCCGACGTCGTGGCCGCCGTGGGCGACCGGATCAAGGAACGCGTGGTCCTCGGCGACCCCCGCGCCGAGGGCGTCACCATGGGCGCCCTGGCCTCCCGGGAGCAGCTCGCCGACGTCCGCGCCGCCGTCCAGGCCATGCTCGACGCCGGCGGGGAGCTCGCCTACGGCACCCTCGACTCGCCCAGGGTGACCAGCGCCGACGGTACCGTCGGCGTCGTCGACGAGGGCGCCTTCATGTCGCCCGTCCTGCTGAGCTGGGCCGATCCGGAAGCCGAGGAGCTCCACTCGCTCGAGGCGTTCGGCCCGGTGTCCTCGGTGGTCGGGTACACGGACCTGCCCGACGCCGTCCGCCTCGCCGCCCGCGGCGGCGGCTCGCTCGTCGCCTCGGTCTGCACCAACGATCCGGCCGTGGCGCGGGAGCTGGTGACGGGCATCGCGGCCCACCACGGCCGTGTCCTCATGCTCAACCGCGAGGACGCCCGCAGCTCCACCGGCCACGGCTCACCGGTCCCGCACCTGGTCCACGGCGGACCCGGCCGCGCCGGCGGCGGCGAGGAACTCGGCGGCATCCGCTCGGTCATGCACCACATGCAGCGCACCGCCATCCAGGGCTCGCCCAACATGCTGACCGCCGTGACGGGCATCTGGCACACCGGGGCCGACCGCAACTTCACCCTGGACACCGAAGGCCAGCACCCGTTCCGGAAGCCCCTGGGCACGCTGCATATCGGCGACGCCATCCGCTCCGGGCTGCGCGAGGTTTCGCTGGAGGACATCACGGCGTTCGCCAACTCCACGGGCGACACCTTCTACGCCCACACCAACGAGGAGGCCGCCGCCGCGAACCCGTTCTTCCCGGGCATCGTGGCGCACGGCTATCTGCTGCTGGCCTGGGGCGCGGGACTGTTCGTGGAGCCCGCTCCGGGCCCCGTCCTGGCCAACTACGGCCTGGAGAACCTGCGCTTCATCACCCCCGTGGCCGCGGGCGACTCCATCCGGGTCACGCTGACGGCCAAGAAGATCACCCCGCGCGAGACCGACGAGTACGGCGAGGTGGCCTGGGACGCCGTCCTGACCAACCAGGACGACGAGATCGTCGCCACCTACGACGTCCTCACCCTCGTGGAGAAATAGACGCTCCCTCACGTCCTGCACGTTGCGGGCGGACGCTCCCTCACTTGCTGCACGTTCCGGGCGGACGGTCCCTCACTTGCTGCCCCCAAACCCGGGTGTCATGTCTCAGGGCGTGTGGTGGACGGTTTGTCTTTGGTTCGTCTGCTGGTGGTGGAGCGGGCCCGACGTCGGGTGTTCCTTTCGTGGTCTGTGTGGCTGATGACGCGCAAACCGCCCCACGAGGCGCCGCGCACCAGGCGCCGCGCGGGAGGCCCGGGCCAGGCGGCCACGGCATGACGGATCCTGATATCCGGATTGTCGAGAAATAGACGCTCCCTCACGTCCTGCACGTTGCGGGCGGACGCTCCCTCACTTGCTTCTTGAGTTGCCACGACCGTGCCGCGTTTGCCAGATGAATCGCCTCGAAAAGAGACTAGCTATCCTAAGGCGGGGGAGGTGCCAGGCCGGCGAAGGGTTTGAGCCGGTTTTTGAATTCTTCCCTGTCTGACCCGGGAATCAGACCGTTGGCGCCGTAGCTGATGCTCAGCGTGTCCGGCTGCCCGCCCGCTCCGGGAGGTGGCCGGAGGCCTTCCTCAAAGCGACCCTGGGTATCCTTCGATAGATCCTGGAACATGAAGGACAGCCACTGTCCGGCCGGTCCCTCGGCGGATCCGGAAACTATGACCTGGGTTTCCGGAGTGGCACCGCCCAGCTCGCGGACGCGGTCCTCATCGGTCCAGAGGTCGTAACGGTCGAGAACGGGGGCTGAATATCCGTGCCGGCCCAGGACACCTCCGATGATCTCGAGGGCCCGCTGCTTGCCGGCCCACGTCGTCGGCACACTGGTGCTTTGTGAGGGAGGTGCGTTGATGAGTGTCAGGATTGACTCCCCGCCGAAGTCGTTTTGCGTGCGCTCGTGAAACGGGTCGACGTCGTCCTGTCCGGCCGGTCCGGGGGCCCACTCCAGCTCAAGCTCCCTGGCCAGTGCCGCCCGGATATCCGCGACCATTTCCATCCCCGCGGCATAGCCCTCCTCGGCAGTGGGACCGCGAAGGATTTCGTCAGGATCGAGACCGGCAACACCCGGATAATCGCGCCAGTACACGGTGCGCTCTTCGCCGTCCTCGTCCTTGACCACGGTGGTCCGTCCGACGGCATTTGTCATCATAAAGTGGGCCAGGCCGGCTGCGGGAACCGCCAGGACGGCCACCAGGACAACAACGGTTGCCGCAATCCACCAACGCCTGCGGGGGCGCCGGGTGCCTGTCACCTCGTCCATCCGCCCAGCCTACCTACACAAGTTCCCGGGGTAGCGCCGGGGGCCCGCCGGTGATGCCTTCGGCAGCCAATTCGCAGGCTCTTTCTGGCCCGCTCCGGCGTAAAATCTTCATCGTAGGAGGTAGAAAAATGACCCTAGTATTGAACAGTGCCACAACCGTTCTGCCCGTTGACGACAAAGAGCGCGCCCGCCGTTTCTACGCGGAAACTCTCGGACTCCCGCATCGTGGCGTGGCGGAAGATGGCAGCGAAATGTTCGGCAGCGACGGCGGCCCGATGCTGCAGTTGATGCCGGTGACGGATGGCAAGCACTCCGAGCACACAACCCTCAGCTTTGAGGTCCGCGATATCGAGCGGACCGTCGAGGAGATGGAAGCGAAGGGTGTGAGGTTCCAGGACTACGACCTCCCGGACCTCAAGACCGAGCACCACATCTGCACAACCGATTCGGAGAAGTGCGCCTGGTTCATGGACTCGGAGCACAACATCCTGTGCGTCCACGAGAACATCACCTCGCCGGCTGACTACCAGGTCTGACCGGATCTGCACCGGAATCTGATCGGCGGAAGTGTCGGCGGAAGTATCGAGGCGCCCCGGCTCAGCGGGGCGCCTTCCCGCTGTCTAAGGCAGGGGTGCCGGGGCGGCGTCCGGGGCGGCGCCTTCCCGCCGATCCTGCGGCCGGGACCAGGGCGTCACGGGCCGGACCTGGAGCACGCCGTCGACCGTCACGTCCACCCGCTCATTGAAGAAGCACACGAGGCCGTGGATCTGGGCGGCGTCGCGGAAGCGGCGGTCATAGCTCCACGCGACGTTCCTTCCGCTCTCCGGGACGGGATACGTCCAGTAACGGGCTTCGCCCTTGTAGGGGCAGACGGTCCGCTTGGGGCTCGCCTCCATCAGGTCCAGGCGCACATCCTCCGGCGGGATGTAGTAGCGGACCGGGAGCATCGTCTCGTAGAGGAGTTGCGCGCCGTTCGTGCTGGCGAGCGTCACGCCGTCGAGCGCCACCTCCACCTTGAGGGAGGAGGCCCGGATGTCCACCCGGTGGAACGGGTCGCGGGGGTGGCCGATGATCTCCTCGTCATCCTCCAGCCAGTCAAAGGCGCCGAAGTCCAGGACCACATACCCGGCGAGGTGTGGATCGTCCGGGCGGAACGCGGCGCGCGGCGCCGTCGCCGTTGCCGTCACGACGTCGAACTCCTCGCCGGCCGAGGTGTGCTTGCCGAAGCCGGTGCGGGGGTCCAGCAACGGCGGGACGTCCACGGACAGCGTGACCCCGAGCTCGTGGACCTCGGCCCCCGAGCCGCCCGGCGCTGCGAGTTCCGCCAGCAGTTCCGCCTCCGGAACCGCAAAGATCGGGGTAATCCGCCGCGGCTCCCAGACCAGGAGCGCGTTGAGGGTGTCGACGACGGTGTTCCCGCTGAGTCGCGCCCGGACCCGCTTGGCGGTGGGCTGGTAACGGAGTTGCGAAAAGGTTCCGAAGAGGACATCGGATAGTTTCGTGGCCATGCATTCAGGGTGGCCTCCGCGCCCCCGCGCCGTCAATGGCCGTGCAGCACCGGCGCTCCCTTGAATCCTGCGGGATTTTCCCGCTGGCGGCCCGTGCGGTGGGGGCGTACCGAATCCCTGGATCCGCGGGACATGCCCATTGCTGGGCCTGACGAATGGACATATCACCATCATGCCCAACGGTCGCGGGCAGCGGAGGGCATGTCCAGCGGGGGTGCGGCCGCAGCGGAGGGCATGTCCAATGGCGCGGCCGAAGGTGGGACATGCCCACGGGTCGGAAAGGGTGCAGGACGTGCGGGAGGGTCGCCGGGAAGGGTGCAGGACGTGCGGGAGCGTCGCCGGAATGGGTGCAGGACGTGCGGGAGGGTCGCCGGGAAGGGTGCAGGACGTGCGGGAGCGTCGCCGGAATGGGTGCAGGACGTGCGGGAGGGTCGCCGGGGAGGGTGCAGGACGTGCGGGAGCGTCGCCGGAATGGGTGCAGGACGTGCGGGAGGGTCGCCGGGGAGGGTGCAGGACGTGCGGGAGCGTCGCCGGAATGGGTGCAGGACGTGCGGGAGGGTCGCCGGGGAGGGTGCAGGACGTGCGGGAGCGTCGCCGGAATGGGTGCAGGACGTGCGGGAGGGTCGCCGGGGAGGGTGCAGGACGTGCGGGAGCGTCGCCGGAATGGGTGCAGGACGTGCGGGAGGGTCGCCGGGGAGGGTGCAGGACGTGCGGGAGCGTCGCCGGAATGGGTGCAGGACGTGCGGGAGGGTCGCCGGGGAGGGTGCAGGACGTGCGGGAGCGTCGCCGGAATGGGTGCAGGACGTGCGGGAGGGTCGCCGGGGAGGGTGCAGGACGTGCGGGAGCGTCGCCGGAATGGGTGCAGGACGTGCGGGAGGGTCGCCGGGGAGGGTGCAGGACGTGCGGGAGCGTCGCCGGAATGGGTGCAGGACGTGCGGGAGGGTCGCCGGGGAGGGTGCAGGACGTGCGGGAGCGTCGCCGGAATGGGTGCAGGACGTGCGGGAGGGTCGCCGGGGAGGGTGCAGGACGTGCGGGAGCGTCGCCGGAATGGGTGCAGGACGTGCGGGAGGGTCGCCGGGGAGGGTGCAGGACGTGCGGGAGCGTCGCCGGAATGGGTGCAGGACGTGCGGGAGGGTCGCCGGGGAGGGTCAGCGGGGGATGTGCAGGCCGTTGAACGCCATGGTGATGACGTCGTCGGCCAGCTTCTCCGGCGACAGCGACCCGCCCGGCTTGTACCACTCCACGATCGAGTTGATGGTGCCGAACAGCAGGCGCGTGACCGTGCGGGGGTCGATGTCCTGGCGCAGCGAGCCCTCGTCGCGGGCCGCGGAAATCAGGGCCGCGACCTTGTGGTCGAAGGTGCGCCGGCGCTCCATCGCGTCCCGTTCAATCTCCGTGTTGCCGCGCAGGCGCAGCAGCAGCGTGACGAACGGCAGCCGGTCCACGAGGACCGCGATGGTTTCCCGGAGCACGAACTCCAGCCGGGCTTCGGCCGTGCCGGTGAGCGCCTCCGGCCGCTCCAGGACCGCCTCGAGACCGCCGAGGGCCTGTTCCAGGGCAAGCTTCAACAGATCGCCCTTGGACGGCACATGGTGGTAGATGGCGGACTTGGAGATGCCCAGGTTTTCGGCCAGGATGCCCATCGAGGTGGCGTCGTAGCCGTGCCGGTTGAAGACGTCGACGGCGATGGTCAGCACCGACTGCTGGTCATAGCCGGGACGGCCGCGCTTGGTGGGTATTACTGTGCTGGGCATAGCCGCTAGTTTCTCACGATCACGAGGTCAGCCCGCTCAGGCCTTGGGGCGCATGTCGTAGATCCGGCGCAGCTTGCCGTTGGAGCGCTCCAGCGAGCCCGGGTCCACGACGTCGACAGTGCAGGAGGACCCGACGTGGATCTTGATCTGCTCGGTGAGGGTGCGGGCGGCTGCCGCGCTTCCCTCGGGGGTGACGGATTCGCGGCGCTCGATCCTGACGGTCAACTGGTCCATCCGCTGGCCCTCGGGGCGGGTGAGCTCCAGCTGGAAGTGCGGGCTCAGCTCCGGGATGCGCAGCGCGATTTCCTCGATCTGCGAGGGGAACAGGTTCACGCCGCGCAGGATGATCATGTCGTCGCTGCGGCCGGTGATGCGGCCCATGCGGCGGTGCGCCGGGCGGGCGGTGCCGGGCAGCAGGCGGGTCAGGTCCTTGGTGCGGTACCGGATGATCGGCAGGGCTTCCTTGGTCAGCGAGGTGAACACCAGCTCACCGTGTTCGCCGTCGCCGAGGACCGAGTCCACGCCGACGGCGGGGTTGAACGCGTCGATGATTTCGGGGCGGAAGTGGTCCTCCCAGATGTGGCTGCCGTCCTGCGTTTCCACGGCTTCGCCGGCGACGCCCGGGCCCATGACCTCGGAGAGCCCGTAGATGTCACAGGCCTTGATGTTCATGGTCACCTCGAGCTCGTGGCGCATTTCCTCCGTCCACGGCTCGGCACCCAGGACGGCGTACTTCAGCGAAGTGGAGGCCGGGTCGATGCCCTGCTTGACCATGGCGTCGGCGATGGTCAGGAGGTAGGTGGGGGTGGACAGTATGACGTCGGGCTCGAAGTCCTGGATGAGCGTGATCTGGCGTTCGGTCTGGCCGCCGGAAATCGGGATGACGGTGCAGCCCAGGGCCTCGGCGCCGGCGTGGGCGCCCAGGCCGCCGGTGAACAGGCCGTAGCCGTAGGCATTGTGGACCTTCATGCCCGGGCGGACGCCGGAGGCGCGCAGCGAGCGGGCCACGAGCTTGGCCCAGTCGGCCAGATCCTGCTTGGTGTAGCCCACCACGGTGGCGCGGCCGGTGGTGCCGGAGCTTGCGTGGATGCGGGCCACCTCGTGCTGCGGCACGGCGAACATGCCGAAGGGGTACTCCAGACGGAGGTCTTCCTTGGTGGTGAAGGGGAACTTGCCAAGGTCGGAGAGCTCGCGGAGGTCAGTGGGGTGGACCCCGGCCTCGTCGAACTTGCGCTTGTACAGGGGGACGCGGTCATAGGCGTACGCCAGGGTGTGCTGCAGGCGGCTGAGCTGCAGCGCCTCCAGCTCATCGCGGGAAATGGTTTCCTCGCGGTCCAGGACGGCATCACTGGGGGCGGCGACGGTTTCTTGGGTCATCTGGGGTTCCCTGTTTCTATTTCTTGGAGATGGTACGGCTGCGGCCGCGGAACTCGGCGATTAGTTCGCCCGGCAGGCTGCCTGCGGGGAGTTCGCCTGGGACGGTTGCGGCCGGAGCCGCGGGGGATGCAGAGGGGGAGGCCGCCGGGTCCGCCGGGCCAGCGGGGTCCGCGGCGTAGATCTGGACGTCGTAGAGCCCGCTGCGCCCCGTGCTCGCGCGGCGGTTGGCGACGGCGGTGAGTATCTGGCCGCGGAAGGCCGGCTTCAGGAAGTTGATGTCGACGCCGGAGGCAACGGTGATGGAATCGGCGTCAGTCCCGGCTGCGCCGGGCTGCGGGGTCGCCGGGTTGCAGGCGAGGGCGAACGCGGTGTCGCCGAAGGCGAAGATCATTCCGCCGTGGGCCATCCCGAAACCGTTCAGCATTTCCTGGCGGAGCGTCATGCGCAGGGTGGCATGCCCGTCGTCCAGTGCGAGCACTTCGATGCCCATCCATTCGGAGGCATAGTCGTCCTGCAGGATGGGGTGGGTGCCACCGGAAATGCTCACTTCAGCCATGCGTCATTGCCTCCAGCTTTATTTACCGAATGTTCATTAGGTAATCCCATTTGGGTGCCTTCTGTCAAGACCCGGTGAGCCCTTCATCCCCAGCCGACTGGTGAAATGCCCTCCTTACATCGACGTCGGGGACCTCGTCGGAGACCTGTCCTTGGCAAGGAACACACGGCCGGCATTCACGCTCCGGAAGCTCCGGAAGCTCCGGGAGTCCCGCCTGTCGGCCCCAAGGCCGGGTGGGGTTTTCCGTAGTGGCGGCACGCCGTGCGGGTGGTGGCACGTCGATATCCAGTAGCGGCCACTCGTGACCGGCCCGGCTCCTCACCCTAGGGTGGACTCACCGGCACCTCTCTGCAGGCACAACCGGATGAAATCCCGGCGTTCGGGCGGACAGAGATCCGGGCCGTACTGCCAACGCGAAAGGATGGACATCATGGGTATCAGCCTGAAATCAGCCACGGGTAAGCTCCGGGCCTTCACCTCATCTGTCGCCGCGGACGGCAGTTCCTTTGTCCCGGGGCCCACGGGCGGATACCCGGATCAACCCCCTGGGCGGCGGAGGGGGACCAGCCGCGGGAACCAGTGCCGCGCCGGAACCGGGCCCGCATCGACCGGGCGCCGGTCCTGGACCGGTTCCGGATAGAGGAGTTGACCGGGGAACTTCAATCGCGGACCAGTTTCCTTGAATTCGTGAACCTGTTTTTGGTCCTGCTCCCGCACCGGGTCGATTACGCTATCAGCGCCCTGGACGGTGAGGACCGGGAAGCGGCCTGCGCCGCCGTCCTGAGCCTGGCCTCGTCTGCCGCGATAACCGGTGGCCGCCGGCTCGAACTGGTTGCCTGTCTGATCGACGACGATCTCCATGCCGGCCGCGTGAACCGGGCACGGGAGACGGGCCGCCGTCTCGTCCCGGACGCCGCGGACTTGGCATCAGCCCTCTCCCCCTTGGCAGCGGGCACTTTGGCTGCGGGCAGCCGAATCATTTAGGCGCCCGTCTGGACGGTGGAAACACCGACGAATAGCGGCTTCCCTTGGCCGGCCGTGGCGCCGCGACGTGGCGCCACGCCGCCGCGGCGCAGGCCGGGGAAGGCACCCGCTGACAAAGGCACCTGGCCACCCGGGCAGCAGGCTCCTCCACGGGTGAACCACCCGGCCGGACAAGTGAAAGCCCGGACAAGTGAAAGTATGGTGGGACGGAGCAGCAACACATCACTACAAGGGCGGCCATGGCCAAGGGAATCTACGTCAGCGCGACCACGCCGGGCTCCGGCAAGTCGCTCATAGCCCTGGGCCTGGCGGACATGCTCCACCGGCATGCGGACCGGATCGGTTTCTTCAAGCCGGTGGTCGCCGGCCCTGACGCCGCCTCCGATCCCATGGTGGCGCTGATGAAGGCCCGCTTCGGGCTCGAGGAGGACCGCTGCCGCGGGGGGCTGACCTTCGCCGAAGTCCGCGGGCTCCTCGCCGTGGGAAAACGCGAGGAAATCGATGCCCGCTGCGTGGAGATCTTCGCCGGTATCGCCCGGCACTGCGACGTCGTGATCGTGGAGGGGACCGACCTCACCGGCCAGGATGCCGCCGTCGAGTTCGACCTCAACGCCCGGCTGGCGAACAACCTGGCGGTCCCCGTCGTCGCCGTCGTGGGGGCGAAGGGGCGCACCGTGGCGGAGGCCGCCGACGCCGTCGAGGTGGCCCGCAAGGAGCTCCTCGCCGAACGCTGCACGCTCCTGGCCATCATGGTCAACCGTGCGGATCCGGCGGACCTGGAGGGCATCGCGGCCGCGGTCCGGCCCGGCGCGACCGGCCGGCCGGTCTACGTCCTGCCGGAGCTGGAGGAGATCGCGCGGCCGACGACGGGCGAGGTGGCCTCCGCCCTGGCCCTGGGCCAGGTGGCCGGGCTGCCCGATCTGGAGCGCGATGTGCGCTCGGTCAGGGTGGCCGCCATGAGCGTCGCCAACTTCCTGGGCGTGCTCGACGACGGCGCGCTCGTGATCGTTCCGGGTGACCGTGCGGACGTACTGGTCGCCTGCCTCGCCTCGTCCTGGTCGCCGGAGTTCCCGGTGCCCTCCGCGCTGATCCTCACCGGCGGGCTGGCCCCCGACGCCAACATCTATTCGCTGCTGGCACAGGCCCCGTTTCCGGTCTTTGCCGCCACCGAGGACACCTACGCCACGGCCCGGCGGGTCTCCGAGGTGCGCAGCGAGATCTGGTCCGGCCACCGGCGGAAGGTGGCCTCGGCCGTGGGCCTGTGGTCCAGGCGCGTGGACGAGGCCGAACTGCTGGAGCGCCTGCACCTGCCGCGGCCGGAGCGGATGACGCCGCTGCGGTTCCTGCATGAGCTGATCGAGCGGGCCCGCTCGCAGCGCCGGCACATCGTGCTGCCGGAAGGGAAGGACGTCCGGATCCTGCGGGCCGCGGAAATCCTGCGCCGCCGCGACGTCTGCGAGCTCACGGTGCTGGGCCGCGAGGGCGACGTCCGCGAGGTCGCCTCCACCCAGGGCATCGACCTCTCCGGGATCAGGATCGTGGACCCGGCCACCTCGGAACTCCGCCACGGGTTCGCACAGAAGTACGCGGAGCTGCGGGCACACAAGGGCGTGGACCTGGCCAAGGCCCTCGAGGTGATGCAGGACGAGAGCTATTTCGGCACCATGATGGTCCAGCTCGGCGTGGTGGACGGGATGGTCTCCGGCGCCGCGCACACCACGGCGCACACCATCCGCCCGGCGCTGGAATTCGTGAAGACCCGGCCGGGCGTCACGATCGTGTCCTCCGTGTTCCTGATGCTGATGCCGGACCGGGTGCTCGTCTACGGCGACTGCGCCGTGAACCCGGAGCCGGACGCCGAGCAGCTGGCGGACATCGCCGTCGCCTCGGCCGAAACGGCGGTCCAGTTCGGGGTGGAGCCGCGCGTCGCGATGCTCTCCTACTCCACCGGCGGCTCCGGCTCCGGCGAGGCCGTGGACAAGGTCCGGCAGGCAACCGGGCTGGTGAAGGCACGCCGGCCGGACCTCCCCGTGGAAGGCCCCATCCAGTACGACGCCGCCGTCGACGCCGCCATCGCCGCGTCCAAGATGCCGGGCTCGTCCGTGGCCGGGCAGGCGACCGTGTTCATCTTCCCGGACCTGAACACCGGCAACAACACCTACAAGGCGGTGCAGCAGTCCTCCGGTGCGGTCGCCGTCGGGCCCGTCCTGCAGGGGCTGCGCAAGCCCGTCAACGATCTGTCCCGGGGCTGCACCGTGGAGGACATCGTGAACACGGTGGCGATCACCGCCATCCAGGCGCAGACCGCGGAAACGCCGGAAATCCCCGAAACACCCGTGGAAGCCAAGGCTTAGGAGGCCCCATGCTCGTGCTCGTGATCAACTCCGGCTCATCCTCGCTCAGGTACCAGGTGCGCGACGTCGAGGCCGGCAGCGTGCTCGCCGAAGGCCTGGTCGAGAAGATCGGGATGGGCAACGGCGGCGAAGGCGACGGCGAAATCGAGGGCCCCCGGGACCATGCCGAGGCCCTCGAGCAGGTGGGGGCAGCGATCCATGAGGCGCTGGGGGACCGCGTGCTCGACGCCGTGGGCCACCGCGTGGTGCACGGCGGGGAACGCTTCGCCGAGCCGGTCCTGGTCGACAACGAGATCACCCGGGCGATCGAACGGCTCAACCCGCTGGCGCCGCTGCACAATCCGGCCAGCGTGCTGGGCATCCGCGCGATCACCAGGAAGTGGCCGGAGCTGCCGCAGGTGGCCGTGTTCGACACCGCCTTCCACCGCACCCTGCCCGAGCATGCCTGGCGCTACGCGGTGCCGGACTCGCTCTACACGAACCACGGCATCCGCCGCTACGGCTTCCACGGCACCTCGCACGCGTACGTGGCGCAGCGTGCCGCGGCGCTGCTGGGCCTTCCGCCGGAGGAGTTCGACGGCGTGATCGCCCACCTGGGGAACGGCGCCTCCGCCACGGCCATCCAGGGCGGCAGGTCCGTGGACACCTCCATGGGCTTCACCCCGCTGGAGGGCCTGGTGATGGGCACCCGCTCCGGCGACCTGGACCCGTCCATCCTGGTGTTCCTGGGCCGGGCTGGCTGGTCCCCGGAGGACCTGGACTCCATGCTGAACCGCCAGTCCGGGCTCAAGGGCCTCGCCGGGAACAACGACATGCGCTCGGTGGTGGAGGCCGCGGAAGCCGGCGACGCGAAGGCGGCGATGGCGCTCGCCGTCGCCTCCTACCGGCTCGCGAAGTACATCGGCGGCTACCACGTCGCGGTCGGCGGGGCCAAGGCGATCGTCTTCACGGCCGGGATCGGGGAGAACTCGCACCAGTTCCGGGCGCTTGTGGCGGACCGGCTGGGCGCGCTCGGCGTGGTGCTTGACGCCGGGGCCAATCGGGTCCGTTCCGCGGAGCCGCGCGTGGTTTCCACCGCCGGCTCGGCCATCCCGGTGCTGGTGGTGCCCACCGACGAGGAGCGTGCGATCGCTGAGGCCACCGCCGCCGTCGTCAGCCGTTCAGTCGTCAGCCGTTCATCGGTTGCTCCGTAGCGGCCCTTTTGACGGCTGAAAACGGCCGTTACGGAGCAGCCGATGGGTAGTGTGGGGCCATGAGGGAACTTCGGCTGCCCCTGCCCCTGCGCCTGCCACTGCGCACGGACCGGCTGGTGCTGCGCCGTTTCGAGGCCGGGGACCTGGAGGCCTACCACGCGTACCATTCGCTGCCGGAGACCGCCCGGTTCCTGCCCGGCGACGCCAAGAGCTACACGCAGTCCATGGAGCTGGTGGGCCGCTACGCCAACTTCGCGTTCGGCAGGGAAGGCGACTGGGTCTGCCTGGCCGTCGAAGCCGCGGACGCGCCCGGGCTGCTCGGCGAGGTGGTCCTCAAGTGGCTCCCCGGCCGCGGGCAGGCCGAGATCGGCTGGAGCCTGGCCCCGGCAGCCCGCGGAAGAGGCATCGGCACGGAAGCGGCAGGGGCACTGCTGCGGCTCGGTTTCGAGGAGCTGGGCTTCCACCGGATCGAGGCCAGGCTCGACGCCCTGAACACCGCCTCGGCCGCGCTCTGCGAACGCCTCGGCATGCGGCTGGAGTCAACGCAGGTGGACAAATGGCACTACAAGGGCCGGTGGGCCACGGAAGTGGTCTATGCCGTCCTCGCCCAGGAATGGGCCCGGGAATGGAAGGCCCGGCAGGCCCAGTCACCGGCGACCTGACGAATATGGCCGCAATGGAGTCCCTCTTGGCGGCCATTTCCGGCAATCGGGTGCCTGCCTGGCTACCGCGGAGCTGCGTCGGGCCAGCCCACACCCGGCCCCGCCTCGAACCCCGCCTCACACCCGCATCGAGTGCTCCGTACCGGCCCTTATGGGGACTCAATAGGGCCATTACGGAGCAATCGATGCGGGTTTCGAGGCTACTTCAGGCCGGCGCCGTGCTCGCACTCCGGCAATATGACGGAAATGGCCGCAATCGGGCCCGCATTCCGGCCAGATGCGTCAATCGGGTGTCCACGGCGAGGTCACGCCCCAAACCCGCATCGAGTGCTCCGCAACGGCCCTTATGGGGACTCAAAAGGGCCGCTGCGGAGCAACCGATGCGGGTTTCGAGGCTACTTCAGGCCCGCGCCGGGAAGCAGTTCGGTGGCGCCCAGGGAATCGGCGACGAACGCGTAGTCCCAGGCCCGCTCCTTCCACTGCACGTACCGGCCCGAGGCGCCGCCGTGGCCGCCGTCCATCTCGATCTTCATCACGATCGGCTCGCTGCCGGTGGTCAGTTCGCGCAGCCGCTGCACCCATTTGGCCGGCTCCACGTACAGCACCCGCGTGTCATTGAACGAGGTCACGGCGGCGATCTTCGGGTAGGCAACGGCCCGGACATTCTCATACGGGGTGTACGACTTCATGTACGCGTACACCTCCGGGTCCGTGATCGGGTTGCCCCATTCCTCCCACTCCAGCGCGGAGAGCGGCAGCTCGGGGTCCAGGATCGTGGTCAGGGCGTCCACGAACGGCACCGCGGCCACGATCGCCGCGTACTTTTCCGGCGCGAGGTTGGCGACGGCGCCCACCAGCAGCCCGCCCGCGGAACCGCCCATCGCCGCGATCCGGGCCGGGTCCACCCAGCCGGACTGCGCCAGCCAGTCGGTGGCCGCGATGAAGTCCGTGAACGTGTTCTTCTTGTGCAGTTTCTTGCCGTTGTCGTACCAGTGCCGGCCGAGTTCCCCGCCGCCGCGGATGTGGGCGATCACGAACACGACGCCGCGGTCCAGCAGCGAGAGCCGGGGGATGCCGAAGCCCGGATCCATGCTCAGCTCGTAGGATCCGTACCCATACACGAGGCCGGCCGCCGTGGAGTCGCGCGCCACGGAGGCGTGCCGCATCACGGAGAGCGGGATCCGGGTCCCGTCCGCCGCCGTCGCCCATTCCCGCGTGGCCACATAGTCCGACGGCGAGTAGCCGCCCAGCACCGGGCTTTCCCTGCGCAGCAGCAGTTCACCGCTGGGCATGTCCCCCGTGGGCAGCACGAAGTCGTACACCCGGGACGGCGTGAAGTAGGAGGTGTAGCCGATCCGGATCACGGGGGCCTCGTAGTCGGAGCCCCCGACGCCGGCCGTGTACAGCTCCTCGTCGAAGGCCGGCTCCACAGGGGCGCCCTGCTCCGGTGTGCCCAGCCCGGCCAGCGCCAGGACCTGCACCCGCTCGATCGTGTCCTGGCGGACCGAGACCACGAGGTGCGTGGAGGTGACGCCGGCGCCGTTGACGCGGACGTCGTCGGAATGCGCGACGACGGTGGCCCAGTGCTGCTCGGCCACCGGCTTGGCGAGTTCGGCCGGATCCACGAGCGAGACCATGGAGTTGATGGCGTCCCTGTTGTGGGTCAGCAGGATGGTCTCTGTTTTGTCGCCCCCTGGGCCAGTGAGGAGGAACGGCTCGGCGTCGTACAGGATGCGTTCCTCGCGGGAAATCACCGTGGACAGGCCCGCCCCGGGCGCGTCGAAGCGCAGCAGCCGGGTCTCGGAAAATTCGGAGCAGCCGATGCTCAGCACGAGGTGGCGCCGGTCGGCGGAGAGCTCGAAGCCCAGCCACAGGGCGACGTCGTCCTCCTGGTAAATCACCTCATCCTCGGTGACGGGCGTGCCCAGCACATGGGACTTCACCTGGTAGGGGCGCCAGGCATCGTCCACCACGGTGTAGAAGATCCGGGTGCCGTCGGGGGAGAAGGAGACGCCGTAGAAGACGTTCTCGATCACGTCGGGCAGCATTCCGCCGGTCCGCAGGTCCTTGATCCGCAGGGTGAAGCGCTCGTCGCCGGCGTTGTCCACGGCGTAGGCGTAGAGGGTCCCGTCGATGGTCACCGCGGAGCCGCCGACGGCGAAGAACGGCTTGCCCTCGGCCTCGACGTTGCCGTCCAGCAGGACGTCCTCGCCGGGGATTTCGACGCCGACCTCGACGGCGGGGGGAGTCCAGTCCGCGACCCGGTCGCCGGTGTCCCGGGCCTGGACGCGGCAGTGGATGCCGTATTCCTTGCCCTCGACCGAGCGGGAGTAGTACCACCAGCCGTCCTTGCGGCTGGGCACGGAGAGGTCGGTCTCCTGGGTGCGGCCCTTGATTTCCTGGAAGATCGCCTCGCGCAGGGGTTCCTGGTGGGCGGTCACGGCTTCCTGGTAGGTGTTTTCGGCCTTCAGCAGCTCCACCACGTCCGCGGATTCCTTGTCGCGGAGCCACTCGTAGTTGTCCTCGAAGGAGTCGCCGTGGTGGGTGCGCACGGTGGGAACCTTCCGGGCGACGGGAGGCTGCGGGGAAGGCTGCGTGGGAGTCTGGGTCATGGACCCAATATATAAAGCTATTCCGCGGCGGGCGCCCCGCGTTCGCTACCGGCCCATACAACAGGCTGGCGGGTCCTTCAACAGCCAGTGCCGTTCATAACGCGTGGTTTTCCGATATGACGCTAAATGTTGCCTGCGTCACATCCTCTCCCTAGGCTGGGGGAGGCCGCAGCGTCGCGGCCGGTTACGAAATGCACGAACAGGGGAAGCATTTGAACGACAAGCTGAGAGTTCTTGTCCGGCTCGACCTAGATTGCGGACAGGCAGAAGTGTCAGCCCAGGGGCACGTGACGGCGAGAAGCCTCCAGGCCCTGTATGTGGTCGTGAAGCGGGCCAACCACCTGCGGGAAGGCCTGCGCCTGGTGGTGGATGTAAGCCACGCCCGCGTGGAACCGGCCGCCATGGAGGAGCTGCGGGCCTGCTCGGATTCCCACCACCTGCCCGCCGCCATTGATCCGATGCAGTCGGAGTGCCGGCTCAGCATCGTGGCTCCCGCCGACGCTTTCGGCGCCGAGGTTTTCGACGCCGGAGCCGGCGCCCCGGTTGGTGCCGGAACTCCGGGCCGAATTCGGGCTGGGTCCCGGTCGGCAGTGCGTGCCCGGGCGGCAGTTCGCGCACGGGAGGCCCTGGGGCTGGCAGCCTAGGACGGCAGCCTGGCGCCCTGAGGCTTGGCGGCCAGGCTGGCGACTAGGCTGGCGGCGCCGTCCGGGGCTACTTTGAGGCCCGGAACCGGCGATTTCGCGCCGGAATGCGGCGTGTCGGTGTCAAAGTGCCCCCGTTGGGCCGGCCAGCCGGGTGGGACTCGCTTGTTTGGATCAGGGCGCCATGGAACCAGCAGCCAGCCGCCTGGGGACCCGGCCGTTGGCCTCAGTCGCCGCCCTGCAGCCCGTTGGCCGTTACGTACTCGCCGAGCCGGTTTTCGCGAAGCGCGGCGGCCACGGCCGCGATCGCTGCCGCGTCCGGCAGCACGATCGACCGGCCGTCCCGGCTCGTGCCCGTCCCGGCCGTGGGGAGCGTGAAGAACACGGCGTTTTCCGGACCCATGCTGCGCAGGCTGAGGCCCAGGCTTTCGAGGTTCTGCGAGGTGAAGCCGGGATCGAGCCACACATACGGCAGCACCGTGGTGACCAGCTGGCGGACGGCGGTGCGGCTGGTCAGGGCGCCGTCCTTGACCGCCTTGGCCAGCACTGCCCGCAGGAAGGTCTGCTGGTTGCGCACCCGCTGGTAGTCGCCGTCGGGGAAGGCCTTCCGTTCGCGGACGAATTCCAGTGCGGCGGCGCCGTTGAGCTGGTTCACGCCGGCCGGAAAGTCGTGCTTCGAGTCATGCGTGGAGGTGAACGGGCGCTTGACGTCCACCTCGATCCCGCCGAGCGCGTCGGTGAGGCCCTTGAAGCCCGCGAAGTCCATCATGACGGTGTGGTCGATGTGGGCACCGAGCAGGGCTTCCACGGTCCGCACCACCAGCGGCATCCCGCCGAAGCTGAGGGCATCATTGATCTTCGACGCCCCGCGGCCGGGGATGTCCACCCAGAGGTCCCGCATGATCGAAATGCCGTAGGCCTTCTGCCGGTCCGCGGGGAGGTGGAGCAGCACCAGGGCGTCCGACCGCTGGTCACCGAAGCCGCCGGCGGCCGCCCGGGCCTCCTCCTCGCGGAAATTGCCCCGGCTGTCGCTGCCCACCAGCAGGATGTTAAGCGCGACGGCGGGAGGTTCCGGCGTTTCGGTGGGCGTGGGCGTTGCCGCCGGAGCGGCGGTTTCAGCTGGCGGGGCGGTTTCGGCCGGAGCGGCGGTTTCGGTCCGCGGCCGCCCGAGGACGTACGCGGCGACGACGACGGCGAGCACCAGCAGGCCCGCCGCGACCGCAGCCACCAGGGCCCGCCGTCGTCGTCTGTTCCCGGGCTGTCCAGGCGGCTGTCCAGACGCGGCCGGATCGGGCGGGATTCCCATGAGCGGACGCTACCACCGCCGCAATGTGCAGCACAGAGGCGCGGGACCCCTGTGCGCGGACGCAGCCCCGGCCCAGCCGATAAGCGCGTCCAGTCCCTGACGCGGCTCGAGCGTGAGCAGAAGAATGCCGCCGGTGGCCCGGACCTGCCCGAACGCCGCCTCCACGTTCGCCTCAGCAGCAGCACCGAACGGAAAGGACGTGAAACTGACAACGGCTGCAGGGCGCCTGCCCAGGCTTGCGCTGTAATGTGCCAGGGTTTCGGCTCCCAGCCCAGGTTAACGCCCGCCAGGATCCCGGACGCGGGAACCAGGGCAGAGCCCGCCGGGACCCCGCATACCGGGGGCAGGGCCGGCGGCAACCAGCATTCCGGTGGCCAGCGCGGCCGTAAGCGATGTCCTTCGCGCGCGTTTCTATGGAGCCGAGGCGGACAGTGCCATGAGCTCGTTTGATTCCTGGGCGCTTCGGGCCGCGTCCTGCTGCCCTGTTCTTCGAACGGCGAGGATGGTCACGTCATCGGGGTTGGTGTTTCCTGCCGCAAGCTTTTGCACGGCATCGACGACGTCTTTTGCCGAGGTCGCGGCGGTCGCCAGCAGGGCTATTTCATCGATCGCGGCGAGGGTGCCGTCGTACAGGTCCAGCACTCCGTCACTGAAGCTGACAATCATGTCACCGGGGTTCAGATAAACCTCGAACGAGGTCCAGGTGGCCTCCGGAAGCAGCCCCACGGGCAACTCCCGGGACGCCAGACGTTCCCAGGTGCCGTTGGCGCGGATGAGGAGTGTCAGGCCATGGCCGGCATCGGAGAACAGCACGCGTCCGTCTGCGGCCCGGAGCCGGGCGTGAAAGAGCGTGGCGAAGGATGCCGCCCGGCTCAGCTCGGTAGCAAAGCAGTCAGACGTCAGGGTCAGGGCCTTCACCGGGTCCTCGCTGTTCCTGGCGCTGCGGATGACCGCCCGCGTTGTCGCGGCGATCATGCCGGCGCCGGCGCCCTTTCCCATCACGTCGCCGAGGGTGAACCCCAGGCCCCCGTCAATGGTGTACCAGTCGAAAAAGTCACCGCCGACCGCCTTGGACGGAATGCAGGCGCCCGCCGTCTCGTACCCGGGAAGCGGGGCAGAGGCCTTGGGCAGGAGGAAACGCTGGATCCGGGCTGCCCGGTGCAGTTCCTCGGCAGCGGCAGCTGCCTGTGCACGGGCGAGCCCCAGACGCAGGCGGGCCCTGGAGGCCAGTTCATTCACCACCCCTGCCGTCAACGCGAAAACGAGGGTGCTGTAGAGGCCGCGGAGCAGCTCGTTGGGGTTATCAGCATGCACGGCACCGAGGGCGAACGGGACCAGGATTGCCACAGACGCGCCGAGGACTCCGAGGAGGACATAGCGCCGTCCTTCCATCGCGGCGAACCACAGGACGGGCAGAATCGCGAGGGAAGCGTAGATGGAATGGCTTTCACCGGTCGCGTGACGAAGGAATCCGGCAGCCAGGAAGTCCAGGGTAGGGACGATGGTGGCGAATCGCAGCAGCGAGGGACGGCCGAAGACGGCCGCCAGCAGGGTTGCCGCCGATATCAGCACGCCACCGCCTATCAGCGCGGGCCAGTTGCTGACGGTCAGCGTTGAAATGGAACTGCTCATGATCGCGGATGCGACGAAGAGCACTGCGATGGGGGTCTGTTTGAGCAACGGTGAGATCTCATCAAGTCCCGGCAGTTTTCCAGCAGGGCCCAAAGCCATGATCGCGGAATCCCCTCGTTAGCGTGCTCGTGCGTCTTTGCCGGCGGCGGCACTGTCCGGGCAGGGCCCGGGTTCCACACCTGCACGATCTTACAGAACACCGGGGCTGCTGGTGCACTCCCGATAGGAAGGGATCCATAACCAGAAGACGGCAACCAGTGCAGGGGATTGTCCGCTAGCGGTGCGCCGGCCGGATAGGATCGGCCGGGGGCCTCACACTGGGTCGGGTATCCCCGCCGAGGATGGACAGATGACAGGGACACATTGCCGTGACGACGAAGCCCCGTCAGCCACACCCTGGCGAAGCGGAGCGTTGTGAAGCATAGGGGTGGGAGTCGTCCTGCCGCGGCTCGCGATGCCCGAGTGCCAAGCGGCAGGCTCCATCAGGTGTTCCTGCTGGTGCTGCTGGCCCTGCTTGTTGCCGGCCCCGCGTCGGCTGCGGACGCCGGCCCGACGCGGGGCTCGGTTGCTGGCGTTCCGTCCGGTTCCGCGGGTCCGGCTGCCGACGGCGGCGGCCCTCTCCTCGGCGCTGACCTGGAATGGGCCGAGGACACTGCGGCCGGGTTCTCCGAAAGGTTGGGTTCCTCACCCGGCATGTTGGGACACGACGTCACCCTGCCGGTACTGGAAGCCGAGAAGGCCCATGTCCGGGGGTTCGTGGACCAGGCCGGATCCCTGGGCGCCCATGCCCTGCTGACGGTAAGGCCGGCCCTTCCGCTTGAGAGGATCGATGCGGGCACCGCTGTAGCCTTTGCACAGGAGATCAGCCGGCTCACGGAGGGGCTTCCCGGGAAAGTCTTCATCCGGTTTGCCCCGGACATGAACTCGAGCTGGGTGAGCTGGGGCCAGCAACCGGCCGCCTACGCCGCCGCCTTTCGTGCAGTGGCGGCCGCGTTCAGTTCAATCGACGACGCCGGCACGGTAATGGTTTGGCAGCCCTTCCTGGCCAAGGATTACCCGTTCGAGCGGAGCCGCAACGCTCCTGGTTCCGGATCTGACGGATACCGGCTGCTGGACACCAACGGGGACGGGAACTGGGACGGGGCTGATGACGGCTACTTGCCGTACTACCCCGGCGATGATGCCGTCGAGTGGGTGGGGCTGGGCGCCTACCATGACGACACCCGGGGCGGAGCTGCCGTGAACTCGCTCCCTGCCTCCGGGGAGCTGGCAGACATGCTGACTGGGCAGGAGGGCGGCGGTTCGTACGGTAATTTCTACGCCGACTACGTCGAGGGCCGCGCTAAACCCTTGATGCTCCAGACCGCAGCATTCTTCAGCCCGGCCGTGGGTGGCCCGGAAGAGTCCGATATCAAGCTTGCCTGGTGGAACCAGGTTCTTGCAGAGGCCTCGGCAGAGCGGTTCAGGGACGTCGGGGCCGTGGTCTGGGACGAGAGACGGAGCACCAGGGACACCGGTGTGGCCGCCATCGATTGGCGGTTGACCGGACAGCCGGCGATCGCGGCTGCCGCCGGAGCCCGATTGGACGGCTCGGCCCTGGCAAGGGGGCCCGTGACCGCCATTAGGGAATCCAACGGTCCGGTGGCGGGCGTCGGCCACGTCCTCTCCGGCTGGGCGGTATGGGCCGTGGCCGCTTCCGCGGCCCTGGCACTGTTCCTGCTGTGGGCAGGTCCCCGGCGGCCAGGCCGCGTTGCGGGATGGTTGTACGCGGACCCCTCCTCCCGGGATTCACGGGTGGACCTCCTGCGCGGGCTCGCCATTGTGTTTGTTGTGGTGAACCACGTGGGCATGACGTCGCTTTTTCAGCTGTTCACCCAGGAGGCTGTGGGCTTCGTGTCCGGCGCGGAGCTCTTTGTCCTTTTTTCCGGGCTGGTCCTGGGCATGGTGTTCGGTCCGAGGGCCCGGGACAACTTTGCGGACGTGGTGGACCACGCCTCGAAGCGCGCGGGAAAACTCTATGCCACCGCGCTGGCGGTACTGGTCGGCGTCTTCCTGATTTCGCTTGTACCGACCGTCAATGCCGATGCCCTGACGTCGTTCGTGGACCAGGGAACGGGCGGCGCGGGACACGGGGGAGCGGGGCGCTCCTATGACCTCTATGCGGGAATGGACTCCCTGCTGCACTTCCCGGTGCCCCCGGAGGTGATCCCGGGAATCCTGCTGCTGCAGTTCGGGCCGTGGCAGTTCAACGTCATGGGCCTTTACGTGATACTGCTCCTCGCCAGCCCCCTCGCGATGGCAGCCTTGTCACGGGGCAGGACGCTGTGGGTACTGGCGGCATCCGCGGCGCTCTACGTGGCAGGTGCCGTGTTCAGGATCCGGCTGCTGCCCTCGCAGTTCGAGGACTCCTTTCCGCTGCTGGTGTGGCAGATCCTCTTTGTGCTCGGCCTAACGGCCGGATACCACCGGGCGGCGATCATTGCCTGGTTGCGCGGAAGGACCTGGGCGGTGGCAGCCTGCACGGCAGCCGCGGCCGCACTGGCCTTCCTGTCCTGGGGTAATCCCTATCTTGCCAACGGGTTTGACGTCCGGCTGGCCCTCATGCCCGACGCAAGCTACCGCGCCCTGTACGATGCCCTCTTCGGCCGGACCTATCTGCGCCCGGGGCGGCTGTTGAACGTCGTGGTGCTCGTGGTGGCTCTGTACGCCTTCCTGACGGCCTATTGGAAGCCTGTGGAGCGCGCGTTGGGGTGGTTCCTGATCCCGCTCGGACGCGCCACACTGTACGTTTTCATCATGCATGTGGCGCTGATCGGTGTCATTTCCAATATCCCCGCGCTGCAGGACGGCCGTATCCTGGTCAACACGGCCGCCTACCTGGTGCTGCTGGCCGTGCTGTGGGTGATGGTGCGGACGCGCTTCCTGTTCCGCATCATTCCCACCTGAGAGCCGCCGAGCTGAGCCGCCGCGCTGGGAGCCGCCGCAACCGACGGTCCGCCTACCCTCTGGGACGTGCGTCTATTTCGGGCGGGCGGCCAGAGCCTGATTCAATGCCTGCGCGGACGCGCTGCTGCTGTTGATGCGCCAGTCCGTTTCCTTGTTGAAATGGAACCATGTCACGGCGGTGACATCACCCTGCGCGGCGAGGTAGCTGATCAGGGACAAATTCCAATCCGCTTTGGATCCGCCCTGCTCGGCAGAGGACGTTTCGGCGATCATGATCTGCTTGCCGGGTGCCAGTGTGCGCAGCTGCGACAGCCCGCCGGCGAACAGCTGCGACGGGGAAGTCCAAGTGCTCCATGATGCCGACGTTCCCCAGTTGTAGCCATCCAGGGCCACCGTGTCCACGTAGGAAGCCCCGGGGTAGAGACCCTCCAGCGCTGCGGAGCCCCAGTAGGGCACGTTCGGGTTCCACACCCAGGAGATGTTGGACGCGCCTGTGGACGCGACGACGTCGTGGACGTGGCGCCAGGCGGCCACGTAGTCTCCGGCGCCGTTGCCGTTGACCTGCTCCGACCACGGATACCAGTTGCCATTCATCTCGTGGCCGAAGCGCAGCATCACGGGGTGGCCCCAATTCGCCAGGGCCTGTCCCCACTGACGCAGGTAGGGATCGAAGTCACCGGCTGTGATCCTGTCGAGGGAGTAGGCCGGCTGGACGGTGCCGCCGCCCCAGGCCCATGGCTCCCAGGTCAGCAGGACCGTCGCGCCGCGCGTGCGGGCGGCATCCAGTTCCGCAAGCGGGGGAGCCTGGTTGAAGTCCTTGTAGGACAGGATGATGGACGGGGCCTCACCCGCCAGGGCGGTGACTTCCTCGAGTTCAGCCGCCGCCAGCGGTCCCCCCGGCGTTCCGACGCCGAACCGCAACGGAGCCGTGCTGGGCGCAGCGCTTGCAGGGGCAGGCACGGTGGAGGCGGCGACCGGGCCGGACGTTGTGGGTGATGGCGAGCCGTAAGTGAGGGTGAACGGCGCGGAGGCGCCGGTCTTGGCTGCCGTCGCCTGGACCGGGACCACCGGATCGGCGGATTGGGGGATGACGAGGGCTGCCGTGAAGTATCCCGAGGCGCTGGCCGTGAACGCCACGCTGCTGGGGCCGGCCGTGACCACGCCGGACGTTTTCTTGGGAAATCCAGTCCCCGTGACCATAACGGAAGTTCCGGCAGGCCCGGTGTTAGGGCTGAGACTGATGGACGCGACAGCGGCCTGCACCGGCCCGGCGCTGACCGGCAAGTAGCAAGCCAGCAGGGCGAGGACGCCTACCACAAACCTGAACAGCTTCATCAAGCCTCCGAATGCGTTACGGCCGCCGCGGCTTCGGGCGGAATTCCCGCAGCCACCGTGGACAGGAAGTCCGGACTTCGGACCACCTCATGTAAGTGTCCGGCAAGGGCAGGTATGTCGGGCGGCGATCCTGCACATGATCCGCGCAGGATTTGTGCAGGATCGCCGCCGTGCCTGGTATCTAGGTTCCGGTTGAATCCCGTGACAGGACCCACGAGTTGGTCCCGTCCTGCCGGATGAACGTCACAGTCGTGACGAGGGCCCGGATCAAGGCCATTCCCCGCCCCGACTCCGCGTCGTCGTCCGGCATTCCCGGCTCAGCCTCGT
>NZ_JAGPOT010000036.1 GCF_018224015.1 Pseudarthrobacter albicanus
ACGTCACAGTCGTGACGAGGGCCCGGATCAAGGCCATTCCCCGCCCCGACTCCGCGTCGTCGTCCGGCATTCCCGGCTCAGCCTCGTTAATTTCCGGGCTGGCCGCGCCAAAGGCACTGACCTTGGCCCTGAGGCTCGCTTCCCGGATACAGATGTCGACGCCGAGTTCCACGGGCGCCGCGGACTCAGGGACCGCGTGCTGGACCACGTTGCTGGCAGCTTCGATGACGGCTGTCGCAAATGTCATGCGGTCGATGTCCGGAACGAAGGATGCGTCCTCCCAGACGGCATCCAACTGGGCATGGACTGCGTCAATGGACTCCGGGGTGGCGCGGTCCCGGAAGCTCCGGCGGGCCAAGATCTCAGTCATCGCCGAAAGCCTCATCGGCAGACGCATAGGAGGTCAGCACACGGTCCATACTGGTCAACTCGAGCACCATTTTCACCTGGGGCTGGACGGCTGCAATGCGGAGGTCCCCGCCGGCCTGCCGGGCGGCCTTCAGGCAGCCGATGAGGGCCCCGAGCCCGGAGGAGTCCATGAAGGCAGTGTCCGCCAGATTGAGCACGATCCGGCTGGACCCGGAAGCAACGACATCCGCCACGAAGTCCCGCAGTTTCGGCGCGGACACCATGTTCAGCCGCCCAGCGGCCCTGATCTCCGCATACGAGTCTTTGACTTCATAGCTAAGTTCCAATGTTATTCCTCTCCTCTGCCGGACCCGCGCCGGGCACGGCTTCACCTTCTGGCACAGCGCCAGGTTCAAAACCCTTATACAGGACCGCGCGGACCAGGATGCTCATGACCACGAGGTCGAACACCACCCAGGCGACGTTGACCAGCGTACCGACCGGTTCGGATAATCCTGTGGCAAGACGCGCGATGCCCACGACGGCTGAAATCGCCAAAAGTGCGGACACGATAATCTGCGGGCGGATCAGGCTCCAGCTGGGACCGCCGGCCTGGCGGTCCTTGGGCGTGACCGCAAAACCCAGGGGACGGCCGAACCAGACGTTGCGGGCCGCCGTCGTGCACGCCTTGATCCAGGTGGGAAACAGCGCCAGGCTGTACTGTTGCCCGCGCCAGGTGGGGATGCCGCGGCCGGAGACGGCGAACAGCAGCTGGTTGACGATCATGAACGGAATGAACCGGATGAAGAAGTCGCCGCTGAGGCTGGTCACGGGCAGGATGCCGAGCAAGAGGTAGACGATGGGCGCCGCGAAGTAGATCACGGCCGCGAAGCCGCTGAGGTACGTCCACATGGTGGCGAAGTACATGAGCCGCTGGCCCCACTTGAGACCGCGCTGCACCAGCGGGTTTTCCCGGAGCATCACCTGCATGGTGCCTTGGGCCCACCGCAGCCGCTGCGTGAGCATGGTCGCGATGTCCTCCGGGGCGAGGCCGTAGGCCAGGACCTCGTGGTGGTAGGCGCTCTGCCAGCCCATGGAGTGCAGGCGCATGGCGGTGGCCATGTCCTCGGTCACCGAAATCGTGGCCAGCGGCATGACGGGCTGAGCCTCGCCGGTGCGCTCCACGGACAGGGCATCCAGCACCGCCTGCGTTGATTCCAAGGCGCCCAGCGGGGACCAGTCCCGGGCGGTCAACCGCTTCACGGCGTCCTCGGTCACCACAGGGACACCGGAGTCGCCGACGTGCGCGAACTCCATGGCGGCGATTTCTTCAAGATCTGCCTGCAGGGCGGAAACGTCCGCCTGGACCAGCGTCTGGACGGCCTGGTCCACCTTCCGGCGGACCCGGTAGGTGATCTCGCCAAGCGTGTCGCCGTCGTCGAGCTGCCGCCGCGCTTGCTGCGTTGCGGTCTCCACCTCGTTGAGCATCTGCGCCACGAGCGGAGACGCGGAGCCCGCCGATTTCCGTGCCTTGCGGATGGCGGACCGGGACGCAGCCAAGGCCCGGCGGATGCTTCTCTCGGTCTCCTTCACATAGCCCACCAGGCCCAGCTGCATGAGGGCTTCGCGGCGGAGCAGGGCGTTGGATCCGCAGAAGAAAGCGGCGTTCCAGCCATCCTTGCCCTGCTGGATGGGCCCGTAGAACAGCGGTGCCTGGCTGCCCAGGGGATCATCCGCGGGGACGTTGCTGAAGTACTGCGGAGTCTGCACCAGTGCCACACGCCGGTTGTTGAAGTAGCCCAGCGTCTTCTCGAGGATGTCCGGCTCAGGGATCTGGTCGGCGTCGAGGATCAACAGGAACTCGCCCTCCGTGACCATAAGGGCGTTGTTGAGATTTCCGGCCTTGGCATGCCGGGGCATGTCCTTCCAGTCCTCGCTGCGGGTCACATAGCCGAGCCCGTGCATGGCGGCGAGGTCGCGCAGTCCGGGCCGCGCGCCGTCGTCGAGAATCCAGGTGCTGTGCGGGTGGCGGATCCGCTGCGCCGCGAGGGCGGTTGTCATCACCAGGTCCAGCGGCTCGTTGTAGGTAGTGATGAAGACGTCCACGCTGGCGTCGGGGACCGCCGGCGGAGCAGCCGTACGCACCTTCAGCCGCCACACGGTCATGCCGAACAGCATGACGTCGATCAGGCTGTAGGTCTCGGCCGCGACCAACGGAACGGCGATCCACCAAGCATCCCAGTTCAGTGAGGAGGCCCAGCGCCAGGCAACATAGTTCACGCCGAGAATGATGGTCAGCACCACCACCAGCCGGGTGGCAAACGCTCTCATGCTGCCTCTCGCGGCGTAGCCGCACTAGGCCGAAGCATGAAGACGGGTGAGGAAAATGGCGGTGACGTCGTCATCCGGCTGGGTGCCCCGGTGGAGGTCCTGCAGGAGCGTCGTGATGCCTGCAGGGTTACAGTGCCGGATGAGCGCGGCGACGTCGTCAAGGGCCGCGAGGGTACCGTCGTAAAGGTCCAGGAGTCCGTCGGTGAAACTCGCAAGAGTCTCCCCGGGTGCCAGCACAGCATGTTCCGTGTGCCAGGAACCCGGTTCCCCGATTCCCAGAGGCAGCCCGTGACCGTGCAGTCGTCGGTAGGAGCCGTCGGCGGCGACGATGATGCTTAGGCCGTGCCCGGCATCGGCGTACTCCAAACGCCCCGTGGCCAGCTCAAGCCTGGCCAGAAAAGCCGTCGCGAACGTGGCCGTACTCTCCAGATCCTGTGCCAGGAGCTCGCTGGCCCGGTCCAGAACCGCGGCCGGCCTGTTGCCTCCGGCGCTGCGCACGGCGCTTCGGACCGTTGCGGCCATGAGCGCCGCCGCGGTGCCCTTGCCCATCACGTCGGCAAGGATCAGATCCACGATGCCTTCGGATTCGCTCCACGAGTAGAAGTCCTCGCCCACGTCCCCTCTGGGCAGGCAGATCGCGGAAACCTCATAGTGCGGCGCCCCGGGCAGCGTGGAGGGCAGCAGGGCCTGCTCCACGGCGCGGGCCCGGTCCCGGCCCCCGGAATCCTGCAGTTCACGTTCGGCCCAGCTCCCGAGTTCGTCCAACTGCCGCAGCTGATCTTCGGAGAGATGACGGGGCTGGGTGTCGAACAGGCAGAGGGTGCCGACCCTGCTGCCGGCATCCACGCTCAGCGGCCGTCCGGCATAGAAACGGACACGGCGGCCGCCGACGACGTCAGGCAGGGCCGCGAACCGGGGGTCCGCCGTGGCATCCGGGACCATCAGGATGTCCGGCTGGGCAATGGTGGCGGCGCAGAAGGTGTCTTTCCGGTCCATCTCCGTCCGGACCGTCCCCTGCGGTGACTTCACGAAAAGCCGCTCGCTGTCCCGCGTGTCCATCAGGGACAGGCTGTGCAGGGACACCAGCCGGTCCCGCTCCGCCTCGCCGGCTGGTTTTAGATGCACATTCATTTAGCGTCCTCCCATGGCCGTCATCGTCAAGAGTACTGTGCATGGTCTGCATCGGACGCGCTGTGGAAAGCAACGGCGTCGGGGAGGCCTGAGGGCACCCCGACGAGGTCGGGGACCAGGGCGAGATGAACAAAGTGACCGCCGAACTGCTGGAGACAACCCGGCCATTTCCTGGGAACGGGGAGTGGTCTCCGAAAACGTCGGCTGACCTGCCCCGGGGGTGGCTACGCTGCCAAGGGCCGAACCTCGATTTAGTCGCCGGCGGCGTCGCGGCCGCGACGGACGATCAGCGGGTCCGGCTCGTAGACCACCGAGGTGTCCTTGTCCCCATAATCGAACTGGTTGAGGAAGAAGCGCATGGCGTTGATCCGCCCCCGCTTCTTGTCATTGGACTTGATGGTGATCCACGGCGCATGGTCCGTGTCGGTGCGCAGGAACGTCGCTTCCTTGGCTTCCGTGTAGTCCTCCCACCGGTCCAGGGAGGCCAGGTCCATGGGGGAGAGCTTCCAGCGCCGCGCCGGGTCGATCTGCCGGATCGCGAAGCGGGTGCGCTGCTCGTGGCGGGTCACCGAGAACCAGAACTTGGTCAGGTGAATCCCGGAGTCCACCAGCATCCTCTCGAAGAGCGGCGCCTGCTCCATGAAGGTGCGGTACTCCTGATCCGTGCAGAAGCCCATGACCCGCTCGACATTCGCCCGGTTGTACCAGGAGCGGTCAAACATCACGATCTCCCCGGCCGTGGGCAGGTGCTCGATGTAGCGCTGGAAATACCACTGGCCCTGTTCACGGTCGGACGGTTTGCTCAACGCCACTGCCCGGGCCGAGCGGGGATTCAGGTGCTCAGTGAAGCGCTTGATCGTCCCGCCCTTGCCGGCGGCGTCCCGGCCCTCGAAAACGATCACGTGCCTGAGGTCATGGTCCTGGCCCCAGTACTGGAACTTGAGCAGTTCAATCTGCAGCCGGTATTTCTCGAGCTCGTACTCCTCCCGGGACATCCGCTCGTCGTACGGGTAGTCCTCCCGCCACGTCTCCACGGCCGAACCGCCGGGATTGATCAGTTCAGGGTCCTCGCCCTGCCCGCCGCGCACCGTGAACTCCATCTCCACCAGATGGTCGATGGCCTCCCGGAGGTTCTCCCGGACCCACCCCTGGTCCTCCGGTGTCCACCGTCTGTCCGCCTGTGCCATCCCCGGCCCCCTCCGGCCTCGCCGAACCCTCGCCGAACCCTCGCCGAACCCCCGCCGAGCTGTCGCCCGCAGTCTAACAGCGCGGGCGACGGCGGGACGTCCCGGGTGTGGTCCGTCGCTGGTGCTTTCGTGGCCCACACTTATCACGTGCGTACTTTTGGTGTCGAGGAAGAATTTCTGATCGTGGATCCCTACAACGGCAGCCCCCTGCCCCTGGCGGCAGAGCTGCTGCGCCTCCATGACCCCGGCCGCCCGGTAGTGAACCGCCCTTCTCCGCTCCCGGTCCTGGCCGTCGAGCTGCAGCAGGAACAACTTGAAGTCATCACCCGCCCGCACAGCAGCCTGAGCGGACTCGCCGCCGAGATAAGGGCTGGCCGCGCCTATGCCGATGCGCTGGCCCGGAAGGCGGGTGGACGGATCGCGGCCCTCGCCACGTCCCCGGTACCGGTCGCACCACGTCACACCCGCAACGACCGTTACGACGCGCTGATCGAAAAGTTTGCCCTGACTGCCCGGGAGCAGCTGACCTGCGGATTCCATGTCCATGTTTCAGTCGGCTCGGATGAGGAAGGAGTCGCGGTTCTGGACCGGATCAGGGCCTGGCTGCCGCCGCTTATAGCCTTGAGCTCGAATTCACCGTTCTGGAACGGCACCGAGAGCGGCTACGCCAGTTTCCGCACCCAGGCCTGGAACCGGTGGTCCTCCGCCGGGCCGGCGGAGGTCTTCGGATCGGCACGGGCATATCACTCATTGGTGGCGGACCTCTCGGCCACCGGGGTCGTCTCCAGCCCGGATTTTGACGCGCGCCTGTCCGCCCGGCACCCTACCGTCGAGGTCCGGGTATCCGATGTTTGCCTGGATGCCCGGGACGCCGCCCTGATCGCCGCGTTGGTGCGGGCTCTGGTGGAGACCGCGGCACGGGAGTGGGAAGCCGGACAGCCGCCGGACCTGGTTCCCGCAGCCGTCCTGCGCCAGGGTGCCTGGCGGGCCAGCCGGTTCGGCGTTCACGGGGAGCTGCTCCACCCGGTAACGCACAGGCCGGACACCGCACGAAATGTACTCACTGCACTCCACGACCACGTCGGCGCCGCCCTGGGGGAGTCCGGGGACGGAGCCTACGCCGCGGAGTCCATGCAACGGATCCTCAGCCAGGGCACGGGGGCCACCCGGCAGCGGGAGGCCTTCGAACGCAACGGCAGACTTGCCGACGTCGTCGCCCACGCCACCGCCCTTACCCATCAGGAACCCGCCGATGACGACCCGCCCGGGGACCGGTTCCTTACCTGGGCCGCAGAAACCGCCATCCCAAGCGGCGAGTTAGCCGCCATCGCCGGCTAACGCCGACACCTTTCGCCACCTGCTGCAAGGACCGGATCCGGGTTGATGGTGGCGCGGCCGACGGCGTCAGGAGTTGCGTCTGGCTGCGGGCCAGGTGGCCAAGGATTGCCCGGACCTTGGCGCCGGCTGAGGGGCGGCTTGCGGCATTGACCCTGCGGACGTTTGCGACCGGCTGGCGCCGGCGCTTCAGGCCGAATTCGGGCTGGGTCCCGGTCGGCAGTTCGCGCACGGGAGGCCTGCGGCTGGCAGCCTAGGACGGCGGCTTGGCGCCCTCAGGCTGGCGGCCAGGCTGGCGGCGCCGTCCGGGGCTACTTTGATGCCCGGAACCGGCGATTTCGCGCCGGAATGCGGCGAGTCCGTGTCAAAGTGCCCCCGTTGGGCCGGTGGGACTCGGCCCCCGCCTCAGTTGCCGCCTTGCAGCCCGTTGGCCGCCACGCACTCGCCGAGCCGGTTTTCGCCCAGCGCGGCGGCCACGGCGGGAGGTTCGGGCGATTCGGTGGGCGTGGGTGTGGCGGGTGCCGCCACCCCACCCCGAAACGACCCGAGGGGCGGATAAGCGCAGCCGTTCACTTCCCGTCCTGCACGAAAACAAGGCCTGTTGCATGCCGGTGGCCTGCCCCTAGAATCGGGGAGGACGAAAACCGGCCCAGGCACCCCCGGAGACGTCCGCGGGGAAACCACACCACGTTCAGCGGTGCCGGCAAGGATGCGGAGAATGACTGACATTCAAGGGCTCATCGCTGCACTGCTCCCGGAAGACCTGGCCGTGCTCCGGCAGCGCGGCCCGGACCAGTCCCTGGACCGGGACATGCTGGACACCATTGACCGGGCAGCGGGCGGACCCGGTGAAGGCCGCGGCTACTACGTTGTCCGCGGCAGCCTGATACCCCAGGAACGCCGCCAGTACTACCTCCGCGAGGACGTCGCCGCCGCAATCTTCGCCTCCTGGACGCTTGAAGGCGCAACCGGGGCGGATACCTGACAGCCATGGCGTCCCCCGGGCAGGTTGAAAACGAGCAAAAGTACGACGCCGACACCTCCACCCGGCTGCCGGCACTGTCGGACATCCCCGGCGTCGAACGGGTCGCGGAACCGGTGTCGGATCGTCTTGAGGCCGTCTACTTCGACACGCCCACCCTGGCCCTCGCCGCTCGCCGGATCACCCTGCGGCGGCGCACCGGCGGAACCGACCACGGATGGCACCTGAAACTCCCCGCCGGAGAGGATCGGCGCCAGGAGATCCACGCGCCGCTGGGCCGGCCCGACACCGTGCCGGAGGAGCTGAAAGACCACCTGCACGTGTACACCCGCGGCGAAGACCTCATGCCCGTCGCACGTCTGACCACGCAGCGCACCACATACCGGCTGTACGCGCCGGGAGGCGAGCACCTGGCCGACTTCGCCGACGACCAGGTCGACGCCGAAACCGTGCATCCGGTACAGACGGAGCAGCACTGGCGTGAATGGGAGATCGAACTCGTCCACGGCGCGGGGCGCTTCTTCACGGCCGCCGAAGAGACCCTCGCCCGCACCGGGGCCCGCCGCTCCGGCCATGCCTCCAAGCTGGCACGGGCGATCGGCGGCGCCTGGCCGCCCGAACGCGGCCCCGCCACGGGACCGCCGCGGAAGCCGCGGAAGAAAGGACCGGCAGCCGACGTCGTGACCGCCTACCTGGATGAGCGGATCACGGAACTGTTCACGCATGACCCGGGGGTGCGGCTGGAGACGCCGGACGCCGTCCACCAGATGCGATCCGCGACCCGCCGGATGCGCTCCGCCCTGGCAACCTACCGCAAGCTTTTCGACGCGTCCCGGGTCAAAAAACTTGGCGATGAACTGAAATGGCTGGCACGGATCCTGGGCGGGGCGCGTGATGCCGAAGTCATGCGTGAACGCCTCCGCCAACATCTTGGCGAGCTGCCGAAGGAGGGCAGCTCCGGGTCACTCCCCGGGCCGCTCGACCACGAGCTCGGCACCGCTTACGACGCCGGCTACCAAAAGGTCATCACGACGCTCGGGACCGGCCGGTACTACCGGCTTCTGGACAGCCTCGAAGACTTCCGCGACCACCCACCCGCCATGCACCTGGCGTCCCGGCCCGCCCGCAAGGTGACAGCCGGACTGGTTGACAAATCAGCCAAACGCCTGGCCCGCGCCCGCAAAGCCGCCAGGCGGCCCGCGGCCGGGGCCGATCGGGACGCCGCCCTGCACCAGGTCCGCAAAGACGCCAAACGGCTCAGGCATGCCGCCGAATCCGTCGCCGGCATCCACGGAAAACGCGCCCGCAAACTGGCAAAATCCGCCCGGCGGCTGCAGGAAATCCTCGGCCACCATCAGGACAGCGTCATGGCCCGGGCCCTCCTGACCCGCCTCGCCGCCGGGCTGGACCTGCCCCCCGACACCGCCCGCAGCTACGCCGGGCTGCTGGAGATCGAAGAGCGCATCGCCCGCGACACCGAAGACCGGTACCGCAAAGCCGCCAAGAAGAAGGCGCTGGGCATCCGGCTGCGCCACTGACCTGCCACATCTTCACCGTCTGGGCCTCCGGCATCATCCGCATCGACGGACAGGTGCGCAACGGCGGCACCATCAGAATCCGGACGGACCGGCGGAAACCGGACCTTCCGCCTGCATGTCCGGCAGGTCCCCGGCGAGGTGATGACCTGGACCGGCGGCCTGCCCCCGTTTGCGGGTCTGGGCATAGTTCTCGCCGGGTTGGCCGCTTCCCTTCGGGGACACCCGGAGGGCCCTGAGACCTTTTCCGAGGAATGATGCCAGGCGCACTTCGCGTTGGATCTCGACGGCGGCCATGACCTCTTGTAGTCGCCGTAGGGGATGTGTCCGCCGCGGGGGATAGCTGCCGTACTCCGTCTACGGCCCCTGCGTCCTCTTGGCCGCGGCCATCCGGCGCGACCTGCGGCTGGCCGCCTTCTCCGGAATGGGGCTCAGGGCCCTGGGCGTGCAGGCCGGCCAGCTGACCGAGACCCCCGGCGAGAACTACTCGCAGACCCGCAAATGGGCGCAGGCGGCCCATGCCGAAGGCTTCGACGGGCTCGAGTGGATGTCCCGGCAGGACAACCGTGACCACGCCTTCGTGGTCTTCGGCGACCGCGTGGCCGTGGCCGACCAGCTTGGCGCCCTCAGGCTGGCGACCAGGCTGGCGACGCCGTCCGGGGCTACTTTGAGGCCCGGAACCGGCGATTTCGCGCCGGAATGCGGCGAGTCCGTGTCAAAGTGCCCCCGGGCTGCTTGCCGGTTTCGGGAACGGGCTGCTGCTGGGATACCTGATGTACCGGTCCGGCCTCGTGCCGCGGCCCATGGCGTTGCTGGGGCTCATCGGCGGCCCCCTCGTCTTTGCTTCCGGGATCGCGGTGCTGTTCGGACTCTATGACCAGGTCTCCGTGTGGTCAGGAATCTTCACAGTCCCGGAGTTCCTCTGGGAGGCGTCGCTGGGCATCTACCTCATCGTCAAGGGCTTCCGGAACTCTCCCATCACCGCCGGAATGCCCGACGACGTGGCGCCGTCCGGTCGGCGCGGCGCCGCCGGCTGACTGCCGCAGTGTGCGGGGAGTTGACCGGCCGGGGGATTGTCAGCCGTGCAGGCGGGCGAACCGCAGGATGGTGAGGAGTGCCGGCGCCAGCTCGTCCTCCATCTGCAGGTACACGTTCTCGCCGCGGCGGTAGGGGTCGACGACGTCGTTCTGGGAGGCATCCGCGGCCAGCGCCAGGTGCCGGACGGACGCCGCCCGCGCGGGAAGCCCGCGCCACACGGCACCCAGATCAGAGGCCGCGGACGGATCGCCGTCCCGCTGCCCTGCCCCCCGCTCCTCCAGGGCGTCCAGCATCCGGGCAAATTCACGGATGGTGAAGGTCCGCCGGAGCAGGGACGGATCCAGCTGCAGCACCTCGCCGCGGTGCCGGGCGGCCATCGTCAGCACCAGATCGGTGTCGCGCAGGATCGCCGGAGTCAGCTGGCGGGCCGCAAAGCCTTCGGGCGTTCCGCCGTAGGCGGTGATGATCCTGGCGGAGCCCGGCTGGGCCGGTTCGCCCACCATGGCGCGGGTCCCGGCGCTGCGCACACGGAAGGCGCCCGGCTCCACCTGGTCGAGCCCGGCCTGGAGCAGGCGCTCGGCGACGGGGGAACGGCAGATGTTGCCGGTGCAGACGGTGAGGATCCGGATGGGTAGCGACGTGGCGTCGCCCCTAGTTTCCGTTTCCGAGACTCTTGGCTGCGGCATAGTCGCCCAGTCTATCCCCGCTCAGTGCAGCCTTGATCTCATCGATGGCACCCCAGTCCGGCAGGACGATGGACTGGCCGTCCGCAGAGGTGCCGATTCCGGCGGCGGGCAGCGTGAACGCGACGGTATCCTGGCTCTGGACATCCCGGAGGCTGAACGCCAGGCGGCCGGCCTCCACGGAGTCCAGTCCCGGGGCAACGCTCAGATAGGGAGACACCGAGCTGAGCACCTTCTGCAGAGTGACCGGGTTTCGGTTCACGATCACCCTCCCGCCGACAGCTTCCGGGTCAGCCCGGCGGACGGCAGTCAATGATCAACTCCATCAGCGGGGTGGCATTTGCATCCGCGTACAGCTCGATGAGGTGCTGATTGAATTCGAGCCGTCGGCTGAACGGGATCGAAATCGCGTCGTGCCCCGAGCCCATCAGGATGCCGTTCATCATCAGCCGGGAGGTACGTTTGTTGCCGTCGAAGTAGAACTGGTGCCGGGTGCCGAAGCAGAAGTACGCCACGGCCCGTTCCACTGGGTTCTGGAGCGTCGAAAGGTAAGCCCGGCCTCGGTCGTATTCGTCCCTGAGCGCTTCCCCGCCATCTTCGCAGCCGGTCGCATAAAACGTTCCGGCTTCACCGAGATTAACCGTTCCTCCACCGCGGACGGATCCTTCGCCGCGGAAGTGCCCGGCCTCGATCGCTTCGTGAGGCGCCACGACGCCGTGCAGCCGGTCGGAAACCTCTTTTACGGGCTCGAAGCTGCCGGCCTGGACCATGTCGTGAAGCATCCGGGTGGATGCGGCGAGGGCCAGGACCTGCTTCTCGTCATTGAGCCGGTGTCCGCCGACCGTGACGCCTTCCAGGAGGGTCTGCACCTCGGGGAGTGTATATGGGTTGCCTTCGAGCGCGGCGGCGTCCCAGACATGGCCGGCTAGTTGACCCTCGAAGCGGGCCACAGCGCGGGGGACTTCCATGTCCGGCATCAAGTGCCAGGGAATTGCGGCGGAGTCCCATGCGAAGCCGAGTTCCCGCTCCCGGTCCTTCGCGGCAGTGTTCAGCAGGTCAGGGGCGGGTTCGTTGAGGCGGGGGCGGACCCGGCGCTTCTTGTACTGGTTGGAGCCGACGCCCCAGCGTGGTGGCTCAGTCATTGCCCGGCTCCCAGTCTGTTGTGAGTTCAACGGCCTGTGCCGCGGTCTCGGCCATGCCGTAGCAGTCCAGGATGATTTGAATCGGATCCGCCCAGATGACACCTTCATCGTTCCAGGCACCTGCCTCACTGTGTCCGTCGAAGGGCAGCACGATGATGTCGGCCGCGGCCGCACCGGGATGGTTGATCAGGGTGGCGACCCTGCGGGGTTCCTCGACGTAGAGGATGATCGGGCCGCCCGGCACCTCTGTGGCTCCTATCCGGGTCGCGGCTGGGGCTCCACTCACGGCCCAGCCCTTGCGGGTCGCGGACACGGTTGAGCAGATCCGCAGGAAGTTCCAGTCGGAGGTTGCCTGGGTGGCACCGGGCCGGAGCCGTGGCGGGGCGGCAGCGCCGGCCTCACGCGCCAGCTTGCGCGGCTGCGGGGAACCATCCGGGCTCGCCCAGCGCATGAGGGTGCCGGCCATGCCGGAGTGATCCGGGGCAGTGACGCCGCCGATGATGGACCGTGCGGCCCGCAGCGCCTCCGGATCGCACAGCGGCTCGGTCGCTGCTGGCAGCTGCAGCCCTGCCGCCGCGAGGATCCGGGTGACCATGCCCAGGGTCGGATCTGAGGCGCCCTTCTCGATCCGGGTCACGGTCGAGGTGGATACCCCCGCGCGGCGGGCGAGCTCACTGCGGCTGTACCCGGAGTGCCGGATGGCCTCTCGAACGACGTTTTGCATATACGCAACGCTACGGAAAAAATTGCATATATGCAAAGGGTGGGATTGGTGATCCTCGCGGGTCGCCACGCGGGCCATTTCGAGCGCGCCACCCGCGGCGCCCCCGTTGCTTGACGCATCTCCCGCCTTCCGCATATCCTGAACGAACGGTCGGTAATTATTTATCGGAAATGCATAGGAGCAACCCATGGCATCGCAGCCCCTGCAGTCAGTGCCCGCTGAGCAAACACCTGCACAACACGAACAGAGCCTCGAAGATGCGGCCCGGCGTGACGCTGAAGGCCAGGCATACTTCGACAAGGTCATGGCGGATGACTCCCGGATCGAGCCACGCGACTGGATGCCCCCGGCATACCGCAAGACTCTGGTGCGCCAGATTTCGCAGCACGCGCACTCGGAGATCATCGGCATGCAGCCGGAGGCGAACTGGATCTCCCGGGCCCCCAGCCTGAAGCGCAAGGCCATCCTGATGGCCAAGGTCCAGGACGAGGCCGGCCACGGCCTGTACCTGTACTCCGCCGCCGAGACCCTCGGCCAGCCCCGCGATCAGATGATGCAGGACCTGATGGACGGCAAAGCCAAGTACTCCTCCATCTTCAACTACCCCGCCCGGACCTGGGCGGACATGGGCGCGATCGGCTGGATGGTCGACGGCGCCGCTATCGCCAACCAGGTGCCGCTGTGCCGCGCCTCCTACGGCCCCTACGGCCGGGCCATGGTCCGGGTCTGCAAGGAAGAATCCTTCCACCAGCGCCAGGGCTTCGAGATCCTGCTGGAACTCTCCCACGGCACGCCCGAGCAGAAGCAGATGGCCCAGGAGGCCGTGAACCGCTGGTACGCCCCGGCCCTGATGATGTTCGGCCCGCCGGACCAGGATTCGCCCAACTCCCAGCAGTCCATGGCGTGGAACATCAAGCGCTTCGGCAACGACGAGCTGCGCGCCCGCTTCGTCGGCATGATGATGGAGCAGGTCAAGGTCCTGGAGCTCACGCTGCCGGACAAGGACATCCGCTTCAACGAAGAGACCAAAAAATGGGAGCACGGCCCGCTGGACTGGGACGAATTCCACGAAGTCCTCTCCGGCCGCGGCCCCTGCAACGCCCAGCGCCTCGAACGGCGCCGCGAAGCCCACGAAAACGGCGCCTGGGTGCGCGAAGCCGCGGTGGCTTATGCCGATAAGCAGAGCCGCAAGCAAGCACAGAAGGAATTTGCAGCATGAACGACTCAACCGCACCCGCGGCAGCACCCGCCCCCCACACGGCAGGAAACGTCTGGCCGCTCTGGGAAGTCTTTGTCCGCTCCAGCCGCGGCCTCTCCCACGTCCACGCCGGCTCCCTGCACGCGCCGGACGCCGTGATGGCCCTGCGCAACGCCCGCGACCTCTACACCCGCCGCAACGAGGGCGTGTCCATCTGGGTGGTCCCGGCGGACGCCATCGCCTCGAGCGATCCGGACTCCAAGGGCGCGTTCTTCGAATCGCCCCAGGGCAAGGACTACCGCCACGCCACGTACTACACCAAGAGCGAGGGCGTGAAGCACCTGTGAGCACCACACCTGAGACTGCGGTCCCCGCAGAAGAAACCGCCGGCCACGGCGACATCTCCGTCGGCGTCCCCGGAGCCGGCGCCGAATTCGGAGCCGGCAGCGGCGACGCCGCGGCGAGCGCCACCCGCATCACGCCCGGCAACGCCCTGCGCCCGGAGGACATCGCCCTGGCCGTCAGCCGCGGCACCGCCAAGCCCAGCGACGACGCCGCCGAGTACGCCCTGCGCCTGGGCGACGACGCCCTGATCCTCGCGCAGCGCCTGGGCCACTGGATCTCTCGCGGCCCGGAGCTCGAGGAGGACATCGCCCTGGGCAACATCGCCCTGGACCAACTGGGCCACGCCCGGTCGTTCCTGAGCTACGCCGGCGGCGCGTATGCCAAAGACGGAAAGCCGGGCAAGACCGAGGACGATCTCGCCTACTTCCGCCGCGAGCCCGAGTTCCGCTCCGTGGAGATCTTCGAGCAGCCCAACGGGGACTTCGCCGTCACCATCGCCCGGCAGTTCGTGGTCAGCTACTACCAGTACGAGCTGTACCGCCGCCTCACCGAATCCACGGACGCCACCCTGGCCGGCATCGCCGCCAAGGCCGTCAAGGAAGTGGATTACCACCGCGACCACAGCGCCCAGTGGGTCCTGCGCCTGGCCCTGGGCACGGACGAGTCCCGCGAAAAGATGATCCACGCCTTCCAGGTCATCTGGCCGTACGTGGACGAACTGTTCCGCGACGACGAGCTCACCGCCCGCCTGGCCGGGACCGGGGCCGCCGTCGAGCCTTCCAGCCTGCGCGCGGACTTCGACCGCCTCACCGGCGAAGTCCTCGCCGAAGCGGAACTCGACGTCCCGCAGGTCAAGGCCGCCCCCGGCGGCGGACGCCGCGGCCTGCACTCCGAACACCTCGGCTACCTCCTCGCCGAAATGCAGGTGCTCGCCCGCGAGTACCCGGGAGCCACCTGGTAGCCATGGCTGTCACCAAATCACCCGAGCAGAGGGCCTGGGACATCGCCGCCACGGTGTGCGATCCGGAAATCCCCGTCCTCACGGTCGCGGACCTCGGGATCCTCCGCAACGTCGAGCTGCTGGGCACCACTACAGCAGCGGACGACGCCGGGACGGCGCCGGCCGTCCGGGTCACCATCACGCCCACCTACTCCGGCTGCCCGGCCATGGACGCCATCCGCGACGACCTGAAGACGGCGTTCGCGGCCGAAGGCTACCCGAGCGTCCACGTCGAACTGGTGCTGAGCCCGGCGTGGACCACGGACTGGATGAGCGAGGCCGGCAGGGCCAAGCTGGAAGAGTATGGCATCGCCCCGCCCAGCGGCCACTCCAGCGCCGCCCGGCACGCAGGGCCCATCCGGCTGTCCCTCGCCGTCAAATGCCCGCAGTGTTCCTCGCTGCACACCAAAGAACTCACCCGCTTCGGTTCCACCTCCTGCAAGGCGCTGTACGTCTGCCAGGACTGCAAGGAACCGTTCGACTACTTCAAAGTTTTGTAAGGAACAGGTGCTCCCATGACTGTTGTCCGCCAGACTGCCGCCGAAACGGCCGCGGCGACCGGCCGCCGTCGCGCGTCCTTCCACCCGCTGACGGTCGATGAGGTCCGCCGCCTGACCGATGACGCGATCGAGGTGAAGTTCGGTGTTCCCGCCGGGCTGAGCGGGCAGTTCGACTACCTCCCGGGCCAGTACGTCGCCCTGCGCACCACCTTGCCGGACGAGCAGGGCGAGCCGCACGAGATCCGCCGCAGCTACTCCATCTGCGCCGAACCGCGCAGCTTCGCGGACGGCAGCAGCGAAATCCGGGTCGCGATCAAGAAGGACCTCGGCGGGCTGTTCTCCACCTGGGCCAACGCCGAGCTCAAGTCCGGCGACGTCCTGGACGTCATGAGCCCCATGGGCGCGTTCGTCTCCAAGCACGGCCGGGACGGCAAAGAGCAGAACCTGATGAACTCGATGAACCATCCGGAGGATTTGGCGGGGGAGCCGGGCTCCTTCGTGGCCATCGCGGCCGGTTCCGGCATCACCCCCGTGATCGCCATCGCCCGGACCCTGCTCGCGGCGCACCCGGACACCCGCTTCGACCTGGTGTACGCCAACAAGGCCGCCATGGACGTGATGTTCCTCGAGGAACTCGCGGACCTGAAGGACAAGTACCCGTCCCGTCTGGCCCTGCACCACGTGCTGTCCCGCGAACAGCGGATCGCGCCGCTGCTCAGCGGCCGGATCGACGCCGGGAAGCTCCAGGCCCTGCTGGGCACCGCGATCCAGGCCGACCAGGTGGACGAATGGTTCCTGTGCGGGCCGTTCGAGCTCGTGCAGCTGTGCCGCGACACCCTGGCCGCCCGCGGCGTCAAGCCCGAACACATCCGCTTCGAGCTGTTCACCTCCGGCAAGCCGGACCGCCCGGAGGGCAACATCGGCCGGCCGGTGGTCCCGGACGAGTCCAAGGAAACGTACAAGATCACCTTCAAGCTGGACGGGCTCCAAGGCGAGGTCGCCAGCCCCACCCACGCCCGCGAATCCATCCTCAACGCCGCCCTGCGGGTCCGCCCCGACGTGCCGTTCGCGTGCGCCGGCGGCGTCTGCGGAACCTGCCGGGCCAAGGTGGTGGCCGGTGCCGTCACGATGGACGAGAACTACGCGCTGGAACAGGACGAGCTGGACAAGGGCTACGTCCTGACCTGCCAGTCGCACCCCACCACCCCGGAAGTCAGCGTCGACTTCGACGTCTGACCCGGTGGTCTCGGTGGTTGAGCCTGTCGAAACCGTCGAGATCCGCCCCCACACCCCAAGGAGCCCCATGATTTCCCTCTCCATCGCCGGCGGCATCGCCGAGATCGTCCTGGACGCCCCGCACAAGCTGAACTCCCTGGACGGGCCGGCGCTGGCGGATCTGGCACAGGCGTACGACGACGCCGCTGACGCCGCCTCGCGCGGTGAGGTGCGGGCGCTGCTGCTGCGGGGGGAGGGCCGGGCCTTCTGCGCGGGCCGGGACATTGCCGGCGTGACGCCGGAGGCCGACGACGTGCAGGGGTACCTGGGCGGGCTGCTGCAGCCGCTCCTGCAGAAGATGAGCGCCTTCCCGGCGCCCACCTTCGCCGCCGCCCAGGGGGCCTGCCTCGGCGTGGGGCTGGGCCTGCTGCTGGCCACGGACGTGGTGTACGTGGCGGAGAACGCCAAGTTCGGCTCGCCGTTCGCCAACCTCGGCGCCACCCTGGATTCCGGCGGGCACTGGTACTTCACCGAGCGCCTGGGCATGCACCGTACCCTGGACCTGATCTACACCGCCGAGCTCATGAGCGGCGCCGACGCCGTGGCGCAGGGGATGTTCAGCAGGGCCATGCCCGCCGCCGAGCTGCTGGAGACCACCCGTGCCATCGTGGCGAGGGCCGCCACCGGTGCCACCAGTGCGTTCAACGCCAGCAAGGAACTCGTGGCGCACGTCCGGGACCAGCGCCTGGGCCTCTGGGCGTCCATGGAAGAGGAGAACGCCGAGCAGGCCCGCCTCTGCAGGACCGAGGACTACAGCGAGGGTTTCCGTGCCTTCCAGGAGAAGCGCATGCCGGTCTTCAAGGGGTAACAGCACGGCACTGAAATTCTGTTTTTGACCGCCAACTTGTAAGGTTCGTGTATGACTTTGGGGAAACCAGTAATTAAAGCCGTCATTCCTGCTGCCGGATTGGGAACTCGATTCCTGCCCGCCACCAAGGCGATGCCGAAGGAGATGCTGCCGGTTGTCGACCAGCCGGCCATCCAGTACGTGGTGGAAGAGGCTGTCAACGCAGGCCTGACGGACCTCCTGATGATCACGGGGCGCAACAAGCGCGCGCTGGAGGACCACTTCGACCGGGAACCGTCCCTGGAGCGGACCCTGGAGCTGAAGGGGGACACTGCCCGCCTGGAGGCCGTACAGTATGCCTCCGACCTGGGGCCCCTCCACTACGTCCGGCAGGGCGAGGCGAAGGGCCTCGGGCACGCGGTCCTGTGCGCCCGCCAGCACGTGGGCGACGAGCCGTTCGCCGTGCTGCTGGGCGACGACCTGATTGACGAGCGCGACGAGCTCCTGACCACCATGATGGAGGTCCACGCGCGGACCGGCGGTTCGGTGGTGGCCCTGATCGAGGTGGACCCGTCCCAGATCAGCGCCTACGGCTGCGCGGACATCACCGCCATCGACGGCGAGGACTACGTCCGGGTCAACAGCCTGGTGGAGAAGCCCTCCGCTGCGGAGGCTCCGTCAAACCTGGCCATCATCGGCCGGTACGTGCTGCACCCGTCAGTCTTCGACGTTTTGGAGAAAACCGAGCCGGGCCGCGGCGGGGAAATCCAGCTGACCGACGCCCTGCAGACCCTGGCAGCGGCTGACGGCGAAGGATCCGGCGTCTACGGGGTGGTCTTCAAGGGCCGCCGCTATGACACCGGGGACAAGCTGAGCTATCTGAAGGCCGTCATCACCCTGGCCTCGGAGCGGGTGGAGTTCGGCGAGGAGCTCAAGACCTGGCTGAAGGGCTTCGTGAACAACTAGGCCGTAGGGCTCAGAAACTAGTTTTTGGACAGGCTCAACGCTGATTGAAGCGTTGGGCCTGTTTTTGTTGGTGCGTGCGGACGGCTGCCATCGCCAGTAGGGCCCCTATTACAGAGCCCCCCGAGTTTGTGACAACATCAATCCAACTTGAAAACCGGTTGTGAAGAAACAGCAGTTGGCCCAACTCCATACAGCCGGACACAGCCACTCCGAGTGCGGCATTCTGCCACCACCGTTTGTCCGGGTAGGCCAAGGAGGCTGCGATGCCGAAAGGGATAAACAGCGCCACGTTCGCGGCTTTTTCCACCAACGAGTAATTGATCCAACCGGGGATTCCGTGGGCGTGCAGGAAGGCCAGCACGCTGGCAATTGTTCCCTGGGCTGGCGCGTCGACAGGGCTCGGCCAGAAGCCGACCAGAGCCAGCGCGGCCATCATTACCGCGAGGACTGCGCGCCATAACAGTGGCTTTTCCAGTAGCTTCAAGGTGGCCTAGGGTCGGGATTTCCGGGATTTATGGGGAGATAAGACAAGGGCGGGCAGTTCTCAGGTTTCCCCGGGAACTGCCCACCCTCGTTGGTGCTTGTAGGCGCTTACGCGGAGGTGTCAGCCTTGGCGCGGCGGCGGACCACCACTACGGAGGTTACACCGGCAGCCAGTGCGCCTGCGCCCACCAGGGACCAGAGGACCAGGCTGGTGTCCGCGCCGGTGTTGGCGAGGCCGGTGCCCGAGGTGGCCGTGCCGCCTGCGGTGCCGCCGGTGTTGGCCAGGCCTGTGCCCGATCCGGCAGCTGCAGCGTCCACCGTGACACTGGACGTGACGGTCTTGCCGGAGGTGAGCCCCTCTGCCGTCAGGATGTAGGTTCCCTCCGCCGGGAGGTCAAGCGGGATGGCGAAGTTGCCGCTGGCATCGGCGGTGGTGGTGAAGGTAAGCGGGGCCAGCGGCAGGATGATCTTAGCCGGCACCGCCATGCTTGCCCCGCCGGAGAAGCTGCCTCCGATTGCCTGCGGCGTACCGGTCAGGGTCGCGGTGACCTGGATGGTTTCGCCAGGCGTGAAACCTCCGTCAACGGAGGAGAATACGAAGGTTTTGCCGGGGGCGACAGTTCCGTTAGAAACGGTGCCTTGTGCAGCCGCTGGTCCCTTGACATTGACGAATGCGGAAGCGGTCTGGCCGGACGCTCCGGTAGCCTTCACCGTGTAAGCGCCAGGCTTGCCGATTTTCAGGGAGTATGTGAAGGCACCGTTGGCGTCAGCCGTTACTTGGTAAGTTTGCAGCGCGCCTGCGCCGTTGCCATTTCCCCTGCCTTGATAAACAGTGATTGTGACCTGTTCGGACGGCCCGAAACCCTGGCCCGAGAAGGTGAACGACTGATCCCGGCCAACTGTGCCGTCGGAAACCGTACCGCTGGGCTTGGGCGCCGGGTACCCGTCTGCTGCCATGGCCGGGACGGCACCCATGAGACCAAGTGATCCGGCAAGCGCTATTACTGCAAGTGTTTTCTTCATTTGTCCCCCTGAGACCAAAAATTCGTGTGTCCTGCGGTGGAGATTTCCGGTCCTCGAGCGGACAGAGGGTGAAATCTCATTTGATGCCCAAGTAGAAGGTAGCATCCCATGACGCCTGTTACCAAAGTGAATCAAGACGCTTTACTTACTGTTTATGTGGCGTCTACCTGCCCGAAACACAGCTCGCAGTTTTTGTGTCCAAAATCACATCCTTGACAGGCTGGACGCTGGGTGTGACAACCACTGTCGGTTCCGTGTGCTGGACAATCTTGCCGAAACTGAACTCCACCGTGCTGCTCTGACCCGGGGCCAACGAGACCGTCAGCGATCCGACCGGTCTGTTGCTGTGTCCATGTGCTGCAAAGTCGGTCTTCTGGCCGTCAACCATCGCGGTTTCCACGTTTGCCTGGACGGGGCCATAGGCAATGACGTTAGTCTGCACAGTGCCGGCGGGAACACCGAAGGAGCCGCCGCCGGTGACGTACGCGGGGAGTGATGTTGCGGCGTCTGCGGGGGCCGTGTTGGTGCTGGTGATGCGCACTTTGACCTCCCCGTACTCGTCCCCGGTGCACTCCTGCACGAGCTGTACGGTCCGCTTGACGTAGTAATCCATCTTGGCGCCGGTGCCGTCGTTGAAGTAGACGCCGAACTGGGCCGGGGAGACGCTGGGTCCGGCGATGGATCCGCTGAGGGGGTATTTCGCGATTACCGCCTGTTCTTGGGCATCTCCCGACCATAGAAGGACCCGGCCTTCCGACGTTCCGCGCGTGATGCCACTGATCAGGCCCTTGGCTTCGCCCTTTCCTGCGGACAGCGCTTTGAAGGTTTCCTGTGCCACTCCAGCGAAATAGGCGTCCTGCAGCTCGGGCTGTGCGATCTTCGCGTAGACATCGGAGAGCAGGGTCTGCACAACATTCTTGCCGCTAAGTTCGGTTGGCAAGCCGTTTTGAGTCAGAGCAACCAGCTCTGGGGCGGTGATCTTGACCGGCCCGGTGGCGTCCAGGACATAGCCCAGCGCCACCGGGTCCATGGAAATCACACCGTCCACGCGTTGTCCGGTCTTCTTTTCCCACATGGCTTGGGCAGTACTGGCTGCAGTGGGAAAGTCAGGGGTGAAGTTTACGTCGTGCATGTACTCGCCCAGGCGTGCCGAGTAAATCTGCTGCTGTTCCGCGTCGACGGGCAGCGCCGGCGAAAACAATCCAAGCTCACTGGCGCTGCTTTGCGTGCCCAAGGTGAGTTTGCCCTTGTCGAAAGTGAGCACTGCCAATGCCCCGGGGATGCCGCCCGACGCGCGAGCCTCGGCATTGTTCTGGATCATGAGAAGGTAGTTGCGCGGGCCCTCGGCCCCCAACATGGCAGGGGCTAGCTGGGATGCGTTGGCCGCGGCGTCCAGCGCTCCGGTCACGGCCCGTAACTGGGCACGGGCTTGAGTTAGCGGTTCCGCGACTTGGGGCAACAGGCCATTCGCATCGATGCTGTCCAGCCGGTCGGCGGAGACGCGCACAGCGTGGGCGGCGGCGGAAACGCTTGGGGCGGCCTTTTGAAGCGGGCCCAAGTCTGTTCCTGCGCTACTCGGCATCAGGCTGTCCCAGTAAAGGGAATCGAATACCTTCACCAGCGGCACGACGCCCAATGCAGAAACATCGTCGGCCGAGCGTGCCACTTCCGCCACGGCACTGAAGTTCGCGCCGATGCCCGGCACCGCTGACGCCAGCGTCCACAGCGGATCGTCTGCCGCTTCGCGGGCTGCAGCTGTGTGGGTGCGAAGCTGATCCGCAGTTGCACTGGCTTCCTGCGGCTTGTCGCCGGCAATATTCTCTTTGAGAACCGGGATGAGCTGCGTGGTGGCTTCCAGTTCGTTCTTGATGAGCGTGGCTCGCGAGCCGAGCCACGCCACCGTAGCAATGGCTAGGACCGCCATAGCGGTCAGCCACGAAGAAGCGATTACCCACCGACGGCGTCGCCCGCGCCGGTCCTTGGCTCGCGTGTCGCCAGACCTGGAGTGGCTTCTGTCTTCGGTCTCTAGGGCCTCGTCAATTTCAGTCATCGTCTACGGACGGCCCAGCCCACGGTAGGTCCATCCCGCGGCGCGCCATTTCGCGGCATCCAGCACATTGCGACCATCCAGAATGCGGAGTGAGCCCACCATTTCGGCTACTTCGTAGGGGTCGAGGTCGCGATACTGCTGCCATTCGGTGAGAAGCAGCACTGCATCGGCATTTGCAACGGCTTGGTCCAGATCAGCAACATACTGAAGTTCCGGAAATCGCTTGGCAGCGTTGGCTAAGGCCTTGGGATCCGTCACGGTGACCACGGCCCCCTGGAGCTGGAGCTGGGCGGCGATGCTGAGGGCAGGGGAGTCGCGGACGTCGTCGCTCTCCGGCTTGAAGGCAGCCCCAAGCACGGTGATCCTCTGACCGAGCAGCATGCCGCCGCAGAGCTCCCGTGTGAGTTCGACTACGCGGGAGCGGCGCCGCATATTGATGGCATCCACCTCCCGCAAGAACGTCAGCGCCTGATCGGCCCCGAGTTCGCCGGCACGGGCCATGAATGCGCGGATGTCCTTGGGCAGGCACCCTCCACCGAACCCGATGCCCGCGTTAAGGAACTTCCGGCCAATGCGGTCATCCATGCCTATTGCGTCAGCGAGCCTGGTGACGTCCGCGCCCGCAGCCTCGCAGACCTCCGCCATGGAGTTAATAAAGGAAATCTTCGTCGCCAGGAATGAATTCGCGGCCGCTTTGACGAGCTCGGCCGTCGGGTGGTCGGTCACCAGGCGCGGCGTACCGCCGGCCAGCGAGCCTGCATAGACTTCATCCAGGACGGCAACCGCGGGGTGATCCTCGGAGCCGTCAGCAACGCCGTAGACGAAGCGGTCCGGGCTCAGGGTGTCGGCAACGGCGTGGCCTTCGCGGAGAAACTCCGGATTCCAGACAAGGTGAGCAGTCGGCTCCTGTTCGGTGACCAGTCCAGCCAGCCGCGACGCCGTTCCGACAGGAACGGTCGACTTGCCCACAACGATGTTTCCAGGAGCGAGGTGAGGCAACAGGTCATGTGTGGCGGCGTTGACATACGTCATGTCGGCGCGGTTTTCGCCCTTCTTCTGCGGTGTACCCACACAGATAAAGTGGACGTCGCTGCCCGCAGCCGCGGCCATGTCCGTGGTGAAGGAAAGACGCCCGGTCAGCTGGACTTCGTCAAGGAGTGCTTCCAGACCGGGCTCGAAGAAGGGGGCCCGCGCCGCGGAGAGCTCGGCGATTTTCCGTTCATCCACGTCGATGCCCACCACTTCATGGCCTAGTTTTGCCATGCAGGCCGCGTGGACGGCACCCAGGTAGCCGCAGCCGATCACTGAAATACGCATGATGTTCCTTCCCCCGGAGGGCGCTAAAAGTTCTTGAGAATTTTGCTAGTAGGCGCCGGTGCTGTGGAACACGGCACGCACGGTCCGTAGCATGATCAAAAGGTCACCGGCGAGGGACCAGTTCTCCACGTAGTAGAGGTCAAGCCGCACCGAGTCCTGCCAGGACAGATTGGAGCGCCCGCTGACCTGCCACAGCCCGGTCAGCCCGGGCTTCACCAGAAGCCGACGCCGCACGTCGTGCTCGTAGGCTTCAACCTCCCTTGGCAGCGGCGGCCTCGGCCCCACGAGACTCATGGAACCGCCAAAGATATTGAACAGCTGCGGGAGTTCGTCCACGCTGTACCGACGCAGGATCCGGCCGGCCCGCGTCACCCGCGGATCGGCTTTCATCTTGAACAGCAGGCCGCTGCCCTCGTTACTATGAGCGAGGTCAGCGAGGCGTTCTTCAGCGTCCACCACCATGGACCGGAACTTGAGCATGCCGAAAGGGATGCCTCCCTTGCCCACCCGTTCCTGCCGGAAGAGAACAGGTCCGCGGCTATCTGCTTTGACGATCAGGGCGGTCAGTGCCATGAGCGGAGAGGCAAGGATGATAAGGATCCCGGACACCACGACGTCGAAGAGCCGCTTGGCGACGCGCTGGCCGCCTTCAAGCGTCGGAGTGGTCACGTGGATGAGCGGAAGACCGGCGACCTGCTGGGTGTGGATTCGGGGGCCGGCGATGTCGGTTAGCGCCGGAGCCATAATCAGGCCCACGTTTCTCGCAGCCAATTCCCACCCGAGGTGGCGGAGTATCTGGGGATGCAATTGCACACCCGCCGAAATGGCAACCGCGTCCGCGCTGCATCGCTCGATGGCTTCCAAAATCGACGTTGTTTCGGGTTTGAAGCCGAGTATTGGGAGGCCGGATTCTGCTTCAAACGGTGGTCCATCGTGAACGCCCGGAGTGTAAGCAGCCACCGGGAGGTAGCCTGCGTGTTTCACACGCACCAGGGACGAAGCCAAGTGAGCCACAGCGCCGGGGCCGCCCAGGAGCATCAGGCGGGACATGCTCCGTCCGTTCTGACGGTGGACGTTGAGGTGCTGCCGCAACAGCCAGCGGGCTGCCAGGAGGCCCAGAAGGCCGGCAGGCAAAGCGATGCCAACGTATCCGCGAGCTGTGTCCAACCGGAAGACGTAGGAGAAGATTGCCACCAGTCCGAACAGCCACAGTGAAGCGGCTGCCACGCGTTTGTACTCGTCCGGGCCTGCGCCCAGAATGCGGCTTTCTCGGCTGTCCCATGCGCCGAGCATGAACCACCATGTGATCACAAGCGTCGCGGATATCCAGGCGTAGCTGGTTTCCTGGCCGGCCACCAGAAAGCCCGGTTCGGCGCCGAAGCGAATTATGTAGGCACCCGTAACCGCCCAAGTGACGACGAAGGCGTCGACTATCCGCAATCTCCGGGATATGCTTGCCCGCCAGCCCCGGTCTAACGTCACCTGAATCCCCAATTTCATGTATCGGCCCCTGCAAATGTGCCGGCTTCCTAGCTGCGAATCTGCGCCAGATTGGATCGGTACCAGTCGACAGTGCCGTGGATTCCTTCTTCGAGGCTGATGGCAGCGGTCCATCCCGATTCGGTCAGCTTGGAGACGTCGAGCAGCTTGCGCGGAGTTCCGTCCGGCTTTGAAGCGTCCCACTCGATCTTGCCGGCATAGCCGACCGCCGAGGCCACCAGGGAGGCCAACTCCTTGATGGTGACGTCGGAGCCGGTGCCGACGTTTACCTGCGATGGCCCGTCATAGTGCTCCATGAGGTGGAGGCAGGCAGCGGCCATGTCATCGACATGCAGGAACTCCCGCATGGGAGAGCCTGATCCCCAGTTCGTCACGCTCGGGGCATCGGTTCTGGCGGCCTCGTCGTAACGCCGGATCAGGGCGGGGAGGACATGCGATCCCTCGGGAGAGAAGTTGTCGCCTGGGCCGTAGAGGTTCGTCGGCATGGCGGAGATCCACGGCAGGCCATACTGTCGCCGCACTGCTTGCACCTGCATGATGCCGGCGATTTTGGCTATGGCGTAGGCATCATTGGTCGGCTCCAGATGGCCTGTCAGCAGTGAGTCCTCACGGATCGGCTGCTCGGCGAACTTGGGGTAAATGCACGATGAGCCGAGGAACAGCAGCCGTTCAACGCCGTATTCGCGAGCCGCGTCCAGTACGTTGACCTGGATCCTGAGGTTGTCGCTGAGGAAGTCAACGGGATACGTGCTGTTGGCGAGGATGCCGCCCACCTTTGCGGCCGCAAGGACCACGTAACGCGGCCGGGTTGCTGCAAAAAAAGCGAAGACGTCTTCGCGGTTTTTCAGGTCGAGATCGGAGGAAGAGCGGCCTACGAGATTTGAGAATCCTGCTGCTTCGAGGTTGCGCCAGATGGCTGAACCGACCAGGCCGCGGTGCCCGGCAACGTAAAAAGTTGCGTCCCGATCTAGTTTGCCGGGCTGGAAATCAACGTCGGTCGACATCAGTTCTTCCAGCTTTCGAGATTGACGGTGTCGATCCAGTGGTTTCCGGCGTGCTTGAGGGCTTCGATGTCGGCGTCCACCATAATCCGGGCGAGCTCCGGGGTGTGGACCGAGGCCTTCCAGCCGAGTTTCTCCTGGGCCTTGGATGCGTCGCCTACGAGTGCGTCGACTTCCGTCGGGCGCAGGTAGCGCTCATCGAAGCGCACGTGGTTTTCCCAATTGAGTCCGGCGTGCTCAAAAGCGATCTGGAGGAAGTCGCGGACTGTGTAGTTTCCGCCGGTCGCCAGGACAAAGTCGTCGGGCTCGTCGGCCTGCAGCATGCGCCACATGCCTTCGACATATTCGGCGGCGTAGCCCCAGTCCCGCACCGCGTCGAGGTTGCCCATGTACAGCAGGTCCTGCTTGCCAGCCTTAATCGCAGCGACTGCGCGGGTGATCTTACGGGTGACAAAGGTCTCACCGCGACGGGGGGACTCGTGGTTGAACAGGATGCCGTTCACGGCGAACAGGCCGTAGGCCTCGCGGTAGTTCTTTGTGATCCAGTAGCTGTAGACCTTCGCGGCCCCATACGGAGAGCGCGGGTAGAACGGAGTGTCTTCGTTCTGCGGCGGGGGAGTGGCGCCGAACATTTCCGACGACGAAGCCTGGTAGAACTTCGTTTCAATCCCGGACATGCGCACGGCTTCCAAGAGCCTGATTGTGCCGAGTCCCGTGGTGTCGGCCGTGTGCTCTGGCTCATCAAACGAGACCCGTACGTGCGACTGAGCCGCGAGGTTGTAGACCTCATCGGGCTTGATCTCCGCCAGGAGAGTCACCAGCCGTGCACCGTCGCTGAGGTCGCCATAATGCAGGAACAGCTTCGCCTTAGGATCGTGCGGGTCAACGTAGAGGTGGTCTACGCGTGCCGTGTTGAAAGTCGAGGCCCGCCGGATCAGCCCATGAACCTCATATCCCTTCGAAACAAGAAGCTCGGCAAGGTACGAGCCGTCCTGTCCCGTGATCCCAGTAATAAGCGCGCGCTTGGTCATGTGTCCCCAAAAAGAATAGTTTCGAAGCAAAAAAGAGTCGCGCCACCTATCGGTTGCGCGTCGATGCCAGACTCGTAATGAAGCCATCATAGTGGCCAATGGCAGCGGCTTTGGACAATGTGTCATTCCGGAAGCGAAGCCCCCGCGCACCAAGGCTGGACGCGAGAGCGCTGTCACGCCCGAGAGCTTCTGCCGCGTCGACTAGGGCGGCTGGGTCGGCGGCGTCTACTCGGATCCCTCCGCCGGAAGTCAGCAACTCGGCAGCGGTCACGCTTCCCTCGTCTGTCGCAGCTATCACGGGGACTCCTGCGTTGAAATAGGACGTTAATTTACTCGGAACGGCCATATCTTTGACCCCCGGGCGTTCATTGACAAGCAGCACATTTGCGGCGGCCAGCGCACGCTGAAACTCTTCGCCTGGCAGAGGGTCAACGAAGCTGATGCTCTCGCATCCGGCGGCCAAAAGCTCCAAGTGTTTCCGCTGATTCCCGTCTCCCATGAGGACAAAGCGCACGTTGCTGCCACGATCGTCCGCAACTCTGGCCGCGTTGATAACGTTTTCGAGGCCCTGTTTCTTTCCCATGTTTCCGGCGTGGAGCACGACGATGTCATCGGGAGACCATCCGAGTTCCCGCCGCATGGCCGCCAGCCCGGTGGTCGGGGAGGCCGGCACATGCGTCCAATTTCGGATGACCATCACGTCTCCAGAGGGAACTCCGAGTGAGTGCACCAGGTAGCTCTCGAACCGATCGTGAATAGCAATCACGCCATCAGCGGAACGAAGGATCCATGACTCTATGGATCCCACAATCCGGCCAAGCTTGCCCCCACCCACGCCCGTCTCAACGATGCCGCGGCTGTAGATGTCCTGCACCCAAATGCCCACGGCGGGCCTGTTGGGGCGAAGACGCGCTCGCAGCACGGCAAGTCCGCTCGCGAAAAGCGCCGGGCTCACGAGCAAGACCACGTCCGGCTTCCCCCACCGGGCGAACATTAGACGCAGCCCGAAGCTCAGCTCCATGTGCATCCGTGCCAACGCCGTTGGGTTGCGCGGAACACGGTGCCTCAGTCGCTTCACAGCGACCCCGTTGATGGTTTCGCGGTGCATCCAGCCGCTGTACCCATCCCCGAGTTTCCATTCGGGATAGTGAGGGTATCCCGTGACGACGCGAACGGAATGACCGGCCGCAGCCAGACCCTCGGCAAGGCTCGCGGTGTAGGGTGCATTGCCTGTTGGTTCGGGCGAGTAGTTGAGGCCGAGAATAGTTATGCGCAATTTTGGTGGAGTCACAGGTGCAAGAATAGTCGGCAGGAAGCTGGTCATGATCTGATGGGCCGGGAAGTCGAACAGCAACGGGGGACACGTGCAGTCCAGCAAAGTAATAGATCTATCCCTTGCACCGGGCGAGCGGACAGCTTGGGGAAGACCTAAGGCGGTTGTCTACCTGTGGGCGGCCGCTGAGATCATTTTCGTCACTAACCCGTGGCAAGTCAGCTCGAAGCTGAGAGTCGCTGTGTTGCGTCTTTTCGGCGCCAAGATTGGCGAAGGAGTAATCTTTAGGCCGCGAACGAGAGTCAAGTTTCCATGGAAGTTGCAAGTGGGCGACGGCTCATGGATCGGCGAAGGCGTGTGGATCCACAATCAGGACATGCTCACGCTCGGTCACGATTCCGTAGTATCCCAAGAGGCGTTCATAACGACTGGCAGTCACGCCCACAGGCGTGACATGTCTTTGATTACGAAACCTGTGATGGTCGAGCCCGGCGCCTGGATTACTGCACGGTCCGTAGTGCTCGGGGGGACGTCCATCGGAAGGTCGGCGATACTGAGTCCCAACTCGGTGGCTGGACCAAACCAGATATTGGACCCTGCCGGCATATACACCGGAATTCCCGCGCGCAAATCCGGTGAACGATTCTAGAAGATTTCGTGGCCAAATCGATCTTATCCACAAAAAAGAGGGGGTGTGCGATGTCTATTCCAACGCCGATTGACGCAACGGTGATAATTCTGACGAAGAACGAAGAACGACATATTGCCCGGGCGGTAGCGAGCGTAGAAGAATTTCGAAACATTCTCGTCGTAGATTCTGGCAGTTCGGATCGAACCGTGGATATTGCCTCGAATAGTGGCGCAAGGATAGTTCAATTTGAATGGGACGGCAAATATCCGAAGAAGAAGGAATGGGCTCTGGAGTTCGTTGAGACGGACTGGGTGTTCTATCTCGACGCAGACGAGTTCTTCGACTCGGACGTAGTTGAAGACATACGCCGAGTTGTACTCGATCCCAGCGCGGTGGCTTTCGAGGTTCCTCTTAGATACTTCTGGGAAGGCCGAGAATTGCTGCATGGGCATCGGGTCATGAAGCGTATCGGCATGCGCAGGAGTCGTTGTTATTGGCCCCGTCCGGACGACCTTGGCGTTAAAAATATGTGGGAAGTGGAAGGCCACTACCAGCCTCAAGCACGCTCGGGAAAAGTGGTTCGTGGAGTGAATCCCATGGGTCACCAGGATGAGGATGGTCTTTACGACTATTTCGCGAGGCATAATCGCTACAGCGACTGGGAAGCGCACATGCTACATCGTGGCGAGCGAGTATCCGGAAATAGCAGGTCAAAACTGGGTAAATTGGCCGTGAATCTTCCGGCGAAGCCGTTGGTTTTCTTCGTTTACTCGTACTTGGCTCGCCGAGGGTTTCTCGACGGTAAGGCTGGACTGAATTATGCATTGGCCTTATCATTTTACTACTGGCAAATCGGCATGAAGGTCAGGGAGTTGGAGTTGTCGGGTGAAACCGGTGCTGAGTAGCATGGCAGCGCCGGGGCAACATCCTCAGCCAAAGAGACGGGCACGAAATGTGCTCTTTCTTGCAGTGTTGCCTTCATACAGATCTGAATGCATTGGGATTGTCTATGCCCAAATGGCTGACGATGTCGAGATTATCGTGAGCGATGCTCATCTCGATCCAAGTGTAAAGACTGGAGTGCCGGAGAAGTTTTATAGGTCAGTACCAATGATTCGTCTTTTCGGCCGACGAATGTTTTTGCAAGTAGCTCCCAGCATGTCGCCTCTTCTGGCAAAATCGGTCGTTGTCGACCTTAACCCCAGAAGTCTCTCTGCGTGGTTATTGCTTATCGGCAGACGCCTTTTGCATAAGCGCACTCTCGTATGGGGACACATATTTCCACAGGCTGGCCCTGCATCCAAGACTGCATTCCTTCGCCTGACAATGCGAAAGCTTTCGAACGGAACAATATCTTACACTTACACCGATCGGGTCAAAGCACTGCTTAATCTGCCCGGCTCTCCAGTCTGGGTAGCGCCAAATTCGCTTTACAAATTGTCAGACATGGAATCAATCCCCCATGAAACCGCAGAGAGATTTGAAGTTACTTATGTCGGCAGATTTGCCCCAGCCAAGAAGGTAGATCTTTTAGTCCGAGGCTTTGCCCTGGCTGCACGAACAAATCAATCAATTCGCCTGCGCCTTATAGGCGGTGGCGAAGAAGAAGGGAAACTGCGGGCACTAGTGGACGCCCTGGCAATCGCTGATCTAGTCAAATTCGATGGGTGGGTGGACGGTGCAGCAGCCCTCCGCATTGCCTACTCGACGTCGTTCTGCAGCGTATCACCGGGCTTCGCCGGTCTTGGCTTGACGCAGAGTCTTGGTTTTGGCATTCCCATGTTGGTGGCTGATGACGAGCAACATTCGCCGGAAATAGAGCTAGCCGACTCTGGAGGAGTTCGCTGGTTTGCTTCGAATTCTCCGGAATCGCTTGCTGAGTCAATTGAACATGCATGGCGAGGAAGCTCTTCTCTGCCCGACGAAGGGCTCGCGGTTTATACCAGAGAGCGTTATTCAGCCGAAGCCATGGCCGCCGGACTAGTTGCGGCGCTGGCGGGAACCCAGAATTATGTACCGACAATCTTGGATGAGCGAGACTGATGACATCAACTGGACGAGACAGCTTAAAGAAGAGTACTGGCGTGCCAAAAACCCTTGTGCGGTTTGTGCGATTCGTCAACCGAAAGCTGGCGGTCAATGAAAACGTAACCTATGGCGAAGGGCTTCGCGCTGGACGAGGTTCTGTGGTCAGCTCACCTCATGGGCTTCTTCTCGGACGAAATGTATCGATTGGCCCTCGGTCAATCATTCAAGTCGATGGTGAGATTGGGGACTTTGCACTGATTGGAATGGGTGTGCAAATTGTCGGCAGAGACGATCACGCCACCGATGAAGTCGGCGTACCCATTTCCCTGGCCACACGAGCGTCAGAGAGACCGGGGTCGGCGAGGGACCGAATCGAAATAGGTCGAGATGTGTGGATTGGTGCCTCGAGCGTAGTCCTCAGCGGGATCATCATCGGGGAGGGCGCCGTCGTAGCTGCTGGCAGCGTGGTGACAAAAGACGTGCCTGCGTATTCAATCGTGGGCGGAAACCCGGCGCGTATTTTGGGCGACCGATTCGATTCTGAGTCACAGCGTGCAGCCCACGCCAGTTGTCTCGACAGGCTGGCGTCCCATCCCACTGTTCGACTTACGTTGGCTGACACAACACACAGTCATCTCTAAAGGAGGACTCAGTATGTCCCCGGTTCCAGCCCGACGGGTGTTGGTCGTTGAACCGAACGCTACAGGTCACCGCCTGTATTATGTTCGGCTCATCGTCGAAGAAATCCTGGCACGTGGTCAAGTGGCTTTAGTGGCCACGGCTCCGAAGGCGGATTCGTCGCCGGAATGGAATCTTCATCTAAGTCATCTTGTCAGTCAGACAGAGTATCTGGCGAGCTCGGATTTCACACCGATGGGAATCGCGATCTTGGCCAACCGGCTTGATGTAGATCACGTTGTAGTTCCAGACGGCGATCCGGTTGCAATCGAAATCGGGCGACGAAGAGCTTGGCCGGCAAAGGCAAGCATCACGGTTCTGGTGATGCGAGAGCATGCACAGCCGTCGCGAATACCGGGCGTCGCTCGCTTGAAGGGAATTCTAAAGAACGGTTTATTGCGTTCGGCAAACACAGTCCAAGGTGTGACCGTCTGCATCCTGAAAAGTCCGCTGTGGGCTGGATATTCTTCGTTGCCCGTCGCTCTGGATCCCGTTACCCTGGCGGGGGACGCCGCGGAGAGACTTGACGCATCCAAGGCCTGGAATCTAGATTCTACTCGCTACTGGTTCGGCATCGTCGGGGCCATCACAGCCCGCAAGAATCTGCCGCTTGTTGCTGCGGCAATAGCAAGACTTCAAGGCGAAAACGTCGGTCTGGTTTTGGCCGGCAAGGTGTCGGACGATGTTCGAGCAACGATCCCCGAGATTCAAGAAATGCTGGCCCAGAGCGGGACGTCCTTCATTGTTGAAAACCGACTCCTCAGCGAACTGGAAATTGACTCTCTAATCGCGGCCCTTGATTGTGTGGTCCTTGCCCACTCCAACGAAGGTTCCAGCGGGATCATGGGAAAGGCCGCGATGAGCGGGACCCGAATTGCCGCGGCTGGGGCTCGATCTCTTAAATCAGATTGTCGAGCTGTTCCGCTCATGTCTGCCTGGGTCCCTCTGACCGAAGCAGACGTGTCGTACATGCTCGCACGCTCCAGTACTCTTGGTCGTCCTATTCCGATCGATGGAGTATCGAGCCGAGATTTTGCATCGGCATTGATATGAAACAGCAGATCGATGAAACATATCGGCCCCCTCGGGCCAGGCGCAAGAGCGTTGGATTCCAAGCGATCGCTTTGGCTGCGTCGACCGGGACCGCGCAGCTCGTGGTGGCCCTACTCTATATCTGGTCCGCAAGGAGCGCCGGTCCCGAGTCGTTCGGGGTGCTCGTTGCTTCAATAGGCATCGGCACGGCTGCAGTTGGGTTTCTTGATTTTGGTACGAATTCGTATTGGTCACGAGAGGTGGCCATAGGTCGGATGTCTCTCGACCTACTTGGTCGTAGGATAGCCAGTAAGATCGTCTTCGCCGCCATGTTGGCTACAGCTTGGGTGCTCATTTGCCTCTGGTTCATTCCAGGAACTTTCCTCTGGATCGCATCGCCGATTGCTTTTTCTTCGTTGCTTAATCAGTCCTTTCAGGTAAGTCTGAGAGGAATAGCACGGGGGGATCTGGTGTCCTTCTCGATTCTGTCTGATCGATTGGTAGCTCTATTGGCATTCGGCGCAATGGTCCTTGGTGGAGTTTCCATTATCGACTGTCTCTGGCTTAGTTTGACGCTAGGATCCCTGTGGGCCGCAGTGAGCGGATGGCTCCTGACTCCGGCTGGTGCTCGGCCCCTGCTACGACTGGACCTTACGACCAACCCATGGAAGTCAGCCGGACACTATGGATTGGCAAATGTGGCTTTCAGCGCGCAATCTCTAGACACGCCGATAATGACGGTATTCGGAGGGCCAACGGCCGCTGGCATTTACGCCGCGGTCGCGCGCTGGACTCAACCCATGGGAATGTTGGCGAATGCTTTTTCGTCGGCTGCTGCACCGCACATGGCACGCGCGACCACCGGCGTAGAAGCTTGGCACCATGTCAAGCGATCAATCTGGTTGCCCGCGGCGGCAATCCTGGCGTGCCTGTGCATAGCTGTCGCATCGCCGATTCTCGTGCTGCTACTGATCGGTGGGGCATATGGGGATTCCGCCGCGGTTCTCCAGATCCTGGCGTTGGGCACTATTCCTGCGATTGCAAACCAGCCTCTGTTTGTATTTCTCCAGGCGAGGGGCCTCGATAAGCCGGTTTCGTTTCTCGCAATGATCAATGTGGTCGTTCAGCTTGGTCTGGTTGCCATCCTATCTGCATATATGGGCGCCATAGGCGCCGCACTGGCTGCCGCAGTGTCGCAACTCGTGATGCTGGTTGGCCTAATCACTATCGTGGCAGTTAATCGCCATGGAATCGCGAAGAGGGGGAAAGTGTCGAGGCAACCTGCTAGAGCCCGCGAGATTCGGGTAGTGCAAGTCCTGCTTAGCCCCCGCATTGGCGGGGCTGAAGCGTTAGTGGCTTCCCTGAATACATGCTGGCAAGATTCTGCAGTTAGATCGTCTACCGTGTATCTGGATGAAACGACGTCGGCCCCGCGTGGTCGTTTCGAACGGATTATTCGTCTGGCGTTAGAACTCCGAAAGCGCCGCCCCGACGTGATCCTCGCCCACAGCGCCATACCAAACATCTATGCGCGCATCGCGGCTCCGCCTCGCACGCCTGTTGTCACGGTCCTCCACAGCGCCGGTGATGACTTCAAGGGTGTGAAAATGCGATTCGTGGAGTGGCTATTGAGCGCTAGAACCGCCTGTGTGGTCGCGGTTAGCCAAGGACAGAGAGAGAGGTATGGCGAACACTTCCCGCGGGCAAAACGAATCGTCGTCATTCCGAACGGCATAAGATCCGATATTCGGACTAGAACCAAGGCTTCCAAGCATCTAAAGTCGATGGCGACTATAGCTCGAGTGGCCACTCAAAAGAATCCAGTTCTTTGGACGGAGGTGGCCAGTCGCCTTTCACAACAAGGATCAACTCTGGAAATGACTTGGTGGGGACCTGTAACGAGCGAGCCCGGACTCCAGACGCTGGTGGAGAGTTTCCGTTCCACCCGATCCGCCGGCAGATTCGCTGGCCCCACTGACGATCCGGGAACGGTGCTTGAGATGTCCGACGCCTTGTTCCACCCGGCAGATAGGGAGGCGCACAGCATCGGCATACTCGAGGCGGCTGCTGCTGGCCTTCCGATTTTGTGTTCCACCGCGGTAGCGGCGACCCTCCCGTCGAATATTGTCGCGTTGCCATTCGAAAAAGGAAATGCGGAATCGGCACTTCGCTCGATTAACGAGCTTGGAGACCGATGGTCGGACTTGTCGAACCAAGCCATTTCGGCTGCAATCGGAGTAAAAGAAATGTTTTCCATCAAAAACTGCGCCGACGAATACGTAAAGCTAATTCATGAGGTGCTGCGACACTAGCACCAGGGCTCCGGTCATGGTGGGGTGATGGGTTTTCGGGTTCGTTGAGTTTCCGGTGTTTTTGATGGCTGGAGGGCTGTTAATCTGATCCGCTCTGTGAGAAAATAGATTTGTGCTGATTT
>NZ_JAGPOT010000037.1 GCF_018224015.1 Pseudarthrobacter albicanus
ACCAACGCTCCCATGGCCGGCGGCCGGATTACCATCGACATTTCCGGCTCCGACGCGACCATCCAGGGGTTGCCCGAGGGCATGGTCCTCCGGCACGGAACCCGGCCGTGGATGGCCGACCTGGTGCAGCAGGCCAGGATGCACAGAAAGGATTAGGGACTGTGCGAGGCGCTGGGAACCCTGTTGGATTCCCGCGCCACGGCGCGCTCCAGCGCCACCATCACTGCCTTGACGCCGGCGGCTTCCTTCTCCGGTTTGTGGACTTCCAGCTCGTCCTCGTTGATGTCCGCGACGGGAGCCGGCTGCCTGCCGAACTTGATGGGGACGCCTTCATTGGCCGACCCTCGCCAGCGTCTCCCGCTCCGCCCCGATGGTGGTGCTGTCCCCGTGGCCGGTGCGGACCACGGTCCCTGCCGGCAGCGTCAGCAGCCGTTCACGGATGGAGGCGAGGATGGTGGGGTAGTCGCTGTACGACCGGCCGGTGGCGCCCGGGCCGCCGTTGAACAGCGTGTCCCCCGTAAAGACCGTCCCTTCACCCTCGAGGTGGAAGCACATGGACCCCGGCGAGTGGCCCGGGGTGTGGATGGCCCGCAGGGTCGCCCCGCCCACCTGGAACTCGTCGCCGTCGGCAAGGTAGCGGTCCGGTTTGGCGTCGGGATAGACCTGTTCCCAGAGCACCAGGTCATCGGGATGCAGGTAGACCGCTGCCTTCACCTCCTCCGCCACGGCACGCGCCGCGCCGATGTGGTCGTTGTGCGCGTGCGTGAGCAGGATGGCCAGAACCTTCCGGCCGCGGACCTGGCTGATGATCGCATCTGCGTCATGCGGGGAATCGATGATCACGCATTCTTCCTCGTTCCCCACGATCCAGACGTTGTTGTCCACGTCCCAGGTGCCGCCGTCGAGCGAAAACGTCCCCGAGGTGACCAGGTTCTCGATGGTGACGCTCATGCGGAGACCGCCGAAGCGCCGGCCGGGCCGGTGGGGCGGATTTCAACCACGGAACGCAGGACCTTGCCTTCGTGCATTTTGGCGAAGGCCTCTTCCACCTGGTCGATGGTGATGCGCTCGGTGACGAAGGCGTCGAGGTCGAGGTTGCCCTGCCTGTAGTGCTGGACCAGCATCGGGAAGTCCCGGGACGGCAGGCAGTCCCCGTACCAGGAGGACTTCAGGGACCCGCCGCGGCCAAAGACATCCAGCAGGGGCAGCTCGATCTTCATGTCCGGCGTCGGGACGCCCACGAGCACCACGCGGCCGGCCAGGTCCCGGGCGTAGAACGCCTGCTTGTAGGTTTCGGGGCGTCCCACCGCCTCGATCACGACGTCGGCACCGTTGCCGCCGGTCAGCGCCCGGATGGCTTCAACCGGATCTTCCTTGCTGGCGTCCACGCCGTGGGTGGCGCCGAGGGACTTCGCCATTTCCACCTTGTTGGCGTCGATGTCCACGGCGATGATCGTGGTGGCACCGGCCAGCTTCGCGCCCGCGATGGCGGCGATGCCCACGCCGCCGCAGCCGATCACGGCGACGGATTCGCCCCGCTTGACCTCACCGGTGTTAATCGCGGCGCCAATGCCTGCCATCACTCCGCAGCCGAGCAGCCCGACGGCGGCGGGATCGGCGTCCTCGTCAACCTTGGTGCACTGCCCGGCGGCGACGAGCGTCTTCTCGGCGAAGGCGCCGATGCCGAGCGCGGGGGAGAGTTCCGTGCCGTCCTCGAGCGTCATCTTTTGCGTGGCGTTGTGCGTGTTGAAGCAGTACTGCGGCTGGCCCTTGGCGCAGGCGCGGCATTCGCCGCAGACGGCCCGCCAGTTCAGAATCACGCGGTCGCCGGGAGCCACTTCCGTGACGTCCGGTCCGACGGCGCTGACCACCCCAGTCGCCTCGTGGCCCAGCAGGATGGGGAAATCGTCAGTGATTCCGCCCTGCTTGTAGTGCAGGTCCGTGTGGCAGACACCGCACGTGAGGATGTCCACCAGGGCCTCGCCCGGGCCCGGATCCGGTACCAGGATGGTCTCCACCGAAACCGGGGCGTTCTTTTCCTTGGCTATGACTGCCTTTACCTTGTGAACCACTGGATTGTGTTCCTTTCCTGAATCCCCGGGACTCCTGATGGCGGCATTGTTGCCCATCTTGCTGGCTCAAGCTGGTTGCGTATTACGCAACATGGTGCATATAGGGCTTACGGAAAATATGGCAGTCCCCACGGGGGGTGTCAATAGATTGTGCGGCAGGGCCACGCCGACCCCCGGCCGAGAGCCTCCCACGGGTCTGCTTTACCGCAACATGGTTTTGCCTAATGCAACATGAGGGCTGATCACTTGGAACTCGAAACGGTAGGACGAACGCATCGAAGCCAGTGTTTTCTTCCACCTCTAGTCAAAAAAGCATTGACTGTGGTCCGCGTCACGCCTAATCTGGTGCAACAGCGTTGCGTTCATTGCAACTCCAAAATTCATTGGTGGACCTATGACTAACGAAACAACTCCCATGGCTGCATCGGCGTCATCAGCGCCGCTTGGCGGCCAGCCCGCACCCGTCAACGGCGGCGGCATCAGCAAGGAAACCCGGCGGCGCGTTATCACCGCCAGTTTCATCGGCAACTTCGTCGAATGGTTTGACTACGCGGTGTACGGCTACCTGGCCACGACAATCGCGGCCGTCTTCTTTCCGGAACAGGACAAGCCGACGGCACTGCTGGCCACTTTTGCCGTATTTGCCATCTCCTTCTTTGTCCGTCCCCTGGGCGGCTTCATCTGGGGCCGGATCGGAGACAGGGTCGGGCGCCGGACGGCCCTCTCGCTGTCGATTCTGATCATGTCGGCGGCCACGTTCGCCATTGCCCTTATCCCGGGGTACAGCTCCATCGGCATCGGGGCACCCATCCTGCTCCTGCTGGTCCGTGTCGTGCAGGGCTTCTCAGCGGCCGGCGAGTACGCCGGAGCATCGGCCTTCCTGGTGGAATATGCGCCGGCCAACCGGCGCGGGCTCTATGCCGCGGTGGTCCCGGCCAGCACAGCCGCGGGCCTGCTGCTGGGCTCACTGCTGGCAGCGCTCTTGTCCATCATGCTGCCCGCGGACCAGATGCAGGACTGGGGCTGGCGGCTGCCATTCCTGCTGGCCGCACCCATGGGACTGATCGGCCGCTACATCCGCACCAAGCTGGAGGACACGCCTGCGTTCCTGGCCCTCGCAGCCGAGGACGAAACCGTCAAGGCGCCGGTCAGCGCACTGTTCAGGGACCATTGGCGGGCGCTGCTGCTGGCCGTCGGCGCCGTGCTGCTCAACGCCGTCGGCTTCTACGTCATCCTCAGCTACATGCCGACATACCTCTCGACCGAGTTGGGCTTCGGCGCCACCGAGTCGTTCCTGGCCACGACCATTGCGCTCCTGACCTACATCGGGTTCATCTTCCTGACCGGCATGGCCTCGGACAGGTACGGCCGTAAACGGGTGCTGATCTCGGCCTCCGTGTTGTTCATCCTGTTGACCGTTCCGGCGTTCATGCTGCTGGACACCGGCAACTTCATGGTTATCCTGCTGGTCCAGATCCTGCTCGGTGCCATGCTGACGCTCAACGACGGGACACTGCCCAGCTTCCTGGCCGAGCTTTTCCCCACCAATGTCCGCTACAGCGGCTTCGCCGTCAGCTTCAACCTCTCCAACGCCATCTTCGGCGGCACGGCCCCCTTCATGGCGACCCTGCTGATCGGAGTGACCCACAGCAAGCTGGCCCCCGGCTGGTACCTCATGGCGGCAGCGGTGATTTCACTCATCGCCGTTCTGTGCGCCAAGGAAACCTCCCGCCAGGCACTGCGCTCCCACTGATCCTGCTCCCGAACACACATCAACAACCAACCAAAGGAAACACTATGACCACCACCGCATCCGAGAACGCCACGTCCATCGCAGAACTGGAGCGCCTGAAGGTCCTGCACAATGGGCAGAAGGAAAAGCTGACTTTCTCCACCGCGGAATTTGAGCGCCGTCTCGCCGGCCTCCGCCGGATCATGGCCGAGAAGAGCCTGGACGCCGTCGTCCTGACCAGCTACCACTCCATCAAGTACTACTCCGACTTCCTGTTCACCTACTTCGGCCGTTCCTACGCCATGGTGGTCACCAAGGACGACACCGTGACCGTCACCGCCAACATCGACGCCGGCATGCCGTGGCGGCGCAGCTACGGCGACAACGTGGTCTACACGGACTGGCGCCGGGACAACTACATCTTCGCCATCCAGGAGGCGCTGCGGACCCGCGGCATCAACGTCCGCCGGCTCGGCGTCGAGGACGACTCGCTGCCGCTGGTCAACCGGAACAAGATCCAGGCGGCCTTCGAATCGGCCACCCTGGTGGACGTGGCCCAGGCCGCCATGCGGCAGCGGATGATCAAGTCGGCCGAAGAGATCGAGGTCATCAAGCACGGGGCCCGCATCGGCGACCTGGGCGGGGAAGCCATCCGCAACGCCATCACCGCCGGGATCACCGAGTACGAGGTCGCCCTGATCGGCACCGAAGCGATGGTCCACGAGATTGCCCGGACCTTCCCGGATTCCGAAATCCGTGACACCTGGGTCTGGTTCCAGTCCGGCATCAACACCGACGGCGCGCACAACTGGGCCACTACCCGCAAGATCCAGGAACACGACATCCTGTCGCTGAACTGCTTCCCGATGACCTCCGGCTACTACACGGCCCTGGAGCGGACCCTGTTCTACGGCGAACCGGATGCCCGCTCCCTGGAGCTGTGGAACATCAACGTGGAAGTCCACAAGCGGGGCCTCGAGCTCATCAAGCCCGGCGCTGTCTGCAAGGACATCGCCGCTGAGCTGAACGAGATCTACATCAGCCGCGGACTGCTGGCCAACCGGACCTTCGGCTACGGACACTCCTTCGGCGTCCTGAGCCACTACTACGGCCGGGAAGCCGGACTGGAGCTCCGCGAGGACATCGACACAGTGCTGGAGCCCGGCATGGTGGTCTCCATGGAACCCATGATCACCGTCCTGGACGGCCAGCCCGGCGCCGGCGGCTACCGTGAGCACGACATCCTGGTGGTGGGTGAGGACGGAGCCGAGAACATCACAAAGTTCCCCTTCGGCCCCGAGCACAACATCGTGGGCGCCTGACCGTCCCCTGAACCGCACACCCTAACCGCAAGGAAAGCGGCGCCACATCCGACGTGGCGCCGCTTTTCGGCTCTCATACGGAATGATGGTTTATATCATGGCTCCAGCAGAATCTCCTGACACCAACGGAAACGGCGACACCAAGGGCACCTCCGTCATCGTCAACGCCATCGCCGTCCTGCGGACCTTTACGGCGGACGAACCACTGCTCGGCGTCACCGAGATCGCCCACAGGGTCGGCCTGCACAAAAGCACCGTTTCCCGGATCCTGTCCACCTTCGAACAGGAACACCTGGTGGAACGGGACCCGGAAACGCGCCGTTTCCGCCTGGGCCTGGGGCTGATCGCCATCGCCGGGCCGCTGCTGGCCGAACTGGAAGAACGGCGCGTGGCGTATCCGGTCCTGCGTGAACTGGCCGAACAGACGGGCGAGACGAGCGCCCTCATGGTGTGGAACGGCACCGAATCGATGTGCGTGGAACAGATCGCCAGCCATCACCAGATCAAACACACCACCCCGCTCGGCGCGCGCTACAAGGACGCCATGAGCGCCTCCGTGCAGGTCTTCCTCTCGGCCCAAACCGCCGAACGCGTCGGTGCGATGCTGCGCAGCGGGGCCATCGCCTATCCCGGACTGGACGACACCAGCGTCGAGGCCTACGAGATCAGGCTCAAGGACGTGTCGCGCCGGGGCTGGGCCATCAACTACGGCGAATCCTCCATCGACGAAGTGGGCGTGGCAGCACCCGTCTACGATCACCGTGGCGATGTCGTGGCCGCCGTCCTGGTCCCGGCGCCCCGGTTCCGCGTCTCACGGGAAAGACTGGAAAGCCTGGGCGAAGCGTGCGCCGCCGCGGCACACCGGGTCACCACCCGCCTGGGCGGACGTGCGCCCGGGAGCACGGAACAAGGCAAGCAACGCTAGCTTGCCGCGCAACTTCGCTTCGTGGTCCATGGCCGGAGGTGCCTGGCCGGGACGCCGCCCGTGGCACTCAGGGGAGCCGCGCAAGCCGGGTGGCCAAATGAAATGCCGCCAGCCGGCCCGTGACCCGGGGGTCACCGCCGCACAGTTCGAAGATCCGTTGCAGCCGCTGATGCATTGACTGCCGTTCCACATGCAGCTCCCTGGCCGCCTGGGCGGTGTTGCAGCCGGAATCCAGCCACGTTGCGAGCGTGCCCAGCAGCTGTGAATGGCGTTTGGCATCGTGATCCAGGAGCGCGCCCAGCTGCCGGCGCACGAAGTTCCGTCGTTGCTCAGTATCCAGGGATTGAACAGCGAAACGTTCGAGGGCGTATGTCTCGGAATCGATCACGGGAGTGTGCGTGCCACCAGCCTCCGCCTGGGATTGGCCCGGGCCGCCCGCCAATTCCAGAGTCAGCTTCGCTTCGGCCAATGCCCAGGGGGCTTCCGAAATTCCGGCGGCCAGCGGACCAACGGCAGTGAGCGTTCCTGCCAGGGCTGGAAGCGCCCGCAGGCGGGCCAGGAGCTCGTTCCGGCCTGCCTTGGGAGCATCATCCGGGAGGACCGTCACTGCCAGAAGCTCGGCGTTGTCCACATACGTGGCGCTAGGCTGTGCCCTTCGGGACAGAAGCTGCTCCACGGAGGCCCGCACCTGTTGCGATATGGCGGACCGGACCACCACTGCCACGAGCGGGGCAGATGCAGGAATCCCGGCTGTGGAAGCCAGCTGTTGCAGCCGCCAGGCCTGACTGCCGGAATCAATCGCCCGCAGCAAAGCTGCCGCGGCAACTTCCTTCAGGCCGGGGGACATCCGCTGCAGCAGCGCCAGGGCCAGAATGTCCACCGAACGGTTTCCGGCCGTACGCGCAAGATTCGCATCCCCGTCCGCCGCGATCTGGAGGGCCAGCCGCGCCGAAAGGATTCCGCGCACGGGAACGTCGATGTGAATCGGACGTGGGCGTTCCTGGGTGGCAGCGCCGGAGACGGCGCCGTCGGCGGACTCGGCCTGGCCGGACGTTGCACTGGCCAGGGTTGCACCCGATATTGACGTCAGGGTCACCTCGGCGTGAGTGATGCCGGCCAGCACGGACAGGATCCGGTCCAGGCTGCCGCCGTGCGCCAGCTCAACGGCCATCGCGTGACTGGCCTCATCGGCCCGCTGCAGTTGGGAAACCGATTCACTGACCAGCATCGAGTTGATGGCCTGCATGACGCCGACAAACGGCACCACCCTGCGAAGCTCGATCAGCGGAAGGCCTGCTGCTTCGGCTGCCGCCACCATCGGGGAGGGGATTGACGGAAGGGCATGGCCGGTTTCGATGGCCAGGGCGGCCACTCCCCGCTCTGCCAGTTCGCGGATGTAGCTGATCCGCCGCTCTTCGGAGGCGAGGGCGAGGGCTTCCCCGCCCGTAAGCAGAAGCTCCCCGCCGCCAAGCAGCGGCGCGATGTCCAGAACTTCACTGGAGTGGATCCACCGGAGCTGGGTCCGGGTTGCGGCGGCTGCTGCTGCCCGGAGCACGGGGTCCGCCGCCGCCAGGGTCGGATGGGTAAGAACATCCGCAAGCCGTATCGCCATTACACTCCGTCGCATTCGAGCCCGTTTGTCTCGACACATTGTATATATGGCGATGTGTGCCACGCCACATAACCTTAGGGCATCCCCAAAAACTCTCACGGAGGCCCCCCAATGCGTCAACAAACCCCAGTGGTTCCGGCTGGCCCAGTGGCCGGCGAAGACCACGAAGCCTGGCTCCAGCCCATTCCCGAATCCCAGCGGACCCGAAAAGTCTCAGGCCAGTTCTGGATCTGGGCCGGCGCGAACCTCGCCCCGATCAACTGGGTGCTCGGCGCCCTCGGCATCCAGCTCGGCCTGGGATTTGCGGACACGGTCACCGTGCTCGTGCTGGGAAACCTCATCGGAATGCTGCTCTTCGGGCTCTTTGTTTTGCTTGGCCAGAAGACGGGAGCGACCGGCATGGTCCTGGCCCGGGCCGTATTCGGCCGGCGCGGGAACTACCTGCCCGCCGGCATCCAGGCCCTCCTGGTGATCGGCTGGTGCGCCGTCAACACCTGGATCATCCTGGATCTGGTCATGGCGCTTTTCGGCACCCTTGGATGGGTTGATCCGCTCGCCCACAACTACATGTGGAAGGTCGGCATCGCCACCGTCATCATGGCCGCGCAGGTGGCCATTGCCTGGTTCGGCTACAAGGCAATCGCGGCGTTCGAAAAGTGGACGGTCCCGCCGACCATCGTCATCCTGGCCGTGATGTCGGCGGTGGCCTGGTTCGGCATGAAGATCAACTGGTCCTACGCCGGCCCCGCCGGCCACATCCTGGAAGGCTCGGACCGCATCGCCGCGATGAGCGCGGTCATGACGGCCATCGGCATCGGCTGGGGCATCACCTGGTTCACCTACGCCGCCGACTACTCCCGCTTCGTCAGCACCGAAGTCCCCAAGCGCAAGGTCTACCTCGCATCGGTGCTGGGCCAGTTCATCCCCGTCGTCTGGCTGGGCATCCTGGGGGCCAGCCTGGCCACCAACACCGGCGAGATCGACCCCGGCAAACTCATCGTGCTGAACTTCGGCGCCCTGGCCCTGCCCGTGCTGCTCATGGTGCTGCACGGCCCGATCGCCACCAACATCCTGAACATCTACACCTTCTCCGTGGCCACCCAGGCACTGGACATCTCCATCAGCCGGCGCAAACTGAACCTGTTCGTCGGCGTCTTCTCCCTCGCAGCCGTGGTCTTCTTCATCTTCCAGGAGGATTTCGCCTCTGTGCTGGACGCGTGGCTGATCGGCCTGGTCGCCTGGGTGGCCGCCTGGGGCGGAGTCATGCTGGTGCACTACTTCTGGATTGAGAAGCGCTGGCCCGGCGATCCGTCCAGGCTCTTCGACGCTGTCGGCACGAAGCGCCTGCCGGGCGTGAACCCTGCAGGCATCGCCTCCCTGCTGATCGGCATCTTCGCCACCTGGCTGTTCATGTACGGGCTGGTACCGGCGATGCAGGGACCCATCGCCGTGGCCCTGGGCGGCTGGGACCTGTCCTGGCTCGCCGGCGGCCTGTCCGCCGCCGCGGCCTACGCCATCATGGGCCCGCGGTTCCATCGCCGCTACCTGCACCTGAGCCGCGAGACCGAAACCGCCCCCGGGGCATCCGCCCCCCAGCCGACCGGCATTCCGGCCGCGTCCACCACCCCCGCCGGCCTCTAGCTAGGAGATCACCCCGATGAACTTTCCCGCATTCGCTGACACCGCCCATCCCAGTACCTGGCCCGAAGGCTACCGCGCCGCCGCCTCCTTCACCTTCGATGTGGATGCCGAGTCCTGCACCATCGCCCATGACCCGCAAAGCACCCGGCGCATGTCGCTCATGACGCACCAGTCCTACGGGCCGAAGGTGGCCGTCCCGAGGCTCCTGCAGATCCTGGAACGGCAGGACATCCAGGCGACGTTCTTTATCCCGGGATTCACCGCCGAATGCTACCCCGACGTCGTCCGCCGCATAGCCGACGGAGGCCACGAGATCGCCCACCACGGCTACCTGCACGAACACATGCAGGGCATCGACGCCGCGACAGAGGCCCGCTACCTGGACCGGGGCCTGGACGCACTGGCCAAGGCCGCAGGAGTCCGCCCGGCAGGCTACCGCGCACCGTGGTGGGAGCTGAACTGGCACTCGGCAGCGCTCCTCGCCGACCGCGGCTTCCTCTATGACTCAAGCCTGCTCGACGGCGACGCCCCCTACCGCTTCAGCGTCGCCGACGGAGACCCCCGCGACCTCGTGGAGATCCCCGTCGACTGGGCACTGGATGACTGGGAACAGTACGCCTTCTACCCCGGCGTCACCGGAAGCGGCGTCATCGAAAGCCCGGCCAAGGTCCTCGAAATGTGGACGCTGGAGGCCGAAGCGCACCACGCCGCCGGGAGCTGCTTCGTCCTGACCAACCACCCGTTCATCTCCGGCCGGCCGTCCAAGGCGGTGGCTCTGGAACGGCTGATCGACCGGGTCAAGTCCATGGACGGCATGTGGGTCACGACCCTCCAACAGATCGCAGAGCACACCCGCGAATCCGTCCCGGAAATCCACACCCACGCAAGCATTGCCGTACCCGCCTTCCCGGACACCGGTGCGCGGTTCACCCCGGCTACCGTACGTCAACCGCAGAATTCGGTCGCCGGCCTCACGGGAGCCGGAATCTAAGGCAGATTTCGAGCACGGTCCTGCCTGCGACAGGGCAAGCAACGCGGGGTCACTTACCGCCCATCCGGGACCACGGAATGGGCCGTAAGTGACCCCGCGTTGCTGTGTGGGGGAGGGTGCGGGCAGGGTGCGGGGGGCTACTCGATTGTGGCGTACAGTTCGTTGAGCTCGGCCGTGAGCCGCTTGCGCAGTTCCGGGGTGCCGATTTCCTGGCCGTCGATGTGGTTGACGGGCGCCAGGAGCCGGATGCTGGAAATGAGCCACACGGCGTCGGCGTCCAGCAGGTCCTTCGGCTCCAGCGGTCCGTAGCCGAGCTCCCAGCCGGCCGCCTTGGCCGCGGTGAAAAGTGCGCCCTGCGAAGTTCCCGGGAGGATGCCGCTGTCCTGCTGCGGCGTGATGAGCCGGCGGACCGTGCGGGTGCCGCCGGCGCCGTCGTCGGAGGTTTCCAGGTGTGCCAGCAGCACGGTCGACGTCGGGCCCTCCAGGACCATGCCGTCCGCGGAGGTGAAGATGACGTCGTCCGCGCCCTGCCGGCGGGCGTACCGCAGCGCGGCCATGTTCACCGCGTAGGAAAGGGTCTTGGCGCCGAGCAGCAGCCAGGGCGCGCGCTCGCCCGCCCCGCTGTCGTAGCCGCGGTCCAGGAGGATGATGTCGATCCCGGTCTGGCGCTGGCGCCGGCCCGAGGACCCCGGCTCGGAGGCCTGCACCCAGCAGGTGGGGGTGGAGGCGCCCTCGACCCCGCGGGTCACGATGAGCTTCACCACCAGTTCATCGTCTTCGGCGCCGGTATCATCCGCGCCGGCGTCCGCGGCCCCGGCCGGACCACGCTGGGTCCGGTATTCGCCGATCGCCGTCCCGATCGCGCGCCGCCACGCATCCTCCGCCGGGATGACCAGTTCCATCACCCGGGCGGATCCGGCCAGGCGGTCCAGATGCGCCTGGAGCTTGCGGGGCTGGCCGCCGACGGCGAGCAGCGACTCGAAGACGCCGTCGCCCCGGGTGGCGCCCTGGTCCGTGGCCATCAGCTGCGGCTTGGAGGCGTCGGCAACTCGGCCGTCCTCAAACGCAGGATCCAGGAAAACCAGCACCGGGGCGGGGATGGGAACGGGGGCAGGAGAGGTCATGGTTTCAGCTTAGTGCGGGACACGCCGGGATAGGATTTGGGGATTGCCCGTTCCGGAAGCGTTCCGCGGGTCTGGAGCTTGAGGGGTTCGCCTGTGCTGTGGCCATTTCCGCTGGCGGGAACACTGCCGTCCTGGGTGATCCTGATCCTGACCGTCGCCGACTTCGTCATCCGCGTGCTGGCCCTCGGGATCATCCCCGGCAACCGCCGTCCGACCACCGCCATGGCCTGGCTGCTGGGCATCTTCTTCGTGCCCTCCGTCGGCCTGGTGCTGTTCCTGCTCTTCGGCAACTTCCGGCTGTCCCGGCGCAGGCGGGCCCAGCAGGAGGAGGTGAACACGCGCGTCCGGGCCGGCACATCCGCGCTGGCCGCCCTCGAGAGCGGGTACGACGGCCCCGAATGGGTGGCCTCCGCGGCGGAACTGAACAAGACCCTGGGCTCGCTGCCCATGGTGGACGGCAACAGCGTCGAACTGCTCCCGGGCTACCCGGATTCCATCAAGGCGATGGCCGAGGCCGTCCGCGGCGCCAGATCCTTCGTCAACGCCGAGTTCTACATCATGAGCACGGACTACGTCACGGACGATCTGTTCAGCGCCCTGGAGGACGCCGCCGAGCGCGGCGTCAAGGTCCGCATCCTGTTCGACCACCTCGGCACGCTGCGGATCAAGGGGTACCGCAAACTGGTTGCCCGGCTCAAGGCCAGCAAGATCAGCTGGCGGCCCATGCTGCCGCTGAGCCCCGTGCACGGACAGTGGCGCCGCCCGGACCTGCGCAACCACCGCAAGATCATGGTGATCGACGGCGAGGTGGCCTTCACCGGGTCGCAGAACCTGATCGAGCCCTCCTACAACAACCCGCGGCACCGCAAGGTGGGCCGCGAGTGGGTGGAGCTCATGGCCTGCCTGCGCGGGCCGATCGTCACCACGCTCAACGTCGTCTTCGCCACCGACTGGCTCAGCGAGACCGACGAGTCGCTCGAGGACCAGCTGGAGCACCGCCCCGAATCCCATCCCGGCAATGTCACGGCCCAGGTGGTGCCCAGCGGCCCCGGCTTCATCACCGAGAACAACCTGCGGCTCTTCAACACGCTCATCTACTCGGCGCAGCACAAGATCTCGATCTGCAGCCCCTACTTCGTCCCGGACGATTCGCTGCTCTACGCGGTGACGACGGCGGCCCAGCGGGGCGTCGACGTCGAACTCTTCGTCTCGGAAAAGGGTGACCAGTTCCTGGTCCACCACGCCCAGCAGTCCTACTACGAGGCGCTGCTCGAAGCCGGGGTGCGGATCTACCTCTACAAGGCGCCGTTCGTGCTGCACGCCAAGCATTTCACGATCGACGGCGAGGTCGCCGTGCTGGGCTCGAGCAACATGGACATGCGCTCCTTCTCGCTGAACCTCGAGGTCTCGGTGATGCTTCTGGGCGAGGACATCGTGAAGAGGGTCCGGGCCGTGGAGGACACCTACCGCGACATCTCGCACGAACTGACCCTCGAGAACTGGATGAAGCGGCCGATGGCTGCGAAGTACGTGGACAATGTCGCGAGGCTGACGGCCACCCTGCAGTAGGGCTTCGGCCGGCGGGTGTCAGCCGGCGGGGAATTCGGCGCCGAGCGCCGAGAGGACGCCGAACGCCTTGGTCCGGATCTCCTCGTACTCCTCCTGCGAGGAGGAATCCGCCGTGATCGCCCCGCCGACGCCGAGGCTCAGCACCGTGGCGGCGCCGTCCGGGTCAGCGCCGTCCGTGCCGGCCCCGTGCGGGTCAGCGCCGGCGCTGACCACCAGGGTGCGGATGGCCACGGCGAGGTCGGTGGCGCCGTTGAGCGAGAAGTAGCCGATCGCGCCGGAGTACACGCCGCGCGGTCCGCCTTCGAGCCGGTCCAGGATGGCCATGGTGCTGACCTTGGGCGCCCCGGTCATGGAACCGGCGGGGAAGCAGGCGGCCACGGCCTCGGCCCGGGGCATGCCCGGCCTGAGCCGGGCGTCGATGGTGCTCACCAGCTGGTGCACGGTGGCGTAGCTTTCGACCGCGCAGAGCCGGCTGACGGTCACCGAACCGGGCACGGCGAAGTGGCTGAGGTCGTTGCGGAGCAGGTCCACGATCATGATGTTCTCGGCCCGGTCCTTGGGGGAGGATTCGAGGTCCCGCCGCAACTCCGCGTCCCGGCCCGGATCCGGGTCGCGGCGCCGGGTGCCCTTGATCGGCTCGGCGCGCATCCCGCCGTCGGCCGCGATCTTCAGGAAGCGCTCCGGCGAGGTGCTGGCCACGGCGAGGTCCCCGAAGCGCAGATAGCTGGCGAAGGGCGCCGGGTTCCTCCGCCGCAGCGCCAGGTAGGCCTGCCACGGGTCCAGCTTCCCCGGCCCGGCGGGCCCGGCCGGGGCCAGGGAGGGCGCCGGCATTGCGGCAGACAGGGTGGTGGTGAGGCAGACCTCGTAGGTGTTTCCCTCGAAGATCTCGCGCTGGGCCTCGGTGATCTTGGCCTTGTAGTCCGCCTCCCTGTCCCGCGCGCGGAAGCCCAGGGGGGTGGGGCCAGTGGCAGAATGAACGACGGCGGCGCCGCCCGCCGCCGGCGCCAGTGCCGCGTCCGTCACCGCCGAGCGCGCCGCCCCGAGCCAGTCCCCGGCGTCGGGGGTGTCGAGGGCCAGCAGCCACACCGTGCCCTCCAGATGGTCCAGGACCACGGCGCGGCCCGCGAAGATGAGGCAGGCGTCGGGGGTCTGCGCGGTGACGTCGCTGCCGCCGGTCTCGCGTTTGAGCTCGTAGCCGAGGTAGCCCAGCCAGCCCAGGGTGAATTCGCAGGGGTAGCCGTCGGGGGTGGGGAGGGCGCGGCCGCCCCAGACGCCGTCGAGCCAGCGGAAGAACGGACCGTCCGTGGTTACGGTGGCGGTGCCGGCGCTCACCCGGGTCAGCCCGGAGCTGTGCCGGACCGCCTGGCCGAAGCGGCCGCCGTCGTCCGCCAGGATGCTGAACCGGCTGCGTCCGGCGGCCGCCGGGGACAGGCCCTCCGGCGGCAGCGAGGAGTCCAGCCACACCGCGTTGGAGGAGCGGCCGAACAGCGCCTCGAACAGCCGGGCGGGATCCGGCGCCGCCGCGATCCGTTCGGCCCGGAGCTGGAGCCCGCGGCGGGCCGCGAGCTCGGGCAGGAGCACGGGTGCCAGCGCGGGAAGGTACTGGAGGCACTGCAGGACATCGGCCGGGGCGGAGCCGTTCGCAAGGTTGAGCACCCGGACGTCGGCGTGCGCCGGAACATCATCAGCCGCGAGCCATTCCAGCTCCTGGGCGGCCCACTGCTCCCAGAAGGGCGCGTAGGTGTCGCCGTCGCGGGCCAGCGCGCGGGCGCGCCGGTCCGGCTCCGGGGAGTCCGCCCAGATGACCGCGTCCAGCAGGGGCCGGGCGGCTTCCGCGGCGGCGCCTACGCCTTCCACCAGCACGATCTCGGCCGGCTGGGTGGTGCGGGTTTCGCCGTCGTAATGCCTGTCCCAGTCCCAGCTGACCCAGGCGGCCGTCTCGCCGCGCCGCAGCGGGGCCAGGACCGTGGAGATGTAGCGCTCGATCCCCGCTGTGAGCCCGTTCCAGCCCGGGTAGATGTCCTCGAGGTGGAAGAGCGAGACCTTGTGGTGCTCCCGGAGGCGCGCCGCGAGTTCGATGGCCAGAGTGGTCTTTCCCGCGCCTGACCGCCCGTCGATGGCGATGATGACGGGTGCTTGGCTCATGAAATAGAGCGTACCCGCTGCCCCGCGTTGCCGTGATGTTGCCGGTCCGGCCGCCGCCCGTGGTGATTCGGCCGCTGCAGCCGGCGAGGCCATAGGCCGTGATGCCGCTGGCTAGCTTCCCGGCGCTGGTTGTGACAAGTCTTGCCATCAAAAGGCGGAAGCATGCACCCACGACGTCGGTGCGTGCGGGTTATCCGGATCGGTAGGCATCCGCGGCGTAGACGCCCAGTATTCTCACCTCAGTGGTAAAGAATTCCAGCTCTTCCAGTGCCCTGCGCAGCGGTGGTTCATCCGGGTGGCCTTCGACGTCGGCCATGAACATGGTCGCCGAGAATTCGTTGCCGACCATGTAGCTTTCCAGCCGCGTCATGTTGACGCCGTTAGTGGCGAAACCGCCCAGCGCCTTGTACAGCGCGGACGGGACATTGCGGACGCGAAACAGGAAACTCGTGATCACGGGTCCGGGGAAGGTGCCACGGCCGGGTGTCGGACGCTCTTGTGCGAGGACGACGAATCGGGTGGTGTTCGTCGGATCATCTTCGACGCCGGAGGCCAGGACGTCGAGACCGTACATGCCTGCGGCCAGCGGTGGCGCCAGTGAGACTTTGGAAGGGTCGTTCCAATCGCGGACTTCCCGTGCAGAACCGGCGGTATCGCCTGCGATGACGGGCCTTAACCCCAACGACCGGATGAGTTTGCGGCACTGGCCCAAGGCATGCAGGTGGCTGTGCACCTCCTTCGCCTGTTCGATGGTGCTGCCTGGAATGCCGAGCAGGTCGAACCGGATGCGAAGAAAGTACTCTCCGACGATTTGAAGGTGGGAATTTGGAAGGAGCGTGTGGATGTCGGCTACGCGTCCGGCGATCGAGTTTTCGATCGGAATCATCGCCAGGTCCGCCGTACCGCTCGTCACGAGTTCGAAGACGTCCTCGAAGCTGGCGCACGGCACGGCGTCCATGTCTGGGAACATGTCCGTGCATGCAATGTTTGAGTTGGCGCCGGGTTCCCCCTGGTACGCAATCCTATTGGCCATGGTGCAAATGCTTTCACGGATTTCCAGCCCTGGACGCCGCCGGACCCGCGTTCCCGGCTACTCACGCTGGATTAGGGAGTCTCCGCCCAGACCGCCTTGCGCAGAATGGACCGCAGTGAGGCCACTTCCTGCGTGGTGAGCATGCCCAGGTGCCGGGCCTCTGCGGCTTTGGCTGCCTTCTGTGCCGCGGCGTGGACCTTTCGGCCCTCTGCGGTGGCCGCCACCAGTTTCTGCCGCCGGTCCGAGACTCCCGCTTTCCGTTCCACCAGGCCGCGCTGCTCCAGTTCGTCGATGAGGGCGACAATCTGGCTGGGATCGAGGCTGAGGAAATCGGCCAGTTCCCGCTGGGTGGGCCCGAGGTCACCGCAGGCCAGCGCCAGGACGGAATAGGACCGCTCCTTCAGCCCGAACTCCGCCAGGGCGGCGTTGTTGAGCACGCTCCCGGCCGCGTGCAGCTTGGCCAGCAGGAAGCCCACATCGTTGCTGATGCTTGATTCCGCCAGTCGCGGGGACGGCTCGGCGGAGTTTCCGACGGCGTCAGTTGCCTGGAGTGTCATGATGCCTTTCGGGCAGGGATCGGTCTAGGTCGTTGAATTATTCAATGATCCCACCGTTGCCGTGTTCCCGGAAGTTCTGTGCCTGGGTGACGACGGCGCGTTCACCGCCGCCGTATTTTGGATGCAGAAATAAATGATTGACATTTTCAAGGATTCGGGTTCTGATTGAACCAGACAACGGAGACGGGCGTCACATGCCGGCTCCCAAGGAGATCCGCCGCAAGGCGCAGTGCAAAGGAGCAGCCATGAGCCTGTCAGGCAAAGTAGCAATCGTCACCGGAAGCGGCCGGGGCCTGGGCCTGGCCTACGCCCGGGAGCTCGCCCGCCAGGGCGCCGCCGTGGTGATCAACGACGTCGACGCCGACGTGGCGGCCGAAGCGGTCGGGACCATCGAGGCCGACGGCGGCCGCGCCGTCGCCGTCGTGGCGCCGGTGGGCAGCACCGAATCCGCCAGGCAGCTCGTGCAGAAAGCCGTGGAGGCCTTCGGCCGGCTGGACATCCTGGTCACCAACGCCGGCATCCTGCGGGACAAGTCCCTGCTGAAGATGACGGACGAGGACTTCGACCTCGTGATCAACGTCCACCTGAAGGGCACCTTCACCTGCGCCCGCGAGGCGTTCGCCTACTTCAAGGAAAACGGCATCGCCGGCCGCATCATCACCATCGGCTCGCCCACCGGGCAGCGCGGCAACTTCGGCCAGACCAATTACGCCGCGGCGAAGGCCGGGATTGTCGGCATGGTGCGCACCTGGGCGCTGGAAATGAAGAAGGCCGGCGTCACCGCCAACGCCGTGATCCCGGTGGCCGCCACGGCCATGACCAAGACCATCCCGTACTTCCAGAAGGCCGTCGAAGCGGACGAGCGCGGCGAGGCCATGCCGGCCTTCTTCCGCCACGAGCTCGGCTTCGGCACGGCCGACGACGTCGCCGGGCTCATTGCCTTCCTCGCCTCCGACGAGGCGGCCGGCATCACGGGCCAGGCCATCGGCGCCGGCGGGGACCGCCTGCAGCTCTGGACCCACCCCGAGGCCGCGGCCACCGAATACCGCGAGGGCGGCTGGGGCTACGCCGACCTGGTGGAGAACTTCGGGAAGCTCTTCGGCGACAAGCTGCAGAGCGTCGGCGAGGAATTCCTCCCGCTCCCCGAAGACCTCAAGCCCGAACCGGCAGAGGTCCGCTGAGATGGCTGCCCAGCGCTACGAACTCAACATCGACGTCGCAAAGATCGACGCGATCGACATGCACGTCCACCTCGAAGTGGACGGCCACGGCCACCAATCCCTGCCGCCAGCCCTCACCGAGGCATCGGCGAAGTACTTCAAGGCCGAGGACCGCACCCCGTCGCTGGACTCCATTGCCGAGACCTACCGCGGACTGAACATGGCCGCCGTCGTGTTTACCGTGGACGCCCGCACCCAGCTCAAGCACGAGCCGAACAGCATTGAGGACCTCATCGCCGGGGCCGCCCGGAACAACGACGTCCTGATCCCGTTCGGCAGCGTCGACCCCCGGACCGGCGCCGGGGCCATCCAGGGCGCCAAGCACCAGGCCATTGACCTGGGCGCCCGCGGCTTCAAGTTCCACCCGTCCCTGCAGGGCTTCGATCCCTCCGACGAACAGTTCTACCCGCTCTGGGAGACGCTGCAGGACCTCGGGCTGCCGGCCATCTTCCACACCGGCCAGAACGGCATGGGCGCCGGGCTCCCCGGCGGCTACGGCATCAAGCTCGGCTACTCCAACCCGCTCCTGCTCGACGCCGTCGCGGCGGACTTCCCCGCGCTGCAGATCATCATGGCCCACCCCTCGGTGCCGTGGCAGGACGAGGCCAACTCGATCGCCACGCACAAGTCCAACGTGTTCATCGACCTCTCCGGCTGGTCCCCGAAGTACTTCCCGGAGTCCCTCGTGAAGATGTCCAACTCGGTGCTGCAGGACAAGGTCCTCTTCGGCACCGACTTCCCGCTCATCACCCCGCAGAAGTGGCTCGGCGCCTTCGCGGACCTGCCGCTCAAGGACGAGGTCCGGCCCAAGATCCTCAAGCACAACGCCGTCCGCCTGCTCGGGCTCGGAGTCTGAGATGAGCACCGAAACCACACTGGCCGCAGGCCAGAAGACGGCAGGCCAGGAGCGGCTCTACGGCGTCTGCGACTATTACGACGCCGAGTCGCTGCTCACCGCGGACGAGCGGCGCGTGCTCGGCAGGCTGCGGGCCTTCCTCGATGAGAAGGCCCGGCCGCTGCTGGCCGAGTACTGGGAACGCGGCGAATTCCCGGAGCAGCTCGCCCGGCCGCTGATCGACCTGGACCTGATGGAACCGGCGGAACTGACTGGCGCCCCGGGTGCAGAACGCAATCCGGCCCGCGGCATCTACCAGGGCTTCCGGATCTTCGAACTCGCCCGCACCGACGCCTCCCTGGCCACCTTTTACACCGCCCAGGCCGGGCTGTTCCGCACGGCCATCCGGGTGGGCGCCTCGGCGCAGCAGCAGGCGCAGTGGATGCCCAAGGTCATCGACTTCTCGCTCAAGGGCGTCTTTTCCCTGACCGAACCGGACTCCGGCTCGGACATCGCCGGCGGGCTCTCGACTACCGCGCGCCGCGAGGGGGACTCGTGGGTCCTGGACGGTGCCAAGCGGTGGATCGGCGGTGCCTCCACCGCCGATGTGCTGGCCGTGTTTGCCCGCGACGTGGCGGACGGCCAGGTCAAGGCGTTCCTGGTCGAGCGCGAGGCGGCAGGCGTGACGCTGGAGAAGATCCACGGTAAAACGGCGCTGCGGATGATGCAGAACGCGCACATCACCCTCGACGGCGTGCGCGTTCCGGAGTCCATGCGGCTGCACAACGTGAACTCCTTCCGGGACGTGGCGGCGATGCTGAAGGCCATGCGCTCGGATGTCGCGTGGATCGCGACCGGCATCCAGGCCGGCGCGTTCGAGGCGGCCCTGCGCTACGTCACGGAACGCCAGCAGTTCGGCCGCCCGCTCGGGTCCTTCCAGCTGGTCCAGGAAAAGCTCGCCCGGATGCTCGGCAACGTCACCGCGTCCCTGTCCCTCGTGGTCCGGCTGACCGAGCAGCAGGCCAGGGGCATCTACCGGGACCAGGACTCGGCCCTGGCCAAGATGCAGACGTCCCTGCTCATGCGCGAAACCGTGGCCCTCGCCCGCGAAGTGGTCGGCGGCAACGGCATCACGCTCGCCACCGACGTCGCCCGCTTCCACGCCGACGCCGAAGCCGTCTACTCCTACGAAGGCACCCACGAAATCAACGCCCTGATCATCGGCCGGGCCCTCACCGGCGAAAGCGCCTTCACCCGCTGACCCCACCACCACCCAACTGAAACAGCACCGCCCCACTCCGACGCCGCCGTCGGACAGTTCCCTACCCCAGCCATCCCTCAGGAGGACACCATGCCCAACCTCGTCGTCGACTTCGACAAACTGCTCACCCTCGCCGGCACCGACCTCGGCACCACCGAATACCGCGAAATCACCCAGGAACAGATCAACAAGTTCGCCGATGCCACGGGCGACGACCAGTGGATCCACGTTGACCCCGAACGCGCCAAGGACGGCCCGTTCGGCGCCCCGATCGCCCACGGCTTCCTCACGCTCTCGCTCATCATCCCGTTCTGGGGCGAGCTGTTCGACGTCGACGGCGTCACCACCAAGGTGAACTACGGGCTCGACAAGGTCCGCTTCACCTCCCCGGTCAAGGTCGGTTCGCGGATCCGCATGCAGTCCACCATCGCAGAGGTCACCGAGGTCAAGGGCGGCGCCCAGATCAAGGTGGCCAACGTCATCGAAATCGAAGGCCAGGAACGCCCCGCCGTCGTGGCCGAGTTCCTCGCCCGCTTCTACAAGTAAAAGCGCCTCTTCAAGGACCCTCCCTCTGTTCAAAGGAACAACCATGTCCGGACTCACCCAGCTTCAAGCCCTTGGCACCGCCGAGCGGCGCAAGGAAGCACGCACCGTCATCGCTTCCAGCTACCTGGGCAGCACCATCGAATTCTATGACTTCCTGCTTTACGCCACCGCGTCAGCCGTAGTCTTCCCCAAGGTCTTCTTCTCCGGCATGGACGACTGGGTGGGGGTGGTGGCCGCCTACGGCACGTTCGCCGCCGGCTACGTGGCCCGCCCGCTCGGCGGGATCATCTTCGGCCACTTCGGTGACAAGCTGGGCCGCAAGGGCATGCTGATCATCTCCATGCTGGTCATGGGCCTGGCGTCCACCCTGATCGGCCTGGTACCGGGAGCCTCGGCCATTGGCCCCTGGGGCGCGGTGCTGCTGGTGATCCTCCGGGTCTTCCAGGGCATCGCCGTGGGCGGAGAGTGGGGCGGAGCCGCCCTGATGGCGCTCGAGCACTCGGAATCGGGGAAACGCGGCTTTGCGGCCTCGTTCGTCAATGCCGGCGCCCCCACCGGCGCCGTCCTGGGCACGCTCATCATGGGCACCTTCTCCGCCCTGCCGAACGACCAGTTCCTCGCCTGGGGCTGGCGCGTGCCGTTCCTGCTCTCCTTCGTGCTGCTGGGCGTGGGCATGTTCGTCCGGCTGAAGGTTTCCGAAAGCCCCATCTTCAAGGCCGCCCTGGAACAGGAAAAGGCAGAGCAGGAAAAGGCCGAGCAGGAGAAGGCGGCGCTCGAAAACAAAGCGGACGCCACAACAAAGCCGGTGATGCCCCTCCTGCAGGTGCTGCGTCGGCCCAAGACCCTCATCTTCACCATGCTCGCCGGGGCCGCGGGTTTCGGGCTTCAGGTGGTCCTGGCCACGTTCGCCGTAACTTACACCGTCTCCAAGGGCGCCGACCGGCAGGGCGTACTGTATGCCTTTGCCGCGGCCTCCCTGGTCTCCATCGTGTTCGTGCTCCTGGGCGGCAAGCTGTCCGACAAGGTGGGCCGGCGGCCGGTGATGATCGGCGGACTGGTGCTCTTCGTCATCTACCTCGTGCCGATGTTCGCGCTGCTCTCCTCCAACAACATCGTGCTGATCTTCGTGGCCTTCGCCATCGGCCTGATGATCCACTCCACCCTCTTCGGGCCGTTGGCGGCGTTCGTGTCCGAGCAGTTCGGCACCACGTCCCGCTACACCGGCGCATCCCTGGGCTACCAGCTGGCAACCCTGCTGGGCGCCGGATTCACCCCTGGCATCGTGGCACAGATCTTCAAGGACTCCGGCCAGCAGACGTCGTCCGTGGTCTGGTTCCTGGCAATCATGTCGGCCGTGTCCATCGTGTTCATCCTCCTGACCCGGGAACCGAAGGACAACGACCTCCAGACGGTCCAGGCCTGACCCTGGCAGGGTCCAGGCCCGGAACCGGCCTCCGGTCCGGGCCTGAACCCGGCACTCCGTACTAACCTCTTTGTAGAAAGGACTCGCCGTGGAGAATTTTGGCATCGGCTCGTGGCTGCAACGTCGCCGCCCCAAGTCGGGCAGCAAGACTGCGCTGATCAGCGGGAACCACGAACTCAGTTATGAACAGTTCGCTGACCGGAGCGTCCGGCTGGCCAATGCACTGCGGGACCGCGGGGTGGCCAAGGGGGACAGGGTGGCGTATCTGGGGGAGAACCACCCCTCGTTCCTGGAGACCCTGTTCGCCTGCGCCAGCCTCGGTGCCATCTTCGTCCCGCTCAACACCCGGCTCGCACCTCCGGAACTGCAGTTCCAGCTTCAGGACAGCGGGGCCGTGGCCGTGGTCCACGCGCGGAGCCTGCGCGAACTGGCTGCCCGCGGATCGGCCGGCACGGCGGTGGCGAGGCTCGTCGCCGTCGACGATTCCCTCGACGTTTCCGCTGACGGCGGCGGCGCGGCCGGCGGCGGCGAGCTGGCTGCCGGCGGGGCGGACGGAGCGGCGGTGGAGGACTTCGAGCAGGTGCTGGCCTCCGGCGCGGACCAGCCCCTCGATGAACCGGTGACCCTGGACGACGGCGCTATGATCCTCTACACCTCGGGCACCACCGGGCGCCCCAAGGGCGCCCTGCTCACCCACGGGAACATCACCTGGAACTGCATCAACGTGATCGTGGACTTCGACTTTTCCGCCGCGGATGTGGCGCTGATGATTTCGCCGATGTTCCACGTGGCGTCGCTGGACATGGGGGTGCTGCCGACGCTCCTCAAGGGCGGCACCGTGGTTCTCGAGCCCAAGTTCAATGCCCGGCGGACGCTGGAACTCATCGAAAAGCACCGGGCCACCACCATCAGCGGCGTGCCCACCACCTACCAGATGCTGTGCGAGGACCCGGCCTGGGAGACCACGGAGCTGGGCTCGCTGAACAAGCTGACGTGCGGCGGCTCCGCGGTGCCCATGCGGGTCCTGGAAGCCTATGAAGCGCGCGGCCTGCGGTTCTCCAACGGCTACGGAATGACCGAAACAGCACCGGGGGCCACCACGCTTCCGGCCGCCCGGTCCCGTGAGAAGGCGGGATCGTCAGGGCTTCCGCAGTTCTTCACGGATGTCCGGATCGCCGGCTTCGACGAACGCCCGGCGGCGCAGGGAACCGTGGGCGAGATCCAGATCAAGGGTCCCAACGTGATTCATGAATACTGGAACAGGCCCGAGGCCACGGCCGAATCCTATGCACCCGGCGGCTGGTTCAAGTCAGGCGATATGGGCTACAAGGACGGGGACGGGTTTGTCTTCGTCTCCGACCGGCTCAAGGACATGATCATCTCCGGCGGCGAAAACATCTATCCGGCCGAAATCGAGCAGGCCATCGCCGAACTCGAGGCGGTGGGAAGCGTCGCCGTGATCGGTGTTCCCGATGAGAAGTGGGGCGAGGTCCCGCGGGCGGTGGTGCTGCTGCGCGAGGGGGCGCAGCTCACCGAGGATCAGCTCAGGACTCACCTGGATGGCCGGCTGGCGCGCTACAAGATCCCCAAGTCCGTGGTGTTCGTCGATGAGATGCCCCGGACCGCCAGCGGCAAGATCAGGAAGGCCGATCTCCGGAAGCTGAGTTCCAGCCAGCAGTGACGCCGGGACGGACGGCGCCCGCCGGGCAGGACCGCTCCGGCGCTCGCCTGCTGGTCAGTGGATCAGTGCCAGCAGGGCGCCCATCGTCACGAACAGCACCCCGAACATCCGGTTGAGGATCTTCTGTCCACGGGCATCGTGGGTGAAGCGCTGGAAGGACCTGGCCGCGGCGGCGAAGAAGAACCACATCACCAGGATGTCGATCCCGATCACCGTCGCGGCCAGGACCAGGTATTGCGGCAGCAGCGGCTGCTCCGGGCGGATGAACTGCGGCATGAAGGCCAGGAAGAACACGACCGCCTTGGGGTTCAGCAGGTTCACCCACACGCCGCGGCGGAACATCGAGAGGGCCGCTTCATTCCGCAGTGCTGCGGCCTTCTCCTGGTCCAGGTCCGGTTTGTGCAGGAACTGCTTGATACCCAGAAGGACCAGGTATGCGGCGCCGGCGTAGCGGATGACGCTGAAGGCCACCGGCGAGCTGGCCACGAGCACCCCGACGCCGAGGGCCACGACCAGGATGTGCACTACCAGTGCCGCCTGCTGGCCCAGGATGCCCCACAGGGAGCGGCGGAACCCCGAGTTCAGGGAATTGCTCATGGTGTTGATTGCGCCCGCGCCGGGCGTGAAGCTGATCAGGACGCCGGCGCCGGCGAGGGCCAGCCATAGGGAAGGTTGCACCCAGCCAGTTTAAGGCCGCGGGGTATCCCACTTTTCCTCTGGCGCTGCCCGCCCGGCCAGCATGCAGATCGTCCATGCGAGGTCACTTACACGAGCGGCCACGGGTAACGCATGCCGGTGCGGTCAACCGGCAGCACCCGGTCGTGCAGCAAGCGCTGCACCCGGCGCTGCAGGGCGGTGACCTCCGCATCGTCGAGGAGTTCGGCCACGTCGGGAGGCACGGCCTCTGCGAGCGGGGTGATGTCCTCCAGCAGGGCATCGGGGATAGGAACACAGGCGAAGTCCCAGATCACGGTGCGCAGTTTGTAGCCTGCCGAGAAGCACAGCCCCTGGTCGATGCCCCACACCCGTCCGTCGTGGCCGCGCAGCACGTGCCCGCTCTTGCGGTCAGTGTTGTTGGCTATGCAATCGAACAGGGCAATCTGCGACAAGACGCCATGGGTCTCGGGTGAGTCCGCGTACAGAGTGAAGTAGTGCTCACGGAAGTCGCACTCGACGAACCACTGCAGCGATCCGATCCCCCGCGGGGAGTCCTCGCGAATCACCGTCGGCGGCACGATTCCCCACTCCAGGTACTCGCTGAGCAGGTAAGCCGCGCGTTCGCGCCGGTACAGCCCGGGCTCGAAGTCGGACAGCGGCCGTTCCCCGGCCTCCGGCTTGTAGACCGCGCGAGCGGAGTCGTCCCCGCAGGAGACCCGGACGAGGAACGTCTCGTTGCTACTTCGCACGATGCGTCCGAGCAGCTCGATGCGGCCCTCGACGAGCAGTGTCAGCTCCCGTCCGGACACCGTCTGTCCCATTTCACGACGCCCTCAGTCCATTCAATGGTTCCAAGGTCGAATTCACCATGAGCACGGCGGGCGCCAGACCCTCCACATACGAGATAACCGAGACCGAGCCAGGGCTGATGACGATCCGCTGGAAGAGGTCCAGATGCGTGCCCAAGGCGTGGGCTACGGCGGCCTTGATCGGGTCGGCGTGGGAGAAGCACACGACGACGCCCCCGGCGTGGGCGGTCCACAGCACCTCGAGCGTTCCTACCATCCGCGCTTGCATCTGCACGAAGCTCTCCCCGTTCGGGAAGCGGAAGGCCGACGGACTGTGCTGTACGGTCTGCCACTGCGGCAGGCCCGCCAACTCGGCCAGCACTGCGCCGGTCCATTCGCCGAAGTCACACTCGATCAGGCCGGCATCCGCGTTCACCTCGAGTCCGATGCTGGCAGCCGTGGGCCGTGCAGTCTCGCAGGCGCGTTCCAGCGGCGAGGAATAGATGGCATCGACCGGAAGACCAGCGAGCCGTTCCGCGACCTGTTCAGCCTGGACCCGGCCCCGGTCGGACAGGTGCAGGCCCGGGGCGCGCCCGGGCAGCACCGTGCCCGTGGTGGGTGTCTCCCCGTGGCGCACCAGAAGGACAAGGGTGCCCTGCGGTCCCGATGGTGGTGTCGCTGGAGCCGACGGTGTTGCTGCAGTCATCAGGATCAAGCGTAGCGTTCGCCGCCTGCCCCATGCTTCGCTTCGCTCAGCACGGGGACCCCGGGCGGCTCTCTTGCAGGGGCCCCGACCGAGCTTGCGAGGGTGGGGGAGCCGCGGAGCGGTATCGTTCACCGCCTACCCCGTGCCTCGCAGGCTCGGCCCGGGGACCCCGGGCGGCTCTCTTACGGCGGCCCAATGCCCGGGAATCTGAGAAATTCGCTCGATCCACCGCACGTTCGAGGACTACCGTAGAGGGGTGAGTGATCGTCCCGATATCTTCACCGTTGGTGAACTGCGTGGAGCCGGCCACGTCCACAAGGACCTGCGCCACGAAATCCGCGGCAACCTGCTCGCCGCGCTCGCCGCTGGCCGCGACCCGTGGCCTGGAATGTATGGTTTCAGCCGGACCGTCCTTCCCCAGCTCGAGCGCGCCTTGATCGCCGGCCACGACGTTGTCCTGCTCGGCGGGCGGGGACAGGGCAAGACACGGCTCCTCCGCACCCTGGTCGGGCTGCTCGACGAGTGGTCGCCGGTGATCGAGGGATCGGAACTGAACGAACACCCGTACGAACCGATCACGGAGCACTCCCGCGCCCGTGCGCTCGCCGAAGGCGACCGGCTGCGCGTTGCGTGGCGCCACCGCTCGGAACGTTACGTCGAGAAGCTCGCCACGCCAGACACCTCCGTCGCCGACCTCATCGGCGACGTCGACCCGATGCGGGTGGCCGAGGGCCGCCGGCTCGGGGACCCGGAAACCATCCACTACGGTCTCGTCCCGCGCTCCAACCGCGGCATCGTCGCCATTAACGAACTGCCCGACCTCGCCGAGCGGATCCAGGTCGCGATGCTCAACGTGATGGAGGAGCGCGATATCCAGATCCGTGGCTACGTGCTGCGGCTGCCGCTCGACGTGCTCGTCGTCGCGTCCGCCAACCCGGAGGACTACACCAACCGCGGCCGGATCATCACGCCCCTGAAGGACCGCTTCGGCGCCGAGATCCGCACCCACTACCCGATAGAGCTGGACGACGAGGTCGCCGTCATCGCGCAGGAGGGGCGGCTGGTCGCCCACGTCCCGCCCGTCATCCTCGAGATCCTGGCCCGCTACACCCGCGCGCTGCGGCAGTCCCCGGCCATCAACCAGACCTCCGGAGTTTCGGCGCGGTTCGCCATCGCGGGCGCCGAGACCGTCGCCGCGGCGGCGTTGCGCCGGGCCAGCATGCGCGGGGAGGACGAGCCAGTCGCCCGGATCGTCGATCTGGAGACCGCAGTCGACGTCCTCACTGGCAAGATTGAGTTCGAATCGGGTGAGGAAGGGCGTGAACAAGCCGTCCTCGATCACCTCCTGCGCACGGCCACTGCCGAAGCCGTGCGGGCGCACTACCATGGTCTCGACCTCGGTCCACTCGTGGCGGCGCTCGACGGCCACACGACCGTGACCACCGGGGAACAGATCACCGCGCGGGAGTTCCTCGAAAACCTCCCGTCTCTTGACGGATCCGGCCTCTACGACGAGATCAGCGGGCGCCTGGACGCGAAAAACGACGGGCAGCGCGCCGCCGCAATCGAACTTGCATTGGAAGGCCTCTACCTCGCCCGGCGGATCTCCAAGGAGTCCGACGACGAGGAGACGATCTACGGCTAGGAATGGTTTACGGCTAGAAATCAGGGATAGGGACAGGCCGCATCATGGGCGTTCACAACCGGTCCTCCACGTACGGCCGGTACACGGGAGGACCCGATCCGCTCGCCCCGCCGGTCGACCTGGCAGAGGCGCTCGACGCGATCGCCGAGGACGTCATGGCAGGCTACTCGCCCCGGCACGCCCTGCAGGAGTTCCTGCGGCGCGGCGGCCGGAACCGGGAAGGGCTCGACGACCTCGCCGGCCGCGTCCAACAGCGCCGGAGTGAACTGCTCAGCCGCCACCGGCTGGACGGCACCCTCAGCGAGGCCCGGAAGCTGCTCGACACTGCGGTGCTGGAGGAGCGCAAGCAGCTCGCCCGCGACGCCATGATGGACAACACCGACCGCGCCTTCCGGGAGATGCAACTGCAGAACCTGCCCGTTTCCACGGCGGCTGCGGTCAACGAACTCGCCTCCTATGACTGGCAGTCGAGCACCGCCCGGGAAGCCTACGAGCGGATCAAGGATCTGCTGGGCCGTGAGGTCCTGGACCAGCGGTTCGCGGGCATGAAACAAGTGCTCGAGAACGCCACTGATGAGGACCGCGCGGCCGTGAGCGAGATGCTGCGCGACCTCAACGAGCTGCTCGGCAACCACCGACGCGGCGAAGACACCGACGCGGACTTTCAGGAGTTCATGTCGCGGCACGGCCGCTTCTTTCCAGAGAATCCACAATCAGTCGAGCAGCTGGTCGACGCCCTCGCCCAGCGCGCTGCCGCGGCCCGGCGGCTCCTGCAATCCATGTCACCCGAGCAGCGGGATGAGCTGATGCGCCTGTCCGCCCAGGCGTTCGGCTCGCCCGAACTCATGGCCCAGCTCGATCAACTCGACTCCAGCCTGCAGGCACTGCGCCCCGGTGAGGACTGGACAGGTTCCGAACGCTTCGAGGGTCAGGAAGGACTCGGGCTGGGCGACGGCACAGGCGTTCTCCAGGACATCGCCGAACTCGACGAGCTGGCCGAACAGCTCTCCCAGTCCTATAACGGATCACGGCTTGACGATCTGGATCTGGATGCCCTCGCACGCCAACTCGGACAGAATGCCGCCGTGACGGCCCGCACCCTCGCGGAGATCGAGCGGGCGATGCAGGACGGCGGCTACCTCCGGCGCGGTGCCGACGGCGACCTCCGGTTGTCCCCGCAGGCCATGCGACGGCTCGGCAGGTCACTGTTGCGGGACACCGCCAAGCAACTGTCCGGCCGGCCGGGGCACCGGGACACGCGTGTCGCTGGCGCGGCCGGCGAACAGACCGGCTCCAGCCGTCAGTGGCAGTTCGGGGACGCCGAGCCGTGGGACGTCACGCGCACCATGACCAACGCGATCAGCCGCACGGTCGCGGACGGCGGTGATCCGGGCCGCAGACTGCGCCTCGGGGTGGGCGACATCGAGGTGACGGAAACCGAAGCGCACACCCAGGCCGCCGTCGTCCTGCTCGTCGACGTCTCATTCTCGATGGCCGCCGAGGGGCGGTGGGTGCCGATGAAACGCACCGCGCTCGCCTTGCACCACCTCGTCTCAACCCGTTTCCGTGGGGACCGGCTGCAGCTGATCACGTTCGGACGGTACGCGCAGTCCATGGACATCGGCGAGCTCACGGCCCTGCCGGCACAGCAGGAGCAGGGAACAAACCTGCATCACGGCCTGCTGCTGGCCAATCGCTTCTTCCGCCAGCACCCGTCAATGCAGCCCGTCCTCCTCGTGGTGACCGATGGCGAACCTACCGCGCACCTGTTGGCGGAGGGCGAGTCATGGTTCGCCTGGCCGCCCGACCCGGAGACAATTCGTGTCACGGTCAGCGAGCTCGACCGCCTTGGGCGTGCCGGCACGCAAGCCACGTTCTTCCGGCTCGGCGACGACCCCGGTCTTGAGCGGTTCGTCCAGCGCATGGTCCGCCGAATCGACGGCCGGGTCGTCGCGCCCGAGGCTGGGGATCTCGGGGCTGCCGTTGTGGGGGAGTACCTCCGCGCTCATTTCCGCGGCCGCCCCTACGACGACGCCGACTGGAGCCCGTAGGTGAGAACCATGTTCCCCTTGCTGGTCTGTTGGGACGACTGCAGCTCCAGCCGGGTGACCGGGTCGCCGTCGTTGAAGAGCCGCCGGCCGCTGCCGGCGATGACGGGGTGGACGATAAGCATCAGCGAGTCGAGCAAGCCCGCGAACAGCAACTGGCGGACCAGCGAGATGCTGCTGAAGACGCCGATTTCGCCGCCGTCGCCGTTCTTCAGGTCCGCCACGAAGTCCTCCAGCGGCCCGCCGATCAGGCGCGAATTCTGCCACTCCAGCTCTCCGGACAGGGTCCGGGAGGCGACAAATTTCGGTAGCGCATTGATGAACCCGGCGAAATCGGTGTCGCTTTCGGCATTCGGCCAGTAGTCTGCCCACTGCTCGTACCCGACGCGGCCCAGGAGCCCGGTCTCGATCCGGCCCATCATCTCGCCCATCCCGGTGCCCAGCTCCTCGTCGAAGCTGTCGAACTGCCAGAGGAACGGGTCTTCAGCCACTCCGTCCACGGAGCAGAACAGGCCGGCCGTCACTTTGCGCATGGGGTCTCCTTAATCGCGGGTCCTTTCGAGCACCCTACCGGGAGATCGAAAGGCAGGGAATGGCTGGCTGCCAGAGGCCTGCCCCGAACGACGGCGGTGCCGCCGCCCGGAGCAGCCTGCCGGCAGCCTTGTCCCTCAGCCCTATCCCGCAACTGCGGCTGCCGTCAGGATCAGCCGTTGGAGGTGTAGCCGTCAGTGGCCGAGCCGCCCGAGCCTCCATGGCCCCTGCCGCCGCCTTGGCCTTCCTGGGTTCCGGTGACCGTGAAGTTCGCATCGAGCAGGACGGTGGCGCGGGTGCGGTCCGCCTTGGTGATGTGGGCTTCATAGGTGGCGCCGTCGGCGTCGGTTTCCATCCTTTCGATCGTCGCATCCGGCTGGGCGGCCTTGACGGCCGCCTCGACCTTCGTGGCGGTGTCGCCGGTGAGGATTTCCTCGGTCTTGCCGTTGGCCTGGTGGGGGCCGCGGGCACCCGTGCCGCCGTCGGACGTTCCGTAACCGTCCGCGGCGGCGGTGGCGGTCGACGTCGAAGTGCCGCTGGCGTCGTCGGCCATCGCCGGGAGGGCCGCCGCACCGATTGCGCCGCCGCTGATGACTGCGGCGAGCATGATTCCTGCAGTGGTCTTGTTGATCTTTGCCATCTGGATCTCCTTTGCTGGGGCCCGGTTCCCGGGCCGGCCGAGCTTTCGGCCTGCAACCAGCCTCGGGCGCGGAGGTATGGCGGGACTTTGGGGTGGCTGTGGTGGCGCTGTGAGTGGCGGCTCGGCCCCGTTGCTGCGGCCTCGTGTCCCGAAGCGGTCCGTCATTTGCCGCAAATGGCCGTTAGGAAGCCGCCCTTTCCGGCCATTTCCGGCAATCCGAGGGTGGCCTGCCATGGGAGGCTTCTCGTCCACAGGCCCGAGCCTGGATCTGACGAAGTCACGCCCGGGCGATGACCTCGCCGTTGGGGATCAGGAACCAGCCGTCGTCGGTGGAGCCCCAGCGGTGCCAGCCGGCGGAAATCCGGGCCAGGTCGGCGGCGTTGGCGAAGCCGTATTCGAAGGCCTGGTCCGCGAACGCCGAATGCAGGACCCGCTCGCCCCACACCCGCGCCTGCCACCGGCGCTGCTGCCCGGTGGCATAGAGCCAGTTGCTGCTGGAGGGTGCGACGTCGGTGAACCCGGCGGACTGCGCCCACGACACCAGGCGCCGGCCGGCGTCGGGTTCGGCCCCGTTGCGGCGGGCGATGCGCTGGTACAGCTCCATCCATTCGTCCAGCTCCGGGATGGCGGGGTACCAGCTCATGCCGTGGAAATCGGCGTCGCGCACCGCCACGATCCCGCCGCGCCTGGCCACCCGGCGCATCTCCCGCAGCGCGGCCACCGGATCCGTCAGGTGCTGCAGCACCTGGTGAGCATGGACGACGTCGAACGTCTCGTCGTCGAACCCGAGGTCGTAGATGTTGCCGGCGACGAACGTGACGTTCTGCACGCCGCGTTCGGCGGCCAGGGCGGTGGCCTGGGCGACCACCTCGGGGGAGCGGTCCAGCCCGGTGACCTGGCCAGGGGCGACGAGTTCGGCGAAATCGCAGGTGATGCTGCCCGGTCCGCAGCCGACGTCGAGCACCGAAACCCCGCGCGTAAGGTGCGGGATGACAAAGGCCGCGGAGTTCTCCGCCGTCCGTGAGGCATGGGCGCGGACCACCGACTCGTGGTGCCCGTGGGTGTAGACGTCTTCCGGCTGCTGGTCGCTCATAGGAAGACGCTACCCCTCCGCGGCGGCAATCGGGTGCCCAAGCAGCCAGCAACCGGGTGGCGATGTGCGATCGGCGCCTGTCACGCCCGGCAGTCTTTTGGATGCCGGGCGGGGGAGCGGCCGCGGAATCCCGGGGTCGCCGCCTGCCCGCCCGGCTAAGACTCTGCCCTGCGTGACGCGGCCGCCGCCGCAGACGCAGACGAGGCCTGTCCGGCGGCGGCCTGCTCCCGCCACCAGCCCACGGTCGCGGCGGCGGCCTCTGTCAGCGGCGTGGGCCGCAGGCCAAGGGCCGCCTCGCTGGCGCCGGAATCCATCACGAACGGCCGCTCGAACTGGTAGAGCGTCTCGGCGAGCTCCTTCATGCCCGGCGAGAACCACCCCGCCGCCCGCACCACCCAGCCAGGAACAGCCGTGACGCGCGGCGCGCGGACACCGGCTGCCGCGGCGAATGCTCCGGCGATCTGCCGCTGCGTCAGCGCCGGCCCGGTGGGTGCGTGCCACACCCGGTTCCACAGCGCAGGGGTCCGGGCCGCCGCGATCATGGCCGCGGCCAGATCCGGGACGTAGGTGAAGGAATGCGGCTGGGAGGCGCTGCCGATCACCTGCAGGGACTTGCCCGCCAGCACCGGCCGGACCACGCGCTCGCCGGCATGGGAGCCGCGGACCCTCGGCCCGAAGAAGTCGCCGGCCACGACGCTCACGGTATCCGCGGGGGACGCTGCCCGGGCGCGGAGCAGCCCCGTCCGCACTCCGCGTTTGCCGCCGCTTGCCTCGCGCGGACCATCCTCGCGCATAGTCCGTTCCGGCTCGCTGTAGGCGTACAGGCTTTCCGGAAAGACGACGACGGCGCCCGCACCAGCCGCCGCTGCCAGCACCGTCTGCTCGGCTGCCGCGAGTTCCTTTTCCCAGGCCTTGGCGCTGTACTGCGAACCATGGATGCAGTGGAAGACGGCCCCGGCTCCGGCAAAGGCGTCGCCAAGTTGCCCGGCATCCGACACATCCACGGGCCGCCTCTTGATCCGGGCACCGGCTGGGCCGCTTCCGGACCGCGTCAGGACCCGCACCCGGTGGCCGGCCGCGGCCAGTTGCTCGGCGACCGTCCAGCCGACCGGGCCTGCTCCGTTGACCACAAACAGCTCAGACGGTCCGGACACGCCAGACTCAGTAGCTTCAGTTTCGGACCCTTCAGATTCGCTCACTGGTCTCCCTCTCAGTTGTGAGAGCAGTGCTCTCACAACAAGAATGGCGCCGATGCGAGGGGAAGTCAAGAGCGGTGCTCGCATTTGTTGACAGTGCTCTGCATTGTGGAATGCTGGAACCATGCCCCCCGCGACAGCCAGCCCCGCGAAGCCCCGCACGCCCCGTGAGCGGGCGCGCGCCCGGACGGTTGCCGACATCATCCGGCTGGGCCGGGAGCACCTGGCGCTGCACGGGGCGGCGGCGCTGTCCCTCCGTGCGGTGGCACGGGATCTCGGTGTGGTCTCCTCCGCGGTGTACCGCTACGTGGAGAACCGCGAGGAGCTGCTGACGCTGTTGCTGATCGACGCCTACGGCGAACTGGGCGACGAAGTGGATGCCGCCGTCGGCGCCCTGCCGGAAGGCGACTTCGCCGGACGGTTCCGGGCGCTCGGACTGGCCGTCCGGAACTGGGCCTTGCGCGAGCCTGCCCGCTACGCCCTGCTGTTCGGCAGTCCGGTGCCCGGCTACCGCGCGCCGCCCGAGCGGACCACCGGCCCCGGAACCCGGGTCATCTACGCGCTGATGGCCATCTTCGACGGCGCCTACCGGGCAGGCCGGCTGACCGCGGCAGGCCACCCGGCCGCGGCCGTCGCGCCCACGCTGGGCCCGGGGCTGGCGGCGGACCTGGCGAAAATCCGGGCGGCACTGGGGCTTGCTGTCCCCGATGCGCTGCTGGCGCGGGGGGCGCTGGTGTGGACCTCGCTGTTCGGTGCCATCAGCTTTGAGGTCTTCGGCCAGTATGGCCCGGACACTTTCGCCGCCCGTGACGAGCTCTTCGCCCACCATCTTGGTGTGCTGGAAGGCGTGGCAGGCCTTCCTGGCCAGGCCGCCTAGGCTGCGTCCCGGCGCCTCTGTTGCCTCCGCGCGGTGCTCGATAGACTGCCACTGCGCCCTCCCGGCGCGCCCGATGCTTCCAGGAAGGATCCGTCCATGTCTGAAGAGAGCATGTCTGAAAACAGCGAGTTTGACCGCACGGCAGCAGAACAGCGGCGGGGCGCCACGCCGGTCCCCGCCGAACGCGCCCCCGCCGAACGCGCCGCCGCCGAACGCGCCGCCGCCGAACGCGCCGCCGCCGAAGCCGAGGACACAGAACCCGCCCCCGCCGAAGGCCAGTACGTCGAGGGCGACTACGGCACAGCGGGGGTGACCGGCGTGAATCCGCCCACGGCCGCAGAGGGCGAATACCCCACCGGCGACTACGGCACGGCGGGCGTGGCAGGCACGGCGTCCGTCGGCGCCGAGGCCGGCGATTACCCTGCGGGCGACTACGGCGCGGCCGGCGACGTCGGCGAGCCGGCCGCCGTCGGTGACGCCACCGTTGAGGAGCTGGCCCCCGCCGGGGAGCCGGCCCCCGCCGGGGAGCCGGCCGCCGTCGGCGACGCTGCCGCCGAAGAGGGCGAGTATCAGGAAGGCGACTACGGCGCCGCAGGAACCGCAGGAACGGCAGACACCCAGCGGGCAGACCAGCGCCGCAGCGACAACACGGAAGTCGACGACATCTAGTCCACGCGAGGCATTCGCGCAGGGCGAACACCCGTCGCCCTGCGGCTTCCGCCTGCGGAATTCCGGGAAAAACGGCCGCTGGGACGGTCCTCCGGGCCGGCGCCGATCCAGAGTTGAGTCACATCCACTCAACTCTGGATTGACTTAAATCCGGCCCTGGGTAAAGTTGAGTGTAGATCGCTCAATCACGGCCGGACCTCCACGTCCGCAGCCAGACCCAGCAGGTTTCCCAGAAAGAAGGAAGCAACATATGTCACGTGCAGTAGGAATTGACCTCGGAACGACCAACTCCGTCGTCTCCGTTCTCGAAGGTGGCGAGCCCACCGTCATTGCCAACGCCGAGGGTGGCCGCACCACGCCGTCGGTCGTGGCATTCTCCAAGTCCGGCGAGGTCCTGGTCGGCGAGATCGCCAAGCGCCAGGCCGTCAACAACATTGACCGGACCATTCATTCCGTCAAGCGCCACATGGGCACCGACTGGACCGTCGCCATCGACGACAAGAAGTACACGGCCCAGGAAATCTCGGCCCGCATCCTGATGAAGCTGAAGAACGACGCCGAGTCCTACCTCGGCGAAAAGGTCACCGACGCCGTCGTCACCGTCCCGGCCTACTTCAACGACGCCCAGCGCCAGGCCACCAAAGAGGCCGGCGAAATCGCGGGCCTGAACGTCCTCCGCATTGTCAACGAGCCCACCGCGGCCGCGCTGGCCTACGGCCTGGACAAGGGCAAGGAAGACGAACTCATCCTCGTCTTCGACCTCGGCGGCGGAACCTTCGACGTCTCCCTCCTCGAGGTGGGCAAGGACGAAGACAACTTCTCCACCATCCAGGTCCGCTCCACCGCCGGCGACAACCACCTCGGCGGCGACGACTGGGACCAGCGTGTTGTCGATTACCTGCTGAACCAGCTCAAGGTCAAGGGCATCGACCTGTCCAAGGACAAGATCGCCCTGCAGCGCCTGCGCGAGGCCTCCGAGCAGGCCAAGAAGGAACTCTCCTCCTCCACCAGCACCAACGTCTCCCTCCAGTACCTCTCCGTCACCCCCGACGGCCCGGTCCACCTGGACGAGCAGCTGACCCGCGCCAAGTTCCAGGACCTGACCAAGGACCTGCTGGACCGCACCAAGAAGCCGTTCCAGGACGTCATCAAGGAAGCCGGCATCAAGCTCTCCGAGATCGACCACATCGTGCTCGTCGGCGGCTCCACCCGCATGCCGGCCGTCTACGAGCTGGTCAAGGAACTCGCCGGCGGCAAGGAGCCGAACAAGGGCGTCAACCCGGACGAGGTCGTCGCCGTCGGCGCCGCCCTGCAGGCCGGTGTCCTCAAGGGCGAGCGCAAGGACGTGCTGCTGATCGACGTCACCCCGCTGTCCCTGGGCATTGAGACCAAGGGCGGTGTCATGACGCACCTGATCGAGCGCAACACGGCCATCCCCACCAAGCGGTCCGAGACCTTCACCACGGCGGACGACAACCAGCCGTCCGTGGCCATCCAGGTCTTCCAGGGCGAGCGCGAGTTCACCCGTGACAACAAGCCGCTGGGCACGTTCGAACTGACCGGCATCGCGCCGGCACCGCGCGGCGTCCCGCAGGTCGAGGTCACCTTCGACATCGACGCCAACGGCATCGTGCACGTCTCCGCGAAGGACAAGGGCACCGGCAAGGAACAGTCCATGACCATCACCGGCGGCACCGCGCTCTCCAAGGAGGACATCGACCGTATGGTCCGTGACGCCGAGGAGCACGCCGCGGAGGACAAGGCACGCCGCGAGGCCACCGACACCCGCAACACCGCCGAGCAGCTCGCCTACTCCGTGGACAAGCTGATCGCCGACAACGCTGACAAGCTGCCGGAAGAGGTCAAGACGGAGGTCAAGGCCGACGTCGACGCCCTCAAGTCAGCGCTCGAAGGCACCGACGACGCCGCCGTGAAGACCGCGTTTGAGAAGCTGCAGGCTTCCCAGACCAAGCTCGGCGAGGCCATCTACGCCCAGGCCGGTTCCCCGGACGGCGCCACGGGCACCCCGGGCGCACCCGAGGGTGAGCCGGCCGCCGGATCCGACGAGGACATCGTCGACGCCGAGATCGTTGACGAAGAAGAGAAGAAGTAACCATGCCCCATCACGGCAACGAAGACGAGCACAGTTCTTCCGAGAACCGGGGCCACGGTAACGAGCAGGAGAACGAGCCGCAGAAGCCGATCATCCACGACAACCGCAAGGTTGATCCGGAGACCGGCCAGGCCCGCCACCCTGACCAGGAGCGCGCCGCAGCAGGGGACTCCGGTTCAGGGGACGCGCTGTCCCAGGCCGAGGACATCCTCAACAGCGTTGAGGTGCCCGCCGCGGAATCGGTGGCCCAGGGTGCTGTCTCTGCCGAAGCGGAGGAGCTGAAGGACGATCTCCGCCGGCTGCAGGCCGAATACGTCAACTACCGCAGGCGCGTCGAACGCGACCGTGCCGTGGCAGGGGAGATGGCCGTCATCGGCGTCCTGAACTCGCTGCTCCCGGTACTGGACGACGTCGACGCCGCCCGCCAGCACGGTGACCTCGCCGACGGCCCGTTCGCCGCGATCGCCGCCAAGCTGGAGAACGCGCTGCAGACGTATGGCCTGGTGCGCATCAACGAGACCGGAGTGGAGTTCGACCCCACGATCCACGAGGCCCTCATCCAGCAGCCCGGCGCGGACGTCGAGATCGACACCGTCAGCCAGGTCCTGCGCACGGGCTACAAGTCCGGTGACCGGGTGCTCAGGGCAGCACAGGTTATCGTCGCGGTACCCGCGTAAAGTGAGCTGACACAGCGCGAAGCGGGACATGGGCCCCGGGAGTGGCTTCGGGCCTGCCGGAGCGTGGTGGCTTGGTCCGCAAGGACCAAGCCACCACGCGAAGGGGCGGGGGCCCATGTCCCGCTTCGCGCAACCCAAGCAAGACTTTTGAAAGGAAACGCCATTGGCTAGCCAGGACTGGGTGGACAAGGACTTCTACAAGATCCTGGGTGTCGCCAAGGACGCTTCCGACGCCGACATCAAGAAGGCCTACCGGAAGCTCGCGCGGCAGCACCACCCGGATA
>NZ_JAGPOT010000038.1 GCF_018224015.1 Pseudarthrobacter albicanus
ACAAGGACTTCTACAAGATCCTGGGTGTCGCCAAGGACGCTTCCGACGCCGACATCAAGAAGGCCTACCGGAAGCTCGCGCGGCAGCACCACCCGGATACGAACTCGGGGGACGCGGCTGCGGAGAGGAAATTCAAGGACATCTCCGAGGCTTACTCGGTGCTGTCCGACCCCGAGGAGCGCCAGCAGTACGACGCCATCCGGGCCATGGGCGGCGGGGCGCGCTTTGCCCCGGGCAGCGCGGGCGGCGGCGCAGGCGGGGCAGGCTTCGAGGACCTCTTTGGCGGGCTCTTCACCGGCAACGCCGGCCGCCATTCCGGCGGCTTCAGCACCGCCGGCGGCATGCCGCCTGAGTTCGCCGACCTGTTCGGCGGCGGCGGCTTCGGCGGCGGCCAGTCGTTCCAGCGGACCCCGCAGAAGGGTGCGGACCGTACGGCATCGACCACCATCTCCTTCGCGGGCTCGATCCGCGGCACCACCATCGGACTGCGCGAACCGGACGGCGAAGTGATCGACGTGCGCATCCCGGCCGGCATTAAGGACGGGCAGAAGGTCCGGGTCCGGGGCAAGGGCCAGTCCGGCCCCGCGGGCAGCGGCGACCTCATGGTCACGGTGTCCGTGAAGCCGCATGATTTCTACACCCGCGACGGCGACAACCTCCGCATCCATGTTCCGGTCACCTTCCCCGAGGCAGCCCTGGGCGCCGATATCGAGGTCCCGACCATCGACGGCGACAAGGTCAGGGTCCGAGTCCCCGCCGGCACGCCGTCCGGGCGAACGCTCCGCGTCAAGGCCCGCGGCGTTAAACACGCCAAGGCGACCGGGGACCTGCTGGTGACGATCGACGTCGCCGTACCCAAGAAGCTGAGCAAGGAAGCGGAGGAAGCCGTGAAGGCCTTCGCCGCAGCGACTGCCGGCGAAGATGTCCGTACCGGCCTGGCAGCCAAGGCCACGCTCTAAGAACGGGTCCCGTCATGGCCATCGACTTCGACCAGCCGATCTTCGTCATCTCCGTCGCCGCTGGACTGGCGGACATGCACCCGCAGACACTGCGGCAGTATGACAGGTTGGGCATCGTTTCGCCCAGCCGCGCCCCCGGCAAGTCCCGGCGGTACTCACAGCGGGACGTGATCATGCTCCGTGAGGTCCAGCGGCTCTCCCACGAGGGTGTCTCCCTCGAGGGCATCAAGCGGATCCTCCAGCTGGAAAACCAGGTGGCCGCGCTCCAGCGGCGGGTGGGCGAGCTGACCGAGGAGCTGGACAAACGCCGGCTGCCGTTGGACTCCCGCATTTTCGCCGCGGGAACGGCCGGCGACGTCGTCAGCCTGGCCCGCGGGAAGCGTCCCCGCCCGCGGTCCCAGGCCCTCGTGGTGTGGCGGCCCCGCGGAAACGAATAGCCCGTTATTTGCTCCCTGCCTGCCGCTTCCGCGCGGCGGGTGCTCCGGACCGGGTGGTCGCGGAATTTTTCAGGTAGCCCGGGGAGAAAGTCGGGTACTTCCTTCACGTGACTTCACGAGGCCCCGCCCCGTTGAATTGGCGTGGCAGGCCGTTCAACCTTGCTGCCAGCGCAACCGCCAGAATTGTCGGGAGGGCACCATGTCAAAATCTTCGAAACCGGTGACATCCGGGCAACGTTTCGCAGCTCCCGGACCCCGGTCATGAGCTCCGGGCTGGCATCGGCCGTGCAGTTCGCGGGGTCCCTGCCGGGCTCGATCCTGCTGATCCTCGGGCACGCCCTGGTCCTGGTCTGCATGTGCTCCGACATGATCCGGCTGCTTTCCGTGCCCCGCTCGCACCGCCGCTACGTGGCCACCACGGTCTTCCGCACCCTGGCACTTCCGGCCATCGTGATCATGGCGGCCAGCGTGCTGATCGACGTGGCTTCCGGCGCCTGGCAGAACGTCGCCACCGGGGTTTTCATCCTCATGACTGTGACCTTCAGGTGGCGCAACGACACGGACGAAGACAACTGGTGGAAGGGCCAAGGAAAGAAGCTGGCCCGCTGGCTCCGGAACCAGACGGCCTCACGCTCCTTGGCCGCCCCCGCCGCCGCATGATTGCGCCGGAAAGCAGTCAGTCGTTGAACAGGCCGGCGAGGTCGTCCGCGGTCAGCGCGCCGCCGGTCAGGGCATCGCCTTCCATGACGTCCGCGAAGAGCCGGGACTTCCTGGCCTTCAGCGCCATGACTTTCTCCTCGATCGTGTCCTTGGCCACGAGCCGGTAGACCATGACGTTCCGGGCCTGGCCGATCCGGTGCGTCCGGTCCACGGCCTGCGCCTCGGACGCGGGATTCCACCACGGGTCCAGCAGGAACACATAGTCCGCCTCGGTCAGGTTCAGGCCGAAGCCGCCGGCCTTGAGGCTGATCAGGAACACCGGGGCCGCGCCGTTCTTGAACTCGTTGACGACGTCGGAACGGTTGCGGGTGCTCCCGTCGAGGTAGCAGAACTCGATGTTCTCCTCGACGAGCCGCTCCCGGACCTTGCCCAGGAAACCGGTGAACTGGCTGAAGATCAGCGCCCGGTGGCCTTCCGCCACGAGGTCCGCCAGCTGTTCAAAAAGCACGTCGAGCTTGCTGGACCGGACGCCGGACAAGGACGGGTCTATCAGGGACGCGTCGAGGCTGAGCTGCCGCAGCAGGGTCAGCGACTGGAAGATCGTGAAGCGGTTCTTGTTGACGTCCTCGATCAGGCCCAGGATCTTCTGGCGTTCCCGCTGCAGATGGGTCTGGTAGACCTTCTGGTGCCGCGGATTGAGCACCACCTCAAGGATCTGCTCCTGTTTGGGCGGCAGGTCGTGGATGACCTGTTCCTTGGTGCGGCGCATCATGAGCGGCCGCACCCGGCGGCGGAGCTTGTCCAGTTGCGCCTTGTCACCGTTCTTCTCCACCGGCTTCTGGTAGTACTCCGCGAACCGCTTGGGGCTGGAAAAGAGCCCCGGCGCCACGATGGACGTGAGCGCCCAGAACTCCATCAGGTTGTTCTCCAGCGGCGTGCCGGTGACGGCGAGCTTGAAGACGGCCGGCAGCTTGCGGGCGCACTGGTAGGCCTTGGACTGGTGGTTCTTGACGAACTGGGCCTCGTCCAGGACCAGGCCGGCCCATTCCCTTGAGGCGTAGGCGTCGTAGTCGATCCGGAACAGCGCGTACGAGGTGATGACGATGTCCGCGCCGGCCATCGCCTCGGCCGGGCTGGAGCCGCTTTTGGCGAAGGTCTCGCTGATCGCCCGCACCGTCAGGCCGGGGGCGAACCGTTCGGTTTCCGCCTCCCAGTTGCCCACGACGCTCGTCGGGGCGACCACCAGGAAGGGGGCCGCCCCTGGGGCGGCATCGGCTGCGCCGGCGTCGGGCTCTGCTCCGGATACTGGAGCAGAGCCATTGGCGGCGACCTTGGCGGCACAGATCAGCGCCAGCGCCTGGACGGTCTTGCCCAGGCCCATGTCATCGGCCAGCACCCCGCCCAGCCCGTGGCGGTAGAGGAAGCTGAGCCAGTTGAACCCTTCCAGCTGGTAGGGGCGCAGCTCCGCGTTCAGCGTCGCGGGCAGCGGCAGGCCCTGCACCCCGCCATCCAGCAGGCCGCCGACAGCCTCGCGCCAGGCGGCGGCCTGCTGGTCCACGATGCCGAGCTGCGCGAGCTCGTCCCAGAGTCCGGCCTGGAACCGGCTGATCTGCAGCGGCGCATCCTTGCCCTGGTTGTCCTGAAGGATGCGTGCCTCATCAATCAGCGCCCGCAGCTGGTGCAGCTCGGGCAGGTCGAGCGAGAAGTACGCGCCGCTGGGCAGCAGCATCCGGGTCTGCCCGGCGGCGAGGGCCGAGAACAGCGCCGCGAAGGAAACCGGCTGGCCCTCCAGGGTGATGACGATGCCAAGGTCGAACCAGTCGCGGCTGTCCGTCGCCTTCGTGGAGATCGCCACCACGGGCGCCTCCTCAGCTTCGCGGTAGTCCGCGATCTCCCCGGCGGTGTCGACCGAGACGCCGGGGAGCTCCCGGAGCCGGGGGAGCACCTCCTCCGTAAAGGTCAGGGTGTCCAGCCCGCTGAGGTCGGAGGAAGCCGCAAGGCGCGGGGTCCCCCAACCGCCGGTGGCTGATTCGCCCAGGGCGGGCACCACGTCCCAAGGCTGGCCGACACCCTCCAGAATGCGGGCTTCGGCGGGGTCGTCCCGGTAGCCGTGATCGCCGGGATGACGCCACAGGGGTTGGGCCGTGACAAGGTTTCCGGACGTGTAATGCCATTCCCAGTGCAGCCGGACCCGGTGGTCCGCGCCGTAGTTGGCGAGCAAGGAGAGTGCGGGAACGGCCAGCGCAGGCAGCTCCACGGACTCATCGGACGCGGTGACCCGGGCGGTCTGCTTGAGCTTGGGATAGAAACCGGTCAGGAAGCGGCTCTCATCCCGGGCCGGAATGTGCAGGGTGGTTCCGGCGGTCACGAACGTTAGAAGTTCCTCGCTGAGACCGCTTTCCAGCGGCGCGAGCGTGATCACGGGGTCCGCCGCTGCGACGCCCGGGAGGGCGTCACCGCCCGAGGCCAGGAAGATCCCGTGCGCCGGGTGGCCGATGGTACCCACGGTGGCCGGGTCAACGACGACGCCCTCCACGGTGATGGTCGGTTCAAGCGCCAGCCCGCCGCCGTCGTGTCCGCTGGCGTGTTGTCCGCTGGCTGCGGGCACGACGGCGGCCGCCGCCTCCGGTTCGGGGGGAACCGGGGCGCCGAAACGGCTCAGATTGAGACCGACGGCGGCAGGCTCTTCGGCGAGCCGCACCGGCTCCTGGCCGCGGCCGTGGACCAGGGCCAGGCCGATTTTCTGCGCCTGGGCCAGCAGCCCCCACAGGTTCCTGCCGGCGTAGGTGTTCAGCCCCAGCCACGGGGCGGTCCCGGAGTGCTGGCGGTTGGCGAGGGCCGTGTGGGAGGCCAGGAATTCCTGCATCCACTCGACGTGGGCCTCATTGCATTCGCGCCGGTAGCTCAGGTAGCTCAGGGTGTTCCAGGAGACGTCCCCGCGGATCCATTTGCCCTTGGCGCCCATGATCACGGGCCGCGCCTTGAGCTGGCGCACGCTGCGCAGCGGATCCCGGCGGCCGGTGTAGGAGAAGTGCGGGGCGGGTTCCTCCACCTCGAACTGGAGCGCCAGCGGGGTGCCGTTGGTGGATGCGGTGATGCCGGGCCGGGCGAGCAGCGGGCTGAGGGCCTGCTCCCAGTCCGGCACCTCCGCCGCCGCAGCCTGGCGGGACAGCCGGGTGGCCCCGCCCGGGGCCAGCAGCTGGACCCGGGTTGCCGGGTTGTCTTCGGCTGCGAACAGCAGGGCGGCCACGTGCTTGCAGTCTTTCCGGACCGGGCAGCTGCAGACCCCCACGGTGCAGCTCCAGCCGCCCGCCTTCCGGACCAGTTTCGCCGTCGTCGAATAGGGCACGTCCGCGCCGCCGCGCACCTTGCCCAGCATGAGCCCGGTGGCGGCGTCGAAGGAGATTCCGGACACGCGGCTCCCCATGGCGTAGGCCAGCCCGGCCGCGAGGGAGCGGTCGTTAATGGCGGGAGTCTGTATTGCCAGTGCCGCACTCTCGTCCGGATGGGATGGCATGTGCGCGCTACTTTCAGCAGTTGGTCATCTGATCCATCTTAGCGACCCGGAGGCCCCTGAAACTTCGCAGGAGCCGGCGGCCACGGATCCGCCCCAAGGTTCCCCTGCCGTTCAACTCCAGCTCAGCCGGGGGACAGCCGGGGACCGTAGCTTGGAGTAGTTCGGAGCGCCACCCGCATTCAGCAGTGAGGATCCCCATGAGCAACGGCCTTTCCAGCAGCCCTTCCGGCATGACAAACGTCCTGGTCCTGAGCCAGGAGGGCATCAACGGCGGCGACGCGGACGTGGTCGACGCCAATGTCGACGTCGTCAACGCCATGTACGCGGAACTGCTCGACGTCGAGGAAATCGCCGAAAACGCGCTGCGCAGCTACTACGTGGACTTCTACCTGACGCAGTCGCTTGAAGGCGGCTTCGCCCAGTACGTCTTCACTGCGCCCGAGCGCGAAGGGATCGATGCCTACATCCGCGCAGGGCTTGAAAGCATGGGTGCCGCCGCCCATCTGGATCTCTTCAACCGCACGGCGGCCGCCTTCGACTCCCTCACGGAGGACGACGCCGACTGCTACCTGGAGGGCGACACCGACGTGGACCCCGACGGCGGGGCGGGCGTCTCCGAGGGCGTCCGGCAGCTGGAGGAGCTCGACGTCGAGTTCGAGGAGTTGCTGGAGACCGAGGACCTCATCGCGCTGAACGCGGCGTGGCTCCGGGGCCAGGAGGACCTCCTGGTCCTGGACGCAGCGGAACTCGACCGGCATATCGTCGAGCGGGTGGCCCGGATCCCCAACCTGGAAGAACGCCGGGCCGAGGCTGCCGAAGACGCCCTGCTGGACGCGCCGGAGTTCGAGATGATCATCCGCGAGCTGTGCGACGTGGCAGGCCACACGCTGCAGAAGATCACCATGGGCGATCCCAACTACGTCCACAACGGCGAGACCACCCTGGCCTGGCACTTCAGCACGGACCAGGGCGAGTTCCTGATGGTGGAGGACGACGACGAAGCATTCATGATCCATCCGGACACCAAGGAGATCGTGGCCGCCGTCGAGTTCGAGGAGGCGGACAGCGCGCTCTGACTTGCGCCGCGCCTGCTGCCCCCGGCAGCAGGCGCCAGGCGTCTCTAAGAACCGGCCGGTGCCTTGATCATCTCCCCGGACGGAGCCACAAGGGACCAGACGCCGCCCACGCCCTGGCCCAGGATGTCGCCGGCGGCCGTGTCCTTGGCGAAGTAGTAGACGGGCATGCCGTTGATGGTCAGCTGCTTTTTGCCGTCCGGTGTGGCGATGGTTCCCACGGTGCCGGTGACGCCGTCGACAGCCGGGGCGGCAGAGGTGGTGGTGACCGGCGGCCAATTGTTGACGCAGGCGCCCGTGCAGGCGCTGGTCCCGGCGTCCTTCGTGTCCTTCGCGAAGTAGTAGACGCTCATGCCCTTGGCGTCCACCACGATCTGCCCGGCCTTGGAGGGGGCGACTTTGAGTTCCGCCCCCGCTGACATGGACGCCGGGGCGGAACTGGCCGCAGCGCTGCTGGAGGACGCCGCGGGAGCGGACGATGCCGCCGAGGTTGTGGCGGGCGCCGCCGCCGTCGTCGAAGTTGTGGCGCTGCCGCCCCCACAGCCGGACAGTAACGCGGCGAGGGCGAAAGCGGACAGGCCGATACTGAGGTGCTTCTTCATGTGCTGCTCCTTGACTCGTGCCAACCCAACTCGGAGGGCGGCGCTAACCGATAAGACGCACCGGAGTGAAGAATGGTTCACGGCGGGGGCATTGAACTTTTCCGGCGGCCCGTACGTCGTATGGGGCAGAAGAGAGCAGAACCACACGAGGCCGGGGAGGCATGGCATGTCGCTGGATGAAGACGTGGTGGCCGCGATTTACCGCGACCACGGAACGGCGTTGAGGCGGTTCGTCCTCAGTGCCTCCCGGGATCCGCACTTGGCGGATGACGTGGTGCAGGAGACCGTACTGCGCGTCTGGCAGCAGGCGCCGGAGATCACCGGCAGCCTGCGCAGCTACCTGTTCAGGACGGCCCGCAACATCATGATCGACAACTACCGAAAAGCCCAGCGCAGGCCCCTCGAAGCCACGGAACGCGATCTGGCTGATCCTGTAGACCCTGCTGAACGCGTCGACGAACTCCTCAACAGGGTCCTCATGGAGGAGGCGCTGCTGCGGCTCAGCGCCGAGCACCGGGGCGTCCTGGTCGCCCTCCACTACCGCCGCTATACGGTTCAGGAGGCCTCGGTGCAGTTGAATATTCCCAGCGGCACCGTGAAATCCCGGGCCTTCTACGCCGTGCGCGCGTTGCGGACGATCCTCGACGAAATGGGGGTGCAGCGGTGAATGCCACGGAACTCCACCAGCTGCTCGGCGCCTACCTGCTGGGCGGTCTGGAGTCCGCGGAGGCTGCAGTCTTTGAGCAGCACCTGGACTCCTGCGCGGACTGCCGGAAGGAACTGGATGAACTGGCCAGCCTCCCGGCGCTACTCGACGCGCTTCCGGTGCCTGACGCCGTCGCCCTCACCGCCGCTGCAGCTGCGGGCGGACACGGGCAGGCCCCGGCCGCACCGGAGTCCGGTTCCGCGCCGCGGCGGCTCCTCGACGCTGTTGCCACGCGCCGCCGGACAGTCCGACGCCGGTGGTCCGCGGCGGTGGCCGCGGCGGCTGCGGCGTGCCTCGCCCTGGGGATCGTGGCCGCCCCGCTGCTCAATCAACCTCCCAAGCCGGACGCCAGCTACACCGTCCAGTCCGGCGAGGGCCTGCAGGTCACGGTGGGCCTCGTCAAGAAGACTTGGGGCACCGAACTGGCGGTCGATGGCCGGAGTCTGCCCGTGGAGGGGACGTTCTCGCTGTGGGTGAAGGACCGCGACGGCGGAGAAGACCGCGCGTGCTCCTGGACGGCGACCCCGTCCGGGCGGGTCACGATCACGGGGGCCACCCCGCTGCAGCTCGCCAGTATCGGCAGCGTGGAGATGCGGAACGGGCAGCAGCAGACCGTGGCCGTCATCACCGTGCCGCGCGGGTAGCCGCGCCGGCCCGTTATTGTCAGACCCTCCTGCCCTACTGTTGGTGGAGAGCCTGCAGGCTTCTCCGTGACACGCGGACTTCACACCTCCGCACCAGCGAAATGGGGATTCGTCGTGGAACAGGGATATGAAGTCGTCACGTCAGGAAAGGACCTGGCCCTCCGCATCATGGCCAAGGGGCGGACCAAACCGGCAGCGGTGATCTCCTGGCATCCGCAGCTGGAGCGGAACCGCATCGACGTGGACCACATCGCCCGGGAAGTGGGTGGACTGGCGGAGATTTTCTGCCTGGAAAACGGCGGGGAAAGCTATATCTTCCAAGACCACCTGCCGGCGGGCGCCCACGTCTTCGGCAACGCCGCGCGGGTCTACTCGGCGGATCTCCGCTGGATGCGGGACGTCTACCAGAGCCCGCTGCGCATGGCCGGGGACCCCCCGGCCGCAGCGCGCGCGGCCGAGGACATCATCGAGGACGTCCTCAGCCTGATCACAGTGGTTCCCCCAAAAGCGAGACCCGCCGCCACGGCACCACGCCGCGTCCGGGGCACCATCAGGGCCTTCACCAGCGCAGGCTCCAGGGCAATCGTCGAACTGGACGACGGCACCTGCTGTTCCATCCAGCGGGAACGGGTTGTTCCGCCCGTCCGCCTCGACTGGATGCTTGCGCCGGGGCAGCCGATCGAGGGCCTCTTCAACGATGAAGACAAGACGCTGGACGTCAATGAGCTTAAGGCCACTCCCCGGCTTGCAGAGCTCTACCGTTCCGGGGACCTCGTTTTGGCCCTGGCCGAGGAGGTCACTGCCAGGGGCGTCGAACTGACACTGTTCCCGGGATCCAGCTGGTCGGTCGGCGCGGACTGCATTTCCTCCAACCCGCTGGACACCGCCGACAGCCTGGTCACGGAGGGCGAGGTTGTGGTGGCACGGTTCCTGCGGGAGCAGGGGGCGGTCGTGTTGTCCCTCCTTGATGTGGATGACGACGCCGAGGTGAAGGAATCGCCCGCGCTTCTTGCAGGTGGCACCCCTTGGCTGCGGGCCGGGCGCCATCTGGCCGAACAATCCAGGGCCGGCAGGACATTCGTTGCCACCGGAGCAGACATGGCGGGCACCGCGTCCAAGGACGCGGTCGGCAGCAAGGCGGAGGCCTCCGCCCCGGCGCCGAAGCCGTCGGCCGCGCTGCTGTCCGTCCAGCTGCAGCTCGACGCCGAACGGCGGAACGTCGCTGCGCTCCAGGAGCTTGTGTCCGCCGGAAGCCAGGCCGGCGCCCGGCTGGTCAGCCTCCAGAAGGACCGCGAAGCGCTGAAGCTGCAGCTGGAAACCGAACGGAAGATCTCGGACGCGGCAAATGCGGATCTGGAGGCGGCGAGGGCGCGGCTGGCCACGCAGCGGGAGGAACTCCAGGGCCTGCGCACCCGCAACCGCGAAACCCAGCAGGCGCTCAAACGGGCGCAGGTTGATCCCGGACAACTGTTCGCGACGCGGGACGCCCGCCTTCGCCACGATGTCTATCTCTCCTGGGTGCGCAATACACCGGCCGCTGAGAAGGCCCGCCAGACGTTGCCGTCGGGATGGAAGGCCGGGCCTGAATTCGCAGCCTCGCTCTACGCCTTCACAGAGCCCGGTGTGGCAGCGAAGGCCCTCAAGGCCGCGGTGGAGATCCTGACGGGGTCGGTCGAGCGCAGCCCGGCGCGGGAGCTCCACCCGCTGCGGGCCAACGCGGCGGGGGACACACCGCCGCTCCGCCGTGACGACGGAGCCACCTGCTTCCGCGTGGCGATTGAAAAGAACGTTGCAGCCGCCCGCCGGCTGCACTTCTGGAGGTTGCCGGACGGGGCGATCGAGCTGTCCCGGGTTGTCGTCCACGACGATTACAAGCCGTGAACCGGCACTCCTGGAGAGGGTACCTACATCTTGGCGAGCCTGGCGCGCACCACCATGAAGACCCCGTAGCAGATCAGGCCGGCGCCCACGGCTGCCAGCAGGTAGATGCCGTACGGCTGCTCGCGCAGGCCCTTCAGGCCGCCGTCGAGCCCGGTTGATTCCTCGGGGTGCACGGTCACGGTGGCGATGATTATCAGCAGGCCCACCAGCAGAAGGGCGATGCCCTTGGCGGCGTAGCCGGCGACGCCGAGCACCTTCACCGCCGTCCGGGCCGTGTCCGAGGACGGCAGCCGGAGGTGCTTGATGAACGATTTCCGGAAGCCCCGGATGGCGTAGATGATTCCGGTGGCGGCCACGGCGGCGCCGATGGCGAGCAGGAGCAGGACGCCTCCCGGTGCCTTCATGAGCGTTGCCGTGAAGTCGCTCGTGGAGCGGCCCTGGTCCTTCCCCGTGCCCCTGGCAAAAGACGCGAGCGTTACGGCGAGTCCGGCGTACACGATGGCCTGGAATGCGGCCGTGAGTTTCTTCCCGAGCTTCTTCTTGGCGGGAAGGTGTTGAAAGTCGAAGACCGCGTCACTGGTCTGCCAGAGCGCCAGGGCGACACATGCCACGAAGGAACTCCAGAGCAGCACCGGTCCGGCGGGCTGGCTGGCCAGTTCCGCCATGGCGCCGCTGACGTCGGCCTTGCCCTGGCCGCCCGTGGCGAGCCGGATGGCGACCAGCCCAATCAGGAGGTGCAGGACGCCGCTGACGGCAAACCCGGCCCGCGCCACCATCTCGAGCGGCTTCGAGTTGGTGACGTCTTCGGCGGCATCCGCCGCGTCCCTCAGTTCCTTTTTGATGGTCAGTCCCTCGAGTGACTCGGTTGTCCTTCCGGACGAAACCTACGCCGGCGCATGTCTCTTCAATAATCGTGCCACGCGGGAGGGTTTCCGAACAGGTGCCTGAGGCGGCGTCGGCAGCCGAGGCTCAGCGGCGCCGGTAGCTGAGGTCGAAGATGAGGCGGCCGGCGTCGTGCGCCTTGTTTTCGAAGCTTGTCAGGATCCGCCCCTCGAACCGCGGGGCCCACCCGCCGGTCTGATCGATGCCTTCATTGGGGCCTGTCTGGTCGGTGCTGACCGGTGCACGGCCTTCCTTCACGGGCGCGCCGCCGACGAGGGACTCGACGCCGGACTCCCAGACCCGGGTCAGGGGGCTCTCGGTGCCGCTGCGCTGACCCCCGTGCAGGTTCTCGAAATCGGGCGAGCCGGCCAGGACCTCGCGGACATGGACGGCGTAGTTGGACCAGTCCGTGGCGATCCGCCAGATGCCGCCGGGCTTGAGGACCCTCGCGGCGAGCCCGGCGAAGGCCGGCTGGATGAGCCGGCGCTTATGGTGGCGGGACTTGTGCCAGGGGTCCGGAAAGAAGACCCACAGTTCCGTGACCGAGGCCGCCTGCAGCATCGTGGCGAGAACTTCCGGGGCGTTCGCCTCGACCACCCGGACGTTGCTCAGCTTGCGGCTGTTGATTTTGATCAGGGTGTTGGCCAGGCCGGGCGTGTAAACCTCCACGGCCAGGAAGTCCGTGTCCGGGTTCTGCTCCGCGGCGTGGCAGACGGCGTCGCCGAGGCCGGAACCGATTTCCACGATCAGCGGCGCGGTGCGGCCGAATTCGGCGCCGGCGTCGAACACGTAGTCCGGGTCCACGGAGGTGTTGGAGATGTGGCGGGGAACCTGCACGGCCCAGCGGTCGGAGTGCTCCTCCCAGGCCGCCTGGCGACGGCCCTGCAGCCGGGTTCCGCGGCGCACGAAGCTGACAGGCCGGCCGCCATAGGTCCCGAACGAGGCCTGGCTGCCGGGGGTCACCGGGCGCGACGGCGGCTGCGTCCGGGGGGATTCTGGGGATTCACTCATCCCTTCCAGAATAGAGGAGTTTGCCGGGGTCGGGCCGCGGCGTGGGAATCCGCCGGGGCGGGCGATCCAGAGAGCGCCGGGGTGCCGGTGGCGTTCACCAAACCATCAGGAACCCTCCGCCGTTGGCCACCAGAACCAGAATGCCGACGATTTGGACCGCCAGGACGGACAACCCCAGGACGCCGGCGACCCGGGCATTCGTCCGACTGCCTGATCGAACGACGGCAATGATGCCCAGGATCAGGCAGGCCAGGCCGAGGGGAGCCGGCAGACTCCAAAAGACCGCGGGCGCAACCCAATCGCGCGGGCCGCGGCCCTCGTCCGCCCGCGTAAGCACCGCGGCGAGGAGACTGGCCCGCACGGTCACGGTCAAGCTGCAGGCCGCCAGGACGCCGCACACGAGACTTGCTACGCCGGCGCCGATTCCCCTTACAGGAGGTGGAACGGGCGGCGGCGTTGGCCGGGACTGCTGGAGACTCATTGTTCCTCCCGTGTTTACTGGGCAGTGTAAGTGTGGGCAGTGTGAGTGTGGGCAGTGTGAGTGGTCGTGCTTGTTCGGTCAGCGTACGTGCGGATCGGGACATGCCTCCACGCGCCTGCGCCGTATGTGGATAAATCCCATGCGCGACTCCGCCGTCCCGGGGCGCCTGCCAGGATGGGTCAGTGACCGTACCAAAGAACACACCGGACTCCACCGCCGGCAGGGCAGCCGCCGTCGACCGCATTCCTGCGGAACGCCGCGCCAAAGACTTCCGCACCGCCCTGGTGGACGCGGAGGTCGACGACGTTCCCGCGGCGGAGCCCACCCGCATCGGCAGCCGCCGCGGGCTGGCCTACCTGGGCGTCTGCCTGGTCCTGATCGGACTGAACCTGCGCACCGTGTTCTCCAGTTTCTCCGCCGTGCTTCCCGAGGTGACGGCCGACGCCGGGCTGCCGGGCTGGGCAGTGGTGGTCCTCACCACGGTGCCGGTGACGCTGCTTGGGGTGTTCGCCCCGCTGGCCCCGGTGCTGGCACGGCGCTTCGGTGCGGAACGCGTGCTGCTCGGCGCCATGGCGGTGCTGACCGCCGGGCTGCTGCTGCGGCCGCTGGACGCTGCCGGGGCCGGGCATCTTCCCGCACTGCTGGCCGGAACCGCTGCGTGCGGCGCCGCGGTCTCGTTGTGCAATGTGTTGCTGCCGGGACTGGTGAAGCGGGATTTTCCGCACCACCTGGGCCTGATGGGCGGCCTGTACACCACGGCCATCTGCGCCTCGGCCGCGCTCGGCGCAGGCTTCACCTACCCCGTCTACACCACGACGGGGGAGTGGACGGCGGCGCTGTGGCTCTGGGCGGTGCCGGCCGGCGTCGTCCTGCTGCTGTTCCTGCCGCTGGCCCTGCGGCAGCACCACGGCCGGCACCAGCAGGCGGCCGACGGCGTCAACGTGTGGCGCTCGGCCGTCGCCTGGCAGGTGACGGTCTTCATGGTGCTGCAGGCGATGATGTCGTTCAGCGTGTTTGCGTGGCTCGCGCCGATCCTGCGCGAACGCGGAGTGGACGGCGGCACGGCCGGGCTGATCGTCTCGGCCTCGATCGTGCTGCAGATGCTGGGGTCGCTGTTCGCGCCGGCCCTGGCCGCCAGGTTCCGTGACCAGCGCGCCATCAATACCGTCGTCGCGCTCATGACCGGCGGCGGCTTCGCCCTGAGCATCTTCGGACCGCTGCAGCTGATCTGGCTGTGGACCGGGCTGCTGGGCCTGGGCCAGGGGAGCCTGACTGCGGTGGCGCTGACAATGATCATGCTGCGCACCCGCGACGGGCACACGGCCGCGCACCTGTCCGGCATGATGCAGGGCGTGGGCTACGGGCTGGGCTCCACCGGGACCCTGATGGTCGGCCAGCTGCACCAGTCCACGGGGTCCTTTACCGCCGCGGGTGTGCTGTTCCTCGCCGTCGGTTCGCTGGCGGCGGTTTTCGGTTACCGCGCCGGCCGGAACCGCTTCATCGGCGGCTGACGCCCGACCGCGTGGCCTGCCCAACTGACTGGCATTCGTTGTCGTTCTGACGGCTCAAAACGGCATCTATTCCGAAGTTACGTGGGTCGTGACGCGTGAAATCCCCGCCGTGGCGGGGATTTCACGGGGTCCGGGGTGTATTGGTCTGGCTACTTTCCTCCGATGGTGGTCGGGATGGGCTGGCCGATGAGTTCGAAGGCCTGACGCTGGACGGGGGTGGGGGTGGTGACGAGGTCGAATCCGGCGGTGTCGGGGGTGCCGTCGAGGTGGAGCCGGTTGCGGGTCAGTGTCCCCAGGTGGTCCAGCAGGGAGCGGAAGCTGTAGACGGCCTGTCCGCCGGCGGTGGTGCGCCGGGAGGCTTTGGCCTGCGCGGCGGTGGAGCGTTCCGCCGGCGCGACGGGGTTGGCCGGTTCGGGCCGGTGTTCGCAGGTGTTGGTCAGGGGTGCCCAGGCTTTGCGCAGGTGCCAGGTGAGGTAGGCGGCAAGCATGCAGATGAACACGTGGGCCCTCACCCGGGTTTCGGTGTAGTGGTGGACCGGGCGCAGGTGCAGGTCGATGGCCTTGATGGAGCGGAAGTCGCGTTCGACGTTGGCCAGGGACTTGTAGGTCGCGACGACTTGTCCGGCGTCCATCCGGGTCTCGTTGACGGTGGTGCGGATGATGTAGATCCCGTCCAGCGCCGCTTCGGCGGCGATCTGTTCCTCGTTCCGGGTCCAGGTGAACGAGGTGTCGTCGATGGTCAGGGTGTAGTGCTTTTCCATCTTGTATCTGCCGACGACCTTGCCGGCGCGCACCCCGATCTTCCCGGCGTCTTTGAGCCGCCCGGCTTCGGCGGCGGCGGTGATTTTGGCCAGCTCCGTTTCGGTGGCTGCGAGCAGTGCGGTGCGTTTACGGGCCCGTTCGGCGGCGAGAGCGGGGTTGCGGCAGGCGATGAGGCGTTCGCCCGGGTAGTCCGGGTGGGCGATCTCGGCCAGGTTCTGCTCGTCGAACAGGCTCATCTGCAGGGGCCCGTCATCGGCGGCCAAGGCCTGTATGGCGGGGGCGCGCAGCGCGGTGACCCAGCCCAGTCCGCCGAGTTCCTTCAGCTGCTCGATCCTGGCGTTGGTGATCATGCCGCGGTCCCCGACGAGGTCCATCTCCTGGAGCCCGTACCGGGTCTTGAAGTCCTTGGCGAGCTGTTCAAACGCGGCCGGGTCGGCGGTGTTCCCCGGCACCACGCGCACGGAGACGGGCCGGCCGGCCGGGTCGGTGAGGAGGCCGTATTCGATCTGCTCGAGGCCTTTCTTCCCGTCGCGGGAATAGCCGCGGGCCGCCAGCGGGCACTTATGCCCGGTGACCCAGGACGAGGACAAGTCGAACAGTGCGAGCCGGTCCGGGTTCGCCTCCGGGGACAGGTGCCGGGATGCCAGGGTCTTCTCGATGGCGTCCTGCCGGCCGGCGAGCCAGTCCATCGCGGCGTAGACCTCGTCGGTCGTGGCGCCGGCGACGCCGAGGTCCGAGGCCAGGGTGGTGTCGGCCCACCACCGGGTGGTCGCCAGTTTCGAGCCCGGACGGCAGACCCGGGCAATGACCAGGGCGAAGGCGATGTCGCGCATCTTCCCGGCCCGGCCCAGCAGTGCGGGCATCCCGAGCGCCTTCGCCTGGGCGGCCACGGCGGCGACGTGGCCGTGCGGCAGGGACCGCACGGCCTCCAGGCCCGCGGCGGAAACCAGGCCCGGGTTCGCGTTGCCGGCCAGTGCGGTGCGGAGCGCTTCGACCGCGTGTTCCGGCAGGGCCGAGAGGTTCGCCAGGGTCTCGTGCCTGACCTTCCCGTCCTGCCGGAAGGACCGGCGCAGCAGCACCGATTCGTACTCGACCATCACCCCGGCCTTGTTCACCCTGCGGCTCATCGTGCGGGCTACGTGCATCGCCTGCTGCTTGCGTGCCATGGAAAGATCCTACAACGAATCCATCTGATCGACCGGCAGCGACACGCCGAATTTAGTGGCTACAAATGATGATACAAAACAGGCCCCTTGCCCGGAGCCCCAACGGAATCCGGGCAAGAGGCCCACGTAACTTCGGTCTATTGCGAGTTACCTGGGGGCCATGCTTCCACCCATCCTTCGGCCGGACGCTCCCGGGCGCCCGACGAGGGCGGTGACGAATCCGGCCGGGGCAGGCCGCCGTCGGGTCTCCCGTCCGAAATTCCGGTGTTCCTCAAGCGTGAGGCCGAAGGCTGTAACAAATTCCGCGGCGCGCTCCCGGGCCGGGGGCGTGTTGTCAATCCCGAAGGTGAGCGGCTCGCCGGCGAACCTCGTCGCGGCCCGGGCGTAGCGCATGAAGGGCGACCGGGACGTGATGATCCCGGCGGAGAAGTAGTCAAAGGCGACCACGCTGCCGGGCGCCGTCCTGGCGATTCGTTGCAAGGTCCCCTCGACGGCGGCGCGGTCCAGGTACATGGTCGCCGCTTCCCAGAGGAAGAACGCGGGACGGGCCGGGTCAAACCCCGCCGCCACCAGTTTTTCCAACCAGTCCTCCGCGTGGAAGTCGGCGGCCACATACGTCGCCCGGTCCGTGGCGAGCCCCGCATTCTTCAGCATCCTGAGCTTGAACGCCTGGGTCCGGGGCCGGTCGATCTCGAAGCACCGCACCTGGTCTTCCGGTGTCAGCCGGTAGGCGCGGGTGTCGAAGCCCGCACCGAGGATGACGAGCTGGTCGAGCCCGGGGAGATGCCGGCGGAGGGCGGCGTCGTAAAAACTTGTCCGGGCAGTCTGCTGATGGCGCATCGGGGGTTCGCCCTCGTAGGGATAGCGGTAGATCCTGGGGACATAGCCCGTCAGGCGGTGCCCCGCCATCGTGGGGCCCGTCTCAAGGCGGAACCCCACGCGGGAAACATTGGGCATGACCATCATGAGCCGGGCCGCCGGCTGGTCCGGCCTGGTCCCCAGCAGGTGCTGCATGTAGCGCGTGTAGAGCGACGCCAGCAGGGTGGCGGACACCGCCGTCCGCCGGCTGTAGAGGAGAAGCTTCGGCACGGCCACCAGGTAGCCCGCCGTCCCGGCCGGCAGCAGCGCCGCCTGGACAAGGCGAAACAAACCGGACCGAGCTGTCCCACCTAGGTCCCGCATCCCGCCCCGATTCCTCCGACCTGCTGCCGCGTCCATGCTCCTCCGGCGGCAAGGGGCGGTCAACAGGCCCGCCGCCTGGAGCCGGGGACGGGGCGCCACGGGGCGCCAGCGGGCCGTGTGCCGGCCGCGTACCGGGAAGGGGCGCCGCAGCTGATAGACTGGGGGAACTTGATGTGCAGTGATGCCCACTTTAGATTCGGTTGATCAGCCTTGATTGACCGGTTCCGGTTCATCAACCGGTTCCCCTGCTGGATTCCTCCCGGAATCCGACTGCAGGAAGTGGGTTTTTTTCATGTGAGAGGCACATCCTGCGTCGATGAACGCGTTCTATTTGGTCCCGGCCGCAACTGCCGCAAGGTTAGTGGCAGCCCGGTTGATCACCTGACTTTTCTTCGGCGAACCCCTGGGCCAACCGGCGCCGGGGGCCGATATCCGCATGGATACCGCCTGAAAGACCTTGAAATACATGACTACATTTGCTGCCCTCGGAACGCCCAAGGTACTCGCCGACACTCTGACCGCCCAGGGGATCGAGGAACCCTTCCCGATCCAGGTCAAGACCCTCCCCGACACCCTGGCAGGACGCGACGTCCTGGGCCGCGGCCGCACCGGCTCCGGCAAGACCATCGCCTTCGCCATCCCGCTGGTGGCACGACTCGCCGAGCGGGAGGCCAAGCATTTCCGCAAGCCGGGCCGTCCCATGGGCCTGGTCCTGGCCCCCACCCGTGAACTGGCCACCCAGATCAACGCGACCATCGAGCCGATGGCCAAGGCCATGGGCCTGACCACCACGGTGATCTACGGCGGCATCTCCCAGGCCCGCCAGGAGAAGGCGCTGCGCGCCGGCGTCGACATCGTCATCGCGTGCCCGGGCCGCCTGGAGGACCTGATCCGCCAGCGCATCCTGACCCTCGAGGCCGTCGAGATCACAGTCCTGGACGAAGCCGACCACATGGCCGACCTCGGCTTCCTGCCGGTCGTCAAGAAGCTCATGGACATGACCCCCACCCAAGGCCAGCGCCTGCTCTTCTCCGCCACCCTGGACAACGGCGTGGACAAGATCGTCCAGCGTTACCTGTCCAACCCCCTGACCCACTCAGTGGACGACCCGCAGGCCGCGGTGACCACCATGGAACACCACGTGCTCGTCGTCAACGACCAGACCGTCAAGAAGCAGCTGATCGTCGAGCTCGCCTCGGGCGCCGGCCGCCGGATGCTGTTCATGCGGACCAAGCACCACGCCCGCAAGCTTGCCAAGACCCTGACCGACGCCGGCATCCCCGCCGTCGACCTGCACGGCAACCTCTCGCAGAACGCCCGTGACCGCAACCTCGCCGAGTTCGCCTCCGGCGATGTCCGCGTCATGGTCGCCACCGACGTCGCCGCCCGCGGCGTCCACGTCGACGACGTCGAGCTGGTCATCCACGTGGATCCGCCCACGGAGCACAAGGCCTACCTGCACCGCTCAGGCCGTACGGCCCGCGCAGGTTCGGACGGCACCGTCGTCACGCTGACCCTGCCCGAGCAGCAGTCCGACGTCAAGAAGCTCATGAAGGCTGCCGGCGTCGAGGTCAACTTCGAGCGCGTCACCGCCAACTCACCGCTGGTTGCCGAACTGGTGGGCGAAATTGCCGACAAGATCGATCCGCGCACCCGCGCCGCACTGCTGGCCGCCAAGTCCAACCAGGGCGGCGGCACGTCCACCGGAGCCAACGCAGAGCGCAAGCGCGCCCGCCGCAGCACCCAGGCCGCACCCACCGCGGGTGGCCGCGGCGGACGTGGCGGCCGCGGCCGTGTCGGAGCTGAGGCTCCGCGCACCGATCTTCCCCGCGCCGAGCGGCGCGCCGTGGCCTACGAAGGCCAGGCCGCCGCGCGTAACGCCGCGGAGCGCGTCACGGAAAAGAATGAGGACCGGATGGAGGCCGAGCGCGCCGAACGCCGCAACGCCCGCGGCCGCTCAACCTCCTACGGCACACACCGCAACGATGTACCGGCAGCAGGCGGCCGCGCTGCGGCCGGCCGTGGCTCTGACGGCCGCACCTCGGAAGGACGCGGCGGCGCTCCCCGCACGGGTGCTTCGGGCGGCGGCCAGCGCAGCGGACGTCCGGCAACCGGCCAGCGTGCAGCGGCCGGCGCCCAATCCGCCGGAAGCAAAACCGGAGGAAACGCTGCTGTCTGGTCGTCCAACACGGGCGGCACCTCGGGCGGCTCCTACGCCGGTGGCGGCAACGGCCGCTCCGGCGAAGGCCGTCCGGCGCGCGGCGGCCCCCGCCGCGCGTCCGCTCCGGCGTCGAACGAACGCCGCAGCCGCTAAGGCCGCTTAACCACCATCGAGTGCTCCGTAACTGCCGTTTAGAAGGTTCATAACGGCAGTTCTGGAGCACTCGATGAGGTTTCAGGCCTACCAGCCGCGGGCGCGCCACTCGTGAAGGTGCGGGCGTTCCGCGCCCAGGGTGGTGGGCTTGCCATGGCCCGGATGCACCACGGTGTCATCCGGATACACATCAAACAGCCGCTCGGCCACATCCGCGATGAGCTGGGCGAACCGCTCAGGATCCTTCTGGGTGTTGCCCACGCCGCCGGGGAACAGGGAATCGCCGGAGAAAATGTGCGCGGGCCCTGCCGGGTCCTGGTATACGAGGGCGACCGAGCCCGGGGTGTGCCCGCGCAGGTGCACCGCCGTCACGTCGAAGCCGTCGAAGTTGCCGACGTCGCCGTGGCCCAGCAGGACATCCACCGGCACGGGCAGTTCCGGGGCGTCCTCCGTACCGGCCGCCGTCTTCGCGCCGCTGGATTCGACCAGGCCCGGCAGTGCGCGGACATGGTCCCAGTGCTGGTGCGTCGTGGCGATCATCGCCAGCTTCGGCGTCGCGGACGTGTCCGCGGCGGCGTCTGCCAGCAGCCCCTGGATGGCGGGCAGGTCGTCGGCCGCGTCGATCAGCAGTTGCGCGCCGGACTCCTTGGCGGTGAGCAGGTACACGTTGTTGTCCATCTCGCTGACCGAAATCCGGCGGATGGTGATGTCACGAAGTGAGTGAATGAGCGAGTCCATGGGCTTAGTCTACGGTCGCTTTATTCGCGGCCCTCGGACACCCAGCGGGGGTCTGCGGACCGGGAGCCGACGACGGCGTCCGCAGCGGTGTCGAGCTTCTCCAGTTGGGCGGGGGTGAAGTTGAGCCCCAGGGCGCCCAGGTTCTCATCGATCCGGTGCGCCTTGCGCGTGCCCGGGATCGGGACGACGGGGAGCCCCAGCTTCCGGCCCTGCGCCAGGAGCCAGGCCAGCGCGACCTGCGCCGGCGTGGCACTCTGCCCGGCGGCGCTGACTTCGGCGGCGACTGCCTGCACGGCGGCCACCACACCCTGGTTTGCGACGGCGGCGTCCTCGGCGAAGCGCGGGATGTTGCGGCGGAAGTCGTTGCTGCCCAGCTTCGAGGCGTCCACGGTGCCGGTGAGGAATCCCCGGCCCAGCGGCGAGTAGGGCACAAAACCCACCCCCAGCCCGGCCGCCGCAGGAACAACGTTGCGTTCCACATCGCGGCTCCAGATGGACCATTCGCTCTGGACCGCGGCGATCGGGTGGATGCTGCTGGCTTCGCGCAGCTCCTCGGCCGTCACCTCGGACAGGCCAAGATGCCGCACCTTGCCGGCCTGCACGAGCCCCGCCATGGCCTCCACGGTTTCCACTATCGGAACGCGGAGGTCACGGCGGTGCATGTAATACAGGTCGATAGTGTCGGTGCCCAGCCGTTGCAGGCTGCGGTCCAGGGCCTGCCGCACGTAGGCGGCGTCGCCCCGGATGTCCGTGTAGCCGGTTGCCGGTGTGCCGACCAGGCCGAATTTCGTGGCCAGCTGGACCTCGCCGCGGCGCTCCTCGAGCAGCCGGGCAATCAGCTCCTCATTGCCGCCTCCGCCGTAGATGTCCGCCGTGTCGATGAAGCTGACGCCGGCATCCACCGCGTGGTGCAGGGTCTTCAGGGCCTCGGACTGGTCCACCTCCCCGTACACCGGGGTCAGGGCCATGCCGCCGAACCCCAGGGGGCTGACCGTCAGGCCGTCGCCGAGCTGGACTGATGCTGCCATGATGTGCTCCGTTCGTTCTATCCCAGAACCCCGGGCCAGTCTCCTATATTCCAGCGCTCCTGCCCAGTCGCTGACCGCGAACCGGCTCCTGGCACGGCGTGTTGCCGCGGGCACGCCGCCCGGGCTCCGACCAGCCGGGCCGGAGCGTCGAGGCAGTGGAAGTTTTCCCGGGCGCAGGGGCTGCCCGGACAGTCCGGGCCGGACGGGATGGGTGAAGGCCACGGAACGCTGCCGTGACTGCTGGTCCGGGACTGTCAGTCCGTGGCAAGCCCGCTCTCCGTGCCGCCGGAAACGCGGTCGATGGAAACAACGGCCAGGAATCCGCGGCCCAGGATTTCCGGCGTGGCAGTGTCTGAACCGACGACGGCGTCAAAACGGTTTAGCTCCACGGCGGCCAGTTCGGGCTCCGACGGCCCGGCGGACGCCGCCGCGCCGCCCGGCACGGCCGCGCCTCCCGTGCGTCCGGGGCTGCTGACCCTGGCGTGGCCGTGCAGGAGGATGCCCCACTGGCCTGCAAACACGGGATGGGCGCGCTTCTTGGACAGCTCGACGATGGAGGTGTAGCCCTTGAAAACGCCGTTCCGGGTGATGACGTTCAGATCCCGGACATCGCCGGTCGGCAGGGCCCCGGCCGAGTCCGCGTCGCCGGAAAACCGGAACGGGCGGTATTTCTCGAGCGGGTGCTCGGCCCCGTCGACGCTCAGCAGCAGCAGCTCACCATCAATCACCGTCAACACCCGGTCCATGCCGGGGAAGGTCGAGAAGCCGCCGGCCTTGGACACCTCGGCGATGCTCACCCGCCAGTCCCAGCCGTCCTGCACTGTGGCGTCCCCCGCAGGGGCGGCCGCGGGATGGCTGGCCAGTTCGCGGGTCAGCCCGCCGCCGTTTCGCCAGGGTTGGGCTTTCAGCTCGGCATAGCGGATGATCTCCATGTCCCCAGCCTAGCGGCCGGCTCAGTCTGGCCCGACGCCGGCCTGGATGTGCCACGGGGCGGCGGCGCGTAACCTCGGTGCCGTCTTGCTAACGTCAGAGGCAGGAACTGCTGCGAAAGGAGCTGAAATGTTTGTCAAAGTGTGCGGCCTCAGTACGCCCGAGTCGGTGCGACTGGCGGTCGAGTCCGGTGCAGACGCCGTCGGCTTCGTCCTGACCCGGAGTCCCCGGGAAGTGACGCCGGCGCAGGTCAGGGAACTCCTTGAGCAGCTCCCGGCCCGGTTTCCTGCTGTGGGCGTCTTCCGGCACGAGGCGGCCGCGGCCGCCGTCGCGGTGGCCCGCGAGGCCGGCCTGGCCTGGGTACAGCTACACGGTGAGCGCTCCCCGGCGGACGTGGAGACGGTGCACGACGCCGGCCTGAAAATCATCCGCGCCGTCACGATGTCCGCCCCTCCTGCTGCGTTCGGCAGCTGGGGCGAGGACCTGCTGCTGATCGACGCCGCCGTACCGGGCTCCGGCGAGGCCTGGGACTACGGTTCCGTCCGGGACAAGGGGCTCGAAGGCAGGCCCTGGCTGCTGGCGGGGGGCCTGGATCCCCTCAACGTCGCTCAGGCTGCCGCGCAGGCAGGCGCCTGGGGCGTGGATGTCTCCTCCGGCGTCGAATCGTCCCGCGGGGTCAAGGACCTGGCCAAGATCAGGGCCTTCGTGACGGCAGCCAAATCGTCATGAGGCCAGCGCAATAGGGCCCCCGCGAGGGCTGAAACCTGGCCTGCCGACGGCGGGGAAGCCCGCGCCGGAGAGCGGCCGCCGGAAAGATCTCCGGCCGCCGCCCTCTGTTCATCGAAGTGCTGACTCATCGAAGTGCTGACGTTTTTCCCGTCGGAGGCCGCGAGCGCCGCCTCCGTCCAGGCCGTTCAGCTACGAGGCCTTGATGATGACATTATCGATGTATTCGTCGCCCATCTGGCGGTTGTGCTCGGCCCCAAGCTGGACTTTGCTAAGGCTGGTCCCGGTCATGCTGACCGTGCTGCTTGAGTATTTCTGCACCCCGTCAAACAAAACTTGGATCGTTGTTTTGCTGCCGTTGGCGGTGACGCGCATCGTGACGTGATGCCAGGCACTCATGGATATGTTTCCGGCGATCAGCTTCGTGTAGACAAAGCTCCCGCTCGGAGCCGTCACCCGCAGCCACAGTTGCCCGTTGCTGTTGTAGCGGTAGATATCCGCAACCCGGGTGGTGCCGGAGAAGAAGCGGAAATACGGCACATCGTTGCCGGCGACTCCGGCCTTGGTGATATTGAACCAGCCGTCGGCGTAGGCCGTTTTGGTTCCCGCGGGGAGGGGTGGGGTTGAGAGGTTCGCGAGGGAACCGGAATCGGTGGTCACATGCAGTTTGGCTGAACGGATCCCGGTTTTTGCCAATGATCCCGTAACAGTTGCCGTGCCGTTTGTCCCCACTGGCCCCACCTTCGGGATCAGCGTGCAAAGGCTGCCGGACTCAAAGCCTGTGGCGGTGACGGCGGTTCCGGGAAAAGAGTTGGGCGGCGGCACAGGTGTGCCGACGTCGCAGGTTGCCGCCGAACCTGCCTGCGCGGAACCGAAAACAAGGGTACCGGCTACGATGAGTCCGAGTGTCCCCACTGTGCTCAGTGCTTTTAAACTTTTCATTGATGTACTCTCCGTGATTGGTTCTGCTTGTTACGGTGATCTCGCGCCGAAGCGACGAGCAGGCTGGCCCTGTTCAGGCCAGCGTCACCAACTGCACTACGACCGAGATGCCAATCACCGATAGAAGAGCAGCGGTTACCAATACGGCCCCCTTGGGGAGTCGCTTTTCGGGCTTCAACACCCGCAGCACCTCGCAGCTTACGAGTGCCACTACGGTGGCGAAGCCCACCAGGAAGACGATCATTTCGCACCAGCCAGGGTGGTCCGGGACCTCTTGAGCTCAAATCCCAGTAGTGCGAGTGTGGTGGCGGTGAGGATGAAGACGCCCGCGGGCGGGGACCAAAGTCCTGCGTAGATCATTGCGGTCGCTACCAGCGTGGACATCGCAAGGCTGAACGCGATGGCGACGGCGATGCTCAGTGGCAGCACCCCGGTTGCCTGCATGGAGCGCGGGGGGTCAAGGCGGAGGAGCAGGACCAGCGCCGTCCCGGGGCCGGCGAGCATCAGCAGGCCGATCACCGCTAGCCGGAGGCCGCCCGGACCGAAGAACGAGAGCGGTACGGCGGCGACTGCGACGGCGGCCGTCGCATAGCTCAGGTAGATGCGTTCATTTGCCATTTTTTGCTCCTTGGATCTGGAAGATCACGCCGCCGGCGTTTTCAAATACCTTTGTCCAGCCGGGGCTGGTGCCGCAGGTGGCGATGAAGTGCTTAAGGTCATCTGCTGGAGTCGAGCCGCGAAGATCGGCGGCCGCCTGCTGGCTGTCGGTGACAATCACGTACGCCCCCGAGTTGCGGGCGATCTCGTTGACAGGGTCGCACGTGAGCGGGGCCGCGCCGGGCCTTGCTTCGGCTGCCACAAGTGCCCGGTAGTCATAGTCCGCATAGTGCTGGGCCTTCCACGGAGTATTGCGCACCGCTTCGATCAGTATTGATCCCGTGGGGGCCGTCGAGTACAGGTGGTTCACGACGGCGATTTCGTCGTCGTTGAAGCTCTCCATGCTGTCGTTTCCATAGCGGGTAACGATGGTCGTTGCGGCGAGTAGCCCGCCGAGCAGCAGCAGGATCAGTGCCCGTTTCAAGCCCAGGCCCCCGGTCCGGTCCGACGCCACGATCTTGTCCGACATCAGAGGCAGCACCGCGAGACATGCCGCGAAGGGCAGGCTGAACAGATACAGGCGAAGAAGCAGCTCGCCGCCGTACGGCTGGGCCGGAATAAGGAACAGCGGTGCGAGCGTACCGGCCGCGGCCGCAAGCCAGGGCGTCTTTTTCCTGTAGCCCGTTATGGCGCCGATGATGGCCAGGACCCATACCAGCGCCACTTCCGCTAACCGGGTGTAGACCACAAACATATGTGAATCGCTGCCGGACACTTTTGTGGACAGTGCCCCCAGAGTGTTGGCCCCGACGTCGCCGAAGGAGCCGAAGAGCTGGCCGGTGTGCCCCTGGAGGTACGCTGAAGCCGCGAAGAGCAGCCAGCCCACCGGCAGGACCACCGCCAGGACGGGCAGGAACCGCAGCCGCAGCCGGCCGGTGAGCAGAAAAACGGCCAGGAACGGGATAGCTGCAAAGGGCGTGAGCTGGTGCGACGCCGTCATCGCCATGAGAATCAGTGAGCAGACCACCACGAGGATAGCCGCGTCCACTCTGGAAGGTCCGACTATTCCTTGCCGGGCAACCGAGCCGTCCAGCCGGGATACACCCCGGGCAAGCCACCTGCAGAACCGGTTTCGGTCCGTCGGCCACGCCCATCCACTGAAGGTGCTGAGAAGCAGGGCCAGCAGAGTTAGCAGAAGAACGAAGGCGTAGGCCTGCGGGGCCAGATAGTCCTGACCGACCCAGCTGGTCAGATAGAAGACCCACACACCCGCCCACGCTTGCCTCGGATTTGAAGTCAACCGTGTCGCGAGCGCCAGGAGCGGCGCCAGGAGGATCACGTTGATCCCCACGGGAGCCCATGTGGCGATACCCGTCAGGTCCGTCACGCCGGTTGCCCCCGACAGCATCCCGAGTGCATCGAAGAAGCCGGGCCAGTTGAAATATGCGTCCAGGCCCGTATTGAGTTGTCCGGATTGGGATATGTTGTCGGCAATCCCCAAGTGGCGAAAGCTTGCTTCGAGTCGTGGCAGACCATGGATGATCGGGTCGGCGCCATGCAGGATGAGCACCAGGACCAGAACCTGCCAGGTCAGGAGCCCCGGAATGAAACGGCGCAGACCAAGCGAGGCCACGAATCCGGCCAAGCTGAAGGCAAGCGCCACGAAGTAAGTAAGGGGGAGAGCGCTGATGAGTCCCGAGCCGCCGATCTGTTGAGGATCAACGCGGGTCATGCTCCAGATCCCAAGAACCAGGGCCACTGCGGCGACGGCCGCTAGAGCGCCGATTTTCCAGCTGGGCGTCAGCCCGAGGTTGCGGTCCGTAGGAGGTTTTGCACCGCTGTGTCGAGCGTGCTCGTCCCGTCCGGGCGCCGTGCGCGCAGGTACAGTTTCTGCCGTGTCGTTTGTCATGGTTTCTCGATTCCAGTCGGCTCATGGCGCGCCGCCGAAGGGACCCCGCCGGTTGCGGCGGCGGGCATCTCTCGGGTCAGCTTGATCAGACGTCGGACGGCGATCAGCGCAACCGCCGCCTGAGCGACGGACCAGAGCACGGAAACGCCCGTAAGGCCATATTGTTGGGCAACTGCTGCAGCCGGTGCCACGACAAGGATGGCGGCAACGAGGGCAACGGATGTGGATTCCACCAGACGCCCCTGGGCGCGGCACAGCCCGTAGTAAACCTGGGTGAAGCAGCTCAGCAGCAGCGCCGGAACCAGTACGGGCAGCAGTACCCAGGCCGAGGCGTACTGCGGACCGAGGAGGCTGAGGAGGAAGGGTCCCGCAACCATTAGGATCAGGCCGGCCGCAAGGGTAAGGAGGAGGCTGGCCCGCATTGCCGAGGCGACGAGGCCAGGCTTCGAACGGGGGCCTGCCAAGGCTGTCTGGAGCGTGAACCCGGCGGACTGCGGCACAAAGAACACCGCTGAGGCCATCATCCACACGATGTACCAGGCTGCCGTCGCCGCCGGGCCCAAGGTGGCAGCGACGATGAGCGGAAGCAAATAGCCGGGTGCCCGGTCCGCAAGCATGAGCGCGTGGTTCGGGAGGCCCGGTTTCAAGAGCCTCAAGGCAGGGCCGGGTCTGAGCCCATGCCGCCAGTCAGGCGAGACGTGCGCGCGGCCAAGTTGGCGCAGCCCCACTAGAACGCTGAGGAGTGCCCCGGCGCCGACCGCTCCGATGACAACCAGCAAATCACGGATTCCGACGGCGAACGCACCGGCAAGGAACGCAAGTTGCACCAAACTTTGGACGAGGCTGCGGACGAGCGTGCGGTCGGCACGCTCCTGGGCGACGCCGATGTGGTCCAGCTGATAGGCGCTGGCGGCGAAGAGAGCCGTAGCGAGGAAGACAAGGGTTACCAGCGGGTTATTCCAAGCCTCCCCCACGCCCGAACCCAGCGAGTGCGTGATCGCCGCCAATGCTCCGCCCACCACGAGCGAGAAGATACCCACCGTGAGCAGGCTGGTGGCGATGAGGCGGCGCCCCCCGTCCGTTTCTCGCGGGAGAAGCGTCAGTGTTGCCGGTCCGACGCCCAGCATTCCCAGTTGGACGGTGAGGAGGGCCGCGGACACGACGGCCGAGCCCAGGCCTATTTGGGTCGGAGGAAGTACCAGGGCAGCCAAAGCCCAGAACAGAAACCCCGTCAGCATGGGGGCAACCCTGGCTGCGGCCAGCCAGGCCGCATTTCCTCCGACCGAGATCGGCTGGTTTTGCGGACGCAGGATCTCGCCGAACATGGAGCGGTAGTTGTAGAGCAGGAAGCCCGCCCAATACGGCAGGTAACGCGGTGCAAGGATCAGGGACAGGCCCGCCCCGCGCACTGACGCCAGCAGCGGAAGTGCCAGCATCCAGCCGGCGCGGGCAGGGTGCTTGCGGATGGTCCGGGCCAACCCTGCCCCGTCCTGGAGCCATTGGTCGCGGGCACAGTCATACGTGTCGGCAAAGCGGTGCCGGACCACGGTGGTGGGGGAGACGCCGAGCCGGTACCCGGCGTCCTCCAGCCGTATCTTCAACTCGATGTCTTCTCCGGACCGGAAGTTGTCGTCAAATCCGACCGAGAGCAGCACATCTCGACGCATGAGGGTGGCGCAGACCCCGAACCAGGACCGCACCCGGCTGTGGTTGTGGTGCCATGCCAGGGCCGAGCCCCAGTACCCCGGCCCATCGGACTCGCTGGCCAGCCCGAACTGGAGTCCGTCAAAGCCTCCTGTCTCGAATTCGCCCAGGAGTTCCTCCAGGCTCCCAGGAGGAAGTACGACGTCGGCGTCTATCAGGGCGACGACGTCGCTGTTGGCGCTTCGGGCGCCCAGCATCCGCGCGGCCGGGAGGCCGCGGCCCTCGTCGGAAATGACGCGCGCTCCAAAGGACCGTGCAATCTGGACCGTGTCATCCGTCGAGCATCCATCGATGACGATCATTTCGTGGGGGTGTTGGCGCCCAATGGACTCCAGGCATTCCCCCAACCAGGTCGCCGCATTGCGCGCCGGAACAACAACTGACACCTTGAGATGGCTCACGTGGCCTCACCTCACTCGTCGAGCTTGGAGCGGACCATGTTGGCAATGAAGTCGGAGGCTTGGTCCGCGGACCAAGAGGCCGGTAGCCGAAGCAACCAGCAGGGCACGTCCTCCAGCGCCCGCCTGACGACCGCGGCTTTCTGCCCGAAGTGCTCCTCCAGCGGAACCAGGCTGGTGGCACCGAGCGCTTCGACCAGCCGACGCGAAACCATCGGCAGTTCGGAATGGAAGTTTCCAACGATGCGGGAGGTCATCCACTCCGTGCTGCGGGCTTCCAGCCGGGCATCAGCCCCGTCATAGCGTTCGAGGAAGATTGCCAGCTGCGCCGGTGCCGCCGACGAGATCCGCTCCGAACCGAAGACATGGTCCGGTTGCACCATCCGGTGTTCGGGGGACCAGCGTCTCGTGAAGGCTGCGGTCTTCGGGTAGCGCACAATAACGGGGTGGACGGCCGTGGCCAGATGGGCGACAGGGTTCGTCAGCCAGCCCGGCGCCAAGGGCTTGCGGGTTCCACGAAACAAGTCCGGGTAGATGGCCCGGTGGTGGGGTTTGATGAACATTGGCTTGGCATATCCCATCAGCATGCCGCCGGCCCCCATGAATGCCCAGTCATCCGCCATGAAGCGTACATCGCGCATGGCGACCAGCTTGGCGACGGTGCTGGTCTTGCCGACACCACCCCACGCCGGGAGAAGAACCCCGGAACCCCGGAAATCCACGACTGCCGCATGGATCATCGCCGTCTCTTCCAGGACGCACAACCGATCCAGCAGCGGGATCACGGCGGTCAACAGCTCACCGGCGCCTTCAATGCGGTATCCGTCCGGTGTCTCGATGATCTGAACGCGGTCGGCCGGGATGTAGAGCGAGTCCGCAGTGAAACGGTAGGCGTCCTCTGCGTGCGACTGGCCGGATCCCGGCGAGACGTTCCCTCCGATGGTGATCCGCCTGGGTGCGTGGGACTCGCCTAGGAACGGGGCGAGCATGTCTCGCAGTTGCGACTCGCCAGGCGTTCCGGCCTCGACTTCGATGCCTACGACGCCGTGGACGTCGAAGCTGGCGCCGAGAGACGCCCCAGTCGGCTGCTTGACGTCTCGTTCAGACTGGCTCATGATTGCCGCTTCCTGATATCAGGGCTGCCGCTGGCAACCGTCGGGGCATGGGGTTGGCGTGTCCGTTTCACTGAACTTCCCTCCAGAGGTCGTCCGGTGTTACCAGGCTTGGTTTGACTGGCATGGGCGCGGGAGGCTGGCGGCGGCCGCGCACGTATCCGCTGGCGGTGGACGCGAGGACGGCGATGACCGCTCCTGCACGACCAAGCCCGGCGGAATCCTTGCCTCGGATCCAGTCACGCACTCCGGAAAACACCGCCCGGGGCAGGACCCGCCGGACATAGCGCCGTTCCGGGCCCAGTGCCCGCTTGTGGCCGACGACCCGGCTTACCTGTGCCTTGGAAATTCCTTCGGACCAGGAGCGGGCCAGCATGTATTTCAAGGTGCCCCGTTCAGCCGGAACATGGTGGTGCACGAGGGCTGCGGGTTCGTAGACGACGCGGGAGCCGGGCGCCCCGATCACCGCCCGGATGCAGAGCTCTGTCTCCTCGCAGCCGAGCGGAATGGCATCCTGCCGGCCAAGCGCCGTGTTGAAGCCGCCGACGCGGTTGAGGACTTCGGCGCGGAATGACATGTTCGCCCCGATGACGTTCCGGACCTCGGTGGAAACCTTGGGCATCCCTCGATACGTGCAGCCGACAATCCAGTCCAGCTCTTCGGCAAAATGGCGGGGCCGGCCGGCTTCCCACCGCGGCGCGACGCGGCCGCCCACGGCGAGCACATCCGGATCGTCATACGGCGCCGCGAGCCGTTCGAGCCAATCCGGGGCTGCCTCGGCGTCGTCGTCGAGGAAGGCCACTATCTCGGCGGTCGCGACGCCGGCTCCGGTGTTGCGTGCACCGGAGAGGCCTTTGGGGCCGGTGTTTTCGACTATCACCGCGTCCGGCACGGTGAAGATGAGCCTCTTGTAGAGATCCATGTTGTAGTCGACGACGACGATCGTCTGCTGCGGAGGAAGAGTCTGGCCGCGAACTGAGTCCAGCGCGCCCATCAACAGGTCCCAGCGCTCTTCGGCGTAGGAGCAGATGACCACGGATACGGCGGGCAAGCCGGTCGGCTGGGACATTCTATTCACCCGCCCTCACACCCAGAATGCTCCGGGGATCCGTGGGTACATGGGGAAACTCTTTGCTGGGGTACTTGTACTTCACGCGCCGCAGGGCTTCAGGGCGGGCTCCGGCGGTGGGCGCTTCCCAACTGACGCGTTCCCGGGCAAGTGTCCGCAGGACCCGCCACCCGTCCCTAAACGTGTTCAGGTTTGAGTTGCCGGAGATGCGGCACAGTTCGTGGCTGGGTACCTCGGCAATCCGAAGCCCTGCCCTGGAAGCCCTCACTATCAGTTCTGTCTCGATTTCGAAGCCGTCCGACTCCAGCTCCAGGATCTCGACGCATTCACGGCGGAGAGCGATGTAGCCGTAACAAAGATCTGAGAAGTCGCTGTGAAGGACAGTGTTGGCCAGAGCCGTGAGCATGCGATTCCCGGTGCTGCGCAACCAGGTGATGTCGTCGGAACCGCCGCCCGTGACGTAGCGCGAGCCTTTCACGAAATCGTATTCGTGCTGGAGCGGCGTGACCAACCAGCCAATTTCCTGGGGGTCCATGCTGCCGTCACCATCTAGCATGACGATGATGTCGCCAGTTGCTGCAGCGAAGCCGGCGCGCACTGCGTTGCCTTTGCCGGGACGGAGTTCGGCAACGACCACGACGTCCAGACGGAGGGCTCGGGCTACGTCAACGGTGCTGTCGAGGGAACGGCCGTCAACTATCACCACCTCGTCCACGTAGGACGGCATCCTGCGGAGTACCCAGGGCAAGTTCATTGCCTCGTTCAGGGTAGGGATGACGACGCTGACGGACGGGTTTACCGGCGGGGGCGTCGACTGGGGGCGCACATTTGGTTTAAGATTCGGGATGGACACTGGCCTCACCACTCAATGACGTAGTCTGCTCGCCCCAACTGCAGCGCTTCCCGGACCCTCAAACCGGGAAATAGACCCGTCACTTTCGCTGATGAGTTGTGGCAACTTGGTGAAAATACCCCAGACCTAAATACTGGGCGACGCACCTTGCATAAACCTTGGGTTTTATTGAAGCTTCCACTTTCTAAGCCGGGAAGCCGATGTCAAGGCGAATCGCTCGTCCCACCCGGGCGAAAATCGGTTGATCCGCCCGATCCTTCCGTGCCACACTGGCCGCATGCGCAAACCGGATCAAGGACGGGCTGTCCGAACAAGCAGCCGGTTGCTTCGTAGATTCCTGCATATCCTCGTTCCCCCCGTCGTGTTGGTACTGGTCGGTTGCGGCGTTGGGATGGCCGGCCCCGCGGACCAGCGGGTGCCGCTCAGCCCCGCGCCGGATTCGACCCAGGGCGGGGATACGCCGGGGGCGCAGCCGGCAGGCGTCGAGCCTCCTTCCGCCGGAGTCTCCGATGGCCCCGCGTCGCCCGCGTCGCCGCAGAGTGCCGCCGCGGATCTGAAACAGAGCGGCGATCTGCCCGGCTGGAAACAGGTTTTCGAGGAAGATTTCTCCGCCGGCGATGTCCCCCTTGGCGCCTTCCCTGGGGAGCTGTATGGCACGCGCTGGAGCGCGGGCTATAAGGACGGAACGCCAGACACAGCCGGGCAGGTCAGCGGCGGACGCTCCGGCTACTACCCGTCGAAAGTCCTCAGCGTCAAAGACGGTGCCCTTGACTGGTATCTGCACTCTGAAAACGGGATATCCATGGGGGCTGCGCCCCAGCCCAGGATTCCCAACGCCAGTGCCAATCCGCCGCGTCACAACAGCCTGCTGTACGGCCGCTATTCGGTTCGCTTCAAGGCCGACTCGCTGGCGGGATTCAAGACGGCATGGCTCATGTGGCCGGACAGCGGCGTCTGGCCCCGCGACGGTGAGATCGACTTCCCCGAGGGTGACCTCGCCGGAGTCATTTATGGGGCAGTGCATTACCCAAGGCCGGATGGTAGCGACGCTTTCGTCAAAGGTGAATCGGCCGCGTACTACTCCTCGTGGCACGTTGCGACTATGGAGTGGAGCCCGGGACGGGTCGAATTCTTTCTTGACGGCCAATCCATCAGCGCCAGCACGACCGCGCCGCCCACGACGCCAATGCACCTCATTCTGCAGACAGAATCCTGCCTTACGGGCTGCCCGCTTCCGGAGACCCAGGGCCACGTCTCCCTCGACTGGATCAGCATTTGGACGCCGGCCTGAGGATCCTGCGGGAATCTTTGGGCTTCACTGCGCTCGCCGCCGATCACCACACGCCCTGCTACCTTCGTACGCCCCTGCTACCTTCGCCGGAGGGTGAAGGAGTCAGTGAACGTATACCCCTCGGCGGGAACGAACCGGGCTGACAGATCGGCCGCAGTGGCGGTGACGTCGAGGGTCCCCAGCGTGGGATTCAGGTTCTTTCCGGACCATGAGGCAAAGTAGCCCGCTTCCGGGTCTCCCTCGTTCACGTCGTAGAGCCCGACTCCACCCACTCCGATGGTTGCGAAGACTGTCCCCGAGCCCTGGACCATACTGGCATCGGTGTTGACGAGGCACCCGCCGGAAAAGGCGGCAGGGACGACTTCCCGGCATTGTCCGCCCAGGCTCAGTTGGTGCGTTCGCTGGTAGACATGGTCATGGCCGGACAAAACCAGGTCGACCTTCTTTTCGATCAACATATTCGTGAATTCCTGGCCGGCCTGGCAGTCATATCTGCCTACGCTCAGGCAGGGAACATGCATGCCGACCACGGTCCAGGGGATCTTTTGTGACTTGGCCTCTTCGATGGCGTCAAGGGTCCAGCGCCAGCGTTCACTGTCCTTCGAGTAATCGAGTGGCTGACCGCCGCGGAAGTCAATGCCCGGGGAAACCATAATGAACCGCACGAGAGGATTTTGTTCCGGGACGTCCACGCGCCACTGCGTGCCGTACTCGCCCTGAAGGCCGGGCAGTTTGTTCGGCAGGCAACGGACGAAATTCTCAATATCCCCTTCATGCCCATCGCTCTCATGGTTTCCCGTGATCAGCTGATAGGGGAACTCGGCCCCCAGTGCGCCGGTGACCATGTCGCAGAATTTCTGCTCGATTCCCGCTTTATAGGTGAAGTCACCGAGAGCGAGATTCAGTTGCGGATTGATCGCCGCCACGACGTCCAGCACCTTCTTGGCTCCCGTGCTCACACCGATGTCGCCTTGGGCCGTGAAGTGTACCGCGCTTCCGGGTGCCGGCGGCTGCGAGGGTGCCGGGGGCGCCGGCGGCTGCGTGGGTGTCGGCGGCGCCGGGGACGGTGTTGGTGCCGGGCCAGGCTGGCAGGCTGCCAGCAGCATACACAGACTCAGCCAGCCGGCGCCCCAGCAAACCTTGCCGCGCTTGCCCCAATTACGCTTGCCCCGTTTACTCGGCGATCCGGCCACGATTCCTCACATCACTGGGTGGATCAGGCTTATGTGAAAGCTCGGTGTTTGATACGCCAGACTAACCCGGCAAGGGGTCGAAGACCAGAGGCCGGATGGGCCAACCCCGTGCCCTAGCATGCTGCAAGCTTCCTCGTTAGCATGCTCTGTGGGGGAGTACCCCGATGACCGCGCGGGTTCGACCCCGCCGCTTCTCGAAGGAGACCGTTGTGACTCTGCCCGAAGGATTGACCACTGGCGTCTGGACGCTGGACATGTCCCACAGTGAAATCGGATTCACCGTCCGCCATGCAGGGATCAGCAAGGTCCGTGGCCGCTTCAACGAGGCCTCCGCGGAGGCCCGTTTGCGGGATTCCCTCGCCGACGCCACCCTGCACGCGACCGTCAAGACCGCCAGCTTCGATTCCAGTGACGCCAACCGCGACGGCCACGTCCGCGGTCCTGACTTCTTCGACGTCGAGGAGTACCCCGAGATGACCTTCCGGGCCACCTCGCTCCGGGGCGACGGCGAGGACTACGTGCTGACGGGCGATCTCACCATCCGCGGCATCACCAAGCCTGTGGACCTGGAAGTCGAATACACCGGCGTCGCGGTTGACCCCTACGGGGCGACCAGGGCAGGCTTCAGCGCGGAGGCGGAAATCAGCCGCAAGGACTTCGGCCTGACGTGGAACGCCGCCCTGGCAGCGGGCGGCCTGCTGGTGGGCGACAAGGTCAAGATCAACGTCGAAGCGGCCATGGTGAAGCAGGCTGAGGCTTAGGGGCGCCTCCCGTCGTCAGCGGCCGTGCAGGGTCCGCCCCTGGTCCTGATCGGCTCCTCGAGGGGGAGAATGGGTCCATGAAGACTCTCCTGAACCTCATCTGGCTGCTCTTCGGTGGCCTCTGGCTGGCGCTTGGATACTTCGTGGCGGGAATCATCTGCTGCCTCCTGGTCGTCACGATTCCGTGGGGGCTCGCCTCGTTCCGCATAGCCTCCTATGCGCTCTGGCCCTTCGGTCGGACTGTGGTGGACCGGCCCGGCGGCACCGGCGTGTTCACCCTGCTGGGGAATGTCGTCTGGTTGCTGGTGGCCGGCATCTGGATCGCGATTGGACACGTCGTGACGGCGTTCGCCATGGCGATCACGATCGTGGGCATCCCGCTGGCCATTGCCAACCTCAAACTCATCCCGGTGTCCCTGATGCCGCTGGGAAAACAGATCATCCCAAGCAACTCACCCTTCGTGACGGCCTACCGCACGAGCTGAGGAAGACCACGATGCCTGAAGAATCAACGAAGAGCGAGGACCTCATGCTGGTCATCGTCCGCGAGTTCCCGGTGCCCATCGCGGCTCTCTGGTCCGCGCTCACGGACCCGGACCAGGCCCCGGACTGGTGGGGGCCGCACGGTTTCCATGTCCCGCGCGGGAGTGTCGACGCGGACCCTGAGATCGGAGGCCTGTACCGGGCCTGCATGATCAACGACGCTACCGGCGAGGAGCACTGGTGGGGCGGCGTCCACACCGACATTGAACCGCCCGCCCTGTTTGTGTTCACCCATGCCTGGGACAAGCCGGACGGGACCCGCGGCGCCGAGACCGAGGCGGCATTCCGGCTGGAGGAGATCGGCGGCGGCACCCGCATGACCTTCAGCCAGGGGCCGTTCGAGTCCGTGGAAAGCCGCGACGGCCACGGAAGCGGCTGGCGGGAGTCGTTCGACCGGCTGGCCGATCACCTGGGCGTCGCAGCTTAGTCCCAACCCGGGCAGGGGCGTCCCGGGCCGGGCCCGCTCAAGCGAGTTCGCCCCGGAGGTTCCGGCGGGCAGCCGCCAGCCACAGTTCGCGTCCGCGGCTCGTGTGGAACAGCGGCTCTTGTTGCAGGAGCTGGCGGACGACGGCGGTGCGCCCGGCGGCGAAGTCGTCGTCGCCGATGTGCGCGAAGTCTTCCCTGACCGCGGCCAGGTAGCGGGCATAGGCCTCGGGGTCCCCGCCCAGGACCGAGAGGTCGGCGTCGCTGAGCAGGGCACCGGCGGCGTCGTCCGGTACGGGGCGGTGGTCGGCCGTCAGCCGCACCAGCCGGGCCACCTCGTCCACCTCGGCATAGGGAAGCCCTGCCCGTATGAGCGTATCCTCGGCCAGCCGGGCCGATTCTTCCTCGTCCTGGCCCGCGATGCCGCGGTAGACGGCGTCATGGAACCAGGCCGCGAGCAGCACGGTGCGGGGCGGATCGGCAGGATCGGTCAGCACGTCCAGGGCTTCCAGCACCGCCAACAGATGGGTCCGGCCGTGGTACTTCCGGTGCTCTTCGCCCCAGCGGTCCATCAGGTCCAGGAAGAGGGCGTCGCGGCCCGGCAGCGCGCGGTTCCAGCGGTTCAGGAGCGGGACCTTCAGCGCCTTCCCGCGCCGCCGTGCCGGGATCCGAAGGCCGCTGGCGATCAGCTTCCGGACCAGGATCCTGCCCTCCACCGGGATGGCTCCGGCCGCCACGAGTGCTCCATACCGGGCCTCGGCAACATCGTAGTGGTCGCCGTCGAACGCCCGTTCCGGGATGCCGGCGTCCACGGCGAAGGCGTGCAGCTCCTCGATCGAGGTATCCGAGATCAGGTGCGAGAAGTGGGTGCCATGGGCAGGCCAGAGGGGCGGGTCAACGTAGATCATATTCTCCGTTCCGAAGCGATCGCCCGGTGAGCAACACCAAACGCGCCCTTCTGTATCTTCGCCTCTGCGCCAACGACGCGGCCTCTACCAGTATCAAGCGCCAAGAGAAGGACTTGTGAGCCACTGTTGCACGAAGCTCGGCTGCGCCCGGTGGGATCTCCCGGCAGTCTAGCCTCGGTCACCCGCGAGCGCAGGTTGTCTACTTTCGCATTCGACGACAACCTGTCCGTCAAAGGCTGAGGATAGGCGGTGAAAATCTTGTCGTGTCACGACTTCGAGGCCATGATCTTCGCAGAAGTGGTGTGCCGCACTCTGAACGGTGTAATAGGCGACTTCGTTTGCGTGTTCGAACCTATCGCGGGTCGTCCGGAAGCTAAGGAGGACATCGAGATCGTCCGTGGCGAGCTCGCCCTTGTCCAACGCGTCGCGCTTCGGCGGACCGGTCTTGACGGTGATGTTCAGCGAACGAAGCCGGGCAAGGCAATCAAGTAGCTGGCGTGGGGCATGCCAGTCGTTCGGGAGAGGTAGTCAAGGGAGATGTGCACGCCCTCGGGAAGGGAGCCGCGGCACCCGAACGCCAGTACGCCGGCTACCGCCCGGCGCTCTTCCGCTGTCATCCTTAGTCATGGCTTGGTGCAGGTCGTATGCGATGCCCCGGATTGATTTCTTCTGAGCCTTACGCTTCTTTCCCGACACCTGCATTCGGTCGAGAAGCCGGTCAACTTCCGGGGGTAAACCCGGCGTCAGCTTGCGCGGCCCCAGCTTCTTCTTCACCATCGCGGCCAGTTCGACCGGGCCGATTTTCGGCGCGTCTAAGCCTTGATCCACCGATCCGCGGTTGGTCCTGATTGATTTCGGGGCCGGCCGCGGTTTTTGGTTTCGGGCATGGCGGATCGCCGGCCTTGCTGCCGGTGGTGTTCCACTGTGTGTT
>NZ_JAGPOT010000039.1 GCF_018224015.1 Pseudarthrobacter albicanus
TCCAAATATCCGCGCTGGGCCGCCTCAATTCCTTGCATACACCCAGTCTTAAGGACCACTGCGCGAAGTCCAGCAGGCGCGCCTTAAACCACCCAAATTGTTCAGCGCAGTCCTAGGAGCGCGCAGCCGAACCGGCAGCGGGCCCTATTCGAACCGGGAGGGGTCGCCCATTCCGCGACGGACGACCTCGGCGACGCCGCTGGAAAAGTCGATGACGGTCGTCGGCTCCGCTCCGCAGTCGCCGGAATCAATCACGGCGTCCACCACGTGGTCAAGCCGTTCCTTGATTTCCCAGCCCTGAGTGAGCGGCTCTTCCTCGTCCGGCAACAGCAGCGTGCTGGACAGCAGCGGTTCGCCCAGTTCGGCAAGCAGCGCCTGCACCACGTGGTTGTCCGGAATGCGGACGCCGACCGTCTTCTTCTTCGGGTGCAGCAGCCGGCGCGGCACTTCCTTGGTGGCCGGCAGGATGAAGGTGTAGCTGCCAGGGGTCACCGCCTTGATGCTGCGGAACACATCATTGTCGATCTGCACGAACTGCCCCAGCTGCGCGAAGTCCTTGCAGACCAGCGTGAAGTGGTGCTTGTCGTCAAGGTGACGGATGGTGCGGATCCGGTCCAGGGCGTCCTTGTTGCCCGGCTGCGCACCGAGGGCGTAACAGGAGTCGGTGGGATAGGCGATCAGGCCGCCTGAACGCACAATTTCCACCACCTGCTGGATGGAGCGCGCTTGGGGATTGTCCGGGTGCACATCGAAGTATCTCGCCATGGCACGAGCTTACGCCGACGGCGGTCTGACCGCCGTCGGCTGGCGGGCGCCCGGGGGACCCGTAAGCGTAGGAGGGCTGCAGTCCGGCGGCCGTGTAGGCAGCCCGCGCTTGTTCACCGCCCAGGAACTTGAGCAGCGGGGCTGCATCTCCGTCGCTGCCCGCCGCGGAGGCCGTAGCTGCGGAGAATGCAGTGTAGTGCTGGACGGCTTCCGGAAGCGGACCCGCGATCTTGGCCTCCGGGACAAGCAGGAGTTCGCTCATCTGCTGGAGTGCGAGGTCGGCACGCCCGTCGAGAAGTGCCAGTGCGGTGAAGCCGGTGTCGACGACCGTGGCCCGTTCGTTGATCCGCTCGGCGATGACGCTGGCCCTGCCCAGGCCCTCCAGCGCCGCGGTGATGCCGATGACGACGTCGGGCCGGGCGCCCCCGTTGATTTCCTGGCCGAGGGCGGTGGTCGTGGCGGAATGGCGTCCACCACGGTCCCGGTCCCGCGGACTCAAATGGTTGGCGTGAAGTGATGCTTGCCGTCGAGCTGACGTCGGGGTATATATCAGGGTAACTCCACAGTCCTCTGCCCCAAGGACAGTCCCAAAGTCTGCCCCAACGCGACGTGCTCCAGTCGGGCGAGGCCCTCACGCTGGATTCGTAGTGGGTCGGGCCGGGACTGTCCAGGAATCGCATCTGACGGACCGTTTTCGAGCGGAGCAGGACGCAATATGGTTACTCGTCGAGGCACTGCTTGCATTGGTGTGGTCCTCCTGCTCCAACTCGGGGTTGCGGCCTGCGGATCACCTGTCGGGCTGCTGCCGGAGAGTTCCCGTATTCCGTCGGCTCCGGCAAGCGCGCCTATCGTGGCGCCTCAGGCGTCCAGCGCGGCGCCCGCCGGGGGGCCTCAGGCGTCCAGCCCGGCGCCTACCGTGGCGCCTCAGGAATCCAGCGCGGCGGCCGCCGGGGGGCCTCAGGCGTCCAGCCCGGCGCCAACCATGACGCCCACTCCATCCAGTGCGGCGCCCACCTTGACGCCCACTCCGTCCACTGCATCACCCAGCGGGCCTTCCGAGCCGCCGAGGCCGGCGTGTGCCTCGGCCAGTGCGTCGCCGGCGGGACCGGCCTCGACGCCGTCGGCCTGCGTGGCGTGTGCCTCGGCCAGTGCGTCGCCGGCGGGACCGGCCTCGACGCCGTCGGCCTGCGTGGCGTGTGCCTCGGCCAGCGCGTCGCCGGCGGGACCGGCCGCGACGCCGTCGGCCTGCGTGTCTCCCGCCGAACTGCAGGCGGAGTCGTGTACCTCCCCAGGCACGACGCCGACGCCGACAGTGACACCAGGGGCGATCCAGTCGCCGACTGAGTCGCCATGCGCGTCCCTGTCCGCCTCCGCTCCGCAGCCATGAGCGCCCGGTGGAACGCCGGAAGGGAGGGACAATCCCCACCGGAGGTAAGACCGGACTTCAGCTGATATGTAGCTCCGGCGCGCCGGATTGCCGACAGTCAGTCATCCGCCGATGATGACGGTGGGGCATCCCGGGCCCGGGGCAATGGGTGTTCCGTGGAGGCTCAGGTCACCCACCCGGGCGGCAGGAAAACCGCCGACCATCACGGTCAGGCTGCCGCTTGCGATTCCGTTCGGTGCAGGCGAGACGCAGACGATGCCACCGGGCATGGAATTGGCAACTGCGGCCGGCATCCCGCCGATGAGAACCGTCACCACGGCTGCAGCCGGGGTGACGGGCCCGCCGCCATGCGGTTTGGGGCCGTCGAACAGCGGGCACAGCGCTGTGTCTCCGGCACGAAGGGCAGGCCCGGCAGGCATCTGGGGCGCCTACGGCCGGGGCAGTGCGGGGACGCTGCTGGCTTGGGCTGCGGACTCCTGCAGCCCCGCCTGGGCCGTGGATCCCGCTGCAGGCCTGAGCACCAGGAACCAAACGGCCGCCAGGGCGAGGGCGAAAAGCACAAGGAGGAGGACGGCCTTGAAGATCCATGACGGCAGTACAGGCTGCTGCAGGTGGGTTCCATCCAACACCACAGGAGGTCCGTCCATCGGTTGGGCAACCACCTCGAACGGGTGCGTCGCGGAACTGCCGTGCCAGATCGTTCTGAGCGCGCGCACCCGTACACGGGCAAATTGTACGGTTCCCCGCTCCACTGTAAGTGCCGGCTCCCGTGAGGATATGTCCAGCAGTTCGCCCGGATCGGAACCCGTGAAGGTCACGGTGATGGGCACATTTCCGCGGTTGTCCACGGCCACCCGATGATAGGCGCCGAGCGGTCCCCGCGACGTCCGGGGCATCAGCTCAGCCGTCGTCGCGTAGAACGGCAGAAGATGGAGAACGCCTTCGGGAACTACCGCGTCTTCCGGATGTTCGGTCGGGAGCACCTGAACCCCGTAGGGGAACTCCCCGGCCGGGACGGCGGCGGACCGCGGGGGCCGGAACTCCACCGAGGCGGTGGCGTCCTGTCCCGGATAGAGCGACACGAATCCAGGCACGACTTCCGTCCATGAGCCGCCCGGGCCCACCACCCGGAGCCTGTACTCCTCGACGATTTCGCCGTCGTTGCGGATATGCAGCGGGACGGACGCCTCGGCGCCGGCCTCGAGGCTGACGACGCGCGAGTCCAGCGTTGCAGTGGTGCTCATGGCCCCCTCCTCGCGGAACTGCGCCGCGTCCACGGACGCACGGCGCTCGTCGTTACTCCGAGGCTAGGGCGGACACGCAGGGGCGCAGCACGCCGCGCGGCCGGACTTCCGGGCACCGCTGCTGCCCGTTGAGCCTGTGTTGACTGCACGAAGAGCACCGTCCGCTATGTTCGTCGCAGCGGGACAGCAGACACGGCAGACCCGTGCCGCCCTCCAGGTGAGTCCCGAAGCCTAGATTGGAGGATTCATGGAACCAATAACTGTCCGGGTCCACGCCCGTGACCCGATTTCCGAGGCCGGCGTCGCCAGCGAGTTGCGGGCGCGCCCTGAAGTCCGCGTGGTCAGGGCGGCCGACGCCGAGCAGGCGCGGGTCGTCGTCGTCGTTACGGACTCGGTGGACGAAGACGCGCTGACGCTGCTCCGCATCGTGCAGCGGCGCGGCTTGTCCCGCGCCGTCCTCGTGGCGGGCCATCTCGACGACGGCGACCTGGTCAAGGCTGTTGAAACCGGCGTCGTCGGCCTGGTCCGTCGCAGCGAAGCGACACCCGACCGCCTGGTAGCTGTCATCATCGCCGCCGCTTCCGGTGAAGGCAGCGTCCCTCCGGATCTGCTCGGACGCCTCCTGGACCAGGTCGGCAAACTGCAGCGGCACGTCCTGGGTCCGCGCGGAATCATGTTCACCGGTCTGGCCCCGCGCGAGGTGGAGGTTTTGCGGCTGCTGGCGGACGGGCTGGACACGTCCGAGATCGCGCACCAGCTGGCGTACTCGGAGCGGACGGTGAAAAACGTCGTCCACGATGTCACGACACGTCTCCAGCTCCGCAACCGCTCCCACGCCGTTGCTTATGCACTGCGGGAGGGGTTGATTTAGGCCGTTGCCCCAAGAGTCCGGATCCGCTTCCCGAACGTGTGCCCGCCCCGGCTGCCCGACGGCGCCACCGGGCACCACTGTGGACTGTATGTGCCGTGGGGCCCGCCGCGGGCCCGACGGCGCGGGGGAGACCGGTGCAACGGCCAGGATGGGCCCAACCTCATTGGGAGGGGATAAGCGTGATAGCACAGATCGACGACGCCTTGCGCATTCTGGTCAGGAACGAAGCGCTGGGCGGCTCCGAGGTGGACGTGGTCTTCGACGCGCCCACCAAGGACTGGGCCGCCCGGCGCAACGCCCCCACCGTCAACCTGTACCTTTATGACATCCGTGAGGACGTCCGGCGGAGGGAACGCGGGCTGTCCGAGCAGCGCGGAGATGACGGGTACGTCCGGACACGCCGGCCCGCTCCGCGCCATTTCAAGCTGTCGTACCTCGTCACGGCGTGGACCCAGCGCCCGGAAGACGAGCACCGCCTGCTTGACCAGTTGCTGCGCTGCTTCCTTAAACATGACGCACTGCCGGATGACCTGGTGGTCGGGCCGCTCGCCGAGACCGGCCTCGTGGTGCCCCTGACGGTGGGGCTTCCCCCGCCCGAGGACCGTGCGTTCGCCGATGTGTGGTCCGCCCTGGGAGGGGAACTCAAGCCGTCGCTCGACATCGTGGTCATCGCTCCGGTCGACACCGGAATTGTTTACCAGGCCGGCCCGCCGGCATCCAAGGGCACCCAGGTGGACATGTCCGATCTCATCGGTGGCGGCGCCGACCTGGGCCGCCGCCAGCACACCGCTCCGCCAGCCTCGGTCCGTGGCCCGCGCCGTCGGCGGCCCCGGTGACTGTTCGATGACAGCAAGGATGACGGGGTGACGGGGAACCCCAGCCTCGCGCACCTGCTTGGCCGCGTCGGAGTGGTGGAGGAGCGCATCCGTCTCCTGGTGGCGGCCCGACGGGCCGAAGATCCGCAGCCTGATGACCCGTTCCGTGGGCTGTACCTCAGTGACGAGGCCGTCGACCGTCTGCTCGGGGAAGCGTCCCCGTCCCCCGACGGGGACGGGCCCGAAGCGGACCCCGGCGGGACCTCGCCGCGCCAGCTGCACTGCGAACAGCTCGCGGACGCGGCCCAGGCCGATGGGCACCGGCTTCGGCTCCGGGAGCTGGCCTCCGCCTTCAGGCTTTTGCCCCTCGACATCGATCTGCTGCTGGTGGCGCTCGCGGCCGACCTGGACCCGCGCTTCGAACAGCTCTTCGGCTACCTGAACGACGACGTCACCCGGCACCGTCCCTCGGCGGCCGTCGCGCTGGCGCTCTGCGGCACGCCCCTGTCCGCGGCGGACGGCAGGGCACGGCTGCTGTCCGGCCCGCTGATTACGGGCGGCCTGCTGGTCGTTGAGGATCCCGACCGCCCGCTGCCCGGACGCGCACTGCGGGTGCCGGACCGCGTCGTCGGGCACCTTCTCGGCGACGATACGCCGGAGCCGGCCCTCCAGGCCGTCCTGGCCGAGCCTCCGGCCGTCAGCTGGGGAGACGCCGCACCGCTGGCCCGGGCACTCGGCGCGGGGGTCCTGCTGGCCTATCTGCGGGAGCCTGCCACGGGGTCAGGCCGTGTGCTGGCCATGGGTGCACTGCGGTCCCGGGGCTGCGAAGCTGTGCTTCTCGACCTGACCCGCCTGGCCGCCGAGCGTGAACCGCTCCAGCTCGTGGAACTCGCCGTGCGGGAAGCCAGGCTCCGGAGCGCGGGACTGGTGGCAGGCCCCCTCGCCGCCGTGGCGGACCGCCCCGCGGTGCTGGAGGCACTGCATGCCGAACCGCAGCCCGTGCTGCTCATCGGGGATGCCAGTTGGGATCCGGCATGGGCCACCCGTGCGCCGCTGCTGGTGGAGGTCCCCGTCAGCACAACAGCCGAACGGTCCTCCCTGTGGCGGGAAGCGCTTGGACCGCTCAACGGGGTGGACGTCCAGGCAGCGACCTCGGCCTTCCGGCTGCGCCCGGAGCAGGTTGCCCGGGCCGCCGGATCCGCGCAGGTGCAGGCCACCCTGACCGCCGACGGCCGCATCACCGCGTCGCATCTCGGCGCCGGGGCGCGCGCCGAAAACGGTTCGGCGCTTGACCGCCTGGCCCGCCGGGTGGAACCGGTGGTGGGCTGGGATGACCTGGTCCTTCCCGATGCCGTGCTGCTGGCCCTGCAGGAGGTGGCGTTGCGGGCCAGGCACCGGGAGAAGGTCCTCGGGGACTGGGCCATGCGGCCCGGAGCCGGCCGCGGGCACGGCGTGGCGGCCCTGTTCGCGGGGGATTCGGGAACCGGCAAGACGATGTCCGCGGAAGTGGTGGCCCGGGAGCTGGGACTGGACCTTTACGTGGTGGACCTGGCCACCGTCGTCGACAAATACGTGGGCGAAACGGAGAAGAACCTCGAACGGATCTTCACGGCGGCGGCCGGCGTCAACGGCGTGCTGCTCTTTGACGAGGCCGACGCCGTCTTCGGGCGCCGCTCCGAGGTCAAGGACGCCCACGACCGCTACGCCAACATTGAAAGCGCCTACCTGCTGCAGCGGATGGAGACCTTCGACGGCCTCGCCATCCTCGCGACGAACCTGCGGGCCAACATCGACGAGGCGTTCACCCGCCGGCTGGACGTCGTCGTGGACTTCCCGCTGCCTGATGCCGCGCACCGCAGCGTGCTGTGGGACCGGTGCCTTGGACGGACGCTGCAACGCGCACCGGACATCGATCTGGCCTTCCTGGGGCAGGCCTTCGAGCTGGCCGGCGGTGCCATCCGTTCCGCCGCCGTGACCGGCGCGTATCTTGCGGCGGACGACGGGGGGACGGTGACCATGGCGCACCTGGTCACCGCCGTGCAGCGCGAGTACCGCAAGCTGGGACGGCTGACACTGGAGAGCGAGTTCGGACCGTACTGGGGAATGCTTGCCACGCCGCGGAGGTCCGACAGGTAAGCCGGCCCGCTGCCCGTTCGGGCAGGCGCGGCTGCCCGCTTGGACGCCGGGGCGGCGCTTGTGGGGCGGCATTGCGGGGCGCATCGTCGGTGTAGGTCTGATGAAAGGGGTGCACCATGCACAGCCACGACCATGACCAGTCCGACGTCGAGAGCTTGCGGACCAAACCGGCCAGGGCCGAAGCCGCCGACCCTGCGGTGCTGGGGCGGGCGGCCGCAGCCGGCCGGACCGACGTCGTCGGATCCCGCGGGATGCTGGCGCTGCAGCGCGCGGTGGGCAACAGTGGTCTCCGTGGCCTGGCGGAGGAGGAACGCTCACCCGTGCTCGACGTCGTCTCCTCCGGAGGCGGGCAGCCGCTCGAGGAGCCGGTGCGCGCCGACATGGAGGACCGGCTGGGCCACAGCTTCTCGGACGTCCGCGTCCACACGGGGGAAGCGGCGCACAACTCCGCGGCCTCCGTGAACGCGCATGCCTACACGGTCGGCTCGAACATCGTCTTCCAGCGGGACAAGTACGACCCCGGCTCGGACGGCGGCCGGACGATGCTCGCGCACGAACTCACCCATGTGGTCCAGCAGCGGAGCGGCCCGGTGGACGGGACCGCGACGGGAACCGGCGTGCGGGTCAGCGATCCGTCCGACCGGTTCGAACGCGAGGCCGCGGCGACGGCGGAGCGGGCCATGTCCGCACCCGGCGCTCCGGCGCAGCGCTTCGCGGCCGGCGCCGCCGTCGTCCAGCGCGACGCCGACGAGGACACCGCCCAGGGGACTTTTGTGGAGCGCGCCCCGGTCCAGCGCGCGGAGGAGGAAGAGGAGAAGGAAACGGCGCAGGGTTCCTTCATCGCGGACGGCGCTGTCCAGCGGGACGAGGCGGAAGAGGAAGAGCCGGGCTGATCCCGGCCGGTGCGGTTCATGGCGACGACCTTCCAGGGCGGGCCCGGCAAGGTTCCGGCGCAACGCGCCGGGCAGACGGCCTCGCGCCAGGCGCGAGGGTCACCCGCCGTGCTCCAGATGATGCAGCGCAACGCCGGTAACGCCGCCGTGGCAGCTTACGTCCAACGGCTGGCCGAGAGTCCTGGCCCGGTCAGGCCCACAGGCCTGGCCCCCAGCAGTGATCCGCGTTTCCTTGCCGTCACCACTAAGGTCGCGTCGCAGGGCAAGGCACTCCGCCAGCATCCTTCACCCCGGGCCGAAGTGGAAAAGGCCAAGAATGCCGCGGTGCCGCCGGCGGGGGACAAGGAAGCCCAGGCCAAGGAAGCCCAGGCCGCAACGATGGCCGGGGCCAAACCCGCCGGCTTCGACAAGGCCGGCTTCATTGCTGCCGTAAAGGCCGCAATCGCCGCCCAGGCGCCCAAGACCCTGGAAGAGGCGGAGGGGTTCGGCAACTCGGGGAAAGCGGAAGCGATCAAGAACCAGGTGGCCGGTAAGGTCACCGATGGTAAGGCGGCCTCCGCGAAGGACATTGCCGACAAAACGGCCTCCGTGCCGGACCAATCGAAGGCCGTGGACAAGCCGGTGACGCCCCTGGCTCCCGAGCCCCAGCCTGCGTCTGCCCGCGTTGATGCTGCGGCGGGCATGCCGGCTCCGGCTCCTGCCGCCCAGACGGACCTCAGTGGCGGCAAGCGCGACACCGAGGCGGCGATGGCCGAGGCGGACGTCTCGGAACAGCAGTTGGCCAGCTCCAATGAGCCGGCCTTCGTCGGGGCCCTGGCGGCAAAGAAACAAGGTGAAGAGCACTCAGCGTCAGCACCCGCGGCCTTCAGGGAAAAGGAAGCCGCCCAGCTCGGTTCGGCCAAGCAGGCGGCGCAGGGCGCTGGTGCCGCCGGGCTTGGAGGGATGCTCTCCGCGAAGCAGGGCGCGCTGGGCAAAGCCGCCGCCGGCAAGGGTGCGGCGAAGTCCAAGGACGAGGCAGAACGCGCGAAGGTGGCAGGCGAGGTCAAAGCCATCTTCGATGCAACCAAGAAAGATGTCATTGCCATTCTGGGGGCCCTTGACGGGACCGTTTCCAAGGAGTTCTCCGAAGGCGAAAAGAATGTGCACGACGCCTTCACCGCCGACGTGAAAAAGCGGATAGCCGACTACAAGAACCGCCGCTACTCGGGGCTGGGCGGTGACTTGCTCTGGGCCAAGGACAAGATCTTCAACCTGCCCAAGGAAGCAGACCAGGAGTACGCCGCCGCCCGGCTGAAATATGAGAGCGACATGGCCGCATTGATCGGCCGTGTTGCGGACACGATCGGCGCCCAGCTCACCGCAGCCAAAGACCGGATCGCGAAGGGCCGTGCCGAGATCAAGGCCTACGTGGATTCCAAGCCGAAGAACCTGCAGAAGGTCGCGCAGGCGGCGGCATCGCAGTTTGCCGACCAGTTCGACCAACTGGAAAACGACGTCGACTCTAAAAAGGACGCCCTGGTTGAGGACCTCGCGGCGAAGTACATCGAATCCCGGACAGCCGTCGACGAAGAGGTCACGGTCATGCAGGACGAGAACAAGGGGTGGTGGGACAAGGCAAAGGACGCCGTCGGCGGGGCGATCAAGACAGTCCTGCAGCTCAAGGACATGCTGCTGACCGTCCTTGCCCGGGCAGCCAACGCCGTCGGAAAGATCATCAAGGATCCCATCGGTTTCCTCGGTAACTTCGTCAATGCCGTCAAAGGCGGGATTGTGAAGTTTGGCGAAAACATCGTCGAACACCTCAAGAAGGGCCTGCAGGGGTGGCTCCTGGGTGCTCTGTCCGAAGGGGGGATTGAACTGCCGGAGAAGTTTGACCTCAAGGGCATCGTCCAGCTTCTGATGTCCATCTTCGGGATGACATGGGCAAACATCCGGGCACGGATCGTTGCCAAAATCGGCGAGCCCGTCATGGGTAAGCTGGAGAAAGGCTTTGAGGTGATCAGGATTCTGATCACTGAAGGCATCGGCGGATTGTGGAAGTGGGTCGTTAAAAAGGTCGGGGACATCAAAGAGATGGTGATGAGCCAGATCAAAGAAATGGTCTCCATAGAGATCATCAAAGCGGGCATCGTATGGCTGATTTCCCTGCTCAACCCCGCCTCGGCATTCGTCAAAGCCTGCAAGATGATCTACGACGTCGTCAGGTTTTTCGTGGAGAAAGCCGAGCAGATCAAGGCATTTGTCGACTCCGTCCTCGACTCCGTGGAATCCATTGCAGCTGGCGGGGTGGGTGCAGTGGCGGGCTACATCGAGAAGACGCTTGCCAGGATGTTGCCGGTATTGATCGGATTCCTGGCCTCGCTGCTCGGGCTCGGGGGCATTTCCGGCAAGATCAAGAAGATCCTCGAGACCCTGCAAAAGCCGATAAATGCTGTTGTGGACTGGGTGGTCACCAAGGCGATCAAGTATGGCAAGAAGTTCATGAGCTTCGCCAAGAAGGTGGGCGGCAAACTCAAGGCTAAAGGCAAGGAATTGCTGGGCAAGGCGAAAAAGAAGCTCGGGATCAAGGAGAAGACGCCCGAGCAGATCGAGAAGGAGAAGCAGTCGCGGCTCGACAAGGGCGTGGCGGCTGGAGTCAAGGCCGCGAACAGATTGGCCGGGAAAACGTTCGGCGAGCGTCTGCTAATTCCCTTACTCGGAGTCATCAGGCTTCGTTACCGGATGGAAGTCCTCGAGCCAACCACCCAAGGTGACAAGTGGGCCATTCACGGCCGGGTCAACCCGGAAACCACGCATGGCACGAACCTTCCCGCAGACGAGAAAAAGGCAGCCACACTGGTTGGAAACATAGCGCCGCACAGCTCGCAGCCCGCTCGAGGAGCGTATCTGTGGTCGGAGCACGTCATTCCCGATGGCTACGTCAGCGCAGTGCTGATGTCTCAAGGCTTTCCTGAGTCGTCAGTCGCGGAATACGACAGCATGACCACGATTCTCCTTTGGCGCGGCGCCCGGGAGCAGAAGGACTTCAAACGGCTCCAGCCCAGCGAGGTCTCAGGCGACTTGACCTTGTCGAAATCCGTGAAGGGACGTGCAAGATCCGGCGTAGGTGCAGGCCAGGACGCATACAGTATGCAGCGCGCCTACGCACTTCTGGCCAAAGGTGCCATCAAGCGCACTATCGCCGCCGTAGAGCGTGACCATGCGAAAAACGGTCCGGGTCGCAAGGAGCGCGGATTGTCCGAATCCATGAAACCGAACGCCGGGGCGATCACGAACGCAGCCGAGCAGCAGATGCTCATTGCTGAAAAGATCTTCGCGAAGTATGGAGTGCTCCGTAACCTGAAGCGAAAGTAACTCGTGCCCCTTCGTGCACCCCATCCTTCCCGTCAGCGCATCCAGATAGCCGTGACGCCGACTGCTCCCCGCGGGACCCTTGAACCACGTTTTGGGTTCAACGAGGAGACAAAATGCCAAGCTATCTTTCGCCAGGTGTGTACGTAAACGAGGTCGAAGCGGGCACTCGTCCAATCGAGGGGGTGGGCACAGCAGTCGCCGCCTTCGTCGGGCTTGCCTCCAAGGGCCCGGATAACGAACCAACTCTCGTGTCCAACTGGACCCAGTTCTCCGAAACCTTCGGCGACTTCGTCCCAGGCTCGTATCTTGCCCACGCCGTCTACGGCTACTTCCTCAACGGGGGAGGGAACTGCTACGTGGTGCGCATCGGAGCCGACGGGGCACGGGAGGACAAACCCAAGCAGCAGCCGAAGGCAGTGACGGGCTCCCCGACGGCGGAACTCGGCGGATACCGTCTGACGACCAAGTCCAGTGCGGCAAACCCCAAGCCTGTAACGGTGGAAATTGCCGATCCCGGCGGGGAAAACGCGCCTGAGGACCAGTTCAAGATTGTCATCACGGTGGAGGGCAAGCCGCCCGAGGTCTGGGACAACGTCACCACCAAGCGCGGCAACAACAACGTTGCCACCAAGGTCAGCGCCGAGTCGAAGATCGTGACCATCGAGGAAGTCGCCACCGGGGGCGCCCTCGTCAAACCCGACAAGGGCACGGTCCAGCTCGTCGCACCGGAGCCGGAGCCCGAACCGCCGACCACCGAAGAGCTGAACGTGGACGACTACGTCGGCGATGCCGCCGACCGCACCGGGTTCAGCGGCCTGGAGGCAGTCGACGAGGTGACCATGGTCGCGGTGCCGGACCTGATGGCCGCCTACGAACAGGGATCGATCGACCTGGAAACGGTCAAGGCAGTCCAGCTCGCCGCCATCGCCCACTGTGAGCTGATGGGGGACCGCATCGCCATCATCGACCCGCCGCCCAACCTCAACGCCCAGCAGATCAAGAACTGGCGCATGGACGGCGGCGGCTACGACTCCAAATTCGCCGCCCTCTACTGGCCGTGGGTGAAGGCGTTCGACCCCAGCACCGGAACGAACCGGTTCATCCCGCCGTCGGGCCATATGGCCGGCGTCTGGGCCCGCAACGATGACACCCGCGGTGTCCACAAGGCGCCCGCCAACGAGGTCATCCGTGGCGTCACGAGCCTGCAGACCCAGATCACCAAGACGGAACAGGAACTGCTGAACCCCATCGGCGTCAACTGCATCCGCACCTTCCCCGGCCGCGGAATCCGCGTCTGGGGAGCGCGCACCATGTCCAGCGACGCCGAATGGCGTTACCTGAACGTCCGCCGCCTCTTCAACTACCTGGAGGAGTCCATCCTGCAGGGCACCCAGTGGGCGGTCTTCGAACCGAACGACCCCGCCCTGTGGGCGCGCATCCGCCGCACCATCAGTGCCTTCCTGACCAACGAATGGCGCAAGGGGGCCCTCTTCGGGCTCACACCCGAGCAGGCTTTCTTCGTCAAGTGCGACTCGGAGACCAACCCGGCCGAGGGCATCGACGCCGGCCAGGTGGTCTGCCAGGTAGGTGTGGCTCCGGTGAAGCCGGCCGAGTTCGTCATTTTCCAGCTGTCCCAATTCTCCGGCGGCACCAGCCTCGTGAGCGAGTAATCCCAGTTCAAAAGGAGCAAGACCATGGCCCTCGGCAATTTTGACAACTCACCGGCCAACGCGTTCACGGTCACGATTGACGGCATTGAAGTGCCGAGGGTGATCGAAGTGAGCGGCCTCAAGTCCGAGGTCGACAAGATCGAGCTGAAGCAGCAGACCAAGGACGGCAAATATATCGTCCGCCAGCTCATCGGCCGGCCGAAAGCGGGGGAGCTGACGGTCACCAGGGGACTGACCGAGAGTAAAACCGTAACTGACTGGCTCAAGACAGTCATGGCGGGCGACGTCGCCGGGGCGCGCAAGACTGCCGCCGTCGCGCTGCTTGACTACAAGGGGGACACGCTGAAGACCTACAACTTCGTCAATTGCTGGGTGAAGAGCGTCGAACTGAATTCCCTGAAGGCCGGCGCCGCGGAGCAGGCCACGGAGAAATTCGTTATCTGCTATGACGAAGCCACTATCTCGTGATGCAGCGGACCCATGGCGCGGTGGTGCTGCCGGACCCGGAGGCGGATTCCCCCGGCGCTCCGGCCGACCGGAGGCCCGGGAACGGGCGTCAGCCGCTCCGGACCGAGTTCAACTTTGAGCTCCCCCGCGGCTACGTCGACCAGGACGGGACGGTCCACAAATCCGGCGTCATGCGGCTGGCGACAGCGCGGGACGAACTGCTGCCGCTCTATGACGCACGGGTCCAGGAGAATGCCGCCTACACGACGGTGGTCCTGCTCGGCAGGGTGATCACCTCGCTCGGCACGCTGGGGTCTGTCACCTCTGCCGTGGTGGAAAACATGTTCGCATCCGACGTTGCCTTCCTTCAGGACTTCTACCGGCGGATCAACGCCGAGGGCTATACCCGGATCGCGGTAACGTGCCCAGAATGCTCCCACCGCTTCACCGCCGACCTCGCCGGTGGCCGCCTGGGGGAATCATGACGTACGCGCCGGACCGGATCTATGAGGAGGTGTCCTACGTGGCCTATCACTTCCACTGGCCCCTCGACGACATCCTGGATCTGGAACACGGGCAGCGGCTTCGCTATGTCCGTGAAATCTCGGCAATCAATACGCGCCTCTCCCAGGAGCGGTGACTCATGCGGTGGCCCTGGCAACGCGGGACGTCCGAGCCCCGGACGGATCAGGCACCCCCCGGGCCGGCAACCTCCGCCGTCGAGGTCCGGGTTCCGCCGGCCGGCTGGGCCTTCCTGCCGCCGCTGCAACGCACCATGGGAAGCGTTCAGCTGACCTCGGATCCCGGACGTTTCGCCGGTGCGCTCTCCTCCTGGGGCGATCCGTCCTTCACCGGCCCCATGGCCCACCTGGTCAGCGCACAGGCGCCACCGGGCGTCATCGACGTCGACGGCGGCGGCCCCGTCCCGGGCGACGGCGGCTACTCGGCGGCATCGGTGGAGATGGCATTGCTGCCGCCTCCGGCGCCCCGGGTCCGTCCGACGCCGGACAGGTATGGCGGCGTGCCGGCGACGCAACGCGCAGTGGCCGACGGCGGCGCTCTGGACGGCGGCTCCCGGGACCGCGGCCCCCTGCTCGCGGCGGAGCCGGACGCTTTCCAGGTGCTGTACGTCGATGCGTCGCCGCTGAAGTCTTCGGAACCGTCCCCGGAGCCGGCTGTTTCCGCGCCGGCCCCGGCAGCAGAAGCCTCCGGGCCGGCCCCGGCAGCGGAAGCGTCCCCGCCGAACCGGATCAGGCACACCGACGGCAGCACCTCCGACGAAGGTGCCACTTATGTTCCGCTGCCGTCGGCACCGGCAGTGCAGCGGGCATCGTCCGGGCCGACGGCCTCTTCGCCGTCCTTCCGGCATGTGCCTCCCACGTCAAAGCTGGGGCTCGGCATGCCCCTGTCCTTTTCGGAACCAGCCGCGTCAGTGGAACCCTTCCCCTGGACTTCTCCCGGGCCCTTCCCCTTGCCGGTGCAGCGGGCGTCAACCCGCGAATCTGCCGCCCCGCCGGCGACTGTCCCTGTGGCTGATGACGGCGATCGTGACGCCGTCGACACAGTCCTTCCCGTCGACACAGTCCTTCCCGTCGACACAGTCCTTCCCGCCGATACGGTCCTTCCTGACGCGGGAGCCATTCCGGGCGTCGGAGCGGGTGCCGCCCAGGAGGCAGCCGACGGTCAGGCGACCACTTCCGCGGGGGGGGCGGATCCGCCGCACCCTGATCCCGCCCCGTCCCCGGATGCCGGGATCGAGGAGCCCTTCGATGCGGCTGTCACCGGGCCCGCGGAAGCCACGCCTTCCCCGCCTTCGGAGGATGGATCGGCCCCGCTGCTCTCGGCTGCTGTTCCTGCCGCACCAGCCGGCCAGCCAGGCCACGGCGGTTCCGGTGGGGTCCGTCCCTCACGGTCCGCCGGCGAAGGCAGCGTACCCGGTATGCCGGTGGTTTCCCGGTCCGTCCTGGCCTCAAGCGGACGGCACGAAGTTGAGGATTTCGACCACGATCACGATGTCGTGGCTCCTGATGTCCACTATCCTGGTGGCGAAGTCTCCGAGGTGCTCCCTGAGTATCCCGGGATCGCCGGTTCCGGGGCGGAGAACGCCCGGCACACCCTTGCGGCACGACCGGACACCGAGCCAGCAATTGAGCCGGCCGCCGCAGAAGCCGCACCGTCCCCCTCACTCGTGCTTCCCGCTTCCACAAGCCAAGCTCCGTCGGCGGGAAACCCTCCCGTTCAAAGGAACATAGCGGCTTCAGGCCCGGTTCAACCAGACTCCGGGGACGGTGCTTGGGCCGACGCGGCGTCAGGTGCTGCCTGGATGGAGCAAGCCGGCGGCCTGGGCGGTCCCGGGCCCCGGCGCAGCACCCCCCTAAGCGGTACGACGGACAGCGGTCAAAGGGCGAGTAGCCAAAGCGGCGGGGAAAATCCGGGACCCGGCGGCCTGTCGATTCCGCCTGCCGCGCTCCAGATCCAGCGAGCCTCCCGTTCGGCGGCTGGCCCGTTGGCCCCAGCAATCCCCAAAGTCGTCAGTCCGGTTGTCCTGCGGGTTGTCCGGACTGCCACGGCAGGCACGACACCGGACACCTGGCAGCGGCTGACGGCGATGCCGGTGCTGCCGGCGGCGGCGCGGCCGTCCTTCCCGGCGCCCGCCGCGGCCACGGCCGGGCAGGCAGCGTACGCCGACGTCTCTCGAGTCCTTGCAGCCCCAGCGCCAATTTCGACTCCAGGATCAGTCGCAACGCCCGTCGGAATCGACGATGAAGTCGGCCCCGGAACCGGCTCCGAGGCCGCATCCGGGGCGGGAACCGGCGCCTCCTTCGACGCGGCCCCGGACGCCTCACCGGAATCGAGTGCCGCCGTCGGAAGGGTCATCCAGCGCACGCTTTCAGTGGAGGCGGCAGGGTCAGCAGACGGCGCAGCGCCAAGGGCCGTGGCCGGTTCCTGGCGGCCGGCTGAAACGGGTTCCGGCCCGAGCGGCCCTGGGCTCCAATCCGGCGGACCGCGGGCAGGCAGCCTCCAACGCTGGAGTGCATCATCGGTCACCGCGCCGGGGCCCGCCGCATCGACTCCGGCACAGGCAGTGCCGAGATCAGGATTCGATCCAGGGCCGGCCCTTCCAGGGTTCCCACCGAGCCCAGGGTTTCCTGCGGTGTCCGGGCCCGGCTGGTCCTTCCCGGAGGCTGCGCATCCCGTTGTCCTGAGCCTCGCAGGGGCGTCGCCGGAACGGGCCGAAGCCGATGGTGCCCTTCAGCGGGAGGCCGCGATCTCCGCGCCGGATTATTCAGCGGCTGCCCCAGGGCCGCCCGCACAGTCAACCGCCGTCCCGGAGCCGGCCGATGGCGGCCCGTCGGTTCAGGACGGCACGGAACCTGCTCCCGCCGGAACCGGACCAGCGCAGGACGGACCAGCGCCGCAGGGAGCGGCAGCCAGGGGAGCGGCGGCTCCGGGCGCCGCACCACCGGCGACTCCCGATCAGCTTGAAGATCTCGCCAAGCGGCTCGCCGGGCCGCTGATCCGCCGTATCAAGGCCGAAATGCTGCTGGACCGCGAGCGCCGCGGTCTGCGGACCGACGCGAACTGAGGAAAATCATGCTGGAGGATGTGGATACGGCGGTCAGTGTCCGGTACACCGTGTCGCTGGACAACATACAGCTGGGGACGTTCACCACCTGCGAAGGGCTGGGCTGTGAGGTGGTGATCGAATCCCGGGAGGAGGGCGGCAACAACGCCTTCATCTGGCAGCTGCCCACGCGTCTCAAGTACCCCAACATCACCCTGACCAGGCCCCTGGGGAAGGACACAGAAAAGATCGCCAAATGGTTTGCCGGCATCGCGACGGGATACACGCGGTGCACCGGCATCATCGAGGTCATGACCGCCAACGGCAGGAAGATTGCCGGCTGGGAACTCTACGACGTCGTCCCGGTGCGCTGGAAGGGTCCGTCACTGAATCCGGACCAGCCGAAGGTCATCATGGAGTCGCTGGAGATCGCCCACCACGGGTTTGTCTCGAAAACGGGACAGTAGGAGCCGAACATGACGATCAACGCACTGGCTGCAGGGGCGACGGACGCGGAAGATGCCAATCCGGCGGCGGCCGCCGCCATCTCTGCCGGCCGCTCTCCCCATCAGGGAGGCGAAGAAGCACTCAAGCTGTCGCACGCGTACCTGGAACTCCGCGAACCGTCCAAGGACGGCTCGCTGGACAAGGCCGGCCCACCGATCGGACGCATCAAATTCCAGTTCAACCCGAAGGAGCTGACCCTGGGCAAGGCGGCGTCCTGGAGCCGGCACACTGCCAAGGGCAACAAGAAGGCGGGGCCGCCGCAGTACAACGGGCCGATGCCTTCCAAGCTCTCCCTGGAGATGTTCTTTGACGCATCCGCGAAGCAGGACGATGACGTGCTTAAACGGGTGGAGAAGTTGTTTTCCTGCTGCACTCCCACCCCGGCGTCCCTAAAGCTAAACAAGGGGTCGCCGCCGTGGGTGCTGTTCCGCTGGGGGAAGCTGACCGGGGCGCTGTCCTATATAGCCAGCGTGCAAGTCAAATACACCCTCTTCACTGCTGCAGGACTTCCCGTGCGCGCCACCTGCACGGTAGCGCTGGAAGAGATAGCAGGGGATCCGCCGAAGCAGAACCCGACGTCCGGCGGCCTGGTGCCCCGACGCGTGCATGTCCTGGTTGAAGGGGACACCCTCGCCGGCATCGCCTACAACGAATACGGAAACGCTTCCCTGTGGCGGGCGGTTGCGGCAGCCAACCGGATAGATGATCCGATGCGGCTGCGGCCCGGCACCTCCGTTCTGCTGCCCGCCGCGGCCGAGCTTCCGTCGGTAGCCCTGCAGGTTGGCGCGACCGAGGGGCGCGAGGTGCTCCGTGGCGCACGGTGAAGAATTCAGCAACATGCTGTTGGTGGAAGTCGCCGGGCAGCCGCTTCCCCCGGACATCGCCGCACGGCTTGTGTCAGGCTACGTCGATGACAGCAGCAACGTTCCGGACCTGTTCCTGCTCCGCTTCAGCGATGAGTACTCCACCGTGCTGGACAAGGCGGGGATCAGCATCGGAGTGCCCGTCAAGCTGCTCGTCCAGCAGAGCGGTCCCGGAGGCCCGGTGCCCCTGCTGTCCGGCGAGGTCACTGCCCTCGAAACGGAACTGGACCACGACGGCCTGTACACGATCGTCCGGGGCCTGGACCATTCCCACCGCCTGTTCCGCGGACGCCGGGTCGAGGCCTACCTGCAGAGCACCGCCGCGGACATCGTCCGCAAGGTGGCCCGGCGCGCCGGAATCAAGGCTGGCACGATCGACGCCAAAGGCCCCGTGCTGCAGCATGTGGCCCAGGACGGCATCAGCGACTGGGACTTCCTGCACCGGCTGGCCGTCGAGGCAGGCGTGGTCCTTTCCGTGTCCGGCGGTGCGCTGCACTTCACCGCGTCCACGGATGCGGCGACAGCACCGCCGGATGCCGGCGGGGCGAGAAACGAGCCCCTGGTGATCCAACGCGGGGTGAACCTCGTGTCCTTGCGGGGCACGGTCACCTCCGCCGACCAGGTCCCCGACGTGGAGGTCAGGGGCTGGGACGTCGCGGCGAAACGGGCCATTGTCTCCGTCGCCCCGGCAAAGACCCGCAGCGCCAAACTGCCCGAGGTGAATCCGGCGGCGCTCGCCAGGAAGTTCGACAGCCCCCGCTACGTCGCCCCGGCCACGGCCTTTGACCAGGCGGCACAGTGCGAGGCCACCGCGGCTGCCCTCGCCTCCCGCCTGAGCGGGGCGTTTGCCGAACTGGAGGGAGTGGCCCGCGGAAATCCCAAACTGCGGGCCGGGGCCGCGGTGTCCCTGAAAGGGGCCGGGAAGCCGTTCGACGGAAGCTACACGCTGAGCTCCTCCCGGCACGATTTCAGCCCCGACAGCGGTTACCTCACGACGTTCGCCGTGAGCCATGAGTCCGAGCGTTCCCTTTACGGAGTTGCGGCCGGTGCGAACAGCAGGGCTGCCGGCGTGCCCGGCGTCGTCAACGCCGTGGTGACCGCCGCGAAGGACCCGGAGAACCAGGGCCGGGTCAAGGTGAAGTTTCCGGTCCTCTCCGACAACTACGAGAGCTGGTGGGCGCGCACCGTCCAGGCGGGTGCAGGCGCCTCGCGTGGCGCCGTCGTCCTCCCTGAGGTCGGGGACGAGGTCCTGGTCGCCTTCGGCCACGGCAGCTTCCAGCAGCCGTTTGTCCTGGGCGGCCTCTTCAACGGCAAGGACAAACCGGACAAACCCTGGGCGGACCACGTCGGCTCCACTGACGGCGCCGTCCAACGCCGCGCCTTCGTTTCCCGCACCGGGATGCTGGTGGAGTTCCTGGAATCGCCCGGCGGCGAACAAGTCACCGTGAGCACCCACGGCGGCAAGCAGAAGATCTCGCTCCGACAGAAACCGGACGCCGGAATCGAGATCCTGTCCGAAGGACCCGTCAACATCACGGCCAAGAAGGATGTTTCGGTCACAACGTCGACGGGAGAGGTCGTCATCAAGGGCAAAAAAGTGACAGTGGAAGCGGCCGCCGGCCTGGAGCTGACGGGCGCCACCGTGAAGATCACGGGCAGCGGTTCAGCCGAACTCACGGCGCCGAACGTCAAGGTAGCCGGCGACGCGACGGCTGAACTGTCCGGCGGCGCCACGACCACCGTCAAGGGCGGTCTGGTCCGGATCAACTGAGCCCGGACGCAATGGGCAGTCCGCGCGGCGATAGGAGGCAGTGACGTGGGACAGGAATTCATTGGCGCCGGCTGGGCGTTCCCGCTGCGCACCGACCGGACGGGCAGCATCGCGCTGGTTCATGACCAGCGCGAGATCGAGGAGAGCATCCACCTGATCCTGGCGACCTCCCCGGGGGAGCGGCCGATGCGCCCGGAATTCGGTTGCGCCGTGCACGACTATGTTTTCGCGCCTGCGGACGCGGCCACAGCCGGCGACATAGCCTACACAGTCCGGGTGGCGCTCGACCGCTGGGAACCCCGGATCGACGTCGAGAACGTGCTGGTCCACTTCGACGGGGCCGACGACGGGGTGCTGCTGATCGATGTGCAATACACCATCAGGGGAACCAACGACCCCCGGAACCTTGTCTTCCCCTTCTACGTCATTCCGCACAGCGGCGAGGAGGCCGCTTCCTGATGCTCCCATCACCCAACCTCGATGACCGCCGGTTCCAGGACCTTGTCGACGACGCCAAACGCATGGTCGCGCACTATTGCCCGGAGTGGACCGACCACAACGTCTCCGATCCGGGCGTAACCCTGATCGAAACGTTCGCGTTCATGGTTGACCAGCTCTTCTACCGGCTCAACCGGGTACCGGACCGCCTGTACGTCGCGTTCCTGGACCTGCTCGGCGTCACGCTGCATCCGCCGACGGCCGCCTCCGTCGAGCTCCTGATCTGGTTGTCCGCTCCGCAGCCCGACGCGGTCGTCATTCCGCAGGGAACGGAGGCCTCGACCCGGCGCACCGAGGAGGACGAGGCGGTGGTCTTCGCCACGACGCGGGAGCTGACCGTGCCGCCCCGCCGGCTCGCCCACGTCATGACGCAGGCCGGCGGCGGGGTCCCGGTGCCCCACAGCGAGGTCCTGCACGGGGACGGGAGCTTCGCCTGCTTCGGTACGCCGCCGGTGCCAGGGGATGTGCTGCTCCTGGGCTTGAACGATCAGGCGCCCTCCTGCGCGGTGGTCCTGCGCCTTGAGTGCGAGGTCAGGGGCGTGGGAGTAAACCCGCGCAACCCGCCGCTGGTGTGGGAGGCATGGGACGGCGCAGGGTGGGCCTCCTGCGATCTGGACCGCGACGGGACCGGCGGACTGAACCGGTCCGGCGACGTCGTCATCCATGTGCCGCACACCCACACGGCCTCGCTGCTGGGCGGAGTCCGGGCGGGCTGGCTGCGCTGCCGCGTGGTGGACCCGGCCTCCGGTTACCCGCCCTACAGTGCTTCCCCCACCGTGCATTCCGCGAGCGCCTTCACGATCGGCGGCTCGGTTCCGGCCGTCCACGCCGAGACGATAGCAGACGAGGTCATCGGTTTGTCCGAAGGCGTCCCGGGACAGTCGTTCGAATTGGGCCGCCGTCCCGTGGTGCCCGGCGGCGAGGCGTTCGTGGTGGAAATCGCCTCCGGCTCCGGCTGGAATTCCTGGACCGAAGTGGACTCGTTCGCGGGATGCGGCCCGGATGACCGGGTCATTGCGATCGACCGTACGGCGGGCATCGTCAACTTTCCACCCGCCGTGCGCGAGCCCGACGGGTCCTTGCGCTACTACGGGGCCGTGCCGCCGGCCGGGGCCCCCGTCCGGGTCCCGCAGTACCGCACGGGTGGGGGCCCCAAGGGAAACGTCGCTGCCCGGGCACTCTCAGTGCTGCGGTCCAGCATTCCCTTCGTCAACAGCGTAGAGAACCGCCGCGCCGCCCACGGCGGGGTAGCGCCGGAAACCATCGAACAGGCCAAGGAACGGGGACCGCTGGCATTGCGGACCAGGGACAGGGCGATCACCGCCGAGGACTACGAGCAGTTGGCCAAACGCGCCGCGCCGGACATTGCCCGGGTACGGTGCATTCCGGCCACCGGGCCGGACGAAGCCGGCGGCGTGAGGGTGCTGGTGGTTCCTGCTGCCGTCCCGGACAAAGAGCAGCGGCTGACGTTCGAGGACCTGGTGCCGGACGAGGAGACTCTCTCCGAGGTTGCGTCGTATCTTGACGAACGCCGGCCGGTGGGCGCCCGGGTCCTGGTGGAGCCACCCTACTACCGCGGTGTGACCGTCGTCGCCCACCTCACCGCACGCCCCAGGGTCTCGCGTGAGACGCTGAAGCGCGATGCCCTGCGCGCGCTCTACGAGTATTTTGATCCGATCCGCGGCGGCCCGGACGGCGACGGATGGCCGTTCGGCCGTCCCGTGCATGCAGGCGAGGTTCATGCGGTGCTTCAGAGGCTGGCCGGAACCGAAATCGTCGACGAAGTGCTGGTGTTCGCTGCCGATCCCATCACCGGACGGCGCGGGGAGCCGCTGCAACGGATCGAACTGGAACGGAATGCACTGGTGTTTTCCTTTGAACATCAGGTCCGCGTGACGGAAGGGGCCTGAGATGCGTGGCATGGTTCCGGGACTGGCCAGCGCGGTACCCCTGGCCGCCCGGCTGCCGGCCGTGCTGCAGGAAGACGCTTTCCTGCAGCGGTTCCTGATGGCGTTCGACGACGCCCTGGCCCCGGTATTCACGACGCTGGACGGACTCGGCTCCTACCTTGATCCCCGGCTGGCCCCCGACGATTTCCTCAACTTGCTGGCCGAGTGGGTGGGCGTGCGGCTGGACGAGTCGTGGTCCCCGGCACGGCGCCGCGACGTGGTTGCCCACGCGGCAACGATCCACCGGCGCCGCGGCACCGTCCCGGGGGTGGCCGACGCCGTCAGGCTCGCCGTCGGAGGGGTCGTGGACGTTCAGGTTGAAGACAGCGGCGGCGCCGCATGGTCCTCGACCGCAGGTGCCGAACTCCCGGGCCGGGCCGCCGCGACGCTGCACATCCGGGTGTACGCCGCCGCCCGGGAGGACGTCAACCTCCGCCGCCTGGAGGGAATCATCAATGCCGTGAAGCCGGCCCATGTTCCCCACACCCTGGAAATAGTGCCCGGAGTGGTCCCTGGCGCTGACGATTCCTGAGGAGCCCACCGTGCTGATTTGTGGAGATTGCAGTGCCCGCAATAACGACGGCGAGAGCTTCTGCAGCAATTGCGGAGCCTATCTCGTCTGGCAGCGGGCGCCCGCCGGAAGGGAGGAAAAACGCCCGACCCTGGCGGCCGGGCCGGGACCCGGTCCCGCCGTGACAACGGCGCCGCTGCCCATAGTTCCCGTGCCGCGGGGCCATGCACCGGATACCGCGCCCGGTGTCCCGTCAGGTACCGCGCCAAGTACCCCGCCCGGGGACAGTTGGGACTCGGGCCGGGTGAACCGCCCGGCGCGCGGGGCCCATCTGGCGGGCCGCGCCGGAGGGGATGCAGCCGAAAGCACGGGGATCAAGGAAGCAGCGGGCCCCAGGGTCCTCCCCGGCGCCGGCCCGGCCGAGGTCAAACCCGGCCAGCGGGCTGTTCCGGCTCCACGCCAGGCTCCGCCGCAGGATGAACCGCGGCCGCTTCCGGGCGAGCTGATCTGCGGCCGGTGCGGGGCGGGCAACAAGCCGGACCGCAACTTCTGCCGGCGTTGCGCGGCCAGTCTCACGGAAGCCGCCGTGGTGCCCAACCCGCCCTGGTGGCGACGGCTCCTTAGCCGCCGGCAACGGCCGGCACTGCCGGCAGGAACCAGACCCAAGCGGCGGAACCAGCGGCGCTTCCCCACGGGCGCGGTTTCATTCCTCGCGGTGTCGGGGCTTTTTGGCGGCGTCGCCTACCTCGGCCGGGATGTGATCGCGGCGGCAGTGGTACGCGTCCAGGACGAACTCCTGGATGCGGAAGTCCTCGCCCAGAGCATGAAGGCGACGAGTCAGGCGCCGGGCCGGGGTCCGGAACTGGCCATAGACCACACCTCGGACCGCTCCTGGGCTGCGGCCGTCCCCGGAAATGTCGGTGCTGAGCTTGAGGCGGGTTTCGACAAGCCGTTCCGATTGACATATGTGGTCATCAGCGGCGGTGCGTCGAATGTGCCGGAAGTCTTCGCCAAGGAACGCTGGCCGGTCAGGGTGCAGATCACGGTGATACGCCCGGACGGGGGGCAGGCCTCCCGGACCGTTGACCTGAAGGACGTGTCCACCCCTCAAAGCATCTACATCGGCGCGGACCAGGTCTCCGCCGTGAAGATCAGTATCCTGGAATCGAAGGGTCCGCCGGAGGCACCCGTGGCCGTCGCGGAGGTCCAGTTCGCCGGCCGGCGGTGACATCGCCCTCCGTGCCTGGAAGTCCGTAGGCCCCCGGAACGCCCAGGGAGTTCAGGATGAGTTCGTAGCGCCGCTGCGCGCGTTCCGCGGCGGCCGGATCCCCGAGGCGGCGGAACGTCTCGACCAGGGTCCGCCAGGATTCGTCCCGCCACGGGTCAATCTCGACACTCCGGGTGGCGGCCGCGGTGGCATCGGCAGGGTTTCCCAGGACAAGCTCCAGGCCGGCCAGCGACGCCGCAGCTTCTGCGGCTCGCAGGCGGTACCTTTCACGCGTGTCGGTCACCCACTCCGCCGGACCGTCTTCCGGGAGCACCTCACCGGTGTACAGCTGGACGGCGCGGCGGAGTTCTTCGGCGGCGGCCAGGTGGTCTCCCGCCGACCGTGCCAGCGAGGCATCATGCAGGGTCTGGTCAAAATCCGCAAGGTCGAAGGCCGAGCCGTGGCCGAGCACCAGGGCATAGGCCTCGCCCTGCCGAACGAGGAGCTGCTGGCCCTCGGCCTGTCCCTCGGGCTGGAGGGCCCCCCGCAGACTGGACACGCTCACCTGCAGGGCGTGCAGCGCCGAGGCGGTATCCAGATCTGCCCACAGTATCCCCGCAAGCCGTTCCCGGTGCACCGGGCGGCCGGCGTTCACCGAAAGAATCCGGAGCACTGTCCTGGCCTGCGGCCGCACCTTGGACAGGTCCACGCCGATACCGTCGCTGCGCAGTGCGAACCCGCCGAAACAGCCCACCTGGAGGGACGGAAGCGTCGCACCGGGCACTGCCTCAACGACACGGCCGACACGGCCGCCCCGGTCCCGGCCGGCGGATTCCGCGGGTCCCGTCCCCGGACCTGGTTTCGGGGTGTGCTGGATTGCCCGGATATGCGGTTCCATTGCCATCCACGTCCACGGACGGCAGACCAACCCCGCAGACGTGCCGGTCTCACGGGCCGCATGCATCAGTTCCCGGTAGTGTTCCGGCCGCTGCAGGGCCATGGCCGCATAAGCGACTGCAAGCGCACCGGGAACTCCTGCGGCCCGGGCGAAGGCCTCCGCAGTCCGCGCCTCCTCGGCGGCTCCCGGCAGGCCCAGGGTTGCACTGACGAGGGCCTGCGCCGACTGTGCCCAGGCTTCCAGGGCGCCCGCATCAAGTCTGCGGAAGCGTACCGCGATGGCGTCAAAACCCCGGGTGTCCGGGCGTCCGGCGCGCAACCGCAGGAGAGCCGCGGAAGCGGCGACCAATGCCGCGCCCCACTCGTCACCCCGCTGCTCGCAGCTGTCAATGATGGTCCGGACGGCGTCCTGGCAGCCCGGGGTGCCGGGGAGTGCGGCCTGGACACCCCGTGCCAGGCGGGCCAGCCAGGTAAAGCCGCGCCGTTGAGCCTGCCGCTGCACGGCGTCCAGTTCCGCGGCAGGACCGTCGGGGTCCGATTCCGGTCCAAAGACAGCCAGCGCAAGCTGCGCCGCCAGTGCAGCCCCCGGTTCGTCGTCCAGCCGCCCGGCACACCGCCGCAGCGCCAGGAGGGATGAGCGTTGATCGCCGGCAAGGAGACGGGATAACCCGTCGGCCAGGAATTCCTGGGGCCGCCGGGGGGCACCCCTCGACCGGGCCACCCCGCCAGGGTTCCCGTGGGTCGCTTCCCGCAGGCTGCCCGCCGGTCCCGGACCCGTGGCAGGCGCGTCCCCGGCCCACACGGCGGCGCTCTGATGAAGGTCCCGCGCCAGTGCGAGCCAGCCGGGGTCACTGGTCAGCGCAGGGACCCCCGCGGCGGTTCTGTAGGCGGCTGCGGCGCATCCGTCATCGAGCAGCTGCCGCGACCTGGCCACCGTACAGCCGGCGTCCTCCCGCAGCAGCGGCCCGGGAACCAGGGCAGCCCATTCGCAAGCGCCAGGCTGCACGGCATTTTTTCCCGCCCGTTGCAGAAGGCTGCGCACGTGGTCCCAGTCCTTGCCGTCGGCAAGCACCCGCAGGGCGGCGCCGAAGGCCCCCTCCTGTTCAAGGATCCCCGCGGCCTGCCCACGGGTGCCGTCCGGGCAGCTGTGCTGCGTGTCGTCAAGCGTGGCGGCGAAGTACTGCCGCAGCACCTCAGGGGCCCGCAACGTTGCGCCGTCGTCCTCGCTCGAAATGACGCCGAGCTGCTCAAGCCGGAGCAGCAACTGCCGGCTGTCACCGCCTTCCAGGAGCGCGTCGCAGCGGGACGGTGTCAGCACGTCGAAAAGGCAGCTGCGGCGAAGCAGCACTTCCATGTCCTCGGAGACTCCAGTCAGGAAATGGTGTGTCAGGTAGTCCTGGACATACCGCGACGCCGGGCCGAGGGACTCAGCTGCCCGGCGCCGTTCCACGGAGGATCGGTTCTTTGTCGCAAGGTGAAAGAGGTGCAGCGCGGCCGCCCAGCCATCCGTCCTTAGCGTCAGGTTCAGGGTGCCGGCGGAACTCAGGGGCTGCTTGTACGTGTTCCGGAAGAGCTGATCAACCTCAGCGGCGCGAAAGCGCAAGTCGTCACCGGAAACCGTGACGGCAGCAGGCAGTTCGGACCTGGCCAGATTAAACAGCGGCGGGCGGCGGCTGCCCACGAGGAAATGCACCTGAGGCGAGTTGAGTGCAAGAAGACGCTCCAGCTCGGACTCCGCGCAAGTATGCGCCAGCGCATGCAGGTCATCCACGACGAAGACGAGCGGCCTTTCCAGCCGCCCGGCCAACAGCTCCAGGTCGGGGAAGGAGCGGGGGGATTCGTCGTCGACAGCCATGGCGAGCGCGGCGGCAAAGCGGGCGAGCATCCGGCCCGGCTTTGCGTCACGCGGACTCGACCGGTACCACGCCACGGTGCTGGACCGTTGCGCCGCCCATTGCGCCAGGAGAGTCGTTTTGCCGGTCCCGGGCGGTGCGATCACCAGCCCGAGCCGCGCGGTGGAGGTGCCGTCAAAGTCAGGGATCAGGCGGGGCCGCACGAGGCCTGTGACTTCCGGCCCCTTCATGCAATTTCCATGCTGTGTGCCTGGCATACCGTCCTGCTTCCCCCGGAAGGATTGGGTCCCAGCGTGGCTTATAGTGTAGGGCGCATTCGTCCAGCGTATCGAGTATTTGGCCGCTTTCCGCGAAAATTCGGCGGGCCGGTGAGACGGACCATTCAGGGCCCCGGCACCCGCGGGACACGGGCGGACCGGGACATGTCTCACGCTGTTTTCTGGCCCGAAGGGACCTCGAACGATACCTATCCGGCATGCTTTGTGGTCACCCGCAACCCTCAAGAGGTAGAACGTCGTTGGCCCTCGTCCGCGGCAGTCTGGCGACGGGCTCCTGTGATATCACGCCGGGACGTTGCCTCGACCGCACGGTTCTCCACGATATTTGTATCGTTATTTGTAACGATGGCCGGCACCAGGCGGCCCGGAAATAGGGAGTACACCGGTACCGCATGGCTGTCCTTCATGGGGCACCCGTCAGGGATCCCTGAGCAGAACGCGCAGTGGCAGGCAGTCCATGACGAGGACCTGGGCAACGGCCTGACCTGGGGCGCCAAGGCCCCGCTGAACAACACCTATGCCCTCGCCGTAACGAACGAGACGGCCGCCAAGTACGGGCTGAGCACGTTGTCCGACATCGCCAAGCTGCCGGTTGACCAGCGGACGTTCTGCGTCGAGCCGGAGTTCAACTCCAGGCCCGACGGCTTCGGCCCGATGCTCAAGCACTACGGCCTGGACCGCGGCTCCGATTCCGGCGTGCCGGAGCGCAACATCGGGCTATACGACGTCGGCGCCGTCTACAGTGCCACGGACAACGGTGTGTGCACCCTCGGCGAGGTATTCGCCACGGACGGCAGGATCGACGCGTTGGGCCTGACCGTGCTCACCGATGACAAGAAGTTCTTCCCTGCCTACAACGTGGCGCCAGTGTTCTATTCCAAGACCCTGGCCGCCCGCCCCGAGCTTGAAGGGATTTTCGCGCAGATTTCCCCGCTGCTGACGGATCAGACGATGCGCAACCTGAACTTGAAGGTCGACGTCGACGGTCAGGAGCCGGCGGATGTCGCCTTCGAATGGATGAAGGAGCAGGGCTTCCTCACCGGGGCACCATAAAATCCGGTCCTCATAGCCCGGCGCGCAGCCCCTCAGCCGGCCGGCTCGAGCCCGGCGGCGGCATAGGCGGCCTTGGCCGGCTCCCCGGCCAGGAACGCTACCAGCGCCCCGGCGTCGTGCCTGCCGGTGCCTGGTGCGGTTCCGGCGGAGAACGCCGTGTAGTGCTGGATTTTGTCGGGGAGCGGGCCGGCGATTTCGGCTTCCGGGACGGACAGGAGTTCGCTCATTTGCTGGATGGCCAGGTCTGCCCTGCCATCGAGCAGCGCCAACGCGGTGAATCCTGTATCGACAACGGTGGCGCTTTCGGTGACCTGTCCAGCGATCCCGAGTTCCTGGAGCAGCTTCACGAAGTAGATGCCGCTGGGCCCGTTCCGTGAGTAGGCCACGGAACGGGCCGCGGTCAGCGCCGCGGTGAGCGCCTCCACGGTGGCAATGTCCGGGAGGGCGGCGCCGGGGGGAACGGCGACGCCGATGCCGGCCTGCGCCAGCGGTGTCAGGCTCCCGGCGTCGAGGATTCCGGCGGCGGCGAAGCGCTCGAGGGCGGCGGTGATGCCGAGGACGACGTCGGGACGGGCACCGGCGTCGATCTCCTGGACCAGCGCGCTGGTCGGGGCGAAGCGGGCCTCAACGGCGATTCCCGTGTCGCGGGTGAAGGCGGGCAGGAGGGCATGTTCCACGGCGCCCCGGAGGGCGACGGCGCAGAACAGGGTCAGGGCGGGGTGTTCGGTCATGGTCTCGGGTCTCAGTTCCGGGCGGGGGCGAGGATGACGTCGAAGCGGGTGCGGGCCCAGGCCTGGCCGCCGAGGTCGCGGCCGTCGGGGGTGGGGGTGCCGGCGGGCTGTTCGGTGAAGTCCTTGATGAGGGAGTCCTTGACGCCGAAGACTGAGTCGCCGATCTCGATCTGCGGATCGCCTTCCACGAAGATGTGCGTCACGAGGGTCCGCAGGCCGTCGGCGGTGACCATGAAATGCAGGTGGGAGGCGCGGACCGGGGAACGGCCAACAGACTCCAGCATCTTGCCGACCGGTCCGTCGTGCGGGATCGGATACGGGGTGGGCGTGAGTCCCCAGAATGAGTACTTCCCGTTTTCGTCGGCGAACAGGTGGGCCCGTCCGGCCACACGCTGGTCCGTGTACTGGACGTCGTAGAAGCCGTCTTCGTCGGCCTCCCAGACCTCGATCCGGGCACCGGGGACTGGGCGGCCTTCGGTGTCGGTGACGGTGCCCTCGACCCAGCAGGGCCGGCCTGCCGCGCCGCCGGCGATGTCCCCGCCGAGGGGGATCTCGGGGGCGTCGGCGACGAAGAAGGGGCCGAAGACGGTGGCCTCGGTGGCGGCGGCGGCGCCGGTGTAGGCCGGGTTGTTGATGGCGATGGTCTGCATGGACAGGCCCAGGACGTCCGAGAGCAGGATGAATTCCTGGCGTTTGTCGTCGGTGATGTGCCCGGACGCGGTGAGGAATTCAATCCCTGCAGTCCATTCGTCCTCGGTGAGCCGGACTTCGCGGACGAAGTTGTGCAGGTGCCGCGTCAGGGCCTGCATGAGCTGCTTCAGGCGGGGGTCTTCCGTTTTGTCGAAGGACGCGACGACGGTGTCCACGAGCTGCTGTTCGACGGCGGCCTGCTCGGGGCTAATGCTGGGGTGCGGCTGGTTGGCTTGGGTGGTTCCGGGCATGGTGTCCTCCTGGAAATCGGGGCGGGTGCGAGGGGTTTGGGTCGGGGTCAGAGGTCCAGGAGGACCCGGGGGTCTTCGCCGGTCAGGGCCGCGCGGAGCAGAGCGGTGAGGTTTTCGGTAGTGACGGGGCGCGGGTTGGACGCCGGGACGGCGGGGAGCACGACGGCGACGGCCTCGGCGATCCCGTCCGCGGTGAAGCCATAATCTGACAGTGCCTTGGGGGCGTCCAGGCGTTTGCGGAGCTCCTGCAGTCCCGTCAGCGCGCCGGCGGCGCCGAACGCTGCGGCGATGCGGGCCTCGGCGTCGGGCGCTGCGGGGGCGTTGAAGGCCAGGACGTAGGGCAGCACTGTGGCGTGGGTCTGGGCATGGGGCAGGTTGAACGTGCCGCCCAGGACATGGCAGATCTTGTGGTGCAGCCCGGACCCGGCAGAGGCGAACGCCACGGCGGACAGGTAGGCGCCGTAGAGGGCCTGTTCGCGTCCCCCGGCCCCGGACGGGTCGGCGGCGATGAGCGGCAGTCCCTGGCTGAGGGCGCGGATGCCTTCGGCGGCGAGGGCGGCGTTGATCGGGTCCGCCCGGGGGGCCCACAGCGAGTCGATGCAGTGCGCCATGCCGTTCAGCCCGGAGGCGACGGACATGTCCACCGGCAGGGACAGCGTCAGTGCCGCGTCGTAGATCACCGTGACGGGCAGGACGGCGTCGTCCACTCCGGTGGTTTTCCGGGATGCTTCGGTCAGGCCCCACACGTTGGTGGCCTCGGAGCCGGCGTAGGTGGTGGGCACGGCGATGATCGGCAGGCGGGAGGTCATCGCTATCGCCTTGGCGAGGCCCGTCGTCGAGCCTCCGCCGACGCACACAAGCAGGTCGATGCCGTGCCCGGCCGCGGCGGCGCGGGCCTTCTCCGCCGTTTCGATGGGGACGTGCATCACGACGTCGTGGTGCCAGAGCGCGACCTCGATGCCGGCCGCGGCGGCCTGGGCCGTGGGTGTCTCGAAGTCCGAGGCGATCACCATCACCCGGGACGCGCCCAGCCGGGCGACCTCCGCGGCGAGGTTCTCAGCGGCGGCACCGGTGCCGAACAGGACACGCTGGCCCAGGGTCACATGGTCAAAGGAAAGGCTCATCGTCAGTTCTCCCGGTTCAGGATTGCGGCGACGGCCCCGTAGAGGGCGCCTTCCGGATCGTGCGGCAAGCGGTCGGCGCGCCAGCCGACGTGCTTGTCCGGACGGACCAGCACGGCACCATCTTCCGCCACGCCACGCAGTTTCGCCCAGTCGAAGTACAGGTCGGTGACGTCCTGTCCCGGGCCAATCACCACGGAACCGACGGCGACGCCGAGCCGGTCGCTGACCTTCTGCGCGGCCGGGGCCCAGTCCGCGCCCGTGGGGCCCGTAATGACGGTGAACTGCCCGTAGGGGGCGAGGTCGTGGGTGGAGAGTTTGCGGCTGCTGTCGCCCACCCAGGCATGCGGGAGCCGGCCGCCGGGATGTGTCGTTGCTTCGTAATAAAGTTCGGGATCCCGGACCGGCGCGGGCTTGCCGGTCCCGTCGCCGACGACGGCGGAGGAGTCGTAGTGCTGGCCGAGTTCCACGCCGTGGGCGTTGAACTCGTAGTTCTTGATTTCCATGGCCGCCTGGATGGCCTGACGCTTGGCTGCGCCTTCGGCGGTGTTGTCCTTGCGGGACTCGATCAGGGCGTGCATCTCCTCGGCGGTCTCGGCCTTGTCGATCCCGAGCGCCTCGAAGAGCTGGCCGAATTCCCGGCCGGACTTGTTCGCCCGGGTCACGATCTGCCTCGCCACTGGGGCCCGCTCCGCGGTGTAGGTTTCCAGCAGCTCCTCGCCGGCCTGGCCCTTGAGGACCGCGGCGATCTTCCAGGCCAGGTTGTAGGAATCCTGGATGGAGGTGTTGGAGCCGAGCCCGTTGCTCGGCGGGTGCTTGTGCACGGCGTCGCCGGCACAGAACACGCGCCCGGCCTGCAGCCGCGTGGCGTACTGCTCATTGTTGCCCCACAGGGACGTGCCCGTGATCTCCACGTCGAGGTCCGGAACGCCGACCAGGTTCCGCACAATCTGCGCCGCGGACTCATCGGTCACCGTGGGCGGCTTTTCGTTGATGTCGAAGCCCCAGACGATCAGCCACTCGTTCCAGGGCCGCACCATGCGCACCAGGCCCGCCCCGATGCCGCCGATGTTCGATCCTGGCTGGACCACCCAGTACAGCACCGAGGGCCGGTGGCCCACAAGTCCGGCGATGTCCGCCTTGAAGGTGATGTTCATCGACCCGGCAATGTCCATCTGCCCCTCGTACGGCAGCCCGATGTCCGCGGCGACCTTGGACCGGGCCCCGTCGGCGCCGATCAGGTACTTGGCCCGGATGGTGTATTCATGGCCGGTGAGCCGGTTCAACACGCGCACGCTCACGCCGTCGTCGTCCTGGCTGTGCGAGAGGTATTCGGTGGAGAACTGCGTCTGCGTGCCACGCACGGTGGCGTTCTTGACCAGGATCGGCTCGAGGTATGTCTGCGGAATGTCGCAGTTCAGGGACGGGGACGCCAGCTCGTAGTCCGCGTGGCGTGCGGGGTGGGTTCCCCAGCTAAGGATCCGCCCGATCTCCTCGCCGGCGATGGACGTGCAGAACACGGTATCGCCGATCATCCCGTGCGGGGTGGCGTCGGCCAGGACCTGGTCCTCGATCCCCAGGTCGCGGAAGATCTCCATGGTGCGTTGGTTGGTGATGTGGGCCCGGGGCGTGTTGGCCGTCCAACGGTACTTGGTGATCATGATGTTCGGGATACCCAGGCTGGACAGGAACAGTGCGGCCGAGGAACCAGCCGGCCCGGACCCGACGATCAGGACTTCCGTGTGGACGATGCTTGCGTCCGGGAGCGCCGTCTCGGCGACCCCGTCATTGAAAATAACCATTGTTTTCCTTCGGTACGGCCCGCAGGCCGGAGGTGTGGAGCTGAGTGAACCGGGAACCCTATTCGTGCGCTGAGCTGCCCTGGCCGCTGCTGTCGTAGAGGCCTTCCCACGCGGAGGCGGAGATGGCCTCCGGCCGGGACGGCCAGGTGGCGGGCCCTGTATTGTCCGGCGGCGTGCTGTCCGGCGGCGTGCTGTCCGGCGGCGTGCCGTTCGACGCCGTGCGGCGCGGGGCTGCACTGATTGAAGCGGTGCAGCCCCGGATGGCGTTCCCAGCCGCTGAACGCGTCCTGATCCTGATGCTGGCGAACATGGTCAGCGCGCAGTGCTGGCGGCGGAGCCGGCCCGGGTGCGGAGGGCGTCGGCGAAGAGGTCCATGACCTCGGCGCTGGCCGGCAGGACGTTGACCATGGAGAAGAATGCGTGCATCTGCCCTGGCCAGCGGTGGTGTTCGACGTCGACGCCGGACTCTTCGAGGCGCGCGGCATATGCCTCGCCTTCGTCGCGGAGCACGTCGTGCTCGGCCGTGATCACCAGGGCGGGCGGAAGTTCCGCGAGCGACTCCGCCCGGAGCGGCGACGCCTCGGGATTGGTGCGTGCGCCAGGCTCCGGGACGTAGTGGTTCCAGAACCAGTGCATGAACTCTGTGGTGAGGAAGGACTGGTTTTCCGGTGCGAGATAGGAAGCGCGGGTGAAGTCCGAGTCCGTCGCCGGGTAGAGCAGCACCTGGCCGGCGAGCTCCGGACCGCCATTGTCCCGGGCGCGGATGGCCGTGACGGCGGCGAGGTTTCCGCCCGCGCTGTCACCGGCGACAAAGAGCGGCACGCGGGCCCCTGCGATCCGTTCGGCATTGTCGGCAGCCCACTGCAGGGCCGTCCAGGCGTCCTCGACCGGCGTCGGGAACGGGTACTCGGGCGCTTTCCTGTAGTTGACCAGGACGACGGCGGCACCGGACTTTGTGGCCAGCTGGCGGCCGAGGGTTTCGTAGCCTTCGATGTCTTCCAGGACCCAGCCGCCGCCGTGCAGGTAGACGAGCACGGCGTTCGGCTTCGTATTGGGGACGAGGACCCGGACGTGGAACTGCCCGCCGTCGTAGCCGGCCAGGGTGTGGTCTTCGATGTTGTGCACCTCAGGGCCGGGGCCGTAGAGGTCCTTCAGCCCGCTGCCGGCGATCCGGGCTTCCGCGGCGGACAGTTCCCACAGGGGTTTGGCATCCGGTCCGGCGGCCTGTGCCATTTCGGTCAGGAACGCGGTAGTTGCTTCGTCAAGTGCCATTGGATTCTCCTCTTTGAGATGTCGGCGGTGTGCTGAGTAGTGGTTTTGAACAGAACGTACGACGGCGGCCTGTCAGCTGATCGCGGATAGCCCGCTGAGCCGGTGCCAGGCACGGTTGTGGTAGACCAGAGGGCTGGCCTCGGATGCCGGTTCCGCCACCGAGGCCTGCAGCACCTGGACGGCCACCACAGTGGAGTCGCCGGCCTGCATCCGGTCCACGATCCGGCCGCGCAGCCAGGTCGGGGCGTCGTGCAGGACCGGCTCGCCGGTCACCAGCCGGGACCAGCTGGACGTATCCGCGAAGCGGTCGATCCCGCTCGTGGAGAACGTCTTGGCCAGTCCCATCTGGTCCGCGCCCAGCAGGTGGACCACAAGGGTTTCGGCCCGGGCCAGAGAGGGGGCCGTCGAGGAGAAGGCGGAGAGGGAAAAGACCAGCAGTGCCGGGCTTGCCGAGACGGAGATGACGGACGTGGCGGTCAGCCCCACGGGGCCGTCCCCGGCATCCGCGGTGATCACGGCGACGCCGGCCGGGTGGTTGCGGAAGGCGGCCTTGAAGTCGTCGGCGGAGAGCATATCCCCGGAGCCGACGCTGGCGACTCTGGCGGGGGACGGGATGGAAACAGCTGCGTTTGCGGCGCTCATTTCCCGGCCTCCGTGGCCGATGCCTTTTCAGCCGGCGCTTCTTCAGCGAGGGAAAAGAAGACCCATTCGGCGTCCTTGGCCAGGCCCGAGAGCATCCGGCCGCAGGCCTGGAGCACGACCGGGCCGGACGTCATGTGCTGCGTCCCGGCGTGCATGTCGCGGAAGAAGCGCTGCAGGTCCCCGTGCCGGAGGGCCGCCGTCGCCGCCCATTTGTAGACAGTCATGCAGACTTCGTGGGCGGACCAGGTGGCGTTGTTCAGTGCGAGGCGGGTCAGCGTTTCCTGTTCGGCGGAGAGCAGTTCGTCGCTGTCCAGGGTGGCCTCGTTGTCCCTCCAGACCTCGAACACGAAGGCCCGGGCCGAGCGAAGAGTGGCCTCGGCCTTGGCGTATTCGGCGGCGAACTGGTCGGTGTCGACGCTGGCGCCCGGGGCCCCGGACTTCTTCTGGGCGAGCGCCTTCATCTCATCGAGCATCCGGCGTCCGACGCCGAGCGCCCAGCCGGCGTGGTTGATGCCGGACATGTTGGCCAGCCCCATCCGGTAGAGGGCGCCGCCATAGACGCTCTCCTTGGTGGTGACGTCGTAGGTGTAGGACTCGGGCACGAACAGGTCTTCGCAGCTGTAGTCGATACTGCCGGAGGCCTTGAGGCCCATGACGTCCCAGTTGTCCACGATGGTGGCCTGTTCCTTGGGCAGCGTGAAGACCAGGGGCTGGCCGGTCTCCAGCACGACGGCGGCCGTGTGGATGTGGCTGGCGTGCGGCAGGCCGGAGGCGAAGCTCCATGACCCGGTCAGGAGGTAGCCGCCGTCGACCTTCTTTGCCTGGCCCATCCGGGTGCCCTGGCCGGCCATCAGGTGGTAGCCGCCGTTGGCGAACAGCTCATCCGTGGCGTCCTTGCCCTGGTAGGCGGCGGTGGTGCCGGTGATCATCTGCAGGGCCATCACGGCCCAGCCGGTGGAAGCGTCGGCGCAGGATAGCTTCTCGATGACCTCGATGACCTGGCGGGGGGATGCCTCGTAGCCGCCGAGCTCGCGGGGGATGCCAAGGCGGAAGACGCCGGAGTTGTGGAGGGCCTGGACAGCCGTGTCCGTGAGGCGCCCGAGTTCCTCGTTCTCATCCGCCTGCGACTTCAGCAGCGGGGTGATTTCGTCGATGCGGACCAGCAATGCCGGGACGTCGTCGCTGACGTGCAGGCGGCCTGTCGATTCCAAAGCGGTCGATTCCAAAAGTGTCTGGGACATTTATTGCTCCTGGCTTGTTACGGTGCTGTCATTGCAATGTATGCGTGATCCGGCTCACCTTGGATACGATGGAGTGCACACCAATGTTGTGACAGCGAACACATTCGCAGGTGTGATTCAGGCTGGTAGTCACACGCATTGCGGCCCGGACCGCAGAAGAGACGTTGAATGAGCAAAATCCTGAATAATCGGGCAATGGCGCCACGGGTTTTCGCCGAGCAGGCCAAGGACCCGGGGTCTTGGGGTGCCATGGTCTCGTCGGCCCTCCTGGCGCTGGACATGGAAACCGACCAGCCCGAGTCCTTCACAGCCCGGATACGGAACCGCAGCCAGGGCGGCATCCATCTGGCGGAGATCGAGGCGTCCGGGCATGCAGCACGCCGCGGGGCGGAGCGCGTGGCAGAGGACGCGGGATCGCTCGTCCTCTGCCACGTCCTCAGCGGCGAGGGATACATCATCCAGGACGGCCGGCAGGCGCAGCTGGGGCCGGGGGACTTCGGCTTCTACCAGACCGCGCGGCCCGTCGAGATCGTTGTTCCGACGGGATTCAACATCCTGTTCCTGAAATTTCCGCAGTCCCTGGTCACGCTGTCGACCCTCCAGATCGCGGACCTGGTCGCGGAACGGCTGGACAGCCGTTCGGGGCTGGGGCCGGCGATGGCCGGGCTCCTGGGCGGCCTGAACTCGGTGGTGGACACTCTCTCACCTGAGCTGCAGATGCTGACGCTCCACAACGCGGTGGACCTGACGTCCACGATGATGCGCCATGAGCTGGCCGCCACCGTCAGCGCCGAACCGGCGGGGCAGAAGCGCGTCCGCTTCGAAAGCATCGCCGCGTACATCGACGCGCAGCTTCACGACCCGGACCTCACGCCCGGCCGCATCGCCGCGGCGAACTTCGTCTCGGTCCGCTATCTGCACGCCATCTTTGCCGAATCCGGCGAGACCGTAGGATCCTGGATGCGCACCCGCAGGCTGGACCGCTGCGCCCGGGACTTGCGCGACCCCCGCCTGGCCGACAGCCCTGTCAGCGTCGTGAGCCACCGCAACGGGTTCAAGAACCAGTCCTATTTCAGCCAGCTCTTCAAAGAAGCGATGGGCCAGGCACCCGCGGAATACCGGGCCGCGGCGCTGAAAGAGGGTAGACCGGCAGTTCACGGACCCCACAAGAAGGAGAAGCCATGACGTTATCCCGGGAGGAAGACAGCTCGCTGCGGCACTGGAGCGCCCGCCTGATCCAGGCCCTGCAGATCCTCGATCTGGACGTCGACCACGAGAAGATCGTCGACGTCGCGAACGAGTCTGCGGAGGCCGTGAGCCCCAACGCCGGAGCCATCAGCGCGTTCATTGTCGGGTACGCGGCGGGCGCTGCGTCCACCCATGGCCGGAAAGGCTCACAGGAGGCCGTGCACGCCGCTGCCGAGAAGGTCATTGGACTGTGCCGGCACGGCGAGTCGGGCGGCCCGGACGAAAAGGGCTGGACCAAGACGGCGCAGTAGGGTCCAGGCCCAGCAACGACCCGCGGACAAGCGCCGCCGGAACAGATTCTCTGCCCCGGGGGACATGCCCTCCCCACGGGGCCGGGGATGGACATGGTGGCATTATGTCCAGTGGCCGCGGGCAAGGCTGGGCATGTCCCGCGGAGCGTCGGATACCTACCGCGCCTGGGCCGCCCCGGGCGTCACCCGCTCGGCAGCGTCCGGTGTCTGGTCCGGGCTCGGCTCGAGACGGACGATGACCGCCTTGGAAACCGGGGTGTTGCTGCCTTCGGCCGTATGGTTCAGCGGGACCAGGACGTTGGATTCCGGGTAGTAGGCGGCCGCACAGCCGCGGGCGGTGGGGTAGGAGACCAGGCGGAACTTGCGGACCATGCGCTCCACGCCATCCTGGTACTCGCCGCGGATGTCCACGTACTGCCCGTCGGCGAGGCCAAGCTCGGCGATGTCCTCCGGGTTGACGAACACGACGTGGCGGCCCTTCTTGATGCCCCGGTAGCGGTCGTCGTGCCCGTAGATGGTGGTGTTGAACTGGTCGTGGGAGCGGATGCTCTGCAGGATCAGCGTCCCTACCGGCCGCTCGATATGCTCGAGCTCGTTCACCGTGAGGACGGCCTTGCCGGTGGGTGTCGGAAACGTGCGGGAATCCCGCGGCCCGTTGGCCAGGATGAAGCCGCCCTCCTGCCGGATCCGTTCGTTGTAGTCTTCGCAGCCGGCCACAACGCGTGAGATGTGGTCGCGGATGAGGTCGTAGTTTTTTTCGAAGCCGTCCCAGTCGGCGTTGATCCTATTGCCGACGACTTCCTTTCCGAGCAGGCTCACGATGGCCGGCTCCGAGAGGAGGGTGTGCGAGACGGGCTCGACGCTGCCCCAGGAGGGATGGACCGCGCAGACGGTGTCCTCCACCGACACGAACTGGGGCCCGGACTCCTGGATATCGATCTCGGTGCGGCCCATGGTCGGAAGGATCAGCGCCTCCGCGCCGGTCACCGTGTGGGACCTGTTGAGCTTGGTGGAGATCTGTACCGTCATCTCGGTCTGTTCCATGGCGGCCTCGGCGGCGTGCGTGTCCGAGATGGCCGCCACGAGGTTGCCGCCGAGGGCCATGAAGACCTTGATGCCGCCGTCGCGCATTCTGTTGATCGTCTCGACGGCGTCCGTGCCGTGTTCGCGGGGCGGCTCGAAGCCGAATTCGTTGCCGAGGGCCTCCATGAAGGACTGCGGCATCTGCTCCCAGATGCCCATGGTGCGGTCGCCCTGGACGTTGCTGTGCCCGCGGATCGGGGAGGCGCCGGCGCCCGGTTTGCCGATGTTGCCGCGCAGCAGGAGCAGGTTGATGATCTCCTTGATGGTGGCCACGGCCTTCTTCTGCTGGGTCAGCCCCATGGCCCAGGTGATGATGACCCTTTCCGCCTTCAGATAGCGGTCCGCGAGCTCGTCGATATCCTCGGTGCGCAGGCCCGTGGCCTCCAGCACGGCCCGTTCGTCGAGTTCGGCCAGGTGCTTGGTGAGTTCTTCGAGCCCTTCGCAGTGCTCCGCCAGGAAGGCGTGGTCCAGCACGGTCCCCGGGTTCCTGGCCTCGGCGTCGAGCACGCGCTTGGAGACCGCCTGCAGCAGCGCCATGTCTCCACCGATCCGGATCTGCAGGAACTGGTCCGCTATCTGCGTGCCGTGGCCGACGATCCCCTTGACCTTCTGCGGGTTCTTGTACCGCCGCAGCCCGGCCTCGGGCAACGGGTTGACGGCCACAATCCGGCCGCCGTTTTCCTTGCACGCCTCAAGCTCGGTGAGCATGCGGGGATGGTTGGTGCCCGGGTTCTGGCCCATGATGATGATCAGGTCCGCCATGGCATAGTCGTCGAAGCTGACGGTGGCCTTGCCGATGCCGATGGTCTGCCCCATGGCCCAGCCGGAGGATTCGTGGCACATGTTGGAGCAGTCCGGCAGGTTGTTGGTGCCGTAGCCGCGGACGAAGAGCTGGTACAGGAAGGCGGCCTCATTCGAGGTCCGGCCGCTGGTGTAGAAGGCCGCGTGGTCGGGGGAGTCCAGGCTCTTGAGCTTGGTGCCGATGATCCGGATCGCCTCGTCCCAGCTGACCGGCCTGTAGTGGTCCTCGCCGGCAGGTTTGTGGACGGGCTCCGTGAGCCGGCCCTGCATGCCCAGCCAGTACTCGGAGCGGCTCCGCAGCTCGCTGACGGAATGCTCCGCCCAGAAGTGGGAGGCGATCACCACGGGGGTCGCCTCCCAGGTGACGGCCTTGGCGCCGTTCTCACAGAACTCGAACGCCTTGCGGTGGTGCGGGTCCGGCCACGCGCAGCTGGGGCAGTCGAACCCGTCCTTCTGGTTCATCTTCAGCACCGTCCTGCGCGTTCGGTCCAGCCCCATGTGCTCGACGGCGGGCATCATCGAATGCAGGACCCCGGGGATGCCGGCTGCCCAGCTCTTCGGTCCGTCTCCGGCCTCGATATCCTGTTCGTCAACTTCCTCGATCCGAGGATTCTTGCGGGTCACCGTGAACTTCCCTTCTGAAAACACCACCGGGACCCGATGGCGCCGCTCTGCCGCTATGCGCCCTGCTTGCAGGCCTGTTACAGGCCTACCAGCTTGCCCGGACTGCCGCAAGCAATCCGCCACCGCTGAACCCTGGTGGGGACAGCCCGTGCAGGTCATTCCAAGTTTTTTCGAGGGTAATTCCAAGTTTTCCGGGGGTCACCACCTGCACTCTGGCACCATCACTCACTCTAAGAGGCAGGTGTGCAATGAATGTGTTTTAATCCTCAAGGGTGGAGGGCCAAAGATTAGTCTTTGGCAAACCAACCCGCATAGTCGCAGCAGGGACCGCAATGGCCCTGCTCAGTTTCGTCGGACTCACCACATCCGTGGTCGGTGCCAACGCCATCGTGGCCCCGGTCGGTCAGGGCTTCACCGTGGCCCCATCCGACCTCGCGTTCATCCTCAAGCAGATCAAGATCGCTGAACACCACGCCGCAACCCTGTCGCCGGCCCACCCGTGTGACACGCTGGTCGGCCCCGGTCCCGACCAGATCCCCGATGCCCTCACCTCGTACGGTCTGCGGACGGTGGACGGCTCGTGCAACAACCTGATTCCGGGTCGGGAGAAATTCGGTGCGGCAGACCAGCCCTTCCCGCGCTTCACCACTCCCGTCTTTAGGGCCGCCGAGACCACACCTCCTGGCTTCGGCCCGCCCGCCCCGACGTCCTATGCGCAGAAGAGCGGATCGGTGTTCGACTCGCAGCCGCGCGAGATCAGCAACCTGATCGTCGACCAGACCTCCACCAACCCGGCTGCCGTGGCGGCCGCCAAGTTCCCGGTCAGGACTCAGCGCGCCCCTGGCCTGGACGCGTGCACCACGGACCCGGTGGGCACCACACCCGGGATCCCCGCCGGCTGCGTGCCGTCGCACCAGACCCTGTTCATCCCGAACGTCACCACGGATGTGGGTCTCTCGCCGCCCTACAACTCCCTGTTCACCTTCTTCGGCCAGTTCTTCGACCATGGGGTCGACCAGACCGTCAAGAGCGGCGGCACGGTCTTCGTTCCGCTCCACGATGACGACCCGCTGATCGCCGGACCGGACCACATCCTCGGCAATGCCGACGACCTGCCGGTGAACCAGCGGTTCATGGTGCTGACACGGGCGCAGAACCAGCCCGGTCCCGACGGCGTCCTGGGCACCGCCGACGACATCCAGAACGCCAACAACACGGACTCGCCCTGGGTGGACCAGAGCCAGACGTACACCTCGCACGCATCGCACCAGGTGTTCGTGCGCGAGTACGTGAACAACCCCGCCGGCAAGCCGGTCTCGACCGGCAAGCTCCTCGGCGGTCTCGGGGCTGGTCTTACCTACCTCAACTCCCCGGACGGGACCACGGGCATGGCCACCTGGGCCTCGGTCAAGAACCAGGCCCATGACCTGCTCGGGCTCAAGCTCGTCGACACGGACGTGACCAACATCCCGATGCTGGCCACCGACCCGTACGGCAAGTTCATTCCCGGCCCAGCGCGCGGCCTGCCGCAGTATGTAACGGCGACGGGCCTGGTCGAGGGACAACTCGACGACCCGTTGACGACAACGGTAGACGAGACCGTGCCGGTCCCGGCGGACGTGCTCCACTTCGACACGCCTTTCCTGACGGACATCGCGCACAACGCGGACCCGTCGCCCCAGGACACGGATCACAACCCTGCCACTCCGCCGGTTGCGCCGGTACCTGATGCAGACAATACGCCGTCCGCGGACTTCGCCAACCAGCCCGCGGGCACGTACGACGACGAGATGCTCAACGCGCACTTCATCGCCGGTGACGGCCGGGTCAACGAGAACATCGCCCTGACCACGATCCACCAGGTCTTCCACTCCGAGCACGACCGCCTGATCGACGACATCAAGAACACGCTGAACGGCGACACGTCGGCCACCGGTGTGGCGGCCCTGGCTGAGTGGAAGCTCACTGCAGGCACGCCTGACGGCTGGAACGGGGAGCGCCTGTTCCAGGCTGCCCGCTTCGTCACCGAGATGGAGTACCAGCACCTGGTGTTCGAGGAGTTCGCCCGCAAGGTCCAGCCCGCAATCCAGCCCTTCCACGTCTACCACTCCGACATCAACCCCGCGATCCACGCCGAGTTCGCCCACGCCGTGTACCGCTTCGGGCACTCGATGCTGGACGACACGGTCGCCCGCACCAACGAGAACGGGTCGGACAATTCGATCCCGCTGCTCAAGGCGTTCCTGAACCCGCCCGAGTACTTCAACAGCGGTTCCGCCATACCGCTCACTCCGGCGCAGGCCGCCGGCAGCGTCGTCATGGGCTCCTCGGACCAGGTGGGTAACGAGCTCGACGAGTTCGTCACCGAGACGCTGCGCAACAACCTCCTGGGGCTGCCCCTGGACCTGCCCACGCTCAACATGACGCGTGCCCGTGACGCGGGCGTCCCGCCGTTGAACAACGTCCGCAGGCAGATCCATGCGGCAACCAACGATGGCCAGCTCGCACCCTACACAAGCTGGTCGGACTTCGGTCAGCACCTCAAGCACCCTGAGTCGCTGATCAACTTCGTCGCGGCGTACGGCAAGCACCCGTCCATCACCAGCCAGACGACCCTGGCCGGCAAGCGGGATGCGGCCAGGGCCATCGTAAACCCGGCACCCACCGACGTCCCGCCGGCAGATGCCGCCGACTTCATGTTCGGCACCGGAGCGTATGCGAACACGGCCGACGGTGTGACCGTCACGGGCCTCGACGACGTCGACCTCTGGGTCGGCGGGCTCGCGGAGATCACGAACCTGTTCGGCGGCCTGCTGGGCAGCACCTTCAACTACGTCTTCGAGAACCAGCTGACCGATCTGCAGAACGGGGACCGGCTGTACTACCTGGCCCGCACCCCCGGCATGAACCTGCGCAGCCAGCTCGAGAGCAACTCGTTCGCAGAGCTGATCCAGCGCAACACGGACGGCACGAACACGCTGAAGGCCGACGCGTTCGCCACGGCCGACTGCAAGTTCCAGCTCTCCAACCTCAATGGAACGCCCGCCGGCTTCACCGCCTTCGGGTCAACAGTCGCCAACGATCCGACGACCGCGTGCGACGAGACAGCGCTGCTCCTGCGCAAGCCTGACGGGACCATCCAGTACCGCCAAGTCAACAGCGTCAACCCTGTGGGCATCAACGGGCAGTCCGTCTACAACGGCACACCCGGTGTCGACCGGATCTTCGGCGGCAACGACAACGACACCTTCTGGGGCGGCGCAGGCAATGACGTCATCGACGGCAACGGCGGCGACGACGTCATGCTCGGCGGCGACGGCAACGACATCATCACCGACCTGGCCGGCAACGATACCTTGAAAGGCGGCCCCGGCAACGATGCGCTCGACGGAGGGATCGGCAATGACGCCATCATGGGTGGCGATGGCCAGGACTTCACCAGCGGCGGAGGCAACGACAACACCACCTTCGGCGGTCCGGGCAACGACTTTATCCGGGCCGGTGACGGCGCGGATGTCGTATTCGGCGACGGAGGCGACGACTGGATCGAGGGAGGCTCCGGCCAGGACCTGCTCCAAGGTGACCACGGCGCGCCGTTCTTCGATGATCCTGCCCAGACCAAGCCGGGCAACGACATCATGATCGGCCAGGTGGGAGAAAACGATTACGACGCCGAGGGCGGCGACGACATCATGTCCGCCAACGCGGCGATCGACCGGTTCGCCGGCGCCGCCGGGTTCGACTGGGCCATCCACCAGTACAACACTGTCCCAGCCGACGATGACATGAACATCAACCAGCAACTGAACGGCGTGCCGCTGCAGGTGGTCGTCAACCGCGACCGCTGGCAGGAGACCGAAGCTGACTCCGGTTCCGGGTTCAATGACGTCATTCGCGGCACCAACACCGTCCCCAGTGCCGTAGGTGGCGCCGGGTTCAGCGGCTGCGACGTGCTCGACCAGGCAGGCCTGGACCGCATCAGCGGACTGGCTGCGCTGCTTCCGCCGCTGACCGGCGATCCGGCTCCGGTAATCGCGGCCTCGGCGATGAAGGCCTGCCCGACGAACGGTCCGATCTGGGGCGATGGCAACATCCTCCTCGGCGGCCCCGGCAGCGACACGATCGAAGGTCGTGGCGCTGACGACATCATCGACGGCGACAGGTACCTTCAGGTGCGGATCAGTGTCCGCACCAACCCGGCCGACCCGGCAACCGAGACCGGCACCACCGACCTGATGGAGAACAAGGCCACCAGCGGCGACTTCGGGCCGGGAACAGCAGGCATGACCCTGCAGCAGGCGGTCTTCGCAGGACTTGTCGACCCCGGCAACCTGGTGTCCGTCCGTGAGATTCTGAGCCCGCCTGCCGGGACGGACACGGCGTCAGTCGACACCGCGGTCTTCTCCGGCCCGCTGTCGAACTACACGATCGAGTCCGTCCCCGCCACGGGCACCACGCTGGCCTCGGTGAAGGTCACCCAGACCGGCGCCAATGTAGCGGCCCAGAAGGTCAGTGACGGAATCGATACCCTGCGCAACATCGAGATGCTCCAGTTCTCGGACCAGACAGTGTCCGTCGCGTCCGCGGTGGCACCGGTACCGGCGGCACCGGCGATCGGCGCAGCGACTGCCGCGGCAGGTTCGGCGACCGTGAGCTTCACGGCCCCTGCCAATGTGAGCCCGGCGATCACGAGCTTCGAGATCGTCGCGACTCCGGCCACGGGCGCTGCCATCACGGTGACCGGAATCCCGGCGACCGCAACCAGCGGTACCGTTACCGGCCTGACAAACGGGACGACGTTCACCCTCCAGGTGCGCGCCGTGAACGCGAACGGTCCCGGCCCGCTGTCCGCGGCCTCCAACCCGGTGACTCCGGCAGTGGTACTCCCCGGAGCCCCGGCGATCGGCGCAGCGACTGCCGCGGCAGGTTCGGCGACCGTGAGCTTCACGGCCCCTGCCAATGTGAGCCCGGCGATCACGAGCTTCGAGATCGTCGCGACTCCGGCCACGGGCACTCCCATCACGGCGACCGGAATCCCGGCGACCGCAACCAGCGGCACCGTTACCGGCCTGACCAACGGGACGACGTTCACCCTCCAGGTGCGCGCCGTGAACGCGAACGGTCCCGGCCCGCTGTCCGCGGCCTCCAACCCGGTGACTCCGGCAGTGGTACTCCCCGGAGCCCCGGCGATCGGCGCAGCGACTGCCGCGGCAGGTTCGGCGACCGTGAGCTTCACGGCCCCTGCCAATGTGAGCCCGGCGATCACGAGCTTCGAGATCGTCGCGACTCCGGCCACGGGCACTCCCATCACGGCGACCGGAATCCCGGCGACCGCAACCAGCGGCACCGTTACCGGCCTGACCAACGGGACGACGTTCACCCTCCAGGTGCGCGCCGTGAACGCGAACGGTCCCGGCCCGCTGTCCGCGGCCTCCAACCCGGTGACTCCGGCAGTGGTACTCCCCGGAGCCCCGGCGATCGGCGCAGCGACTGCCACGACAGGTTCGGCGACTGCCACGACAGGTTCGGCGACCGTGAACTTCACGGCCCCTGCCAATGTGAGCCCGGCGATCGCGAGCTTCGAGATCGTCGCGACCCCGGCCACGGGCGCTGCCATCACGGTGACCGGAATCCCGGCGACCGCAACCAGCGGCACCGTTACCGGCCTGACCAACGGGACGACGTTCACCCTCCAGGTGCGCGCCGTGAACGCGAACGGTCCCGGCCCGCTGTCCGCGGCCTCCAACCCGGTGACTCCGGCAGTGGTACTCCCCGGAGCCCCGGCGATCGGCGCAGCGACTGCCACGACAGGTTCGGCGACTGCCACGACAGGTTCGGCGACCGTGAACTTCACGGCCCCTGCCAATGTGAGCCCGGCGATCGCGAGCTTCGAGATCGTCGCGACCCCGGCCACGGGCGCTGCCACCACGGTGACCGGAATCCCGGCGACCGCAACCAGCGGCACCGTTACCGGCCTGACCATCGGGACGACGTTCACCCTCCAGGTGCGCGCCGTGAACGCGAACGGTCCCGGCCCGCTGTCCGCGGCCTCCAACCCGGTGACTCCCACGAGAGACACCGTGGCTCCCACGGTAAAGCTGCCGACGACCCCGGCAGCGGGTGCCTTCTCCGTAAGCCAGACCGCCAACCTGACGGCAACGCTCAGCGAAGCGGTGAGGGGAGTCACGGGAACCAACTTCCAGCTCCGGCT
>NZ_JAGPOT010000004.1 GCF_018224015.1 Pseudarthrobacter albicanus
AATCTCCCGGTCCCGGCCCGGGCGCTGGACATCGGACAGGGCCTCGATCCCGCCCTCGGCATAGCGGTTGCGCCATTTCAGGACCGTGGGTGCCGAGAAGCCGGTGGTCTTCTCGATCTGGATATTCGGCATCCCGTCGGCAGCCAGCAGGACAGCGCGGGCCCGCAGGGCCAGGGTTGCCGTGGAGGATTTTCCGCGGGTCAGCGCCTCCAGGGCCTCGCGGTCCCCGTTGCGCAGTTCCAGTGCCTTTGCCAGATAAACCATGGGTCAAGTCTGACAAAAATTCATACCCAAAGGAATCAACGACACGCTACACTAGCATCACGGCATTAGCTGCACAAACTGATGGGGGAAAAGATGAGTGAACAGGGTCATGCGGAGGCAACGGCCGGTCCCAAGGATCCAGGGCCGTTCTATCACGGCACCAAGGCAAACCTGCAGGCCGGGAACCTGTTGGTCCCCGGCTACGCCTCCAACTTCGGGGGACGGAAGGCGACCAACCATATCTACTTCACCCCTACCCTCGATGCGGCCAGGTGGGGCGCTGAAGTCAGCGCGGGCGAGGGATTTGGCAGGATCTACCGGGTGGAACCCACCGGCCCCTTCGAGGACGATCCCAACCTGGGCGACAAGAAGTTCCCCGGCAACCCTGCCCGGTCCTACCGCACGCGAGAACCCATCCGCGTGCTTGACGAAGTCCGGGGCTGGCAGGCGCACTCCCCCGAGATGCGGGTCTTCGATACTTCGTTCGACTACAAAACCGACAAGCCGGCGAAGACCAAACCCGACGCGGACAGAGACAGTCCCAGGCTCCGGTCGCTCCATCAGCTGCTGTGGACCAAGAAACTGCGCTCCGGCGTCCTTTTCGCACCGACCCCGCCACCGGCTCGTCGGGACGGCTACCTCATCTTCACTGACACCTCCGGGGCGCGGCATTGGTACGGCAGCGACGCCATTACCAGCTCCTACACCAACTGGCTACGTCCGAGGCCTCTGGTCGACGCCATCGCCGCTCTCAACGAGGAGCAGCGGGCCCGCTACCTCAACCCGCCGTACACCATCGGCAGTTCGATGATTTGGCCCGTCAGGTCGAAGGACCGACCCACCATAAACCAGGCACGAGGGCTCAGGTCGCTGATCGGTGACCGCATGGACCTCACCCTTGAGTGCATCCGGCGTCACTACGCAGGAGAGCCAGAGAGTCCCCTCACCGATGTCCTCAACGCCTACGCGGACTTCTTCGCGCTCTTCGACGGGTTCACGGAGTTCGTGGACTTCTTCCACTTCCAAGACCTAGTGACTCCCGACTACGACGAGGTTCGGTTCTACCTGCCGTTCGACAACTTCAAGCGTGCCGGGACACCGGCCACAACGGAGGAGTACGTGACGTCCCGTGAGGCCATGCTGGACTTCATTGCCAGTCGAAACCGTCGGATAGCCAAATGGCTTGAAGACAACGGCCCCGACACCGAGATTGGGGAGTAGCGCATTAGATCTTCCGCCGATAGGTGGGCTTGGTCGTACAATTACACGCTCCCGCTGGCCGATGACGCAATCATCCACCAGCTGCCGCCTGAACCTCTTAGGCCGTCAGCCGCTCCATTTCGTACTTGTTGAGGGGCACGCCGTGGTTGGGCGGCCTGGCCCACGGACTGCTCCGCCCCGGCTCCGCGCCGTCTTCAGCTAGGCCGTCAACAACTCAGTGGCGTATTTGTTCAAGGGCACTCCGTGATTGGCAGCCTCAATTGCCAGCTTCCGATGAAGCTCAGGGGGTACCCGAAGGTTAAGCCTGCCACTAAATGTTTGGGTCGAAATGGGTTGCGGCACCGGTTCGCCAGAATCCGTCAGTTCGTCGATGACATCTGACACCAAGCGTTCGACGCCGCGAAGTGCCTCGAACTGATCCTCATCCAGCCACGACAGCGAAGGGAACTCAAGGACAGTGGCAACGAACTCCTGATCCTCCGGCGACCACTGAACCGAGTATCGGTACTGCGCAATCGGCGACGGAACGGCTTCTGCTTTTCGAGTGGACATCTACTTCTCCTTGCTCCGATCAATGGCGGCTATGGCTTGTTTCACCTGATACGGCGTTGCCTTACCGTTCTTGTTCTGCAGATTGATTCTGGGATCCCCCGCCCAGGGCATTTTGAATATCGCGTTGTGGCTCCCAGAACCCGACCTAGGTTCGCCAAAATAGTGAGCGCAAAGTTTGAGCATGTCGGTGTACGAGACATTCTCAGGTGTTTTCCTAGCTTGCTGTTCGATCTTCTCGATGCTCGCCATAAGACCATGGTGCCACTTTTGGCACCGCGACTCAAGCGTTCTTTGCCTCGCCGTTTGCCGATAGGGACCATGGGCCGGTGACCTCAGACCTTCACAGCATCTTCGAAAGAAACGCCTTCGTCCTGTCGTGCCGCGGATGCACCGCAGGAACGTCGACTTGCCGGAGGTCTCCGCGAAGGCGCCAACGACCACCTCTACGGTGTCTGGCCGAGTATCCTTTCCGGCCTCAAGACCTGGCTGGAAACCGGCCAAAAGCTCACCACTCCCGGCTCACTCATGCACACGTGACGCGACGGTCGGCACCCAGCCCACGCGCCGCCGTCGTAATTCCCGACGGTGGCCGCTGGCCAGGTGACCCGTCGGCTGCGCCGCATTGCCCCGGACTATCGGCGAACAAGCCGCCACAGGGACGTGACCTCGGCCTTGCGCGCCTCGAACAGAGGATCGTCGCGGTCCGATGCCTTCGGATGCGTTGGCTTGGTGTCGAGCCGTTCCGTCACCTTCAGCCCGGCCGCCTTGATGGCGGCCAGCAGATCCTCACGCGACCGCAGGCCAAGGTGCTCGGCCAGGTCGGAGAGGACAAGCCAGCCCTCACCGCCCGGCTCCAGATGGTCGGGGAGTCCGTTCAGGAAGCGGAACAGCATCCTGCTCCCGGGGTCGTAGACGGCGCTGTCCAGGCTGGAATGCGGCGTGGCCGGAATCCAGGGCGGGTTGCACACGATGAGCGGTGCCCGTCCGGGCGGGAACATGTCGGTCAGGACGGCCTCAGCACGGTCCGCGACACCGAGGTTCCGGAAATTCTCGCCGGCGCAGGCGATTGCACGCGGTTCATTGTCCCCCAGACTCAGCGCGCGGGACGCACACCTGCTCCGGACCAACGCTGCGGGAGGCGCCCGCGCCCGTGGTTCGCAACAGCGGCAACGGCCAGGATGTCTGCTGGCGGCTGTCCATCGAACAGAACGTCGCGGCCGCCCGGCGGCTGCACTACTGGAGGTGTGCGGACGGCGTGGTGGAACTGTCACGGGTAACCGTCCACGACGGCACGGACGCATGACTGGACGCGGCGGGGAGTAGGAAACGTCAAACGCTCTCTCACCTTTGGCGGCCAACCGACCAACGCTCTCTCACCTCCGGCGGCCGGGATCGACGACGCGCCGAGACAATATAAAACTCACGGCCGCGAGGCCACCCCTTCGAAGGGTGTCGTCGCGGCCGTAAGTTGAGCTTGGCAGTGCGGGGATGTCCTAGCGGACGGTGGCGAAGCCCTTGGTCCACGAGACCAGCTGGTCCACCATTGGGGTAAGGGTGCCGGCGTTCTGCTCGGTCGGCTTGAACTCGGAGAAGTTCTCGAAGTCGTCGAACAGGGAGAACATCACCTGGTTGCGGACGTGAGCCACCTGCAGTTCGGAGAGGGACTCTCGCAGGTGCTCGACGGCGCGGGCGCCGCCCATGGAACCGTAGGACACGAAGCCCGCGGCCTTGTTGTTGAACTCGACGTTCAGGTAAGACAGCGCGTTAACCAGAACCGGGCCTGCGGTGTGGTTGTACTCGTGCACCACGAACAGGAAGCCGTCGAACTCGCTGATCTTGGCGGACCAGGCCTTGGTGACCGGGTTCTGGTAGTTCTGGTAGGCGGCGGGATAGGCCTCGTCCAGCAGGGGGAGTTTGAAGTCGGCGATGTCCACGAGTTCGAAGTCTGCGTCCGAACGGCCGGCAACCTGGGCCGCGACCCACTCGGCGACGGACTTGTTCACGCTGCCCGGACGGCTGGCGCCTGTGATGATGGCAATCTTGGGCAGGCCATTCTCCACCAGGGGATCGGCAGCCGGGGCAACCTCCAGGGCAGCTTCAACGGCAGCCTTCGCGGTAGCGTCACTCACGCTCGGTGCTACCGACGCTGCAGAGTGACTGGCTTTGGACTTGCGGGAAAAAATTTTGAACCAGGACATAAAGCCTCACCGTTCAGGATAGTTGATGTTTCAATGATTATATGCGGCACTTTGATGACGTGTCAACAAAAATTGCCTTGAAGTTCAGGAAGCTGCCGGATTCAAGGAAGGGCTCCTCGGTATAGCCGGGGAGCCCTTCTTGACTGCTGGAAACGCTTAGACGCTGGCGACAGCCAACTGCTCGTCGCGCACAGACTCCATGGCGCGGGACCAGACGGTGAGCTGGTCGACCATCGGGGCCAGGGTGCCGGCGTTCTGCTCGGTCGGCTTGAACTCGGAGAAGTTCTCAAAGTCGGTGAACAGGGAGAACATGACCTGGTTGCGGACGTGAGCCACCTGCAGCTCGGAGAGGACACCGCGGAGGTGCTCAACGGCGCGGACGCCGCCCATGGAACCGTAGGACACGAAGCCGGCGGCCTTGTTGTTGAACTCGGCGTTCAGGTACGACAGTGCGTTGACCAGAACGGGTCCGGCAGTGTGGTTGTACTCGTGAGCGACGATAATGTAACCGTCGAACTCGCTGATCTTGGCGGACCAGGCCTTGGTGTGGTCGTTCTGGTAGTTCTGGTAGGCGGCCGGGTAGCCCTCATCCAGCAGGGGGAGGTTGAAGTCGGCGATGTTTACCAGTTCAAACTCAGCGTCCGTGCGGTCGGCGACCTGGGCGAGAACCCACTCGGCGACGGACTTGTTGACGCTACCCGGACGGCTGGCGCCGGTGACGATCGCAATCTTGGTCATGGTTTATCCCCTTTAGGAATGAAGGTTGTTGACGTGTCACTAAACATGTTGACACATCAACAATATGACGTCAAACTTGAACTATCAACTAAAGGGGAGAAATTGTGATGGAGAACACGCAATGGCTGGATGAGCGCGAGACCGGAGTCTGGCGCGGATTCCTTGAGGCATCGCAGCTACTGGTGGCCTCCATGGACCGTCACCTGGTGCGGGAGTCGCAGCTTTCCGGGGCCGAATATGCAGTGCTCGCTCCACTCTCGGAGCACGCCGACGGCGTAGTTCGCGCCCGCGATCTGGGCAAGTCCCTGGGCTGGGACCGCAGCCGCCTGTCCCACCTGCTCAAGCGGATGGAAGCCAGGGGCCTGCTGGAGCGAAAGAACTGTTCCTCCGATGCCCGCGGCCTGGACGTGGAGATCACCCCGGCCGGCCGGAATGCCATAGAGCTGGCGGCACCGGGTCATCTGGAGTTCGTCCGTACCCACTTCTTCGACCAGCTCACCCGCGACGAACAGGATGCCCTGGCGTCGGCGAGCCGGAAGATCATGGCGACGCTTCAGCCCGAATGCGACTAGTCCTGTCCTGTTTTTCCGCAGCATCACCCTTGACATGTGACTAAATAGTCACATGTTCTTGACTCCATGAACGCCGTCTTCAAGGCACTCTCGGACCCCACCTGGGAGATCGAACCGGTGGGCGATTCCTGCCACCTCACCGTCACCCACAGCGCCCGGCGCACCCAAGGCGCGGCGCCGCCGTCGTAATTCCCGACGGCGGCCGCTGGCCAGGTGCCGGCGCTAGCGGCCGCTCTTGACCACCGTGAACAGCACCGCCGAGTCCTCCACCGCTTCGAGGCTGTGCAACCCGTCGGGGACAATCAGGGGGGCGCCCTCCCTGCCGTGCCACGACTCGCCTCCGGCCTTCAGCCAGACGGATCCCTTGAGCACATAGACAGTCGCCTCGCCGGGGTTCCGGTGTTCGCTGAGCTGCGTGCCGGCACGGAACGCCATGACCGTCTGCCGCAGCTTCTTTTCGTGACCGCCGAAAGCTGTATCCGCAGCCCGCCCGCTGGGTGCCGCCACCGCAGCCGCGATCTGCTGACGCGCCGGGGCATCAATCGATATCTTCTGCATGCGCCAACCGTACCCACAATCTGCAGCGGCCGGCAGACTGGAGTGGGAGCCCAACGTCGAGGAGGGTGTTTGGAGAACCGGAGCTCCGGCCGGATCATTCCGAGTCGCGCGGTGCGGTCAATTCTCCGGCGATCTTCTCTTCCAGCGCCGCCACCGTGGCCTCGGGCAGGACGATGAGTCCATCCAGTTCCCGCCGGGCGCGCTTGTACGCGGTTTGCCGTTCCGCCGGTGTGGCGGCTTGGTCGGAGGCGATGTTGAGCAACTTCCTAGCCGTCGCCAGGCGCTGGCGTTCCGGCTCAGTGAAGTTATGGTCCTTGATCCGCTTGGCTTCGCGCTCTGCGACGTCGAACGCCAGTTCAAAGGCGTTCACGGCCGACCGGTACTCCCCCAGCCGGGCCGCATTCGTAATGTCGCCTGGGTCGGCTGGCCGCAAACCGTCCGCCTCCTTCTTCGCCCGGAGGAAAGCAACAGTGAGCGGTTCCCGCACATCACTCATGACCGGAAAATCGATAAGTTTCCCCAGATCGAGCTCGTAGTCCAGCCACCGCCGGTTCACGGCGTCGTGTGCCGCCATCAGCGCGGCAACCTCGGCGTGGCTGGCTTGCTCCGCCTGCACGGCCTGGTTCTTGAGTTTGTACAGCTCCACCTTGCGCCGGTGCCGGCGTTCGCTGGCTATCGACCACTGGCGCATCCATCCGCCGGCCATTCCGCCGATAGGGAAGATGAGCCACCAGTAGTGGCCAAGGAAGTCAAAGAAGGGTTGCACGGATTCATCCTCCCACCGACCCAGCCGCACCCCAAGCAGGGCAGAAAACCGTTGACATGTGACCAATCAGTCACCTATTCTTGAACCGTGGACGCCGTATTCAAGGCCCTGGCCGACCCCACCCGCCGGGACCTGCTCGATGAGCTCTTCCGGGAAGACGGGCAGACCCTGCACGCCCTTGAGGCCCGCTTCGACATGACGCGCTACGGCGTCATGAAGCACCTCAAGATCCTGGAGGAAGCCGGCCTGGTGGTCACCCGCCGTCGGGGCCGGGAGAAACTCCATTTCCTCAATCCGGTGCCCATCCGCCTGGTCCACGACCGCTGGGTCAGCAAATATGCACAACCATGGGCCGCTGCCCTCAGCGACCTCAAATCGAGATTGGAAAGTCCCATGGAAAAGATCTTCGAAATCTACATCAGGACCACTCCGGAACGGCTTTGGGAAGCCATCACGGACAGCGGGATCCGCAGCAAATACCAGTTCGGGAACACCCACACAGCGGACTGGACACCGGGCGGCCACTACGAGATGCACAACCCCAAGGCCAACGGCATGGTCCTGGGCGAAGGCGAAAACATCGAGGTCGATCCCCCGCGCAAACTGGTCCAGACCATGCGCGCCCTCTGGGACGACGACGTCAAGGCCGAGGGCACCTCCCGTGTCACCTGGGAGATCGAACCGGTGGGCGATTCCTGCCACCTCACCGTCACCCACAGCGACCTCCGCGAAGGCGCCAACGACCAGCTGTACGGCGGGTGGCCCATGATTCTCTCCGGCCTGAAGACCTGGCTGGAAACCGGGGAACTGCTGACCACCCCCGGCTCCCTCATGTACACCTGACAGCGCCCGGCGCACCCAAGGCGCGGCGCCGCCGTCGTAATTCCCGACGGCGGCCGCTGGCCAGCTGCCGCTGCACGCGCCCGTCCCCAATTCCCAGGCGGACACCGCGGACGGCCCCACCCCACCCCGCCCCTCAGTAGGTCCGCGGCAGACCCAGGACCTTGGTGGCGACGAAGTTCTTGATCATGTTGTTGTTGACCGGGGCGACCTGGAACATGCGGGTTTCGCGGAACTTGCGTTCGACGTCGTACTCATCGACGAAGCCGTACCCGCCGTGGGTGTCCAGGCAGGCGTTGGCGGCGGCCCAGCTGGCCTCGGAGGCGAGGTGCTTGGCCATGTTGGCCTCGGCGCCGCAGGGCTCGCCGGCGTCGAAGAGCCGCGCCGCCTCGTAGCGCATCATGTCCGCGGCACGGACCTTCATGTAGGCGTCGGTGATGGGGAACGCCACGCCCTGGTTGGCGCCGATCTGCCGGCCGAAGACTTCGCGGCTGTTCGCGTAGGCCACCGCCCGGTCCGTGAACCAGTAGCCGTCGCCGACGGCTTCGGAGGCCAGCAGGATGCGCTCGGCGTTCCAGCCGTCCAGGACGTAGCGGAAGCCCTTGCCCACCTGGCCGATCACGGCGGAGGCGGGCACGCGCATGCCCTGGTAGTGGACCTGGTTGGTCGCGTAGTTGAACATGGTGCGGACCTTGACCACCTTGAGCGTGTCCGGCTGTTCCGCACGGACCTGGCGCAGATCCACCAGGAACAGCTTCAGGCCGTGGGTCTTGTTCCCGTTCTTCGGGGTGGTGCGCGCGAGGACGAGGGCGAGGTCGGATTCCTCGATCCGGCTGGTCCAGCTCTTGTGGCCGGTGATGATGAAATCATCGCCGTCGCGCACGGCCGCGGTCTCGATGCTGGTGGTGTCCGAGCCGGCCTTGTCCTCGGTGATGGAGAAGGCCTGCAGCCGCAGCTTCCCGGCGGCGATCTGCGGCAGGTACTCCTGCTTCTGGGCGTCACTGCCGTGGCGCAGCAGCGCGCCCATCGTGTACATCCCGCGGCAGTTCTACTCTGCCATCCCCGGCTGGCCCCGGGCCACCATGGACGACCACGCCGAACTCCTCGCGGGCATCAAGGCCAAGGACCCGGAGGCAACGCGGGCCGCGATGCAGCAGCACATCGTCCACTCCGGCGAGCTGCTGGCCGCCCACTTCGATGCCCGCGTCGCCGCCGCGCAGACGGACGCCGCGCAGACAGACGCCGCGCACACGGACGACGCCGGACGGCTGGCTTCGGCCTGAGCTTCCGGCTCCCGGCTGTCGGCTGCCGTGCCCGGATCGGCCGAGGATACGCATCTCGTTGATGCAACTTTCCCGTACTCGCCGAGGCGGGTTGCTGGGAAATTTAACCTTGTCTTTACGCAGATACCGGAGTCGACTATATGTGGGGCTTGCGTTGTGCCAGTTGCGTGGCTTGGCGGGGCCCGATCAAGGGGATGGACAACCGCTAGGAGAAAGTCATGTCCACACCAGGGAGTGAGCAAAAAGAAGCGAAGCCGTACGTCTTCCACGTGATGCCAATTGAAGGCGAGGACAACAAGAAGTGGGATCTGCACAGGTTTCGGACCAGCAAGCATGAGCATTTCCACACCGTGCAGGAGGCAGTGACGGCCGCACACGAGGAGGCCGGTAAGCACTCGGCCCACATTGTCATACACGCCCTCGACGGGCACGCCTACCGGGAGTACGACCTGCACTGAAACGAAAATCCCGTCAGGGTATTGCCAACGACAAGTCAACGACGAAGGCGCTTGCTTCGCAGTTCAACGAAGCAAGCACCTTTTCACAGGGGGTGGCGTCACCACCGGCCGGCTGTCCGTCCGCACCGCGAATCCCCTGTCCGGGCTCCCCAAGGAAGATGTGCTTGCCTTGGCCGCGCTCCTGGCCCGGCGTCCTTGCGGCCGGGGCCACGCTCACTTCCGGGCCCATTTGCGGCAGGATGTGGTCTATGTCAATTGATGTCGAAGCGGTGCGCCGGCAGACCCGTGGTGTCCTGGGCGTGACCCATCTGAACAATGCGGGGAGCTCGCTGGCCCCCGGTCCTGTCGTGGACACCGTGGTGGGTCATTTACGCCGTGAGGAGGAGATCGGCGGCTATGAGGCGGCAGAGGAGGCTGCTGATCGGCTGGAGGGCGTGTACTCCTCGGTGGCGCGGCTGATCGGGGCGGCGCCGGACGAGATAGCCCTGGCCGAAAGCGGCAGCCGCGCCTGGGCGATGGCGGTGTACAGCTTCCCCTTTGTCCCCGGGACGCGGCTGCTGATCGGCCGCACCGAGTACGCCGGCAACGTCATTGCGCTGCGGCAGCTTGCGCGGCGCAACGGCCTGCAGATTGTGGTGCTCGACGACGATCCCCACGGGCAGCTTGACGTGGAGCACCTGCAGCGGGAGCTTGACCGCGGAGACGTGGCCCTGGTCGCCCTGACGCATGTGCCCATGGCCAACGGCCTGGTAAATCCGGCGGCGGAGGTGGGCAGACGCTGCCGCGCTGCCGGCGTGATGTTCGTGCTCGACGCCTGCCAGTCGGTGGGCCAGATGCCGTTGGACGTGCAGTCCTTGGGCTGCGACGTGCTGGCGGGAACGGGACGGAAGTTTCTGCGCGGACCGCGCGGCACCGCGTTCCTCTATGTGCGCGCCTCGGTCCTGGAACGGCTTGAGCCGGCCATGCTGGACGGGCATTCCGCCGTTCCGGCCGGCGCCGGGGGCCTTGAAGTCCGCGGCGATGCCCGGCGCTTCGAGAGCTGGGAGAGCAGCGCCGCCGGAAGGCTGGGCCTGGGCCGGGCAGTCGACTACGCCCTGGCCCTGGGCCTGGACGCTGTGCAGGAGCGCGTGGCCGGGCTCGCGGAGCAGCTGCGGGCCGAGCTGGCCGCCGTTCCCGCGGTCACCGTCCACGACCGCGGGATCACCCGGTGCGGCATCGTCACGTTTTCGGTGAAGGGAAACGACGCCCGGAACGTCAGGACCCGGCTGGCGGAGCACCGGATCAACGTCTCCGTGGCACCCGCGCCCTCCGCCCCGGCAGACTCCGCCCCCACCGGGACGCGGCATGGGCCGGACCTGGTGGTGCGGGCCTCGGTGCACTACTACAACACCGAGACCGAGATCCAGCGGCTGGTCAGCGTCCTTCCGGGAACGTCGTAGGGTATCTGAGGGTGCCCGTCCGCCGGCCAGCCTAGTTGGCTTCGGCCAGGGTCATGGCGTAACGGTTCTGCCGGTCGGTCCACTGCCCGGCGATGGAGAACCCGGCTGCCTCCATCTCTTCGACCACGCCCTCGAGGCGGAACTTGGCCGAAATCTCCGTGCGCAGTTCCTCCCCCTCGTGGAACCGGACGTCCATGCCAACCCCCGGCAGGCGCACCAGCATGGGCCTGCTGGCGCGCAGCCGCATCTCGATCCACTCCTCCTGTGGCATCCACACCGCCACGTGCTCAAACGCCATCACGTCGAAGTCGGCGCCCAGCTCGGTGTTGAGGACGCGCAGCACGTTCCGGTTAAAGTCCGCGGTGACCCCCTCGGCGTCGGCGTAGGCCGGAACAAGGACATGCGGTGACTTCACCAGATCCGTGCCAAGAAGCAGCGAACCGCCGTCGTCGCCCAGCAACTCGCGGACGCTGGAGAGAAAGCGGGCCCTCGCCGCCGGCTCAAAATTACCGATGGTGCCGCCCAGGAACGCCACCATGCGGCGTCCCGCCCGCGGCAGCAGGTGCAGCTGGGTCTCAAAATCCGCTGCCACGGCCTGCAGCTCAAGGTCGGGGAAGGCAGGAGCCAATTCGTTGCGGGCCTCCAGCAGTGCACTGTCGCTGACATCCACGGCAACGTAACGGCGCAGGGATCCCTCCTCCCTCAGCGCATTGAGCAGCAGCGGGGTTTTCCGGGACGATCCGGACCCGAGCTCGATCAGCGTCTGCGCCGGACTCGCGGCCGCCATCTCTGCTGCAAAGAGCTCCAGCACCTCACGTTCGGCCCGTGTCGGGTAGTACTCCGGCAGGCCTGTGATGCGCTCAAACAGTTCGCTGCCCAGCTTGTCATAGAACCACTTGGGCGGGAGCGTTTTCGGCGACGCGGTGAGCCCGGCCCGCACATCGGCGCGCAGGCTGCGTCCCAGGTGGTCCGGAGGCAGGTGGTGAATGATGTCGGGTCGGTCGGTGGAGAGGCTCATGGGGCTACCTGTTCCTTCGTGAGGTTGGGAATCGGACGTATGTCGACGTGGCCGGCGGTGGCGGTCAGAAGGCAGCCGTCCGGCACCTCATGCCAGCCGGGGCCGTCGTCGAAGGGTTCACTGGCCACCACGACACTCCCGGGGCCGGTCCGCCAAAAAAGGGTATCGCCGGCGGCCGTGGCCGCGATGCCGGTGCCGTCGGTGAGCAGAAAGTTCAGCCGGCCGCCGGTGACGGCAGCGACACTGCCGACCACGTGCGCCAGCGCATCCCCGGCGGAGTCCCCCGCAGCGAGCCGTTCCAGGACGAGGGCCCAGAGCAGGGCGGAGTCGACCTGGGCTTCAAGGGCCAGCAGACGGCCTGGCGGAAGGGAAGCGGCCAGGCCTTCCAAGGCATCCGGCCAGCCCTCGACGCGGCCGTTGTGGCTGAAGAGCCAGGGGCCGTGCGCATACGGGGCGGCAGCCGACTCCTCCTGCGTCATCCCCGATGTCGCTGACCGGACGGCCGCGAGCACGGCCCCGCTGGAGGTAACCCGGGCGACGTCGGCGAAGGACCTGTCCGCCCAGAACGGGATCGCGCGGCGGTACCGGGCAGGTACAGGATCCCCCGGGGCATACCATCCGACGCCGAACCCGTCAGCGTTCACCGTCCCGTTCCGCTGCCGCCTGGGCGCCCAGGACTGCGTCAACAGCCCGTACGCCGGGGCGAGCAGGAGCTCCGCCAGCGGCATCGGTGACCCGAGGTAAGCAAGATGACGACACACGGGCTAACGCACCTCGCCGGGTCCGGCGTCGCGCGCCGTGCGGAAGCCGGCAAAGATCTGCCGCCGGACCGGGTAGTCCCAATTCCGGAAGGTCCCCCGGCACGCGGCCGGGTCCGCCGCCCAGGAGCCTCCGCGCAGCACCTTGTAGTCGGACCCGAAAAACACTTCGCTGTATTCCTGATACGGGAACGCGCTGAACCCGGAGTAGGGGCGGAAGTCACTGGAGACCCATTCCCAGACATCACCGATGAGCTGGCGCACCCCCAGCGGTGAGGCGCCGCCGGGATAGGACCCGGCGGGGGAAGGCCGCAGGGCTGATCCGCCAAGGTTCGCGTGATGGGGCGCAGGATCGTCATCCCCCCACGGGTAGCGCCGCGAACACCCGGACCCGGGGTCATAGCGCGCCGCCTTTTCCCACTCCGCCTCGGTCGGAAGCCGGCGCCCGGCCCAGCGGGCATACGCGTCCGCTTCGAACCAGCACACGTGCTGCACCGGCTCATCCTCCGGCACCGGTTCAACGACGCCGAACCTGGTCCTGATCCACCGGTCGCCGTCGCGTTCCCAGTACTGGGGCGCCACCAGCCCGGCTTCCCGGACGTGGTCCCATCCCTGGGCCGTCCACCAGCGGGGGTTCCGGTACCCGCCGTCGTCGATGAAAGACCGGTAGGCGCCGTTGGTCACCGGAACGGTGTCGATCCAGTAGCCGGGCACGTCCACCGCGTGGGCCGGGCGTTCGTTGTCCAGGGCCCACGGTTCCACCGAGGTCCCCATCATGAACGTCCCCGCAGGGACCAGCACCTCCTTCGCCAGGGAGTGCCGGTCCGCGGGGAGGACGTCGGCCGCCAATGGCCGGGCCTGCAGGACGGGCAGGCCGACGCGGAGCTGGTGCGTGGCCAGCATCGTCTCGTCGTGCTGCTGCTCGTGCTGGATGATCATTCCGAAGGCGAAGCCGCGGTCCACCAGCGGCGAGCCTTCCAAAGGGGTCCGGTCCAGGATATCGAGCGCTTTGGCACGGACCTGGGCAATGTATTTTCGGGACTCCTCCGGCGAGAGCAGCGGCAGCGAGGGCCGGGCGCTGCGCGGATGCCGGAACGCGTCGTACATCCGGTCGAGGTCGCACCGCAACGGCTCCATTTTCCCGACGTCGCGCACCAGCCAGATTTCCTCCTGGCTGCCGACATGCGCCAGATCCCAGACCAGCGGTGACATCAGCGGCGAGTGCTGCTTCAGCAACTCCTCCTCGTCGCACTCAGTCAGCGCATGCGTCCGGTTCCGGGCCCTTTCCAGCCCCTCGGCGATGAAAGCCCTGAGAGTTTCCGGATCGGTGCCGGCTCCGGGATCGGTGCCGGCTCCGGCTCCGGCTCCGGCTCCGGCTCCGGCTCCGGGAAGGTTATCTGGCATTTTCGCGATCCTCCTCGTACTGTGACGGACCAAAATAGCTCCCGGTTCGTTGCCACCGGTCCAGCCGCTCCTCCGCAGGGCACCGGCCCCGCGCCGTATAGCGGTCCACGAAATCTTCCGCCCGGGTGCGCGTGGCGGCGTCCACCCCCAGACGGGGCAATGCCATCAGCGCGGCCTCGGCGCAGCCGAGGGCCGCCGAGGCAAGCAAGGGATCAGCCAGGGCGTGACGGGCGGCGGTCCTGTTCGGATCGGACAGGGAAGCAACGGGGGCGCAGGCCTCCGCGGCGAGGCCTGCTGCGTGTTCATCGTCCATGAGCGCGGTCACCATGGCCGTGACCGGCTCCCAGTCACTGCCTGCCTGGGCGTCGATCACCCGGATCTCCACGAACCCCCGTGGCCGGACCGGCGGGAACAGGGTTGTCAGGTGGTATTCCAGGTCATCCAGCGTGGCGGGCCTCGGGCCTTCCCCGCGGAGCCAGTTCCGCATCGTCAGCCCGCGCGGGGCTTTCCATGACGCCTCCTCTGACGGGATGCACAGCACCAGCGCGTCCAGGGCGTAGCGTGCCCAGGCCAGGCGCGGGTCCGCCGAGGGGGGAACCGTGGCGGTCCGGGTCGGGTCCATGGCCAGCCAGATACGCTGCCGGTTGCTGCGCCAGCCGCTGGGGACGCCGTCAAGGAACGGGGAATTGGCAAACATGGCCACGAGGACCGGCAGGAGATTGTGCAGCCGCGCCCAACGTTGCGCCGCGCCGGTGGGCCCGGGATTGTCGAACCCGGCCTCCAGTGAAACCTGCAGGGAAGCCGTGGAGCACATCATCGTTCGTCCGGCGGGGCCGAAACGGTCGAAATGGTGCTCCATGGCGGCATACCGTGGATGATCCAAAGTCCGTAGAGGTGGCCGGCCAGGGTCCAGGGCCACCGCGCCGAAGCAAAGGCCGCCGTCCGCCAGCAGTGCCTCAACGGCTGCAAGGTCTGCGCGGGTCGCCGCAATGAGAGCGGGAAGACCAGGCGCGCAGGCTGAGCTGACCTCCAGCTGGCCGCCGGGCTCAAAGGTGATCACTCCCCCGCCAGGCAGCGGTCCCTCCGAGGCCGCCATGGCGCCGCTGACCCGCGCCACGGGGACCGGAAACCGCGGATCCGAGACGTCGTGGACCAATCGCTCGACCTCCACCCCGGCAGCACCCGGCGGCCCGGTCTTGAAGCACACGGAGGCAACGTACACCTCGGCATCGGACTCGGAGAGCGGGCGGATGTCACGCCCGGGCAGCCATGCAGAGCTCACGCCACACCATTCCTTCCGCCGCGGTTGACTTCAAACGGCAAGCTAAACAGCCCCCATTCCGCCTTGTCAACGGCCCGGCCGGTTCCAACCAGGCCCATCGCTGCGACGGCACGGTCTCCTCTCCGCTGAAAACTTCCTTCAAAACCGCCGCACCAACCACTCCGAAGGCAACGCCGCCATTCCGTCCCGTTCTTAAGCCAGGGTTAAGTTTCCCCGTCCCGACTCCCCAATCCCTGTGAGCTGCACCACATTGGAATCAGCCACAAACACAGCCCCTCGCGGGGCGACGGGAACAAGGGTGTTCGCCGTCGGCTTCCTGATGCGGCCCCTCGGTGGCTGGATCCTGGGCATGTACGCTGACCGGTATGGACGCCGCAGCGCCCTGGCGCTCTCGGTCCTGCTCATGAGCGGCGGCACGCCCGGACGTTCCGGCGTCGGCGGTGGGCCCGATCGTGGAAATCCTCGTGACCCGGGCCGCCGAGCTGATTCCGGCAGGCGCCCTGGGCGCCCAGTACCTGGACGCCCGGTCGCTCATCTCCACGTCGGGAATCGCGCTGCACCCGGGCGCAGCGGCAGCGTACCGGCGCCTGCACGGGTAGGCAGCGGTACAGGACGTAACCTTCAGTCGCGGCATCTACAGCCGGCGCTGCCGGAACGTCGGGAACGCCTCCCGCACCCGGGCCACCGTCTCGAGCGAGACATCCACCGCCCGGACACCAGGTTCGAGTCCGAGATCAACTTCAATGACCCCCATGGGATCAAGCAGGATGCTGCGGCCCACGGAAACCGGCGGTGCCTGGCATACCCCTGCCACGTACACGCTGTTTTCGATGGCGCGCGCAGCATTCAGCGCCAGCCACTGCTCGGTCTTGTGGGTTCCCGGCACCCAGGACGAGCAGACCAGCAGGACCTGGGCGCCGGCATCGGCCAGTGATCTGGCCAGCTCCGGGAACCGCAGGTCGTAGCAGGTCATCAGGCCGAAGCGCGCTCCCCCGGACTCGAACACCACCGGACTCGTGGACGGGCCGGGCCTGATGAACGTCGATTCCCCGAAGCCCTGCGCGTCGAAGAGGTGGATCTTCCGGTAGAAGGCCAGCTGGTTTCCCTCCGGCCCGAAAGCGACCAGGGTGTTGTAGGCCTTCCCCGGTTCCCCGGCCTCTTCCACCACGCCCGCCACCAGCGCGATGCGGTGACGGCGGGCGGTGCGGGCCAGTTCCTGGCAGATGGGACCGTCCAGCGGCTCGGCCACCTCGGGGAACGAGGCGTCCACGGTCTTTTTCTCGTACGTGGAGTATTCCGGGAAGGCGACCAGCGAGGCGCCGTCGAGCGCGGCCGCAGCGGCGAACCGTTCGATCGCAGCAAGGTTGGCGTTGATGTCGGTGCCCGACGCCAGCTGCCCGAACGCTATCCTCACGGTTTTTCCTTCCCTTTGGTCAGGCCGCGGCCCGGGTCAGGCGTCCAGCTCAGGCGGCCGCCTCAACCGTCGCCTTTTCCGTGGCCGCCATTTCCGGCGGTGCCGCTTTGAAACCGCGCGTGATCAGTGCCAGAACCACTATGCCCAGCACCAGCCACGACAATCCCAGCGTAATGGCGTTGCTGTCCAGCTGTGAGAGCAGGTACGCGCAGACGATGGCTCCGATCACCGGGACCACCACGTAGGACACGGGGTTCAGCTGGTTCCCGGCACGGCGCTGGCGCACGTAGTGGAACACCACCGAGGCGTTGACCAGGGTGAAGGCGGTGAAGGCACCGAAGTTGATGAACGACGTGGAGGTGGCCACGTCCAGGAAGATCGCGATCAGGCCGACAATGCCGGTAAGGATCAGGTTCACCACCGGGGTGTGGAATTTCGCGCTGAGCCGGCCGAAGACCGCATTGGGGAGGACGGAGTCACGTCCCATGGCGTACAGCAGGCGCGAGGCGCTGGCCTGGGCTGCAAGGCCGGACGCGAACTGCGCCACCACCAGGCCGGCGAGGAAGACTGCCCCGAACAGCTGGCCGCCGATCTGCAGTGCGATGGAGCTGGCCGCGGAGGCCGAGTCCTCGAATACCCCGCCGGGGTGGACCAGCTGGGTCACGTAGGACACGGTCACGAAGATGCCGCCGCCGATCAGGGCGATGAGCATGATGGCGCGGGGCATGTTCTTGCGCGGATCGATGGTCTCCTCGGTCAGGGTGGTGACGGCGTCGAACCCGAGGAACGAGTACGCGGCGATGGCGGCCCCGGCGGAGATGGTGGCGAAGCTGGAGGTGTCGTTGAAGAACGGCTGGGTGCTGGCCAGGCCGCCGGCGCCCGTGGTGGACACCACGTTGCCGATGGACAGTGCCACGAAGAACACGATGACCAGCAGCTGGAACGCCATCAGCACATAGTTGGCCTTGTCCGCCACCTTGATGCCCAGGATGTTCAGCAGTGTGGTGATGAGGATGAAGCCCACGATCCAGACACCGATGGGGATGCCGGGGAACTGGGCGCTCAGGTAGGAGCCGCCGATGAGCCAGATGACCATGGGCAGGAAGAGGTAGTCCAGCAGGATGGCCCAGCCCACGAGGAACCCGACCCTGGGATCGATGGACCGGCGGACGTAGGTGTAGGCGGAACCGGCCACGGGGTAGGCGATGGCCATCCTGCCGTAGCTGTGGGCCGTGAACAGCATGGCGACGAGTGCCACCAGGTAGGCGGCCGGCGACGCCCCGCCGGTGGTTTCGGCGATGATGCCGAAGATCCCCAGGACGATCAGCGGGGTCAGGTACGCCAGGCCGAACAGGACCAGGGAGGGCAGTTTCAGCGTGCGGGTGAGGGTGGGAGTTGTCACGGTGGTTCCTTAGGCGTTGAAGGTCTGGGGAGCCCAGGTGGCCGGACTGATCCGGCCCTGGTAGACGGGCAGTTCGACGGCGTCCTCGCCGTCGCGGAACTGGGACCAGGGGCGGTTGAGGTTTTCGGTGCCGTGGGTTCTGACGTGCTCGACGGCGGCGAGGTCCAGTTCCGCCGTGAGCAGCACCGGGGCATCGTCGGCGGCCTCGGCGAGGGTGTTGCCCTCCGGGTCGACGATGATGCTCAGTCCTTTGCCGGTGGGACCGGCGCAGTTGACGCTGACCACGAAGACCTGGTTCACGATGGCGTTGGCCTTGGCGAGCACCAGTTCCTGCCGGCGGTCCGGGGTGGTGGTCTTGACGACGTTGAGGATGACCTCGGCGCCCATCCAGGCGAGCTGGCGTGACACCTCCGGGAACCACGCGTCGTAGCAGATGTTCAGGCCCACCCTGCCGACGCCGGCCAGGTCCACGGTGGTGAACCGGTCGCCGGGGTCGTAGGGCTCGAACGGGCGCCAGGGGAAGACCTTCCGGTAATAGCCGGCAAGCTCTCCCTCCGGGGACAGGACCAGCTGGGTGTTGAACAGCTGCCCTTCCGGGCCGCGCTCGCACACGCTGCCCGGGACCAGCCAGATGCCCAGGTCGGCCGCAAGCTGCCGGAGCTCCTTGACCCGGGGACCCTCCAGCGGTTCGGCGGAGTCCTGGAGCACTTCGGTGCGCTGCTGGTCGGGGTCGGAATCCCCGAACAGGTGCAGCTCCGGAAAGACCACCAGCGTGCTGTGGGGCTGGACGGCGAGGGCGGCAGTGACCTCGTCCGCGAAAGCCGAGACGGGTTCGCCGATGAGCCGGGGCCGGGCCTGGGCAGCGATGAGGGGAAGGATGCGTTGCATGGTGTTCTCCACGTTGGGGATGTGATCTGCACTATATTAGATCAGAATGATCCAATTATGGGAAGGGGCGGGGGTGGGCCGTAAAGTAGCGGTTATGACCCGTCAGTTGGAGGACACCGCCGACCATTCGCCCATCGGCGCCGGCAGGCTGGCCGGAATCGACCGGCGGAGCGCCATCGATGCCGTCCGGCTGCGGATCGGCATGGCGATTTCGCTGGGGCTGCTGAAACCCGGCGAGCGCCTGCCCGGCCAGGAGGACGTGGCCCTGGGCCTGTCGGTCAGCCCGATCACCGCCCGCCGTGCGCTGGCGAGCCTGGCGGAACAGGGCGTGGTGGTCCGCCGCCGCGGCAGGGGCGGCGGAACGTTTGTCGCCGACGAGCCCCCGCGGAGCGTGCTGGCCGGACTCTCGGCATCACCGGCCGAGTCGCAGGCGGTGAACCGGCTCGTGGACCGGAGGCTGCTGTTCGAATGCGCTGTAACGCACTACGCGGCGCTCAATGCCACGGCTGAGCAGCTGGACGAGCTCGAGCGGCTGACCCGTGACATGGCCGAATCCGCGGACTGGTCCGACTACCACCAGGCCGACGAGCAGTTCCATCAGCTGGTGGGCACCGCGTCGGGGCTGGGAACCGCGGTGGATGCGTACCACGAGACGCTGGCAGAGCTCTATGCCTACTTCATCCCCTACCCGATCGAGCTGCTGCACAAATCAAACTGCGACCACGTCGCGCTGGTGGCAGCCCTGCGTGCCGGCGACGGCAACGAAGCCGTGGAGGTCTCCCGCAAACACGTGGACATCCTTCACCGGACAATGTTCATGGGCCTGACGGGCGGCGGAGCAAGCTCCACATCCGCTTGAAGCACGACGGCGGCGCACATCTCGGGCGGCCGCCTCACCGGCGCCGTCACCCGGCTTGCGCACTCCTCCTCCGTCAGCGCTCCCCCGCCCTCCCGTGAGGTCCCGCGTGCGCCGCCCGCGCGGCCTCGTAGCTGCTATCGAACGGCAGCGTGTCCATGTCCAGCAGGGGGTTCTCGTCCTGCGTCGCCACCAGTTCGCGGGCCGCTTCTTCCGAGTCCACGCTGGGCATTGACCCGGGCAGGTGCCGCTGGGCGGACTCCGGCAGGAAGTAGATGGTGACTGCAGCAATTGCCGAGGTGGCCATCAGGTAGTAGGCCGGCATCATGTCGTTGCCTGTCGCCTGAATGAGTGCGGCAATGATGAACGGGCTAGTGCCACCGAAGATTGCAACGGCGAAATTGTAGGCGATGCCCATGGCTCCGTAGCGGTGGGCCGTTGGGAACAGCGCCGGCAGCGCCGACGCGAGATTGGCCACGTAGAACGTCACCGGGAAGGCGACAAGGGCGAGACCAGTGATCGTGGCCGGGATGGTTCCGATCGAGATCAGAACGAACGCGGGGAACGACAGAACCACCGTACTGATGGCACCGATCCACAGCACGGGGCGCCGCCCGATTTTGTCCGAGAGATGCCCGGTCAGCGGGATGCACAGGGACATGACCACCAGGACCGGGATGGTCAGGAGAGTCCCGTGGATCTCGTCGTATCCCTTGTTGCTGGAAAGGTACGTCGGCATGTAAGACGTGAGGGCGTAGCCCACCGTGTTGGCAGCCGCCACTAGGATCATTGCGAGCACGATCCTGCGCCAGTAGGCCCTAAAAATCCCTGCAGGGCCCATGGCACCGAGCACCTCGCCTGTCTCTGGGTGCCGGGCTGATTCCTCTTCCGCTTCCAGGGTTGCCTGGAAGACGGGCGATTCCTCAATCTTCATCCGGAAGTAAATGGCGATGATGCCAAGCGGACCGGCAACCAGGAACGGGATGCGCCAGCCCCATGCCACCATTTGCTCCTGGCCCAGAGTCAACTGAAGCACGGAGACCAGACTCGCGCCTATCGCAAATCCCAGGTAGCTGCCCATGTCGAGGAAGCTGGCGAAGAAGCCGCGGCGGCGGTCCGGGGAATGCTCGCAAACGAACGTGGTGGCGCCCGCGTACTCGCCGCCGGTGGAAAAGCCCTGGACCAGCTTCGTGACCACCAGCAGCACCGCGGCCCAGATGCCCAGCACGGCGTAGCCCGGGAGCAGCCCGACGGCGAAGGTCGCTGCCGCCATCAGCATCAGGGTCATGGCCAGCACCTTCTGGCGGCCAATCTTGTCCCCCAGCCAGCCGAAGAAGATGCCGCCCAGGGGGCGGGCGATAAACGTGGCGCCGAAGGTTCCCAGCAGGAACAGATTCTGCACCGCTTTGTCGGCCTCGGGCAGGAACACCGGGCCCATAGTGGTAATCAGATAGCCGAACACACCGACGTCGTACCACTCCATGGTGTTGCCGACGATGGTGCCGCCCAGCGCTTTCCTCAGCGTGGGATGGTGAACAACATTGACGTCCGAGACACGGAGGCGGCGGATTTTCGAGGGTTGCATTTTTCATTCCTCCACTGGAGGTCATGCGTCATCCCCAAATGGCGCCTTCTTTGGCGTTGGACTCGCGGCGCTCCGACCATTTTCGCACCGCTGCCCGGGCACATCAATGAAATGCAATGCTTCTCCGGTTGATTGTGGCAGCAAGACGGGCAGACCCTCCACGCGCTCGGGGCCCGCTTCGACATGACCCGGTACGGCGTCATGAAGCACCTCAAGCAGCTGGAGGAAGCCGGCCTGGTGGTCACCCGCCGTCGGGGCCGCGAGAAACTCCACTTCCTCAATCCGGTGCCCATCCGCCTGATCCACGACCGCTGGGTCAGCAAATATGCAGAACCATGGGCCGCTGCCCTCAGCGACCTCAAAACCCGATTGGAAAGTCCCATGGAAAAGATCTTCGAAATCTATATCAAGACCACCCTGGAGCGGCTCTGGGAGGCCATCACGGACAGCGGGATCCGCAGCAAGTACCAGTTCGGCATGAACATCAGCTCGGACTGGACGCCCGGATCCCGGTTCGAGATGGCACCGAATGGCGGCGACGTCCTGGGCGAGGGCGAAAACATCGAGGTGGACCCGCCCCGGAAGCTCGTCCAGACTATGCGCGCTCTCTGGGGAGAGGACGTCAAGGCCGAAGGCACGTCGCGGATCACGTGGGAGATCGAGCCTGTGGGCGACGATTCCTGCCACCTCACCGTCACGCACGACCAGCTCCGCGAAGGCGCCAACGAACAGCTCTACGGCGGCTGGCCAATGATCCTCTCCGGCCTCAAGACCTGGCTGGAAACCGGCCAGCTCCTCACGACGCCCGGCTCCCTCATGTACACCTAAGGCAAAAGGCACCGCGAAACCGGTCGCCGCCGTCGTGCTCCCCTGCCAAAGCCTCCTGCCCTCTGGTCCACTTCCTCTGCTGTCCACCGGGTGCCATGGGCCGCCCGATGGAGAGCCTTTCCACCTCTCCGGCGAGTTCCTGGAGATCGACCCGCCGTGGCGCCTTGTCTCCACATTCGCCTGGGAGGAACCCACTGCCGATGACCGCGAAACTGTCGTCGATCTCTCGCTCGGGAGGACAGGCAATGCCACCCGCCTTGTGCTCTCGCAGGTACCGTTCCTCACCGACGAACGGCTTGAACTGCACAGCGGCGGCTGGACTGAGTCGTTTGAGACCCGCATACGGGGCGCCGGAATTTTAGTGCCAAGGTACACGCGGCACGGGTGAACATCGCACCGAGGTTTGGACGACGGTCAAGCGTCCGTACTACCGTCCGACAAATTCAAAACCGTATCGAGGAGGCGGGAAACCGCTCTTCAATCTCTGGCCGCAATGAGATGAAACAGCGGGTGCCTTCCGGACGGCTGTAGACGAGGCCAGCTTCACGAAGGGTCTTCATGTGGTGGCTCAGCGTCGACTGGGCAATCAGGAGCCCACTCATGACCAGCTGGACCCTAGCAGGACACAGGGTGATCGTGACCGGCGGAACCAAAGGAATCGGTGCCGCGTTCGCCGACAGGTTCGGGCATCTACTTCGCCCAGCCCACCTTCCGGAGCCAGCCCGTCAGGATGGGCAGAACTGTGGAACTGTGCATCGCGCTCATGTGGTCGAGGCCGGGGAGTATTTGGACGTCCCATCCGGCCTCGATGAGCGCTCCCTTGTGCGTCGCCAAGGGCTCACCGATCCTCACCTGAACGTCGCCCCATTTCGGCCCGTAATCGATCCGGTCGTCCGCACCGGCGAAGGCGAGCCGTGGCAAGTCACGCGGGACCGCGGCGGCAAAGTCGTCGAAACCTTGGAGGGCCTCGTACAGGGTTACGAATTGGCGGGTTTGTGCCTCGGTCGTTTGAATGGTGGCGGAATCCCAGTCGCCGGGCTCGACTTCTACGGCCGGTGATGCAGCCTGGTCGGGTGACTGGGACGCCGAATGCGCTGCCCGGGTGACGGCCAACATGCTCTTGTACGGTCCATCGAGGGGCGGGAATCCGCCCATGGCCAGCGCCCGGAGACGATCGGTGCGGATTGCGAGCTGCAGGCCGCTGAGCGCCAGCCAGGAGTAGCCGTAGTAGGCGAAGACCTCAGCACCAGCTGCGTCGGCTATGGCCAGGAGATCAGCCGCGACATTCCCCGGGGTGAGGGTGTCCGGTGCCGGATGGGCCATCCGGTGTCCTTCGTAGTCGGCCGCGATCACCCGGTTCGATCCGGCAAGCCCATTGACCAGGTTGGGCCCCAGATCAGGGTCGGCGCCCCACAGGCGCATCGTCTCGGCTTCCGCCGGTGTGCGGGGGGCGAGATTGGCGGGCACCAACAGCGCGGGTCCGTCCCCCTGAATGGCGACATGTATGGTGGTGCCGTCGTGCAAAACGGCCTCGGCGGTATCAGCCACGGCTTTACCCTTCGATTTGAGTGCAACTTCGACACGTTAGAGCATGTCACTGGTCGCCGCCTGCGCACGCTCATGGAGGAGCCCGGCCTGAAGCTGCCAAAAGCTCAGGACCTGAAGAAGTAAGCAGCCGCCCCGCGGGAGGGACTTCTTCGTGGCTGTCGCGATGGGAGACCAGCCCGTCAGGCTGCCGGCCGGATCCGTGCTCATCAGCGCCATACCGCAGCGCCGCGGCGAATGGCCCAGTGCGAGGCGCGACTCGGGGATGGCTCCGATCTGCCGCATAAGACTCATCGTGTCGGAGACGCCCCAGTGTTCAGCGACCTTGCCGAATTCGACGCTTCGGCCGGTTGGCGCTATACCCAGCCTCGGAATGAATTGACGTAGAACACTACGCTTTCCCTGCCGGCGGTTGTCCGGGAAGGGCCTCCCCGTGATCGATAAAATCATCCGTCACCAACTCATTGACGAGAGCGACATTTCCACCCTCAAAACCTCGGTTAAAAAACGCTGGCTCAGTTCAGCGCCGCCAGCCATTACCGACTCCTTTGTGGTTTGAAGCATGGAAGGCCATCTTCCCACTCCCGCCGCACCGCACAGCACCGCATCTGGAATTTTGCCGTTATCAGGGTCTCCTGGGCACACAATCCGGCCCGTATATTGCCCGTGTCAGGCCTGACCTCCGGATGCCGGGAAGCGCATGCCCTGGTAGCGGACCTGGTTGGTCGCGTAGTTGAACATGGTGCGGACCTTGACCACCTTGAGCGTGTCCGGCTGCTCCGCCCGGACCTGGCGCGGGTCCACCAGAAACAGGGTGAGGCCATGGGTCTTGTACCCGTTCTTCGGGGTGGTCCGGGCGAGGACAAAGGCGAGGTCGGATTCCTCGATCCGGCTGGTCCAGCTCTTGTGCCCGGTGATCATGAAATCGTCCCCGTCGCGCACGGCTGCGGTCTCGATACTGGTGGTGTCCAAGCCGGCCGTTCCCCTCAAGTCAATGGAGCAGGAGTCGGCCGCGCCGGTGGGCAGCTTACATCCGCGCGAATTTGGCCTTCACGATCAGGTAAAGCCCGTAACAGATCAGGCCGACGCCGACGGCGGTCAGCATATAAACCCCGTACGGCTGCTCGCGCAGCGCCTTCAGTCCACCATCCAGGCCGGTGGACTCCTGCGGGCGGGCGCTAACGGTGGCAATGATGAACAGCAATCCCACCAGAAACAGCGCGACGCCCTCCGCGACGTATCCGACCACGCCCAGCCCCGTAATAACGGACCGGCCGGTGCCCGAGGCCGGCAGCCGCAGATCCTTCTTGAACGATGCCTTGCATCCGAGGACCACGAAGACAATGCCGACGACGGCGACCGCGGCCCCGATCACGACCAGCAGGAATGGACCCCCGGGTGCTTTCATGATTGAGACCGTGAAATCGCTCGTGGACTGTCCGCTGTTCTTGCTGTTTCCGCTCGCGGAGGCAGCGAACGTCAGCGCCATGACGGCGAACACCACCGCCTTGCCGGCTGCGGAAAGTTTCTTCCCCACCTTCTTCTTGGCCTCCAGCTGACCGTAATCGAACACGGCGTTACTGGTTTGCCAGAGCGCCAGAGCCACACAGGCGGCGAATCCGGCCCACAGCAGCAGCAGCCCCTGCGGCTGGCTGGCGAGCTGGGCGACGGCACCGGCCTGATCCGCCTGTCCCCCCTTGCCGAAGGCCAACTGGATCGCGACGTACCCGATCAGAAGGTGCAACACGCCGCTGACGGCAAAACCCGCCCTGGCGGCAATCACGAGAGCCCGGGAGTTCGAAGCATCCTCCACCGCGTCCGCGGCATCCTTCAGCTCTTTCTTCATTTCCGACCCTTCGCGCAAGCGCAGATGCGGCGGTGTGTAATACGCCTATTTTGTCACGGGAGCACACGCTCAGAAAGGCCTGGTCGGAGCCGGCGAAAACACCGCTGACGGCTCACAGAGCGCTTCTACCGCGGCCGCCTCGACTTTGCGGTCACCCACGGCGGAGGGCTGACCGCCGTCGTCCGCTGTCCGTCCGCCGTTGAGCCCGGGAGTTCTTGCCGTGCAGCACCGGAATGGACGCCATCATCGCCCGGACTCCGCCAGGTAGAGTTCGTTGCCGTCCGGATCGGTGAAGAAGGCCAGCCTCAGGCCTCCTGCCTCGGCCCTGGACCCGTGGAAGACCACGCCGCGCCCCTCCAGCGTCGAGACCACCCCTTCGATCGGCTCGTCAACACCCAGGCCCACGGTCACCGCCCCGGCGGTTCCCGGCACCGGACTGCCGGCCCCGGCGGGGTGCAGGCCCAGCACCATCCCGTCGCCGGCATCAATGCTGGCCCAATGGTCACCGGCCCGGAAGGCCAGTCCCAGACCCAGGACCTCGGTGTAGAACAACACCGAACGGTCCATGCCGCTCACGTAAATCGTCGCGTTCCCGCCCCTGATCATAAGGGCCCACTACCGCCGAACAACCGTTCCCGGGGCCGGAGCCACCGTGGATGGATGGTCTTCATGGAGTTCCCTGCTGTTCACCGATTTGCCCCCAGCCATCAAGGATGGTCCGGAGTGCCCTGACTGCATGGAAGGCGCGCGATTTCACCAGGCCGGTTGGAATGTTCAGTTGCGCCGACGCCTCACCTACCGTGAAGCGGCGGTAGTGCAGTGCCACCAGCACGTCCAGGTGTTCCCTGCTGAGCCTCATCAGGGCCTCTTCCATCGGGACCCGGTTGAGCACATCGATCCGCTCTGTTGCCCGGACGGGATCGGCCACGTCACGTTCCTCACCCTCCTGCGGCCGGCGCTGTGACGTTCGGTGGTTGTCGATCAGGACGTTTCGCGCCGTCCGGAACAGGTAACTGCGCATACTGCCGCTAGTCTTGGGCGCTTGCTGGACCCGCAGCACCGTCTCGTGCACGATGCCGTCCGCCAGCACAGGGTCCCGTGACGCGCTCAGCACGAACCGGCGCAGGGCGCTGCCGTGCTCGCTGTAGATCGCCGCAACAACGTCCTCGTCAGGCGCCATGCGCTTACCTCCCCTGCGGTGCGGCCAAGATCCGTGACGGGTGTTCCCGGCAGCGACAGCACGCCCGGAGCCCGAGGTTTAACCTAACCCAGACGGTCTGGAATTGAACCAGTATTTACCGAAGTGCTTCCTCCAAGTAGCGCCCGTGCCCCAAGCAGCCCTCGCCGACGTCGAGTCCATCAACGTGGGCGTCATCAAAGCCGGCGCAACACTGGTCTCGGATCCCGGCCGAGGTACAGATCCGGCTGGCCGACGGCACCGTCATTGAAAAGTCCGAGGACGCCTTCCGCGGCGCCCCCGAGGACAGGGCCACCTGGGCCGATATTGTCCTCAAGGCCGAAGGGCTGCTCGGTGAATCATCCGCAGCAGCCCTGGCGGAATCCATCGGGAACCTGCAGGACGGGCTGCCCCTGACCGGCCAGATCGCCCTGCCGCTCTTCGTCGGTTAACAGAACGAACGTCCACCCCCTTATCAGGAAGTTGTGAGTCAATGGCGAAAAACACCCGCGGCGGCCGGCCCATCCGCTCCAGCATCACCAGGGCCACACCCGAGAGCGTCCACGTGCACGGACTGGACCTCACCGAGCTTCTGGGGAAGGTCAACCTGGGCGACTTTGCCTTTCTGGAACTGTTCAAGCGGCTTCCGGACGAGCGCGAATCCATTCTCATCAATGCCATGCTCGTTTCACTCGTGGAGCACGGCGTCACGCCCAGTGTCATCGCCGCCAGAATGACCATCATGGGTGCTCCGGAATCCCTGCGGGGCGCCGTTACTGCTGGCCTGCTGGGCCTGGGCAACACCTTTGTCGGGACCATCGAGGGTGCCGCCCGGGTCTGGCAGCAGGAACTTCCCGGCGGAGGCCGGCACGGCATCACCCCGCCGGACCGGCTGGGCGACGATGGGATCACCGCTTTGGCGGTAAGATCGTTGATGAGCACAAAGCGGCAGGCAAACCGCTGGCCGGCATTGGCCATCCCGTGCATAAGCCCGTGGACCCCGGGCCCAGCGGCTTTTCGCCCTCGCCGCAGAACTGGGTTTCGACGGCTCGGGCCCCCGCCTGATGACCGCTATCTCCGCCGTCGCCAGTGAACGCTCGGGCAAGATCCTGCCCGTCAACGTCACCGGCGCCATCGGAGCCTTGTTGGCGACTCTCGGTATTCCCTGGAACGTCGCCCGGGGCCTTGGCGTCATGGCCCGCGCCGTTGGCCTGGTGGGCCATCTGCTGGAAGAGTCCGAAAATCCGATGGCCGGCACGATTTGGAGCGAGACCGAAGAGGAGGCCGTCAAACCCTGACGGCGCTTTGCCCGTAGACGGGGCCCGGGCATTGGCGGATGGTCCCTGACCGTCCGCGATGCCGGGCCCTGGCATGGAACTCGGACGTGGCGAGGGCCGCACGGATGTGCTGATGAAGCACCGAACGACGACGGCGTGTGACTGGGCGGGGTCGGTTCCATGACGCGGGTGGCGGAGTTGGGCATCGACGCCGTGGCCCCGCTGTACGGGTTGCTGGAGTTACTCCGCTGGAAGGGTTGGAAGAGGTACAGCGGGTGCTGCCAGGGGCGCGTCCTAAACAGCAACAGCCCTCGCACTATCTAGATTTCACGCATAAAGTCTGAATAGCGATCCCCTTGTTTAGCATTTTGAAGCAACCCGATGAGAGACCCATGGCCTGTGCACGGCAGCAAGGTCATGCCGTGGAAAGCCTCCGGAGGCGTCCCGCGTGAAGACCGTGAATTCACCGAGGTCACAGTCTCCCTTCCGCCCATGATCGCGGAGTGCTGGTACCACCCGGGCCGGGAGTCCCTGGTCGCGCTGGAGGAAGCCGCCGTCGCCGTTGCATCCCTGGATGTGAAGGCAGGGTCCTGGATGGCCGCCATCAGCGGCTTCCTGCTTCGCAGTGAGTCGGTGTCATCCTCCAGGATCGAACATGTGGAGGCCAAGCGCGAAGACTACGCCCGCGCGATGATCGGGCTCAAAGCCAGCGCCGACGCCCGGTCGATGGCTGCCGCGACCGATGCCAACCAGACGATGATCGACGACGCCGGACAGACCGGCGCCGTCAGGCTTGAAGCCATGCTGACCGCGCACGGGATCCTGATGAAGGACGACACGCTGGACTCCGAATTCGCCGGGAAGATCCGTGACATCCAGAACTGGATCGGCGGCAGTGACTATTCGCCCAGAGGTGCCATCCACGTGCCGCCGCCCCCGGATCTCGTGCCCGGGCTGCTGGAGGACCTCATGGCCTTCAGCAACCGCAAGGACCTCCCCATCATGGCGCAGGCGGCCATCGCCCACGCCCAGTTCGAATCCATCCGTGCCTCCGAAGCCGCCAGTGAATCCGTCTCCGCATTGGACTCCCTTCCTGCCATCTGGACAGAGGCGGCCAGGCCCCGGAAAGGATCGGCAGATGCCAGGATCATTCCCTGGCTGCTGGAACGCCCGGTATTCGAAGCACACAGCGCTGCGCATATCGCCGGGGTGGCCGAAAGTTCCGTTTATGGGGCATGGGAGCGCCCTTCCCACCCCGGAGGAACGCTTCGAAGCCACCCGGCCCATCTATGAGGAAATGGTGGCCCGCGGCTACCTCAAGTTGCAGATCCACGAACCCCTCGGAGGCCCCATGACCAGCCTGATCGACCTGGCCTTGGTCGCCGAGGAACTCATCGCCGTGGAATCAAGCGTTCCCCTCTCGATCATGTCCACCGGACTGGGACTGATGCCGCTGCTGTTCTTCGGCACGCCCGAACAGCACGTACGGTTCCTGCCTCCTTCGTCAACGGAACCGGGGCGCCGCTGGCCGCACTGGCCTTCAGCGAACCCGACGGATCCGCCAACCCCAACCCGGAACGGGGATTCCAAACGTACGCCACCCGAGACGGCGACGAGTGGGTCATCACCGGCCAAAAGATATACACACCCCACGCCAAGGGCTGGGACGGCTCCCACCCAGACCTGTTCGCCGTCGGTGCACGCACCGACATGACGAGCGGCCGTGGCGGGACCTGGAATACCGGCGGTTGCTGGGCAGCCAGTCGTGGAGCTGGCCGTTGAAGTCCTGGAACCAGGCTGATATGGATTTTGCAGAGGCAGCAATGCAGGCATTTGATCAGGCGCCCCGAGGGAAAGTGTTGGCGTGTATACGGCTACTCCAGCAGATGCTACTTAGGCCTTAGATATGTGCGTCCGCCGGCTGCGGGAGTATTCCGCTATCTTGCACGCGACGGCGATGCCCGCGGTGAGCGCGAAGGTGGACAGCAGCTGCGTCCTGGCGGACGGGTCGAGACAGGTCAGCATGAGGATGGCTGCCAGAATCCCCATTCCGGCGAGAGTCAGGTAGGGAAAGGCTCGCATCTTCAGCGTGAGGACCTGGCCGTCCCGGTCTGCCTTCCGGCGGAGTACGAATTGGGACATGAGGACGGATGCCCAGACGAGGAGAACGGTCGACCCCACGAGGTTCAACAGTGCGGGCAGTATGCGGGCGGGGAAGAAGAATTCCAACACGGTGGACGCGACCCCTACTGCTACCGATATGAGTACGGCAAGGACGGGTGCCTTGGCTTTGTTGAGCCGCAGGAGCACTTTGGGTGCGTCGCCGCGTTCGGCCAGTGAATAGATCATCCTGGAGGCACCGTAAAGGTTGGCGTTGAGCGCCGAAAGGAGGGCCACGACAGCCACGAGGATGATGGCGGTCTCTGCGCCCGGGATTCGTGCGGTGGCCAGGACTGCGGCGAAGGGAGAGCTGAGCTGTTCAGAATCCCAGGGGACTACGGTCACGATGATGGCCAGTGAGCCGATGTAGAAGACCATGATGCGCCAAACCACGGTCCGGATGGCCTGGCCCACGCTCCGGACCGGATCGGCGGTTTCGGCTGCGGCGACGCTCACGATTTCCGTTCCACCGAACGCGAAGACCACGACGAGAAGGGCGGAGGAAATACCGGGCCAACCGGACGGTGCGAAACCGCCGTGGCCGAAGAGGTTCGTCAGTCCCGGGGCGGGAGAGTTGGGCAGCCAGCCAAAGATCAGGGCCGCGCCGATAATAAGAAACACGATGATGGCGGCGACCTTGAGTATGGCGAACCAAAATTCGAATTCGCCATAGTTTTTCACGCCCGCAACGTTGATGACTGAGAAGACGGCGATGAAGAGCAGGGTCAGCAGCCATACCGGCAGTTCCGGGAAAATTGTGGCGAAGAGGCCGGCTGCGCCGACGGCTTCGGCGGCGATCACCACAACGAGCTGGAACCACCAGAGCCAGCCGACCGTTGATCCGGCGGTCTTTCCGAAAGCTTTCTGCGTGTAGACGGAGAAGGCCCCCGTGCTGGGACTGGCTGCGGCCAGCTCGCCCAGGGCCTGCATCACGATGATGACGAGGGTGCCGGCCACGAGATAGGAGATCAGCACGGCGGGGCCGGCTGCCTGCACACCGACCCCTGAACCCAAAAACAGCCCGGCGCCGATGGCGCTGCCGAGCCCCATCATGGTCAGCTGGCGTGATTTCAAAGATCGTCCCAAGCCGGGCTGTGCGCCCGGGGGCGCAACGGTGGTTGTCGTAGCAGCAGTATTCATGCAGATGCCTCGCAAGCGTCAGGAGGTGGACGTGCTCCGCCTCGAAGAAATTTGGGATTCCCGGCGGTACATCCAGTCGGCGGGAGACGCCCTCGAGCCGGGTGTCTCGAAGTGACGCTAGTCACTCAGGGAAGTGTGAGCAACGTCCCGGGAAAACCGTATGCAATTTGTCCATCAGGAACGCGCAAGGCGCGGCAGTTATTGCAATCTGCCCCGTGTTGACGCGACAGCTTGTTTATGCGGCTTCCCTTATTTAGCCTCGGGGCAGAAGCGCGCCGTGCTGCAACGGCCCCATAGTTCCGGCTGCCTAGGAGAATCCAATGAACATTCCACACCGTGCAGGGCTCGAAAACTTCCCGCCCTATCGCCAGGGAAAGGCTCCCAGGGGCATCGATGGCCTGAGGGCTTTTAAGCTCTCCTCCAACGAGAATCCGTACCCGCCACTGCCCTCCGTGCTGGCGGCGGTGACCGGTGCGGTGGCGAGCATCAACCTCTACCCGGAGATGGCCGCGGAGGATCTTACCCGGGCCATCGCCGGTCGCTGGGCGGTTTCACCAGACAACATAGGGCTCGGGGCCGGTTCCGTTGAAGTGGCCAGTCAGATCATCCATGCGGTGACCGACCCGGGCGACCTTGTGATGTTCCCCTGGCGGTCCTTTGAGGCGTACCCGCTTCTCGCCACCGCGGCAGGCGCCACACCGCAGCCTGTACCGCTGGCAGCGAATGGAAGCCACGACCTGGCCGCGATGGCGGCGGCAGTGACCCCGAGAACCAGAGTGATCTTCATCTGCAACCCGAACAACCCCAACGGCGCGGTACTCAGTGCTGCCGCCGTGGAAACCTTCATCCAGTCGGTTCCTTCGGATACCGTCGTCGTGTTGGATGAGGCCTACGTCCACTTCAACTGTGACCCGGACACCGCCGTCGGGATCGACATGTTCCGCAAATACCCCAACGTCGCCGTTCTGCACACTTTTTCGAAGGCGTATGGGCTGGCCGGGTTGCGCCTCGGGTATGCCATCGCCGCCCCGGAACTGGTCATCACTCTCCGCAAGGTTGCTGTCCCGTTTGGCGTCACAGCCCTGGCCCAGCAGGCTGCCATGGCATCCCTGCGCGCCGAATCCGAACTTCAGGAGCGAATCGACGTCCTGGTCACCGAACGCCGGCGCGTGCACGCTGCATTGCTGGACGCCGGGCTGCCCGTTCTGCCATCCGAGGCCAACTTCCTATGGCTTGACAGCCGGGACCGAACCGGCGCCCTCGCCGGCCTGTTTGAGGACAACGCTCTTTCCATCCGTGCCTTTCCCGGAGAAGGGATCCGCATCACCATAGGCACTCCCGAAGCCAACGACAGGATTTTGGACGTAGCCCGACAGGCAGCCTCCCTGCTGGCCCCACTGCCCTGACCTAAGGAACCGACATGACCGAACACCTGAACGTATCCGATGTCGTTGCCGAGGTTTGCGCACGGCACACCGAGGCCGTATTCGGCCTGATGGGCAACGGCAACGCCTTTTTCACCAGCAACCTCACCCGCCGCGGCCTGCCGTACATCAGCGCCAGGCACGAGGCCGGCACGGTGGCCATGGCAGACGCCTACCACCGGGCATCCGGCAAGATCGCTGTGGCCACCGTGACCTACGGGGCAGGCTTCACCAACTCGTTGACCGCCCTGACCGAGGCCGCCAAAGCACGGACCCCAATGGTGGTCGTCGTTGGTGAAGCCCCGACAACCGGGCTGCGGCCGTGGGACATTGACCAGCTGATGGTCGCCCAGGGCCTGGGGGTTCTGACCCTCACCGTCGCGGCAGGAAACGCGGCCCGCGTCACCGAAGAGGCCTGGTCGACCGCCCGGCGCGAGCGGCGCCCCGTGGTCCTGTCCATTCCCTATGACCTCTCCAGCGAGATCGCCGGCCCCCAGGAACCGGCAACAGAGCAGCGATCTGCCCACCAGACAGCACCGGACCCCGGCGTGATCCAACGCATCGCGACAATGCTGGTCCGGGCCGAGCGACCCTTGATCCTGGCCGGCAACGGTGCTGTCGTCTCCGGCGCCGGAGCGGCCCTGGTGGAACTGGGCGATAAGATCGGAGCCCTCTTCGCCACGTCCGTTAGGGCCCGCAACTACCTCAAAACCCCTTGGGACCTGGGTATAGCAGGGGGCTTCGCCCGGACCGCACCGCTGCACCTCATGCGCACGGCAGACGTCATACTCGTCGCGGGCGCCAGCCTCAACGCCTTCCAGACGCGCTACGGCTCCCTCTTCGCAGAAGATGCCGAGGTAATACAGATCGACGAACTCGATGCCGCTACCAACCCCAGGGTCACCTGCTTCGTTCAGGCCGACGCCACAACAATGGCACAGTCACTCACCGCGGCAGTCTCCCCCCTGGATAATGGTTGGCGGACCAGACACCCCGAAGTGATCACCGCTTCCTTCTCGCATGATCCACCCGCTGACGAATTTGCACCCGACGGGCGGCTGAATCCCCGGGCTGTCGCACAGCAACTCGACGCCCTGCTGCCCACCCAGCGCACCATCGTCCAGGACGGCGGCCACTTCTGCGGCTGGATCCCCATGTACTGCCAAGCCCCTGACCCGCAGGGACTCATGATGGTCGGCACGGCCTTCCAATCGATTGGCCTGGGCATCCCGGCAGCAGCCGGGGCAGCCGTGGCACGCCCTGACCGGATCACCGTTTTGATTTCCGGGGACGGCGGCGCCCTGATGGCTCTTGCGGATCTCGATTCAGCCGTCCGTGCCATCCCGAGCGGGGTAATGATCGTCTTCAACGATGCCGCCTACGGGGCCGAAATCCACCAATACGCGGCACGCGGCCTCGACGACACAGCCATGCAAATAAAAGAAGTCGACTTTAGCGCTGTAGGACGGGCGATGGGCGCCCAAGGCGTGAAGATGCGGTCACTCGCTGACCTTCAGGGGCTGAAAGAATGGCTTGCCGCCGGCGCCGAGGGCCTATTCGTGCTCGACGTGGCCATCTCACAGAGCGAGGTCGCCGAGTACATGCGCGAAAGCATGGCGCCCATCCTGGCTTCAGAGACAAGGGCCGGCTAGTGCGGTGACCGGAAAGGTTGACCGGGTTTGGGAACGTGCCGGTCTGGTGGCATGGCTGAACGTGTGAAAATGCGCCGGCTCAGTCCGGCGGAAGGGCAGCAGCTGCTGCGGATCGTGCGCCGCGGGGAGCCGAAGCAGGTCCGGAGTGTGGTCCGGTGGCGGCGGGCGACGATGCTTTTGGCTTCGGCGGGCGGGAATTCGGTACCGGTCATCGCCCGGCTGCTCGCCGCGGACGAGGACACCGTGCGGGCGGTGATCCACCGGTTCAACGAGATCGGGCTGGACTGCCTGGACCCTGACTGGGCGGGAGGCCGTCCCCGCCTGCTCAGCGGCGTCGAGGAGGACTTCGTCGCCGCGACGGCCCTGACCCGCCCGGGCAAGCTGGGGGTGCCCCTTCTCGCACTTGTCGATTCGCAAGCTGGCCGGGTACCTGGGCGAACGCCCGGACCGGCCGGTCCACATTGGCCGGGAGGCGCTGCGTACCCTGCTGCACCGGCACCGGATCACGTTCCAGCACACCTCGACCTGGAAGGAATCCACCGACCCGGACATCGAGGCGAAGCTGGAGAGGATCGAGGACGTGCTCGACCACCATCCGGACCGGGCCTTCGCGTTCGACGAGTTCGGCCCACTGGGCATCCGCCCAAACGCCGGGACCGGCTGGGCCCGGCCGGGTCATTCATTCCCGTGCCGCAGGCGCGGACGATGACCGGGTGCTCCCGACAGGCTCGCCTGCCAACGGGTACCGTTAAGCCGTGACTTTACCGCCGCCGCCCCAACTCGCCGACCCTGTGATCACCCGCCTGGTGGGCAGCACCTCCCTGAGCCGCGGCCGCACCTACGCGCGCAAGGGCGCCGTTTCCAGCATCGAGTGGAATCCCAAGAACCTGGAGTTAAGAGGCAAGGTCCAAGGCAACCGCAGCGCCCCCTACCGGACTAAAGTCTGGTTCAAGGACGGCGTCAAGGGTCTGCGTGTTGAGCGGGGCGAGTGCTCCTGCCCCATGGTCTTCAACTGCAAGCACGTCGCCGCTTTGCTCCTGGAAATCAGCAACGGGTTTGTCCTGGAGCATCCGGCGCTGCTGGACGTTCCGCCGGCCCCGGCGAGCGCTCAAGCTCCGAAGCAGCCCGCGCCCGCCGTTCAGAACTCAGTTCAGAACTCAGTTCAGAAACCTGTTCAGAAACCTGTCCAGGAGGAGGCACCTCCCGCGCCCTGGCAGGAGCAGATCCATTCCCTTCTTCACCCGGAAGCGGCTCCACGGCACCCGGGTTTCGCCGGCGGACAGGCCATCCGCAGCGCCGGCGCGCCAACGCTGCGGCTCGGTGTGCAGCTGGAACTGCACGAATCCAGTTCCAGCCAGCCCGCCTGGTACCAGCGTGGCCGCGTTGATCCGTGGCAAAACCAATCCGCCCCGCCGCTCAGCCTGACCGCCAGGCCGGTGAAACAGAATGCCAAGGGCAAGTGGCTGGTGGGCCAGCTGCGCTGGGATACCTTCGCGCATTCGCGCTACGGATACCAACTCCAGGAATTCAGTCCGGAACAGATCCGCTGGATGCGCACCTTTGCCACGCTCTACGCTGCCGAGGGCTCGCAGTGGCCGTACATGCACCTGCCCCTGGAGCGCTTCGACAGCCCGCTGCTCTGGCGGCTCCTCGCCCAGGCCAGCGAAATCGGTGTGGCGCTGGTCGCCGCAAAGGCCGGCGACGCCGTCGTAATTCATGAGCCGGTCACCATTTCCCTGGACATCCGCGATCACGACGGCGGGCTGGGGCTGGCACCGTACGTCGGCATCGGCGGCAGTTCCGCGGACCGCACCGCGATGGGCGTGATCGGCCAGCCCGGCCACGGACTGTTCTGGTGGGACGCCGCCACAGGGCCGGGCACCTCCACGGCTCCCCATGGTTTCCATCTGGCCCCGAGCAAAGCGCCTGTTCCTGACGCCATCCGTCCGCTGATCCACCACCGCACTGAACTGCTGGTTCCGGCGGCGGCCCGCGGTTCCTTCCTGGGTGCCATCTTCCCGCAACTGGCCCAGGCAGCGGATGTCATCTGCAGCGACGCCTCCGTGGACCTGCCGCAGATCCTGCCGCCGGAGCTGGTCCTGACAGCCGCCCACATCCCCGGTGAGGACGCGGCAGACGCGGCGCCGTCCGGCCGGACCCCGCGCCGCCGTGCGGCAGCAGCGCCGCAGGATCCCGGCGCGCTGCAGCTTCAATGGCACTGGGAGTACGCGTCCGCCGGCACCGTCACCCGCCAGCCGCTGCCCGACGCCGGCACCGGCTACCGCGACCCCACGTTCGAAGCCCAGCTGCTGGCCCGGGTGGCCGGGGTCCTGGACCCGTTTCCGGCTGCCTGGCAGGAGCAGTTCCCGGACCAGCCCTCCGGCCACCCCGGCAGCACCGTCCCGGCGGTGCTCAGAAACCTCGCCGCCGCCCGGTTCACCGCCGAGGCACTCCCCGTGCTGGAACAGCTCGAGCACCTCCGGGTAGTCACCACGGGCACAGTGCCGGACTACAGCGAGCTGACCGATACCCCGCTCATCGGCATCAGCACCAAGGGAACGGACGACGGCGACTGGTTTGACTTGGGCGTCACCGTCACCCTGGGCGGGGAAGACGTCCCCTTCGACCAGCTCTTCCGCGCCCTGGCAGCAGGCGAAGAACACCTGATGCTGTCCAACGGCAACTACTTCCGGCTCGACCAGCCCGAATTCCTCCAGCTGCGCCGCCTGATCGAGGAAGCCCGTGCCCTGCAGGACCACGAAGGGCCCCTGCGGATCAGCCGCTACCAGGCCGGGCTCTGGGACGAGCTCGAGGAACTGGCGGCAACGGCCAAACAAGCCGATTCCTGGCGGCGGAGCGTCGGTGGACTGCTGCGGTTCACGGAGCTTCTGGACGTGCCGCCGCCGGCGGGACTCAACGCTTCACTGCGCCCCTACCAGCAGGACGGCTTCAACTGGCTGGCCTTCCTGTGGCAGCAGGGCCTGGGCGGCGTGCTCGCGGACGATATGGGCCTGGGCAAGACCCTCCAGGCCATCGCCCTGATCTGCCACGCCAAGAACGGCATCGGCGCTCCGGACCGGGACGACACCGCGAGGCGCCCCTTCCTGGTGGTCGCCCCGACCTCCGTGGTGCCCAACTGGGCCGCGGAAATCGGACGTTTCGCCCCCGGGCTGCGCGTCACCGCCGTCACGGACACGCTGCAGCGCAGCGGGACGGATCTGGCGGCGCTCGCCGCCGGGTCCGACGTCGTGGTTGTTTCCTACACGCTCTTCCGGCTCGACTATGAGGCCTACGCCGCGCAGCAGTGGGCCGGGCTGGTACTGGACGAGGCACAGTTTGTGAAGAATCCGGCCACCAAGGCCAGCCAGAACGCCCGCCGCTTCCCGGCCCCGTTCAAGCTCGCCATCACGGGCACGCCCATGGAGAACAACCTGATGGAGTTGTGGTCCATGTTCGCGATCACCGCTCCCGGGCTGTTCCCGTCGTCGAAGAATTTCGCCGACTACTACCAGAAGCCGGTGGAGAAAGAAGGGAACGCGGCGAAACTGGCGCAATTACGACGCCGGATCCGGCCCCTGATGATGCGGCGCACCAAGGACCTGGTCGCCAGGGACCTGCCCGCCAAACAGGAACAGGTGCTGGAGCTGGAGCTGGCGCCGCGGCACCGCACCATTTACCAGCGGCAACTACAGCGCGAACGGCAGAAGGTTCTGGGGCTGCTGGGGGACATGGACAAGAACCGCTTCGCGATCTTCAAGTCCCTCACCACCTTGCGCAGGCTCAGCCTGGACGCATCCCTGGTGGACGAGAAATACGCGTCCGTCCCTTCCAGCAAGCTCGATGCCCTGTTGGAGCAGCTCCGCGACATCGCGGCCGAGGGACACCGCGCCCTGATCTTCAGCCAGTTCACCGGCTTCCTTTCCAAGGCCGCGGCACGCCTTGACGCGGAAGGCATCCCGTACGCCTACCTGGACGGCAAGACCCGCCGGCGCGGCGAGGTGATCGAGCAGTTCAAGTCCGGAAGCGCGCCGGTGTTCCTCATCAGCCTCAAGGCCGGCGGGTTCGGACTGAACCTGACCGAGGCCGACTATGTGTTCCTGCTGGACCCCTGGTGGAATCCCGCTTCGGAGGCCCAAGCCGTTGACCGGACCCACAGGATCGGCCAGAGCCGGAATGTCATGGTCTACCGGCTGGTGGCCAGGGACACCATCGAGGAGAAAGTCATGGCGCTCAAGGAAAAGAAGGCCAAGCTGTTTACCGCCGTCCTGGACGACGACGCGATGTTCGCCTCGGCACTGTCGGCGGAGGACGTGCGGGGGTTGTTCGACAGCTGAGGCACGCCGATGGTTGCGGCATCGACGTCCGGGCGGGCCTGCCGCTGCTGTCCCCCCATCGTGCAGCCGGGTCTTATTACGCTCGTGTCTATCTGGCTAGACGGATTTTGTCTAGGGGCCTAGACTTTCTACATGATGAAGCGGAAGGACCTCCTTAGAGAGGCCAAGCGACTCGAAATCTAGAAGTCTAAGGACCAAATTCAATGAGACTAACGGCAGTTGCGCAGCGCTCCGGGTCGTGGTGGGCCGTTGAAGTTCCCGAAGTACCGGGTCTGTTTACACAGGCCAAGCGCCTGGACCAGGTGGCAGCCATGGTCAAAGACGCGGCATCGTCCCTGACAGGAATACCTGAGGACTCGTTTCAAGTAATCGTTTCCGTCCATCTAGGCGGAAAACTCGAAGAAGCCGTGGATGCAGCCCTGGACGCCGCGAACCGGTTGGCCGAACTTCAGGCCAAAGCGGCCACGACCAGCCGAGTGGCGGCCCGGTGCCTGGCGGAGGACGGCCTGACCGTCCGGGAAATCGGAGAAGTTCTTGGGGTTTCGCACCAGCGCGCCCATCAATTAGTCGGCCGTAAAGCCGAAAAGACCGGCAGCCGAAAATAGCCGGCTCAGACCCAGGGCTCTGGCAAGCGTTGGTGCGGGCTCGGGTGGCGGGGATTACCCCGATGGCGGCGCTGAAGGATCTGCGTCGGGTGCTGCCGGGGGCGAATCCGAACCCGCTGTTCCGTCGGCTGCTGAGCGGCGCCTCGGAGGATCGCGCGCAGCCTCGGGCTCGCTCATAGCCAGCGGCAACCGGGGTACAGCAGCACGCTGGAGTGCGACGGCATAGTCTGCGAGTCCCACCCGGCGCACGGCGATCACCAGCCGCGGGTTTCGACTGCAGCAGCGCCGAGCGCCGAGCAGCTCGGCACTAATTGTTGGAAATCGCCCGCGGTGTCCCGTCGCTACGGCCAGGTCTGTGGAGTTTGGCGATAAATGGCGGCGTTCTGTGACCGCTCGATATCGCAATCCCGGGCTTTGCGTCGTCTTGCATCCCATGGGTTACGAGGCAGATCGGTTGCGAGACACCTGACTCGCTGAAGGAGTACCGGGAGCGGTTCACTCAGAAGGACGACATGCTCGAAGCGATCGTAGAACTGGCCTTGATTGTGTACCGTTCCGGAGACAATGACATCCCCGTGCTGGGCCAGCAATCGATTCATGCGAATTGCGTCCCAGATGCCATCCCTCACCGGGCGATCTGGGACTGTCCCAGGTAATCCCCGGGGGAAACGAGCACCTCCTGCCATCCGCCGTAGAAGCTTCCATCGCCCTTGGTCCCGTCGACGCCGCGCAGATCGAATGTCATGCGCGTGCCTTCGTGAACCGGCTCGAGGGTGACCGTAATGACTGGAGTGTCATCTGGGTCGCCGTTCGGGTGGCCCCAGGTGAACACGAGGCGCTCGAAGCGGAGTTATTGGTTCGCCCTCCCCGCCGGAATTAGACCTAGTGGTGTGTCTCAGTTTTGCTTGACGGCTTGGAGTGCGACGCGGCCTCGGGCGACTTTTTCGAGGATGGATTCCGCTGTCGCCGTCCACACCAGGGGCTTGGGCTCGTCGTTGTGGGCGGCGAGGTAGTCCTCGATCGCTGAGATCAGATCCGGCACGGAATGGAACGCGCCGCGGCGCAGCGCCTTGTCGGTGAGTTCCCTGAACCACCGCTCCACCAGGTTCAGCCAGGACGAGGAGGTGGGCGTGAAATGCAGGTGGAACCGCGGATGTTTCTCCAGCCAGGCCCTGACGTTGGCGTGTTTGTGTGTCGCGTAATTGTCGAGGATAAGATGCACGGCCAGCCCGTCCGGGACTTCCTTCTCGAGTGTTTTCAGGAATGTCAGGAACTCGTTGTGACGGTGCTTGGGCAGACAGGAACCGATGACCTTTCCGCTGGCGACGTCCAGGGCGGCAAACAGGGTCGTCGTGCCGTTGCGCTTGTAGTCATGGGTCATCGTTTCGCCCCGGCCCTTCTTCATCGGCAGTGACGGCTGGGTGCGGTCCAACGCCTGGATCGAGGACTTCTCATCCATGCACAACACGATCGCCTGCTCCGGCGGGTTCAGATACAGGCCCACCACATCGATGAGTTTCTCCTCGAACCGCGGATCGGTGGAAAGCTTGAACGCCTCGACCCGGTGCGGCTTCAGCCCGCGCGCCGCCCAGATCCGCTGCACCTGCGCCGGAGACACCCCGGACTTCGCCGCCATGCTCCGCACCGACCAGTGCGTATGCCCTTCCGGCTTGGAGTTCAGCGTCAACTCAACGATCTCATCGATCTTTGACTGCGGAATCACCGGCGTGCGGCCCCGCCCGCCACGAACCTTCCCCAGCTTCGCCAGACCCTCGTCCCCGAACCGGGCCCGCCATGAACGCACCGTCCCCGGGCTGACCCCGGCGACCTTCGCGATCGATCCATTGGCCAGCCCCTCCGCGGCCATCAACAAGACCTGTGCCCGCTGCACCTCACGATGGGACGCCGTCTGCGATCTCGACAACACCTCCAACGCGGCACGCTGACCATCGGAGACCACCAAAGCAGAAGCAGGATTCGACATGCCCCCAGTTTAACAGAACACTCATCGACTATTTTGGAGACACACCACTAGACTTGGCGGAGGAGAGGCCGCTCCGGAGCAGGCGCTCCCGCTGCTCTGGATCCACTGCCGCCACACTGGCGGCCATAGCCAAGCCGAAGGCGCCGTCCACCACCGCCCGGTCTGCGGAGGCGGAGGAACCGTGGGCGGCGAACTCGGCTGTGTGGTGGGCGGCGCCGCCCACGTTGTAACCGAGCAGCGGGTGGATGCTCGGCACCAGCTGGGAGACGTTGCCCATGTCCGTGGATGCCACCGGCTCCTCGTTGAAGACGACATCCCTCCCCCGGGCTGCCATCGCCGTCCGGTACGCCTCGGAGAGGAACCGGTCCTGCCGCAGTTCCGCGTAGGCGTTGCCCGTAGGTGTGACGGTGAGTGTGCTGCCGGTGGCATGTGCGCCGGCCTGAAGGCAGCGCCGCACGCGATCCTCGATAACGCGCAGCTTCGCGAGGCTGGGCGAACGCATTTCCACGCTGGCCCGGGCGCGCCCAGGGATGACGTTGGCGGCGCTCCCGCCTTCTGTGACGATCAGGGAAACTATGGAGCCAGACGGAAGCTGTTGCCGTGCCAGGGCAATGGCGGTTTGCGCGATTACGAGGGCGTCCAGGGCATTGATCCCTTCCTCTGGCGCCGCAGCGGCGTGCGCCGGCCGGCCCTCGTAGAGCACGTCCCACATGCACATGGCCAAGGACGAGCCGCCAACGATGTCTTCGGCGCCGGCGTGGGCCATCATGGCGAGTGAAACGTCCTCGAAATGGCCTTCCTTGATCAGGTCGACCTTGCCGCCGGTGGTCTCCTCCGCTGGGGTGCCCAGCACCTTGACGGTGATGCCGAGTTCCCCGGCTACGGTTGCCAGCGCGAGCGCCGCGCCCACGGTGGAAGCCGCGTTCACGTTATGTCCGCAGGCGTGGCCAATATCCGGCAGGGCGTCGTATTCAACACAGAGCGCGACTACGAGCTCACCGGATCCGAACCGGGCGCTGAAGGCAGTGGGAAGCTCGGGCTGGGAGCTGTCAAAGCTGAAGCCGGCGGACCGGAGCAGCGTACTGACTCGTTGGGCGGCCCTGAACTCTTGGCCGCCAAGTTCGGGATCGGCGTGAATCGCGTGGCTCAGCCCAAGGATTTCGGACTTCCAGCGCTCCAGGGCCGCAGAGACGCTGCGTTCGATTCCGGTCTCGGAGGCCGGGGCCGGCCCGACAGGCTTCGGAACAGCAGTTTTCAGACCAGCCGTGTTCATGCGGGGACCTCTGCTGCCTGCCGCTTGGGATAGCGGGCAGAAGCTACCGCTGCGATCAGTGCTGCCACGGCCAATACACCCCAGATGGAGACGAGGCCGCCGTTGCTGATGTGCCCGGACTCGGCGGAGGATGAGGAGATGAGTTTCACGACGGCGGCGCCCACGGCGATGCCGGCAGTCAAGGCCAGTTCGTTGAGTCCGGCCGCCGTCGAGGTCTCCTCCAGCGGCACGCCCTCCACGGACAGCGCCCGGGTCCCTGCCTGGTAGATGCCAAGGCTCAGGTTGAACATCGCGAACCCGGCGCAGTACCCGGCCAGGGAGCCGTGGGCGACGGTCATGACCGCGAAGCCGCCGGCCAGCAGAAGACCCGCGAAGACAAGGGTGGCGCGTTCGCCGAACACTCTGAGCATCCGCGCGGTCAACAGCGAAGATGCCAGCGAGAACACAGACGCCGCGGCGAGGACGATGGCGATCATGAGGGGGCTGAGACCAAATCCGTAGCCTGTTTTGGCGGGGCTGGCGTGCAGAAAGATCCCGTTCGTACCGAAGTAGCTGATGGATGCGAAGCCGAAGAAGAACGTGGCCAGTGAGACTGTGCGGATACGTGGATTGGCGAGCATGCGCAGGTCCATGAACCTCTTCCCGCTCTCCGGGCTCCGGGCGTCGAGCACAGCCCAGAAGGCCAGCAGCGTGAGTCCCAGAAGTCCGGATCCGAGCGTCCGGGCATCCAGCCAGCCCCAGTCCGGGCCCATCGAAAGGGCCACGACGAAGCCGATCAGGCCGAGGGAACAGGCCAGCAGGGGCACGAGGGCGATTCCCTCCCGCGTCGGGGTGCCGGCGTCGGGCAACAGGAAGGAACAGACAAGGGCAACCACGGCAAAGGGCACAGCCACCCAGAAACCGAGCGTGGGGTCGTTGACGCCGACAATCCCTGCCAGCAGCCCACCTGCGCCGACCATGATCATGAGCATGCCGATCATCACGCTGACGCCCGTGCGGGTGTGCCCGGGGCTGCTCACCCGCAGGATTCCCATCATCAGCGGAATGAAGCCCACAACGCAGGTGAGCAGGACAATGCCGACGGTCACTGTCCACAGCGACGGCCACAGCGCCATCATGAGTACCGCCAGCGCGACGACAGCTGTTGACCAGCGAAGCACAAGTCTGTATCCGTAGCTGTCGCCGAGCCGGGAGATGATCGGCGTGAGCACGGCAAAGCTGACGTTCGAGATCAGGAAGATGCCGTTGATCGTCGGATCATCGATCGAGAAGACGGGCCCGAGCGCGGGCAGGATGGGGTTCAGGTAGCCCTGGGTGACCCCGCTGAGGGATTCGATCAGGGCCATTGCCATGATCATGCCGGTGATCGTCCGGCGCGTGACGGCCGCCGTCGCCGGTGCCGCTGTCCTGCTTGCCATGTGCTTCCTTGCGGTTCGGGGCGCCGTGCGCCTGGAGTGATGCGAGTCACCACGCTAGTTCCTCATCCGAGACCTCCCGATATATTGATGAAAAATCCCCGTAGGAGTACATAATCTGAAAGAATCGGCCATGATCTCCGAATTGGACCTTGAAATCGTGAACGCCCTGCAGATCAATCCCCGGGCGGACTGGTCCCGGGTGGCGGACGTGCTCGGCCTTTCCGGGCCCACCATCGCCCGCCGCTGGACCGCCCTCGCCGACCAAGGCCTTGCGTGGATCACCCCGGCTCCGGGGCCGCGCTATCTCAACGCCGGCTGGTCCGCATTCGTTCATCTGTCGTCCCTGCCGGGCGAGCATGAGGCGCTCATCCGGCGGCTCTGCGCCGAGCCCGCCTTCGGTACTGTGTCCCTGGTTTCGGGTCCTCACGATCTGTTCGTGGACTGCTTCGCGTCGAGCCACGAGGAACTCATGGGGATCGTCACCGGGGGGTTCGCGGACCTGCCGGGGGTGACGCGCAGGGAGGTTGTCTTTGTCACGGAGCTCTACCGGCAGGCTTCGGAATGGCGCAGCGGAACCCTGGAACCGGCGCTGGCGCGGCTCATGGCAAAGGAGTCGCTGCCCGTCCCGTCTGCCTACGCGCCGGACCGGCTGGATGCCACTCTGCTCGAGGAGTTGGCCCGCGATGGGCGGGCCAGTTGGGCAGAGCTGGGCGCCGCCTGCGGTGTGTCCCCCCAGACGGCAAGGAGGCGGGTGGAGCGGTTCCTCGCGGCCGGCTACATGACGATGAGGTGCGATACTTCGGTCGCCGCCCGGCAGGGCCTGCGGGAGGTGAGTCTAAGTCTCAACGTTCCCGCGACCCAGGTTGACGCCATCGGCCGGTACTTCGCAGGCCTGCCGAGTTGCCGGTTGAGCGCACAGGTCCTGGGCGCGCAGAACCTGTTGGTGACACTGTGGGTCCGCGACTATCTGGAGGTCCAAGGTCATGAACGCGAGCTGGCAGCACGAGCCCCGGGAAGCACCGTGATCTCCCGGGAAGCGGTGGTGCGCACCTACAAGCGGCTCGGCCACCTGTTGGACGAGTCCGGGCGAAGCTGCAGCGTGGTCCCCCTGCCACTGTGGCGCGAGGCCTAGCAACCGCTTAGCCTTATAACCCACCGACCCGCGGCTGGTCCTGAGTTCGTTTCGGGACTGGCCGCGGTTTGTGTTTTCGGGGTTGAGGAGGATCCGTGCCGTCGTTAGCGCAGTCCTTGCGGGCGGGGGTCTAACCGGCCGGGACCTACGCGGACTTGAGCCATGCCTGGAGTGCTTGGCGGACTACTTCACTGCGCGTTGAATGATCTTGCTCCGCCCGCCTGGAGAGGGCGGCATTAAGGTCCGGGTCCAACCGGATTGCGGCCACCTGGGCAATCTCCGCTCCGATCCGGGGACGGCCGCGTTTCTTGAGGGCTGCCACGTCATAGCCGGCCACGGCTTCGTCAGCCCACTGGGCTATCTGGCTTTCAGTGACCGCTTGGCCGTTCATGGTTTCGTTTTCCTTCATAGCCGTTTCTCCTCTCAAGGCAGTAAGTCCAAGTATTTGGCACGTGCTTTCATTGCGTGGCTGTACGTCCACGCGTATTTCGTATAACGAAAACATTACTGCTGTACCCGTTCTTGGCGCGAGGATCCCCCCGGGCGGGGTTTGGACGGCGTCGAAGCACCGCCCGGATATTGTCACACCGGCCACGTAGTCTGCCTTCACGAGCTTGAAGAGCCCAACCGGGGGATGACATGGCGGACCTGATCCACGAGGCAATCGACAGGACGGACTCCGGGCCTGCCGCGGCCGCCTCGGTGCCTGAATCATTCGGGCCGAATGACGCCGACCGGCCGGAATCACTGGCAGACAGCGAGGGGGTCACCGACGACGCCGTCGCGGACTATCTGCGCCGGCTGCGCCAATACGACTTGCTCACTGCCGAGCAGGAGGTGGAACTGGCCCAAGAGATCGAGGCAGGACTTTTCGCGGAACAGCTTTTGGCTGACGGAACACCGCGGCCCCGGCGGGACCTAAGGGAGCTTCGGACCATCGTCCTTCTGGGCAAGCGTGCCGCCGACACGCTGCTCCACGCCAACCTTCGGCTCGTAGTGTCGATTGCCAAGCACTACACCCACCGGGGCCTCGACTTTCTGGACCTGATCCAGGAAGGGAACCTGGGACTGCACAAGGCCGTCTGCAGGTTCGACTTCACCAAGGGTTTCAGATTCTCCACCTACGCCACGTTGTGCATCCGGCAGGCCATCACGCGTGCGCTGGCTGATCAGGGCCGCCTTATCCGGCTGCCGGTCAACGTCGTCGAGCAGGTGCAGAAACTCCGGTCAGCACAACGGACGGCCGCAATGGCGGGGACCGTGTGCAGCATCGAAGATCTTGGCCGGCTGACGGAGAATTCGATCGGAAAGGTTGAATATCTGCTGACCTTGGACAAGCCGGTTTATTCGCTGGACAGCCAGGTGCCCGACGGCAAAGGCGGAACCGAAGCGCTGGCCGAACAGCTGCTGGATCCCACTGATCCCGACGCGGCGGATTCGCTCTTCCATCAACAGATGAAGGAGCGGGTACATGCCGTACTCGACACGCTCGAGGAGCGGGAGGCAGGGGTCATTGCGATGCGCTTCGGCATGACGGGCGGTGAAGAGACGAGCCTGGATGCGGTCGGGAAGGTGTACGGCATGACCCGCGAATGCATCCGCCAGATCGAGGTCACGGCCATGAAGAAGCTCAAGGACCCGTCCCGGTCCAACGTCCTGCGGCAGTATCACTTCGACGGCGACAGCTCAGTCGGCCCGGAGCCCTCAATCGGCGCGGAGACGGCGCCGGAGCCTGCGCCGGCGGAGCACGTATGATCGAGGAACTGTCGGTCCAACACATCCGGGGGATGATGTGAACGTTTTGTTTGGCTTGTATCTGGACCGCGCTCCGTGGACCTACCGCAATTCCGCACTGGGCCAGGTCCGGCTAGGGCCGCTGGGGCTGGCCCAGCTGCTCCAGACCCGGCTCGGCCTGACCGGGCCCGACGTCCGCCACTCGACCCGGATCCGGCAGTTCATGGCCCGTCTCCAGGAGCAGGACGCCCCGGACGCCTGGTTCCACGGGTCCTTCTCTGTCGACCCCTGGTCCACCGCGATGGACCTGCTGAACCTGCGCGACGAGCTCGTGGTCAACGGCTGGACCGGCATCGCGCCGGACCGGTCAACCGCCAAGCTGAAGGCCCTCGCTTCCCTCGAGCAGAGCCCGCTTCCCCTCGACCGGGCATTCGCCGACCATCCCCTGGAACTCGTGCGCGAACTCGGGAGCGATCCCACCGCCCACTGGCCGCTCGGGATCAGCCGGCTGGAACTCCAGCACCCCCGGGCCTCGTTCCCCGCCATCTGGCTGCGCCTCATCGGCGCCCTCGAACGCCGCGGCGTGAGCGTCATAGAGCCGGCCCCGCAGACGGGGGCGGTCGGCGAGGTCACCGTCCTCGTCGCCAAGACCGAGTGGGAGGCAGCCGAGCACGCCGCCCGGTGGCTCGCCTCCGCCGAACACCCCGGCACGGACCGCGCCGCCGTCGTCGCCTCCGCGGGCACGGCCCTGCTGGACCAGGAACTGCAACGCCGCGGCCTGCCGCGGATCGGCGTCGGCAGCCGCTCCCGCTGGCGCGCCCTGGACCAGATCATTCCGCTGTTCTTCAACGTGATCTGGGGGCCGGTGGACGTCCAGCTGCTGGGCGAATTCCTCAACCTCCCCGTCAGCCCCGTCCGGCGCGGCGCCGCACGGCACCTGCTCCGCGCCCTCTCCGCCCAGCCCGGCACCGGCGGCGAGGAATGGCTGCGCGCGCTTGCGAACATAAGCAGCGACGAAACCCTCGGCCCCGGCGTCGCGGCAGAGCTGGACCTGCTGCTCAGCACCGGACTCCTCACGGACGACGGGACCGTCAGCGGCAGCACCGTCGTCGAACGCGCGCAGTGGCTGCGCACCCAGCTCAGCCGCCGCGTCCAGCTGCATCCCCAGCTGGAATCCGTGCTCAGCCAGCTCAACGAATTCACCGCCCTGATCGACGGGCCGGAGCCGGTGACGCGGAAGACGATTGCCCGGATCCTGGAATCCGTCATTCCCGCCGGTGCCAGTCCCCTGGCCGCCGGCGACGCCGCGCCGTGGGTCACGCTGCACGGCCCCGGCGAACTCTGCGACGACGTCGACACGCTTCTCTGGTGGGGATGCCAGGATGACGGCCATGCCCCGCCCCGCTACTGGGACGAGGCGGAACGGCAGGCGCTACAGACTATCGGCGTCGAACTGCCCGATCCTGCCGCCCTGGCCGAGCTGGAACTCGCGGTGGCAGTGAACGCCGCGAGGCACTGCCGGCGGCTATTGCTGGTGCGCGCCGCCGAGATCAGCGGGGAGCCGACGAAGTCCCACCCGGTGCTGTCATCGCTTGCCTTCGGCGCCCTGCCCGTGCCGCTGCCCGGAACCCCGGAGGAGAACAAGAAGGCTGTTGAACATGCCATCGCGGCCTTCACCGTGACTCCCGCGGATCTGGTGCACGACGGCGTCTGGCGCCTCGCCGGCCGGACCGCTGCGGTCACACCCGTGCGGCCTTCCCCCGCCCGGCTTCTGCCGGCAGCCCACGAACTGGGCCCCCGCCCCGCCTTCATGCCCGAGCGGCTCTCCTACTCGCAGCTGAGCACCCTGATCGGCTGCTCCCTGAAGTGGGTGCTGGAGAAGAAGGGCCGGCTGAAGGTCGGCGACGCGCAATCCGTCCCCACCGGAAACACCATGATCGGCACCCTGGTCCACAAGGTCGTCGAGGAACTCTTCGGCGAGCTGTACGCCGGGAACCGGGCCGTGCCGGAGCCGGCGGAAGTCCAGGCCAAACTGGACCAGCTCGTGCCGCACTACGCCTCGGAGCTGCTGTTGCCGGGCAAGGGCAGCAGACTCGCCGGCCTCCGGCCCATCATCGAAAACTCCGTCATCAAGCTGTTCCAGACCTTGCAGACCCAGGGCGTCCACATCCGCGCCACCGAGCACGCCTTTGACAAGCCAGCCTCCTTCAACGTCAACGGAGCCCGGATCGAGGTCCAGGTCTCCGGCTCCATCGACGTCCTCGCCGCAGACCACCGGGCTGATCCGGTGGTGATCGACCTCAAATGGACCAACCGCTCAAAGTACCGCCGGGAAGAGATCACCAACGGCGACGCGATGCAGCTCGCCCTGTACCACTGGGCCTTGGACGACGGGCCGGACCCGATGTCCACCGTCGCCGAGGACGCCGCCATGTCCTACTACCTGCTCAAACAAGGCGAGTTTGCCTCCACCAGCAAACTCTTCGGGCCGGCCCTGGCCAGCCCGGCGTCCAGCCGGGGCACCTGGCAGCGTTCCGTCCGCGCCGCCGAATTCTCCATCGCGGAAGTGGTCGGCGGACGGGTCCTCGCCGCCGGACGGCAGGAACTGGGCTCCTCCGACGAGCAGCGGGAAGCCGCGACCGCGGACGGCAGGCTCTACCAGAAGCCTCCCTGCAACTTCTGCGACTTCTCCGCCCTCTGCGGCCTCAAGGGGGACCTTTCATGAACCACGCGTTGAGCAACGTCACGATGATCACGGCCAGCGCCGGCACCGGCAAGACGTACAGCCTGATGGGCGAAATCGCCCGCGAAATCCACAACGGCACGAGGCCCGGCCAGATCCTCGCCACCACCTTCACCAAGAAGGCCGCCGCCGAACTCATCGACCGCGTCCAGGCCGAACTGTTCGGCCAGGAACGCCCCGACGCCGCCCGGCAGATGTCGGTGAGCATGGTGGGCACCGTCAACAGCGTCTGCAGCCGCCTGCTCCAGGAATACGCCGTCGACGCCGGGCTCTCGCCCGCGCTGCAGGTCATCGCCGAGGACGAGCAGCTCCGGATCTTCCAGCTGGCCACGGACGACGTGTTCGCAGAGTTCACCCCGCGGATCCAGCCGCTCGCCCGGCGCCTGGGGCACGACGGCGAAGCGGACATCCGGGGCAGCGACACCGACTGGCGGACAATCGTCCGCGACATCACGGACGCCGCGCGCAGCAACAGGATCGCCCCCGCGAGCCTGGCCCGGTCCGCCTCCTTGTCCTGGCAGGGACTGCAGCAGATCCTGGGTCCGGCGGGCCTCGACGACCGTGCTTCCTGGTCCAACCAGCTCCTCCAGGGCCTCATGGGCCTCCGCACGCTGGCCGCTGACATTGCCGAAGCCGGCAAGACTCCGCCCAAGAACCTGGTCGCCTCGATCACCCTGCTCGAGCCTGTCCTGTCCCATGCGTCGCCGGAGGATGCGCCCTGGCGTTTCTGGATCGACGCGGCAGGGGTGTCGAACGCGGACGCCAAACGGCAGCTGGAAAGCTACATTTCGGCGGTCGAAACCGATCTGGCGGCCAACCCGGCCTTCCAGACCGAGCTGCGGGAGTTCACCGAGCTCGTGTTTGCCTGTGCCGCGTCGTGCCTGGACCGCTTCGCCGACTTCAAGCGCCAGTACGGGCTCATCGACTTCGCGGACCAGGAAACCCTGGTCCTGGACCTGCTGGAAAACAACCAGGAGTTCCGCGCGTCCATCGCCGGGCGGATCAGGTTCATGGTGGTGGACGAGTTCCAGGACACCAGCCCGCTGCAGCTCCAGCTCTTCACGAAGTTTGCCGAGCTGGTGGACAAAGTTGTCTGGGTGGGCGACTCCAAGCAGGCCATCTACGAGTTCCGGGGCACGGACCCGGAACTAATGAGGGCCGTCGCCGCCCACGTGGAGAACAAACGTCAGCTGCACCATTCGTGGCGGTCCAAGGAAGCCGTCATCGACCTCTCCAACGAGATCAGCCTCGCCATGTTCCCGGATCTCGCCGACACCGAAGTCAGGCTGACGGTTCCGGAGGCCCGGCTCGAGGCTTCGCATCCCAAGAACGCCCTCGGCGGTTCGCGGGAGGCCTGGACCCTCGCAGCGAAGACGGTGCCGGCACAGCGCCGGGCCATCGCCGCCGGCGTCGTGGACCTGATCCAGCGCCGCGGCCTCAAGGCGTCCGACGTCGCCGTCCTCACCCGGTCCAACGCCGGCGTGGCGGCCATCGCTGCCGCACTGACAGCGCTCGGGGTCAAGGCAACCACCAACACGTCCTCGCTGTTCGCCGCCCGGGAAATCCAGCTGGTCCGTGCCGGGATGGCCTTCGTCGCCTCCGACGACGACACGGTGGCCCTGGCTGAACTGGCCCACCTGCATCCGGACCATCCCCAATTCAGCCGCTGGGTCCCTGCGTTATTCGACGCCGCGGAGCCGAAGGAGGAACTCCAGCGCTGGGCCAGCGCGCCATTGGTGTCCGGGCTGGTGGAGCTTCGCGGCCTGGCCACGCTGTGCACCCCCACGGAGATCATGGAGGAAGTGGTCTCCCGGCTCGGTGTTGCCCGGCTCATCAAGTCGTGGAGCAGCCCCGGAACCCGGCTCAAGAACCTGGACGCGCTGCGCTCGATGCTGGAGCGGTACTACGAATCCTGTGCCGCCCTGGGCAAGCCCGTCACCCTCAGCGGCTCGCTGACGTTCCTGGCCGACGCCGACAGTGCCGGCAGCGAGAACTTCGGCGACGACGTCGTCAATGTCCTGACCTACCACAAGGCCAAGGGGCTGGAATGGCCGGCGGTGGTGCTGGCCGGGCTCGATGCCGACGTTGCGGCGAAGCCGTGGGGCGTCGCCGTCGAAGGAGTGCCGGAGATCGATGTCCGGAACCCCCTCGTGGGCCGCTGGATCCGCTTCTGGCCCTGGCCGTTCGGCGCCAAGGGATTCAAGCCGCTCTCCGCAGCGGCAGACGAATCGGCTGTCGCGCAGCGTGTTCTGGCGCGGCGGCAGGCCGACTCGGCGCGGGTGCTCTACGTGGGCCTGACCCGCTCGGTCAGCGTGACCTGCCTCGCCGCCGCCAAACCTGCACCGGCCTCGCTGAACACCCTGGGGCATGGCCCGATTGTGGAGTGGACCGCGGGCGCCGGGAGTGAAGGCACCTTGGTCATTCAGGGCCGCGACGGTGAACGCAGGCTGTCCGTCGAGACCTTCAGCTACGAGCCGGCCGACGGGCGGCCAGCAGACGGCGCAGGCGCAGGCGGGGAGTTCGAGGATTCCCTCACCGTCGCGTCCCCGGTATCCCGGAAGCCGGCGCGCGTCACAGCCAGCTCCCTGGAAAGTTTCGGCTGCGTGGCCGACGTCACCGAGGCCGCAGCCCTGGGGCCGCAGCTGATCGCCCACGGGGCCGCCCACTGGGACCACGTCGGCTCGGCCATCCACGGCTATTTCGCCCTGCCCCTTGCTGAGATGGGCGAGGACGTCCGGCTCGCAGCGGCGCAGCGGCTCCTTGACCGCTGGGGCGCGGCATCCGCCGTCGAACCTCACGTTGTGGTGGAAGCGGGCGAACGCATGCTCGCGTTCTTCGCCCGGCACTACCCCGGGGCGACGCTCATTACCGAGCAGTCCGTCGCCTGGCGGAACGCCGACAACCAGCTTATGGAAGGGTGGATCGACCTCCTGCTGGAGACGCCGGCCGGATATGTGCTGGTGGACCACAAGTCCTATCCGGGCAAGGATCCGATCGGCCACATCAAGGACAAGTACGTGGGCCAGATGCGCGGGTACACGGAGGCGATCCAGACGATCACCGGGCGGCCGGTCGTCGAGACCCTGATCCATATGCCGGCGCTGGGCAAGATGTACCGGATCAGCTGACCTTCACCATCACCGGTGTAAATCCGCCGACGACGGCACCCCGGTGCCGCTGCCTCGGCCTGCCTGAGGCAGGCTTCGTTTGTTCACCCCGGGTCCAGCTCACCGCACACAGCAGTCCATCTGCCCTCCCTACCGTGGTGGGGTCACCGGCGGACCGCCGGCAACCGCCATCCGGAAGGAACCATCACCATGCGCACAGTCCTGACCGCCGCGGCCGCCGCCGCGCTCATCGCCTCTTTGGCGAGCCCCGCCGTCGCCGCTTCAACCCCCGAAGCAGGCTCCGCGCCGTCGTCGAACGCTGCCGGAACCGCAAGGTCCGACATCAAAACCAACGAACGCAACGGTTCTTTTGACCTGCAGTCCCACCGCGGAGGCCGCGGCGAGTGGACCGAGGAATCCCTGGCCGCGTTCGCCAATTCGCTGAAGCTCGGCGTGACGACGCTGGAGCTGGACACCCACCTGACCGACGACGGCCACATCATCGTCTGGCACGACGACACCATCCAGGCGGACAAGTGCCGCGACACCGCTCCGGCAACCCCGGGCGACGCCGGCTTCCCCTACGTCGGTGACCGGGTCGCCGAGCTGTCGCTCGCCCAGATCAAGACGCTGGACTGCGGCTATACCCCGCTGTTGGGATACCCGGAGCAGGACGTGGTCGAGGGCAACCGGATCGCCGAGCTCAAGGACGTATTCCAGCTGGTCCGCAATGCCGATGCCAAGAAGGTCCGCTTCAACATCGAGACCAAGGTGGAGGACGGCCGGTCCGGCGGCGAAGGCATGGTGGCCCTGACCAAGGCCGTGGTCGCGGAGATCTACACGGCCGGCATGGCCGAACGCACCACCGTCCAGTCGTTCGACTGGTCCTCGCTGAACCTGACCAGGAAAATCGCCCCGGAACTGCCGCTCGCCGCCCTCTCCAGCGGCGACGCCTGGCTCGAGGTGGGCAAGCTCGGCGCCAGCCCCAACCTCGGCGGCATCGACATCGACACCTACGGCGGGTCCCTCGCCAAGGCAGCGGCGGCCCAGGGCTACGACGTCATCTCCCCCGCCTTCGGCTCCGTCACGCCCCAGATGATCGCCGAAGCCCACGAGCTTGGCCTGCCCGTGCTCCCCTGGACCGTCAACACCGCTTCGGACATGACGCGGCTGATGGACCTCGGCGTTGACGGCATCATCACCGACTACCCCACCCGGCTGCGGACCCTCATGGAAGAGCGCGGCCTGAAGCTCCCGAAGGCCTACGAGCCCAAGGGCCAGGAGAATGCCGGCGACGCCTCATAAGGTTTCAGGACGAGCTCTCCGGGACCGGTGTGGCCGTTCAACTCGTGGACGCCACACCGGGCCAAAGTGCATGGGACCGCCACACGATTTTCCCACCGGCGTCCTGCCCCATCAGTGACTGCGTGGCACCGAAGGCTTGGGCGAGGCACGGAGAGTGTCTAGGATTAAATGGTGATCTGCCGGCAACCCGCCGGTAGCAACCAACCGCAGGGAGAATCACCATGGGTTTGGATGACAAGATCAAGAACACCGCCGAAAACATCGGCGGCAAGGGCAAGGAAGCCGCCGGTGCAGCGACCGGCGATGAAAGCCTGAAGGCCGAAGGCAAGGGCGATCAGGCGAAGTCGGACCTGAAGCAGGCCGGAGAGAAAGTCAAGGACGCTTTCAAGAAGGACTGACGGCAATCACAGCAGCAGGGTGCGGATCCGGCAGGAGCCGCACCCTGCGGCGTCGTTCTTACCGCTGCTCCCGCCACCCCAGCGTCACCACAAACGCAACCGCACCGAGGCCCAGCATCACGAATACCATCAGCCCCCAGTTGTCCTGGTTGACGCCGCTGCCGTAGAAGATGCCGATCAGCACGGTCGCGGTGATCGCCCCGAGGTAGCGGCAGGTCTGGAAGATCCCGGCGGCCACACCCCGTTCCTGCGGCTGGGTGGAAACGTACATGCCCTGGCTGGAGGCGATGCTGACGACGCAGTACGGCACGCCCAGCAGGGCCGTCAGCGCCAGCACCAGCGGGATGGCCAGCGACGCCGTCAGCAGCCACATCATCCCTGCGGCCGCCACCAGCAGTACGACGCCGGCGATCAGGACGCGCTTGACGCCGAGCCGATCGATCGCGCGGACGGCGAACGGCGTCCCAATCACCGAGATCGCGGCCAGCGGCAGCATCAGCAGGCCTACGATTCCGGGGTCGTAGCCCGCGGCTTGCTGCAGCAGCTGCGGCAGCCCGAAGAACGCGAAATAGTAGACGCCGTTGAACAGCGCGAAGCCCAGGTAGACCAGCAGCAGCGGCCGGTTCCGGCCGAGCAGCCGCAGGTCCAGGAACGGCGGGCTGAACCGCAACTCGCGCCACACAAACAGCGCGGCGAGCACAACCCCTCCCCCGAGCAGCCACCACCGGAATTCCGGCAGGACATCCAGCAGGGCCATCATCACCAGCATCAGCGCTCCGACAAAGGCCAGGATCCCGGGAATATCCGAGCTGCGCAGCAGCTCAGCGGCGCTGCCGCGTTCCCGTTCGGCGTCGGCCGGGGCGAACCGCCGGACGATGAAGATCGCGGCCAGGGACAGCGGCACGTTGACCAGGAACAGGGCCTGCCACCCCACCAGGCTCACCAGCAGCCCGCCGAGCACCGGCCCGACCGCAGCGGCGGAGGTGTTCGCCATCTGGATCCGGCCCAGCGGACGCGTCGACTCCACCTTCGCCTGCCGGACCAGCGCCCCGACCATTACGACGGCGCTCGGGTAGGCCGTCGCCGTGCCGAGCGCCATGAAGACCCGTGCCACGCAGAGCAGCGCGAAGTTCGGAGCGAAGGGTGCCAGCGCACACGTCACCGCCACCACCAGCATCCCGGACAGGAACAGCCGCCTCGGCCCGAACCGGTCCGCCAGCCGCCCCATCAGCGGCTGGCCTGCCGCTGAGGTGAGGTAGAACGCCGTGATCACCCAGGTGACCGTGGCGACGTCGAGCCCGAAATCCGCGCGCAGCACCACCAGGGCCACGGCGATCATCGAGGAGTTCAGCGGATTCAGAGATGTGCCGAGGCTGAGGCCGGCGACGGCGAGGTTGTTGCGGGAAGAGTTGCTCACGGCAACAGTCTGTCCTAAGGCGCCAGCCGAAATCGAACCATATGCCGCGGCATGGGCCGGTTGACGCGTCACGCTGGGCAGACTTTCAGCCCTGCGGCGGCCGGGATCTCCCGGAAAACCGCGGAAGACCGCGCGTCCGGGACCGAAAAACTGCGTCCAGTGACGTCTGCCCGGATACGTTCACGCCAGCAACAACCACCCAATGGTCGATGCCGGGAGATGCCCAGAGGGGCCATCGATGCACGAGCAGGATCACAACGAGGCCGGCTCCGCCTTCACGGCCGGCGGGCGATCACATCGAAAATGTGCCAGCGCTTCGGCCCCCTGAACGATTGTCCGTCGTCGTCAAACACCTCGAATTTCAGTATTTCGAGTCCGTCGAAGAGCTGCCGCGCCTCCGCCTCTGTGTGGAAGTTCCAGTCGGCAATGTCCGCCCAGGAATCCCGGTCCCCGAACAGGTTTACGGCGATGACGCCGGCGGGCCGGAGCGCATCCAGCATCACCCGCCAGATCCGCCCGAAGTCCTTCGGGTGGATGAAGGGCAGCGAATAGCCGGCGAAGATCAGGCCCGCCTCGGGCAGGCCCCTGATGTCCTCGAACGGCCTCATGTCGACGTACAGGAGTCCGTCCATCGCCGCCGGCACAATCGCCAGCAGCCGCTCGCGTGTGCCGGGGAGGGAGTCAACGGCGTGCACACGCCAGCCCTCATCCAGCAGGGCCAGTGTTTCTTTTCCCGCGCCGCAGCCCAGATCTATGGCCTGGCGGCCGTTCCCGGGACCGGCGAGGGCCATGGCGTCGAGGCAGAGTGGGCGCACGGATCGCGTTGCCTGGGCGGCGTTGTACTCAGCCCAGACTTTGCTCCCGGCAGGTCTTTCCACAGGATCAGTTTTCCGCTCTCGCGGGGGCGTAGCCACGGATCGGCGCTCAGGTCCGGATCTTCGCCACCGTCATCAGGATCGCCGAGTCCTCTTCCGCTTCCAGGCTGTGCAGGCCGTCCGGAACGATCAGGAGGTCGCCGGTCTTCCCCTGCCACGAGTCCTCCCCAGCCCGCAAGCGGACGCACCCCCGGAGCACAAAGACCGTCGCCTCCCCTGGGTTCAGGTGTTCACTCAGTTGCGTCCCTGCTTTGAACGCCATGACCGTCTGCCGGAGGACCTTTTCGTGCCCGCCGAACACCGTGTCCGCCGCCCGGCCACTGCCCGACGCCAGCGCGGCCGTGAGCTGCTGCCGGGCCAGGGCCTCGATCGATATCTTTTGCATGAGGACACCGTACCCAGAATCGGGCCCGGTGCCGAGAGCCCTTGGTCCCGGGGCGGACTCCGCGGCGCCCGGGGTGGAAGGCGTTAGGCTGGATGGACGGCTGAAGCCACCGGCCCCCGGATCGTCCAGCGGAGCACCACATGACCGACACCATCGCAGACCCTCCCCGCGGCCCGTCCGGCGCTGAGCGCCAGCTGCCGCGTACGTCCCATGCCGGGGTTCCCGCCCCCTCCGCGGCCGCGGACGACGCCGGCCTCCGCCGGCTCGCCGACGTCACCTTCGGCCTCTCCCACCTCCGCGGAGGCCAGCTGGCCGGGATGCGCGCCCTCGTTTCCGGCCGGGATGTCCTCGCCGTGATGCCTACAGGGTACGGGAAGTCCGCCATCTACCAGGTCGCCGCGCTGGAGCTGCACCGCCGCCTGAAGCGCCCCGCCGTCGTCGTGTCCCCGCTGATCTCGCTGCAGGAGGACCAGCTGGACGGCCTGCGGGAGGTGCTCGGCCCGGACGGCGCCGTCGCGGTCAACTCCTCGCACAGCGCCGCCGAGCAGGAGCGCGCCTGGCAGGCGGTGGAGAGCGGCGGGGCCACCTTCCTGTACGTGGCCCCGGAGCAGCTGGCCAAGACCAGCACGGTGGAACGGATCGCAGCCCTGGACATCGCCTTGTTCGTGGTGGACGAGGCCCATTGCGTCTCCTCCTGGGGCCATGACTTCCGGCCGGACTACCTGCGCCTCGGCGAGGTCCGCGAGCAGCTGGGCAACCCGACGACCGCCGCCCTGACCGCCACCGCCGCTCCCCCGGTCCGCGAGGAAATCCTGGCCCGGCTCCGCCTGCACGACCCGCTGCTCCTGGTCCGCGGCTTCGACCGGCCCAACATCCGCCTCGACGTGCTCCGCGAGCAGGACGACCAGGACAAACGCCGCAATGTACTCCGGCAGGCCACGGAACTGATCGCGGGACTCCGTGAATCCGGGCTCCGTGAATCCGGGCCCGCCGGAGCCGGGCCCAATGACGGGGGCAGCGGCGGGTGCGGGCTGGTCTATGCCGCGAAACGGAAGGACACCGAGAAGTACGCCGCGAAGCTGGTCAGGAGCGGCCTCCGCGCCGAGGCGTATCACGCCGGCCGCACCCCGGCCGAGCGCGAGGCCGTCCACCAGCAGTTCCTCGACGGCGAGCTGGACGTGGTGGTGGCCACCACGGCCTTCGGCATGGGGATCGACAAGCCCGACGTCCGCTTCGTGCTCCACGCGGACATCCCCGAGTCCCTGGACAGCTACTACCAGCAGCTCGGCCGCGCCGGGCGGGATGGGGCGCCCGCGGCCGCGGTGCTGCACTACCGTGCCGAGGACCTCGGCCTGCGCCGCTTCTTTGCCAGCCACAGGCCGGACGAGGAACGGCTGCTGGCCGTCCTCACGGTGCTGCGCGACGCCGCCGCCTCCGGGGTCCCGGTCCACCGGCCGGCGCTGGCGGAGCAGACCGGCATCCCCGCCCGCACGCTCACCGGGCTGCTGAACCAACTGCAGGAAACCGGGGCCGTGAAGGTGGGCAAGCGGGGTGTCCGGCTCAGCCGCAAGGCGGACCTTGACCAGGTGGTGGGCCGCGCCGTCGGGCTGGCCGAAGCGCGTGAACGCATGGACAAGTCGCGCATCGAGATGATCCGCGGCTACGCCGAGACGGACGGCTGCCGGCGCCAGTTCCTGCTGGGCTACTTCGGCGAGGACCTGCCGGATCCGTGCGGCAATTGCGACAACTGCACGGATGGCTCCGCGGACCCCTCGCCGATGGAGGAGAACGACGGCGGCGCTGCCGCCGGGGACCCGGAGCCGTTCCCGCTGAACTCCCGGGTGGAGCACAGCGAATGGGGTCCGGGCCTGGTGATGCGGCACGACGACGACATCCTGACGGTGCTGTTCGAGCAGGAAGGCTACAAGACGCTGTCCCGGAAGACGGTCCTGGAGCGCGGGCTGCTCGCGCGCTGCGGGGACAAGTGTGACTAGGGCGTGTCCACGCTCGCCATTCGCCATTCGCCACGAAGACGGTCCCGACCGCCGCTAGTCGCCCGTCTCGGCGGCGACCGGCCTGCACGAATTCCCGAGTGGCGACGTCGTCCAAGGTTATCTTAAGTACGCCGGGCGAGACTCGTCGCGTCTGAGATCTGACCTCAGGGCCTGCCTTTTTCGTCCGCCAATCAATGGCGATTGAGTACAACCAGATGAGAAACTCTTCTTGCATTGGATGAAAACATGACAAGCATTTCAATCCGCCGATATGCCCTTTCCGTCCTGCTGGGAGCTGCACTGATTGCCGCTCCCCAGGCAGCAACCGCCGCCGCCCCTGCGACCGACAAACTCACCGTCACTGTCAAGGGCCCACCTGACGACTTGCTCGTGCCCCGCCTGGACGCCGGTGTAGCCTGCCCTGGCTTCGCCCTGAAAGTGAAGGGCACAAATTCGAAGACCCGCACGCTGTAATACAGGGACCAGAATGGCAAGCTGGTACGCACCGTCCAGTCCGGCAATGGATATAACCTGACCTACACAAATCTAGACACCGGCAAGTCCGTCTTCTACAAGTCAGACTACTTCCGTGAGGTCTCCGTCTACCACAAGGATGGAACGAGGACTGTCACGTCGACCGGACACTTCGGACTCATCATGTTCCCCACTGACGTGCCCCCCGGACCGTCAACGACGCAGTATGTGGGAACCGTCGTCTATGACGCCACCCCGAACAACGATTTCACCATAAAAAGCGTCCAAGCAAAGAGCACAGACGTCTGCAAGCAGTTAGCGGGCGGCCGACCGATCTCTTGACAACGATCCAAAAGTACACGCTTTTTCGTACTTATCCCATCTGATTGCCGAATGGTCCCGTCCTCCTTGCTGACGGTTTTCTGGGTGCCGTCTGCATTCCCCCCGGGACCACGGTGCCGCCGATGCGTGCGGCCGGAAGTAGGCGCAGCAAAGGGTGGGAGCAGGCGGTTGCCTGCTCCCACCCCGGGCTCAGAAGCCTTGCGCCTCCTTATTGACGTAGGCAGATGATGACTTCGTAAAGGACGACGCCAGCGCGGTAGGTCAGGGTGAGTTTGTCGTAGCGGGTGGTCCCGACGCCCTCACATTGAACCCTTAAAGCTGTTCCCGCGGGTCAGACGTCGGACGGGCCGATCTTTTCCTCGGGCGTGCGGGTTGGTGCTGGGTCGCTCCCCAACCGGCAAGGAGCCGCAGGCGGTCACCGTCGGGCGTTCCAGGTTCGGCGCTGTAAACAGTCAGGACCAGGCGTAAATCGGCGGGCAGGTCCATGGCATTGAAGCTCAACGTTAGGTTCCCGACGACCGCGTGATGGAAGTGCTTGGTTCCGGTGTGGTGCAACCGGACATCGTGCGCGGCCCAGCGGACACGGAACTCTTCGCTGCGTGTGGAGAGCTCGCCGACGAGGTCCTGCAGGTCCCTGTCGTAGGGGTTGCGGCCGGCCTCGCTGCGCAGCAGGGCGACAGTGGTGTCGGCAGCCCCGTCCCAGTCGGGGTAAAAACTCGTGGACCGGGGCCGAGGAACGCGAAGCAGGCCAGGATGTCCAGGCCGCCGTGTGGTGGCAGGCTTGCGGCGTCCTGCGGCCTTGGCCAGAGCGAAGAGGTGCTCGCGCTCGGTCTAGTTTCAATGCCGGCTCACGGCTTCCAGCACGTCTTCGGACACTCCGGAGAGGTTGCCGCGCTCCAGCCGGGTGTAGTACTCGATGCTGACCCCGGCCAGCATCGCGACTTCCCCGCGACGCAATCCGGGCACCCGGCGGACGCCACCGAATTCCTGCAAGCCCGCCTCCCCCGGGGTGAGCTTGGCCCGCCGGGAAGCCAAAAACTCTTTAATTTCCTTGCGATTGTCCATACACCCAACCCTTGAACCAGACCTCCGCGACCAGGGAGTCCCTGGCAGTGCCTCACCTTCCTGCTCAGCGACGACGGCACCAACATCAGCGGCGCCATCCTGGCGTCCGACGGCGGCTGGTCGGCGCTGCACGGGAGCGGGACTACACACCAGAGGACGACGGCGGGAGGTCCCGCCGTCGTCCTCTGCGGGTGCCTGCGATGCTGCATGCTGGGGCGATCGCCCGGGAGGGGAGATCCTTGCGGGTTTACTTTGGTCCTGTTCCCCGTTTCCCGAGGTGCTCAATGAGCGCATCGAGGATCGGTACTTGCCCTGTCACCAGCTTGGTGCGAGCTTCGGATTCTTTGAACCACCTGGCGTCATCGATTTCGGGGTAGCTTCTTACCCTGCCGGATCCTTTCGGCCATTCCAGCGAAAACGTGTTGCTCACAATTCGTTCGGGCTGGAAGTCCGCCTCGGCTGCGAAAACCGTGATGATTTTTCCTGAAGGTTGCCGGAATGTCCCTAGGTGGAGGTAATCACTGGACGGTGCAGGAGTACCGATTTCCTCGGCAAATTCACGCCAGGCGGCCGCCAGCGGATCCTCGTCCTCGAGGTACTCGCCCTTGGGAATGGACCAGGCATGGGCGTCCTTACGAGCCCAGAAGGGTCCGCCCATATGGGCCATCCATATCTCCAACTGCGATTCTGTGCTCCGCCGGTACAGCAGGATGCCTGCGCTTTGAACCGTCATGTCCCCTCCACGTCCCAAGGCTACCGCGCGTCAAGCGACCGTGCAGCGGACTTCCGCGCTGGCTAACCCATCGGAGCCTTAACGGAAGCGGACGACGGCGGGGGTTCCCGCCGTCGTCCGCTTCCGCTTCCTGCGGAAGCCGGAAGGCGTTCGTTAGTAGGCCTTTACGCGCTGTTCGACGATGAGGTGGATGAGGGCAAACACCCCGTCCTGGTCGATGGCCTGGAGCGCAGCGTCGAGGGCGGCCGGCACGTCCTTGTCCTGGGTGACCGTGACGCCGAAGCCGCCGAAGGCTTGGGCCATGAGGCCGAAGTCAGGGTTTTTCAGCTGCGTGCCCGAAACCCGGGACGGGTAGTGGCGTTCCTGGTGGGTGCGGATGGTGCCGTATTCCTGGTTGTCCATCACGATGATGAGCGGCGTGGCTCCGTACTGGGCAGCGGTGGCCAGCTCCTGGCCGTTCATGAGGAATTCCCCGTCGCCGGCGATGGTGACCACGCGGCGCTGCGGACTGGCCAGCGAGGCGGCGATGGCCGAGGGAATGGAGTAGCCCATGGAGCCGTTTCTCGCGCTGATCATCGAAGCGTAGCGCCGTGTGGGGAAGTACCGGTGTGCCCAGTTGGTGTGCTCGCCCGCCCCGAAAGTCACCATGGCATCCTCGGGAAGCCGCGGGACCAGGTTCGCCATCAGGGTGTCCATCCTTGCAGGCCCTTCGCAGGGGGTGACCGGCGGCAGGCTGGCGAAGGAAGTCTGCTCGGCGCGCATCCTGGCCGTCCACGCTTTCCACTCCTCTTTCATGGGCAGGTCGATTTCAACGAGATCCCGGACGAAGGCGTCCGGTTTCGCCACTATCTGCCTCGAGACCGGACCTGAGCGGCCGCGCAACGAGGGGTCTATGGTCACCAGAAAGTTCTTCTTGTTCCAGTCCTGCCTGCAGACAAAGCCGTCCGTGATCACGTCCCCCGGGACCGTCCCGACGAAAACGAGGAGGTCGGTTTCCTCGAGCAGGTCGTACGTGGGGCGGGGGCGGCCGTAACCGATCGGGCCCACGTAGCTCGGCGAGTCGAAGGAAACTGTTCCCTGCGTGCGCCATTCCGCGGCGGCCGGGATGTGGTGCTTTTCGAGCCATTCTGTGAGTTGGTGGGCCGCTTCCTGGGACCAGTCGTTGCCGCCGGTGACAAAAAGGGGCTTCGAGGAATTTGCCAGGGCCGCGGCGAGTGCTTCGGCATCCGGGGTGCTCATTCCGCCGGTGGCCACGGGGATGGTGGGGTGCAGGGCTGGATCCACCTGCTGGCGGATGATGTCTTCCGGCAGACCCACCACCACCGGGCCCGGCCGTCCGCTCATTGACGCGAACATCGCTTCCGCAACGATCTCGGACGCCCGTTCGGCATGGTCAAGCACCATAACGCGTTTGGCTCCTGTGTCGAACCAGGCCTTGATATCAAACTCCTGGAACGCTTCGCGGTCCCGGTGGGCAAAAGGGATGAGCCCGACGAATAGCAGCATCGGGGTGGAGTCCTGCCAGGCGGTGTGCAGGCCAACATGGGCGTTGGCCGCGCCGGGTCCACGGGTGACCATGGCCACGCCCGGACGCTGGTTCATCTTCCCGTCAGCCTCGGCCATGTAGGCGGCGCCGCCCTCATGCCGGCAGACCACCGTGTCGATGTCAGAACCGTGCAGCCCGTCCAGCACGTCCAGGAAGCTCTCGCCGGGAACAACATAGGTGCGTTCGACTCCGTGGGCCACGAGGGAGTCAACAATTACATGCCCGGCGGATTTCAGGGCCCGGCCGCCGTCCAGGCCCCCGGGAACGGTCGATGGGGTGGGCTGTACGGGGCCGTGTTGGATGATGTTGGCTTCGAATGGCTGCGTGTCGGTTGCGGTCATGGTGGATGCGGACTCCGTTGTCATCTCTACTTGTCTTCGTGGGTTGGTTGGCGTGCATGGTATTTCCGCTGCCTTCAGCGGAACGATAGTTGGTGCTTAGTCTGTTTCCGGTCCGGTGCAGAAGAAGCAGCCGTCCTCGCAACTGTCGTTCGACGCCGGTACGTAGCCGTTGTCTGCGGCCACCGCCGGCAGCGGGAGGTCCGGGCCTCGTTTGGCGGATACCGGATGCGGGATAGGGGTGGCAGCTGACATGTGGCGGTCCTGAGGAGAGATGTGGCGGTTAGGGCTCTGCGGATTTCGTAGCTTCATGAGGCTTTCCGTCGTTTGTTGAGGGATTGGGCAGCGGAACCGGGACGGTGGGCAGCTGTTCGCTTACCGGATCGAAGGCCTATTGGCCACCACGGGGGCGGCGCCCGTATAGCCCGTCCGGATTTCGGCGATTTCGTGGATCCGCTTCCGGCAGGCGTACCAGCCGGCCACCATCAGGGCACAGGCAAGCAGGGTTACCAGCAGCGTGAGCGGGGAGTCGATGAAGACCATGACCAGCACGCCGACGAGGAACAGCAGCGAGAGGTAGCCGGTGTACGGGGCGCCGAACATCCGGAACGATGGGCGTTTCAGCCAGCCCTTGTCCGCCCAGCGTTTGAGCTGCATCTGGCACAGCACGATCGTGGCCCACGTGACGATGATGCCCACAGAGGCGACGTTCAGGACGATCTCGAACGCCTGGGACGGCACGAGGTAGTTCAGCGGGACGCCGAGCAGCGAGACGCCGGCGGTCATGGCGATGCCGCCGTAGGGGACGCCCGCCTTGTTCATGCGCTGGGCGAACATGGGCGCCGAGCCAGCCACGGACATGGAGCGCAGGATGCGGCCGGTGGAGTACAGGCCGGCGTTGAGCGAGGACAGCGCGGCCGTGAGGACGACGAGGTTCATGATGACGTCCACGCCCTGGATGCCGATGGAGCCGAAGAAGGTCACGAAGGGGCTGACGCCCTTTTCGTAGGAGGTGTAGGGCAGCAGCAGCGCGAGCAGGATGACCGAGCCGACGTAGAAGACCGCGATGCGGAAGACCACGGAGTTGATGGCTTTGGGCATGATTTTCTCGGGGTTCTCGGTTTCGCCAGCCGCGGTGCCGATGAGTTCGATCGAGGCGTAGGCGAACAGCACGCCTTGCATGAGGATGATCATGGGAAGCAGGCCATTGGGGAAGATGCCGCCGTTGTCCGACAGGAGGCTGAACCCCACGTACTGGCCGTCGACGGGGGTGCCGAAGATGACGAAGAAGGTGCCGATGACGAGGAACGCCACCAGCGCGGCGACCTTGACCAGGGCGAACCAGAACTCGAGTTCGCCGAACACCTTGACCGAGACGAGGTTCAGGCTAAGCACCACCACGAGGGCGATCAGGGCCCAGGCCCACTGCGGCACGGCGCCCATCCAGGGGACGTACTTGCCGAAGAAGTTCATGTACAGGGCCGCGGCGGTGATGTCCACGATGGTGGTGGTGGCCCAGTTGAGCCAATAGAACCAGCCGGAGACAAACGCTGCCTTCTCACCGAAGAATTCACGCGCATAGGAGACAAACGAGCCCGACGACGGCCGGTGCAGCACCAGTTCCCCCAGTGCCCGGAGGATGAGGAAGGCGAAGAAACCGCAGACGGCGTAGGCGATGACCAGGGATGGGCCTGCCGCGTTGAGCCGGCCGCCGGCGCCGAGGAACAGGCCGGTGCCGATCGCGCCGCCGATGGCGATCATCTGGATCTGGCGCGCCTTGAGACCCTTGTGGTAGCCGGCGTCTTCGGCGTGGATCAGGGCATCCGAGGCATGGGCGTGGCCGCCGTCGGCCTCGTACAGACCAACCGCGTCATTGGGGTTGTTGGGCATGGGTGTTCCTTTCGACCTGTCAAAGATCTAAATGGGGGACTATCGGAAAATGGTGGGGACGTCTCGGGCCGGGGTCAGAAGACCGACCACCCGGTGCGGTCGGACAGGTCAGCGAGGGCCTCTGTCCCGGCCAGGGAATTGCCCTTGGAATCCAGCCGGGGGCTCCAGACACAGATGGCGCACTCGCCGGGGACGATGGCCAGGATGCCGCCACCTACACCGCTCTTCCCGGGAAGGCCCACGCGGTAGGCGAACTCACCGGCCGCGTCATACATGCCGCAGGTCAGCATGATGGATCCGATGCGTTTGGCCTCGCTCCGGGAGACCACGGTTCCCCGCGCGCCCAGGCCGTCCTGGGCGAGGAACAGGCCGGCCTTGGCCACCTCCACGCAACTCATCATGATGGAGCACTGCCTGACGTAGTTTTCAACCACCGCGTCGGCGGGCCGCCTCAGGTTGCCGAAGTCCTTCAGGAAGTGGGCGAGGGCCAGGTTGCGGCTGCTGTTGGCGAGCTCACTCTTTGCGGCCACCTCGTCAATGAAAGGACCCTGTCTGCCATTCTGGTTACCCACCTGACCGGCGAGGAAGCGCAGGACGTGGCCGGCGGCGTCGGGAAATCTTTCCATCAGATGGTCGGTCACCACCAGGGCGCCCGAGTTGATGAACGGGTTCCGGGGGATGCCGTGCTCGACTTCAAGCTGCACCAGGGAGTTGAAGGACGTTCCTGACGGTTCGCGGAGTACCCGTGACCAGAGCGCATCGGGGTCATCGGCGCCGAGCGCCATCGCCAGGGTGAAGACCTTCGAGATGCTCTGGATGGAGAAGGGAAGATCGGCGTCACCGGAGCTGAACACGTCCCCGGACGCGGTGGCCACGGCAATCCCGAAACGGTCGAACGGCGGCGATGACAGGTGGGGGATGCTGGCGGGAACCGACCCTGCTTCACTCCGGGGCCGGTGGCTGCGGACAATGTCGGCCAGGACCAGGCCCAGAGGCGGTGAATCGAGTGCTGTCATCATTTCTTGCCCAGATGCTCCTTATGCTTGCCGGCCCACTCCTGGATGTGAAGCAGGGCGACCAATGAATGGCGGGGATCGCTGAAGTTCAGGCCGGTAACCCGGCTGACCTTGCTGATCCTGTAGTAGACGGTGTTCTTGTGCAGTTTCATCCGCTGGGCGCATTCGGCCACGTCCAGCGACGCCTCGAAATAGGCCCGGAGGGTTTCGGCCAGCTCGCCATCGTCGCGGAGGAGGGCCCAGAGGCTGCGATGACGGAAGGCCGAGGCGGTGAAGTTCTCAACTGCTTCGTGGAACAGGATGTCCGTTTCGAAATCGTCCACCGTGGCCACAGAAGCGGTCCCTGACCTCCGCATGCAGCCGAGCAGTGCCTCCGTCTTGGCGGTCACCGAATGAATCGACAGCAGATCCGGTGCGATTGGTCCCACCGCCGCGAACGGAGTGATGCCAAGGTGCTTCCCGGCGTCCCTGACGATGGCCTCGGCAAGGCTCCGAAGCCCGGCTTCGGCATTGGCGGACTGGAGTGCCGGGATGATCACGGCGGTGTCGCCGTTGAACTGTCCTACGATGGCCGACGGTTTGTAGGCCGCCGCATGGATGGACGCAAGGTTGGCGAGCTCCCCATGTTTGAGCGCTGCATCGTCTTCCTGCGCCCCGGCGGCCGACATTCCCAGCAGGATCAATGCCGTGGGGCGGTCCGCAGGGATCTTCTGGCTGTGGGCGCTCGCCGCGGCTTCTGCCGGACCCGAAAGGATCCGCGCAATCCGGTCCTCGCGCATGTGCACCGACTGCTGGTTGCGGTAGCGGATCAGTTCGGCTGACACCCGCGTGGCTGATCCGGTCAGCACATAGTCAACGTCTGCGCCGAAGCCGTCCCCGGTTTCCTGGAGCCAGATGTACCCCATAATGCGATCGCCCGCGAACAAGGCGATAGCAACGCGCTCCCTCAGACCGTCCTGGGGCCTGGCCGGAACCCTGACAGGCAGGCGGGTCCGGTGCAGCTCGCGGTAGGCGCCAAGATCCTTGAGGAGGAGTTCGTATTTGCGCGGACCCCGTCGGGCCAGAATCGATGCCTTACGCAGCTCGTCGATGTCATTCGACACTGTGGAGTACGCCAGAACCTTGTTGGCAGCGTCCTCGATGACCACGTGGCTCGACGTCAGCCGGGCCGTCGTCTGGGCAATGGCGAACAGGTCTTCTTCCAGCAGCGTCAGCACTTCGCTCAGGTAGCTGGGTGGCTGGATCCTGTCCTTGGCGATTGACAGGAGCCGGTCCCAGTCCGCGCCCGGGTCCACCAGAAGGAGACCTGTTCCGACAGCCCGGAGCAGCTCTTCTGCTTCCCCCAATTCCTCGGGACTGCCCTTGACGGCCAGCACAAGGGGAGGATTTTTCAGAAGGCGCCGCAGCGCGGGCAATGCGGAGCGTCCGCGAACCCCGATAAGCAGGACGAACGCAGCCCCGCCGTCGGAAGTCTCGTCGTCGGCATCAACGATCAGCAAGCGTTCGATCGGCGAATCGGCGCGGGACGGCCGAAGAATAAGACTGGCGAAACCCAGAGGGAGATCCGACAGGATGTCGTCCACTGTAGCTGCGGCCATGTGCTTCCTTCTGACATTGACACCCGCCCGGACGGCTCTGTCCGGACACCCAATGCTATCCAGAGCCAATCCCGGAAAATATGGATGCCGGCCTAAATTCCATGGCGGCTTTAGGTCCCGGGACCAATGCGAAGAGCGGACGACGGCGGGGGTCCCGCCGTCGTCCGCCTACTTGGTAGCCGGCGCCGTCTGGCTAGGAGCCCGACTCCGGTTTTTCAGGGGCAAGCGCGTAGAAGGGTGTGAACCGGCATCTCGCTCCGGGGGAAATGTTGGAACGGACGATCGAAGCGGTCTCCAGCGCTGCCAGATGGTATCTGACTGAGCCCCGCGAGGAGGCGATGCCGTTGCTGATGTCGGCTACTTTGCTGGCACCGTTGCTTGCCAGATACTCGACGATCTGTGATCTGATCGGTCTGCTTGGTGCTCTTTCCGGGCGCTCAATGTGATGCACATCCATCGACCTGTGGATCTCAAAATCAGTGGTCATTGCCATGGCCTTTCATCCGGTGTGAGGGTAGATTCGCTGGCTGAGGGTTGGTGGGCGGAGCGAGATCCGGTCAGTGCATCGAAACGCGCCCAGGATCCCTGCTGTCTTCAGTGTCGTACGCGTCGTCAGCGTCGTAGGCAGCTTCCGCAGGTGATCCCTCGAGGAGGGAAGCAGCCTTGTCGTGGTTTCGGCCGATGACCGCGGTGGCGATGGCATTGCCCAAGATGTTGGTGGCCGTGCGTCCCATGTCCAGGAGCTGGTCGATCACCAGCAGGACACCTATTCCGGCGGCGGGGATACCGAAGGCAGGGACCACGGCCGCTACGACGACGAGTGACCCGCGCGGCACGCCGGCCATGCCTTTGCTGCTGAGCAGGAGCATTGCGGTCATCGCGATCTGCTGGCCAAGGTCCATGTCGATGCCGTAGGCGTTGATGAGGAAGACCGATGCGAAGGTCATGTACATCATGGACCCGTCCACGTTGAACGAGTAACCCAGGGGCAGCACAAAACCGGTGGTGCGCTTCTCGATGCCGAACTTGGTCAGGCCTTCAATGAGCTTGGGCAGCGCGGCTTCGCTGCTGGAGGTGGCGAATGCGATGACCATGGGTTCGCGCACTATCCGGACCAGCCGGAAGGCCGCCCGTCCGAGGAAGGCGACGGCGACGGCGATCATGATCGCCCAGAGTGCGGAGAGGGAGATGTAGAAGCCGCCGATGAACGACGCGTAGGTTGCGAAAGCGTCCACGCCCTTGGAGGTGAAGGCTGCCGCGATGCCGGCGAATACGCCCACCGGGGCCGCCTTCATCACGTATCCGGTGACCTTCAGCATGATGCCCATCAGTTCGTCGATGGCATCCGCTATGGAGGAGCGGCCCTTCTTCCGGAGGTTCAGCAGGGCGATGCCGAAGAGAGCGCCGAATACGAGGATCTGAAGGGGGTTGTTTTCCGTCAGTGCGGCGAAGACGCTCGTGGGGATGATGTGGGTAACAAACGCCTGGTAATCGAGGGGCTTCGTTTCCATTCCCGCGTCACCTCCCGGCATCAGGTTGAGCCCGTCACCGACGTTGAGTATATGGGCCGTGATGAATCCGAAGGCGCCTACCAGGACGGAGGCGGACAGGAACCAGATCATGGAGCGGCCAAACAGCTTGCCCACCCCGGCGGATTTGGCCGCTCCTGCGATGCCGGACACCAGGGTGGCGAAGATCAGCGGGGCAATGATCATTTTGATGAGGTTCAGGAACATGTGCGTCACGGTGTCGAGGACGGCCACGACGGAACCGCGCGTGTCCACCGGCAGCAGCCAGTGGAAGAGCAGCCCGCTGAGGATTCCGAACACGAGCGCTGCCAGAATCCACATGGTTGATTTGTTTTTCAAAGTCAGTCCTTGTCTAGAGGCCGGGATGGTGGCCCGGTGTTGGAACGGTCCTCGTCCTCGAGTTCCGTTTTCTCTGTAGTCAGTAGGGATTTTGGGCGCGACGGTGCGCCCCCGGCTCCCTGGTCGGACGAGGTGGTCGCTGGTCGAGCTTGTCGAGACTTGGTTTCGACAGGCTCAACCAGCGGCGGTGGGCCCACGACCGCAGGGTTCCCTAACTGAGCTTGCGAGGTTAGGGAGCGGTTGGGGACTATTTGCTCAGGTTGGCCAGGCGCTGGGGGCTGAGGAGGTCTTCGAGCTGCTCGGCGGTGAGCAGCCCGTGTTCGAGCACCAGTTCTGCGACGCCCTTGCCGGTGGCGAGGGCTTCCTGGGCGATGGCGGTTGCGGTGGAGTAGCCGAGCTGGGGGTTCAGCGCCGTGACCAGGCCGATGGACTGTTCCACCGTCAGCCGGAGGCGTTCGGTGTTGGCGGTGATGCCCCGGACGCAGCGTGCCGTGAGGGTGCGGCAGGCCGCTTCCAGGTGGGAGATGCTCTTGTGGAGGCTGTGGACGATGATCGGTTCGAAGGCGTTGAGCTGAAGCTGCCCGGCCTCGGCGGCCATGGTGATGGTGACGTCGTTGCCGACGACCTCGTAGGCCACCTGGCTGACCACCTCCGGGATGACCGGGTTGATCTTGCCGGGCATGATGGAGGAACCGGACTGCACGGCCGGGAGGTTGATTTCGCCGAATCCTGCCCGCGGGCCGGAGGAGAGCAGCCGCAGGTCGTTGCAGATCTTGGACAGCTTGACGGCGACGCGCTTGAGCACCCCGGAGAGGTGCACGAACGCGCCCACGTCCTGGGTGGCCTCGATGAGGTCCACGGCGGTGACCAGCGGCAGGCCGGTGATCTCGGCCAGGTGCCGGCAGGCGGCCTCGGCGTAGCCGGCGGGGGCGTTCAGCCCGGTGCCGATCGCCGTGGCGCCGAGGTTGATCTCGTGGATCAGCAGGTCCGCCTCGGCCAGCCGCAGCCGGTCCTCGCCGATGGTCACGGCGTAGGTGCCGAATTCCTGGCCCAGTGTCATGGGGACCGCGTCCTGGAGCTGGGTGCGGCCCATTTTCACGACGGTGCGGAACTCCAGAGCCTTGGCGGCGAAGGCCTCCTCGAGTTCGGTGAGGGCCGCCAGCAGTTCCCGGGCAGCGAAGATGGTGCCCAGTTTCACGGCCGTGGGATAGACGTCGTTGGTGGACTGGCTGAGGTTCACGTGGTCGTTCGGGTGCAGCCGGGCGTAGTCGCCCTTGGGTCGGCCCAGGATTTCCAGGGCCCGGTTGGCGATCACCTCGTTCGCGTTCATGTTCGACGACGTCCCGGCGCCGCCCTGGATCACGTCCACGACGAACTGCTCGCTGAGCTTGCCGCTCAGCACGTCCCTGCAGGCGTCCTCGATCGCCCGGGCCCGCCCGGCGTCCAGGAGCCCGAGCTCGCGGTTGGTGCGGGCGGCCGCCATCTTCACGGCGGCGAGCCCGCGGACCAGGTGCATGTTCGAGGACAGGGGCTGGCCGGTGATGGGGAAGTTCTCCACGGCGCGGAGCGTGTGGACGCCCCAGTAGGCGCCGGCGGGGACGTCGCGGTCGCCGAGGAGGTCGTGCTCCGAACGGGTGTACGGCACGGCATCGATGGTGGTCATGGTGGTCATGGGGTCCTCGCAGGGCTTCGTTGACGGGTTTGGACAAGGAAATCTTGGGCCAGAGGCAGGTCTGAGTGATGCCGCAGCCGGCACTATGGGCATGGTTGTGCCACGGCAAGGAGGCCGAGCGGGGCTTGCGGCGATGCGGCAGGTCAGGGGACGCTGAGCGACATTCGGGGCTTAGGACTTAGTGCGTATGGCCGGATCGGGAGTTCCCGCCTCCGGGGACAACGGTGCTCAGGGCGCATTCGACGCCGTGCAAATGCATCCTCATGGCCCGGGATGCGTCGTCGGCTGATCCATTCTCGATGGCAGCGAAAATCCGGGCGTGCTCTTCACCCGATTCCTTGCGCCGGTCCGCCACGAGGTTGAGGGTATTGGATTGGTTGGCCATGGCGTCGCAGATATCTGACAGGAATGTTTCGAAGACGCCGTTGCCGCTGCACCGGGCGATGGTCACGTGGAACTCAGTGTTCAACAGCACCCACTGCTGGAGATCGTCCTCCTCGGCCATCTCCTCAAGGATTTCGCGCAGAGCCTCCAGGTCTTCGGGACTGCGGCGTTGGGCCGCAAGGCCGGCGGCAGGAACTTCTACGTGGGGACGGGCTTCCACGAGGGCGCTGGCCGAGTATTTGCCGAGTTTGAGGTCCTGGGCGACTTTATCAGCGATGACAAAGGTGCCCTTGCCCGTGTGGGTGGCGGTCAGTCCCAGTGCGGTGCACGAGCGCAACGCCTCCCTGACCATCGTGCGGCTCACACCGTACTGCTTGGCAAGCGCTGCCTCCGAGTCGAGGCGGGTACCAACCGGAATCTTGCCGCCTTCAATGGCCCCCCGGAGCGATGCGAAAACCGCTTCAGCCGCGCCAACGCGTACCACTCGGCCTTGTCTAGCTGTCCAGCTGTCCAACAGGTCCATATGAAAACTATGGCATCTGTCACACAGCCTGTCAACGACGCCCCGGAAATGTTGCGCAGGGAACGGCGCCCAGTGGCCCGATTTCAAGGCGTGCGTCCAGTTGGGCGCTGCTGGTGCTGACCCCTGGTGATGGGGCACCGATAGAAGGGACGACGGCGGGAGGCCGCGCCGTCGTCCGCTTCCTTTTTCCGTGTGCTCGGCCTAGATACTCCTGGCGTTCGCCAGGACCGGCAGCTTTCCGCGGACCTCTGTGATGACGGACGGGTCAATGTCCACGACCACCAGTTCGGGTTCGCGGCCCAGGGCAACGACGGGAGAGCCAAGCGGGGACACCACCACGCTGTGGCCGATGCCGGTGGGGGCGGTGCCGGCTGACGGCAACCGATACTCGCAGGATCGCCCTGTCCGCAGGCCACCACGAACGTGGTGCTGTCCACGGCGCGGGCACGGACCAGCAGGTCCCACTGCTCCGCCTTTCCTTCGCCGGCACCCCACGACGCACAGACAATGTTGACTTGGGCGCCCGCCCGTGCGTTGGCCGTAAAAAGCGCAGGAAAGCGCACATCGTAGCAGGTGGCGAGGCCTATCACCGTGCCGTTGACTTCGAAGGCCACGGGTGACGTGCCGGCGTCCACCGAATCGGACTCGGCGAAGCCGAACGCATCAAACAGGTGGATCTTGTCGTAGGAGGTGTCGATCCCCGGGCCGGTCACGAGCAGGGTGTTGCGCACCCGGCCGTCGTCTCCCGGGGTGAACATGCCTGCCACGACGGTGATCTCCAGATCCCTGGCTATGTCGCGGACGGCCGCGGCCCACGGGCCGTCCAGCGCAGGGCGGGAGCAGGAGGAAGTGCAGGCGCACATTGCCGAACTTGGCGTTCCGGGTCCCACCACCACCCCGGCGCTGTACCCGGTATCGCCCTACCTGGCGCAACAGGTCTCCGAAGTCCGCGTGCAGCACGCACGCACCTCCGGGGAGGCCGAACGGGCCCTGGTCATCACCGACGAAGGCGTGCTGCTCACCGTCGCGTGCGACCACACGGACCGCGACCTTGAAGTTCACGGGTTGGCCTGGAGCAAGAACGCCAGCCCGGACGTCCTGGGGCGCAAGGCCTGGCGCCTCGATGATGTGCGGGACCACCTGGACAGGATCACCTTGAAGGGCTGGGTGGGCGAGGGCGACACCCCGGACACCCTGATCCAGGACAGCTCGCTGGCGGCGCTGCTGACCCCGGACTACTGGCTGGACATCCTCACTAACCGCGGCCTGAACGCACCTGGAACCGTCCTTATCTCCGGCACGGTGGCCATGACCAGCGGGGTTGACCAGTTTGCCCGCAGCTGGAAAGTGGAAATGAAGGATCCCGTGACCGGCGCCTCCGTGGACGCCCAGTACGTCGTGGAGAAGATGGCTGAGCCGATCGGCTGATTTACCCTTCAAGCAAAGCCAAGAGGACGACGGCGGTGATTCCCGCCGTCGTCCTCGTCTTATTTGCCCAACTGACTCGCAGTTGTTGCCGTTCTGAGGGCTCAAAACGACAACAACTGCGAGCTACATGGGGGCGGTTAGCCCAGCGTCGAGGTGTCGATGACGAAGCGGTACCGCATGTCGGAGGCCAGGACGCGTTCGTAGGCGTCGTTAATCTTGCCGGCCGGGATGACTTCGATTTCGGCGCGGAGCTGGTGTTCGGGAGTTCCTGTTGTGAGGGGTACTGTCAGGGACCCCCTAGCCGCCGTTGGAACTAGTACCCCACATCGAAGCCGCTGAACTCCCCCGTCGCGGCGGAGAGGGCTTCTTCCACGTTTTCCACCCGTCCCGGCGCCTCCGGCGAGCGCAGCCAGCGCCGGAACTCCAGCACCACAGCCTGCGGCCCCTCGGCGACGACGGCGACCGAGCCGTCGTCGTTGTTCCGGACCCTGCCGGTCAGCGCGAGCTCCTCGGCCTTGCGCACCGTCCAGTACCGGAACCCGACGCCCTGCACCACGCCGTCCACCCGCGCCTTCAGCCGGACAAACTCTCCGGACTCCGCCTCTGGAATCTCAGCCATGCTCCCAATGTAGCGCCCTGGACAATCCCAAACACCAGACATCATGGGACTTTCGCCCCTTACGCAGCCGTTGCCCTCCGGGAGAGGCTGATCATTCGCGCTGCGGGAACTCCTCGAGCAGACGGCATCAGCACAAAGACGTGCCCTTACCACCCGCGGCGGTACTACTGCCAGAAAGGACAAGACGATGGCAGGACAATTTGAGATCTTCATGGACGCGGAGTCGAACGTCAGATTCCGGCTCCTGGGAGCAGACGGTACAGTACTGGCCACTTCGACGGCCTTCGAGGACAAACAATCCGCCGCGGACGGCATCATGGCTGTCCGCGAATGCGCCGGCACAGGCCTGATCACGGAGGCCCGCTCGAACGCGTGGGGCGGGACGGGCCGGACCAGGAAAGGCATCCCGACGCCCGCCCACCGCCGGCACCGGCACTCCCCCGCGGTGTAGTGCTGTCCGACAAAGTCGGGGGCGGCAATGGACGAGGCACGGGTCCACATCAGCGGCTTCCGCATGGATTTCGGCGCCACCACCGTGATCCGCGACCTGTCCTTCGACGTGCAGGCCGGGGAGACCTTCGGCTTCCTGGGGAGCAACGGCTCCGGGAAGACGACGACGATCCGTGCCCTCCTCGGCATCTACGAACCGACCGCCGGGATCCTGCACATCAACGGCCGGGGCTTCAGGCCCGAGCACGGGGACCGGCTCGGCTACCTCCCGGAGGAGCGCGGACTGTACAAGAAGGAAAAGGTCATCGACATCATGACCTACTTCGGCCGGCTCAAAGGGATGGATCGCCGCGCCGCCCGTCAGTGGTCGCTGGCGTACCTGGACCGGGTGGCGCTGGCGGACAAGGCCTCCTCCCTGCTGGACAAGCTCTCCAGCGGCCAGCAGCAAAAGGTCCAGCTCGGCGTCACCATCATGAACAACCCCGAGCTGCTGATCCTCGACGAGCCCACCAAGGGCTTCGACCCGGTCAACCGGCGCCTGCTGATGGACATCATCGCCGGACAGAAACGGGCCGGTGCCACCGTCGTCATGGTGACCCACCAGATGGAGGAAGTGGAACGCCTCTGCGACCGCGTCATCCTGCTCAAGGACGGCACCGCGGAGGCCTACGGGACCATCGACGAGGTGCAGAACAAGTACGGCGGCCGCATCATCCGGATCAAATACAGCGGGACCATTCCGCCCTCGCCCCACTACGCGGTGCTGCTCCAGGAAACCAACTACGCGGAACTGACCATCACCGACGCCACCGATGAGGCCGCCATCCTCAAGGACCTGATCGACGACGGCGTGACCGTCCGCAGCTTCACCACCACCAAGGTTTCCCTTGAGGACATCTTCCTGCGCGTCTACGGCGACCAGAACGAACCCGACGTCGGCCCGCCCGAAGCCGGCCGCCGCACGCCGGACGGCCGGCTCAGCGGGGACAACAGAATCAGCCGGGACGGCGCATAGCCATGGCCCGGCACAATCTCGGCACGGTGATCGGCTTCGAGTTCGTCCGCACCGTGACCAAGCGGCGGTTCTGGATCGGAACCCTGGCCGTGCCCGTCATCATGGCGATCGTGTTCGGGCTGATCTTCCTGAGCAACACCACGACGGACACCGCCGCCGAAGCCCAGAAGAGCGCCCAGTTCAGGATTTCCTACACGGACGCCTCCGGCCTGGTCACCGCCGGGGACGCCGCGCTCTTCCGCGCCCGGCCGGCCGGCTCCCCGGACGCCGGAATCAGGGCCGTGCAGTCCGGGACCGTGGACGCGTACTTCGATTTCCCCGCCCACCCGGAATCCACCGCGGTCCGCGTCTACGGAACGGACAGGGGGATCTTCGAAAACGGCAAGTACGGCGCCGTCGCGCAGGCCATGCTGGCCCGCGCCGTCGAACAGAAAATCGCTTCACCGCAGCTGTCCACGCTCGCCGCCGGCAAGGCACAGATCGACACCGTCACCTTCGAGGGCTCCCGGGAATCCGGCGGCCTGGGCACCGTGGTTCCGCCGCTGATCTTCCTGGTTATCTTCTACGGCCTGATCGTGCTGCTGGCCGGGCAGATGCTCAATTCCACCCTCGAGGAGAAGGAAAACCGCGTCACGGAGATGATCCTGACCACCCTGAAGCCCACCACGCTCATCGCGGGCAAGGTGATCGCGCTGTTCGCGATCGGGCTGTTGCAGATGATCGTGTTCACCTCCCCGATCGTCATCGGCGCCCTGTTCTTCCCCGGCGAGCTGAGCCTCTCCGCCCTGGACCTGCCCCCGCTGATCTTCGACCCGGTCCGGATGACCGTCGGCTTCCTGATCCTCGTGGGCGGGTTCGCGCTGTTCACCACCACGCTCGTGGCGATCGGGGCGGTGATGCCGACGGCCAAGGAAGCCGGCAACTTCATGGGCGTCATGATGGCGCTGATCTTCGTGCCGTTCTACGCCGTGGCCCTGATGGTCTCGGATCCGCACGCCGTGATCGTGCAGATCTTCACCTACTTCCCTTTCTCCGCCCCGGTCACCGCGCTGCTGCGGAACGGCTTCGGCTCGCTGAACCTGCTCGAGGCCGGGATCGTGATCGCCATCCTCTTCGGGGGCGCCGCCGTCATGCTCCGCCTGGCCGTGCGGCTCTTCCAGTACGGTTCCATCTCCTACACCTCGAAGGTCAGCATCCGCACGGCGCTCCGGGGCGGTTCGCGGCGGCCCGGGTCCGGCGCGGCGCCGACGACGCCGGCCGGCTGAGTTCGGGCTGGATCCCGTCAGGCTGACGGGCCCGACGCCCTGCTACCGGCTGCCGAGGAAGGTCCGGATCGATTCAGCCATGGTCCTGGCCTGGGTCCAGTGCAGATAGTGTCCGCCGTCGAGAGGCACGGTTTCGTGGTGTTTGACGTTTTTCAGGATGCTTTCCACCGCCTCGGCCTTGGCGGATGCCGCCGGGGACCCTGCCTCCGAGATAAACGTGAGCACGGGCAGTTCGTCGGGATAGCCAACTCCCCTGAGGTCCGCGGCGTTGTTGCCGATCCGTGCGGTCTCGTCGGCGACGGCCTGGTTGCCCAGGTTCCAGCTCGTCATCAGGCGGATGCGCTCGCGTTCATCCGGTGTATACGCGGTGCCGTCCGGCTCCCCCAGCGCCGGTGCGACCGCGAGGACCGTCCGGGCCATTCCCGTGATGGACAGCATCCGTTCCACGCCCGATCCTTGCAGCGGCAGCTCCACCGGCCCGCTCGTCGCCGCCGGCACGGTGGGGTCGATCCCGATCACGGCCGCTACCTCGTTCGGGTACCGGTTGGCGTAGTCGAGCATGTAGAAACCGGCGATCGAGTGCCCCGCCAGGACATATGGCCGGCCGAGGTCCAGCTTCCCGAGCACCTCATGGACTTCTGTGCTGATGTTCTTGTTGGTGCGCTCGCTGGCGCTCATGTCGCTGTAGCCGTACCCGAATCCCTCCACCACGATGACGTCGTAGTCGCCCAGCTCCCGGATCAGCGGGGCGAAGTCCAGCGCGGGCGCGGCCGTGCCCAGGCCGCTGAGGAGCACGATCGGCTGGCCGGGGTGACCGTTCCGGTACACATTGACCGTTCCGCCGGCGATCTCCATTCTTTCGCCATAGGGGGTGATGCCGGCCCGTTCCTGCCGCTCCAGGAACCAGTTGCCCGCCGTCGAGACCAGTCCCAGCCCCACAACGACAAGAGCCAGCAGCGCAAAAACGCGCAGCAGCCGCCGGGACCTCCGCCGACGGCCCGGGGCCGGATCCGTCGGGACAGCGTTGCTGCGACGGGCAATAATCCCCATGGCGGGCCTTTCGGTGCGGACAAGCGCGGATCAAGCCCAGCGTACGCCCGGCTACTTTCCGGCCGGCCGGAGCGAGGTGATCATTTTCCGGATGTCCTGATACTCCGGGGTTGCAGCGTAAAGCTCCGCCTTCGCCAGGTACGGCAGCGACGGGTCCCCCGGCGTCGTGTTGTTCGCCGGGCTGTACGCCTGGCCGAACAGCGCACCGCTGGGCGGCCAGAGGAACAGGTGGAACATCTGGCACGCCGTCGGGCCTGCTTCCTCCGGCATCGTCGTGATGCCGTCGGCGGCGAGGGTAGTCCGCGACGGCTCCGGTGCCGTGGTGTCTCCCCGGGTTTCGAAGACGTAGCGGGGCACATTGTGGTCGGCGGCACCGGGTTCGGCGAGCGCCTGCATCGGCTCGGAATCGAACACCTCGTACGGGCCCAGTCCTCCTATAGCTGTCCTCACCCGACAAGTATCTGATAAGTAACTTGTACTGGAGGATTGTGAGAGTCGTTAGCCTTGGGCGCTGATCCAGTGTTGCGCTTCGATCCCTGCGATGCGCCGGTACAGGGTCGCCCTGGACATGCCCATGTCACGTGCCACCTGGATTGCCGGTTCGCCGCCTGCGATGAGGCGGCGGGCGTTTTCGATCTGGCTGTTGGTGAACCGTTCCCGGCGCCCGCCCAGATCCTTGCCCGCGGCCCTGCGCTTGGACACGGAATCGGTGATCCGTTCCCGCTTGATCTCCAGTTCCATCTGCGCCAGGGCCGCCATGACGGTGAACACCATACCGCCCATGGGCGTGCCGGTGTCCACGTCCCCGCCGCCAAGATTCAACACGCGAAGACCGATTCCTCGATCCCGAAGCACTGTGGCCAGCTCCAGCATGTTGGCGGTGGAGCGCCCGAGCCGGTCCAGTGTGGTGATCACCAGGGTGTCGCCCTCATGCAGGGCATCGAGGGCCGTACCGAAGGCCGGCCTCAACGCCCTGGCACCGCTGACCCCATGGTCGATGTAGAGGTCATCCCGGCGCACCCCGGCAGCCAGCAGGTCCGCGATCTGCCGGTCGGTGTCCTGTGCCCGGCTCGATACCCGGGCGTATCCGATCAGCTTGCCCATTTTCGCCTCCAGAGTGTCCCGCAACGGTGGTTGACTATGGCAACTCCACCCCTTGCTTACGGGACATGTAGCAAGACACCCGAGTCGTTGAAGCGTCAAGGACATCGAATGTCTCGACTACCAGTCTTGCAACCCATGGGATGCAAGACAGCCGCGTGAGCCAGCGGGGCCGCCGCCCTTTTCAGCAGACGACTACACAGAATGTCAGAAGACGTTTACGCAAGCGGCGAGGCCGCCAATATAACGGCGGCATTGACACCGAGGGCAGCGGGGACTTGAATGTGGTTGCACGCAGGGATTCGTGGTTGCCGGCGGCACCGATACGAGGGAGTGGAACAATGGCGGAAGATGCGGTCAAGGTTGCACCGGAGGTCTACAAGGTCGTGCTCGAGAACGACCAGGTCCGGGTGCTGGAAGCGCGGCTGGCGCCGGGGGCGAAGACCGACGTTCACGGTCACCCGGCGCTCGTGGCCATCATGCTTGAGTCGGCCAAGGTCCGGTTCTCGGAATCGGGCGGCGAAACGACGGAGTTGGAATTACCCGCCGGGCAGCCGATGTACCTGCCGGCGACCGAGCACACATCGGAGAACACCGGCGACAGCGAACTGCACGGCTATCTCGTCGAACTCAAGCGGTAGAACGCTGACCCACGCGGACCTGGTCCTCTATGGGGTCGTCAGGGCAGCCCCCAATGACGCTCCCGGACTCTCCTGTCACGGGACAGCGCCGAACAAGTGGCGCCGGCGGTTTGTTGATCAAAACACTGTCAGAAGTCCTATGCACAACACCGGCCCTGCCCCGTCAAGTGGTGCAACCGTCTTGTAAAAAAGACGGTTGCCCCGACTGTCTCACCCGACCGCCTTGCATCCAATGGGATGGGAGGCAGTTGAGTTGGCAGGCATGGTTCATAGTCATGATTGTTGCGCCTGGTTGTCTTGGGTGAGGTCGAGGCGGGTGTTCATATCGAGGTGGAATTTGCCGTAGGGGTTGATGTGGGTCCAGAACAGCGGAGACAATCCGCGGCGTTCGTGGGGGCCGATACTGTCATGAAATTCCGGCGCTTCCAGGACGGTCTGCAGCAGCAGGGTATTGACGTGCACGAGCGCTGACTGCAGCAGGTGCAGGGTGAGCATGGACACTTCGGCATGTTCGCGGTCGGGTCCGGTGAGGTCTCCGTCTTTTCCGTAGAAGATGACGCCGTTGCCGCTGTTCCAGTTCTCCACGACCTGCAGTCCGCCGTGGATTTCACGGCGCAGGTCCGGGTCGGCGAGGTAGTCGCAGGCGAAGATCGTGCGCACGGCACGGCCAAGTTCCTCCAACCCCTGGTAGGTGGGATGTTTGGGCCCTCCGCGGGTGAAGCGGCGCAGGATCGATTCCGACTCGGCTGTTCCGAGCCTCAGGGCCGTGGCGTATTTGACCATCTGGTCGTACTGCTGGGCAATGAGATCCCACCGGATAGGCCGGGTCAGCACCGGCCCCAGCTCGGCGTAAACCGAAGTGTCGTCGGGGCGGTAGAGGCGGATGGACCCGATGTTTTTCAGCCGTGGCAGGAGTTTGAATCCCAGGAGTTCGGCGAAGGCGAAGCCGACGATGGAGGCCCCATGGGTATCGACGTAGCTGGCTTGGATGTCGGCGTCTGTGCAGTGCCGCAGCAGGCCTTCGATCATGGCTGCGACCTCGGAGGAGGAACAGTTTTTGAGTTGGCTGTAGATGCAGGTGGAGCGGCGTTCGACGTGCCAGTAGATCATCACCCCTGGCCCGCCGTAGCGGTTGTGCCATTCGGTCATGAGGTTTGATTCCCAGGACCCGAACTTCTTCGAATCCGACGCGCAGGCAGTCCCTGTACCCCACCAACCGGGGTCGCGGGCTTCGAAGGTGGCGTTGACGAGTTTGGCGATAGCCCGGCGCAGATTATCGCGGGTGATGAAGTGCCGGCGCACGTGCCGCAGCTCGCGTTCGGTTTCCCCATGGCCTCCTGTGTCCACGATGGCCTTGAGGCCCATGTTGGTCCCCAAAGCGAACAGACACAACAGAAGGCGGCGGCGCAACGTGTCCCGGTCAAGGATCTCCCTGGAGGCGACGGAAGTGAATTCTGCCGTGAAGTCCGCGAGGAAATCCGAGTCCTTGAGTACATCGAGAAGGTCCATGGTCCCCCAGCGGCGGATCACTTCATCCTTGAGGGCCTGGAGGTTCTGCGGTTCGGGGAGCGGCTCCATTTTCGGCACCCCGATCCAGGGATCCCCGCGCCGGGTGGTGATTTTCACCCCGCCGGCCGTGACATCAACCAGGGCGGAATCCAACCGTTCCAACGCTGCTGCCATGCGTTCGCGAAGGTCATCGATGAATTCTGTTGGGTCCACCGGCTGGCGTATCGCGGTGTAGTGGACTTCGCGGTTAGCCTCGAAGTCCTGGGGCAGGTCATCTTCCGGATTCCGCCATTTGTTGGCGCCGTCGACGAATATTTCCCGGCGGCGGATAGCATCCCGTAGCGCCACAAGCACGCACAGCTCGTACGGGATGCGTTCGATGCGGCCGCGTTCATCGACCACGGCCGAACGCCAGGCCTTGGGAACGACACCATCAACTGGCACTTGAGCGGCGTCAGCGTAGTATCGGGCTTTCCCGTCCACCCCGGCGTAGCGGTTCAGCAGCTCCAGGGCCTGCATGACAGGGCGGTAAGCGGTGTTGTTGCAGCGAAAGGACAACGCCGCGAGCAGGGCGGGGAGCATCCGGCGGTAATGGTTGGAATACGAGCTCCGCAGCACGGTCCGGACCCTGCCCTGAAACGCGAGTTCGTTGGCCTTGGCCTCACGGACGAGTTCCCTCAACGTCTTTTCCCCGACCACCGGATACAGAGCAGACCGGACTGTATCGTCGGGATGGCCGATAGCGGCCTCAGCGATCCGGAACAGAATGCCCTCCCTGCCCCGCACCCGCCGCAAATCCTCCGTCAGCTCCCGCTCGACCCGCCGGTCAGCCCGGGTATTGACTTTCAACACCAGCGCGATCAGCAAGTCCACCAGCGAATCGGTGATCTCCGAAGACCGCTGCCAGCACAGGGCAGCCAACAGCGTGAGTCGGACCGGTGCCGGCATCGACCGAAGGTCCGAAGGGTAGGCACGGGCCGCCCGGGACCGCCAGGCCTCCACGAGCTTGTCCGGCGTATGCGTAAACAGCGCTGCAGGCAACCCCAGGGCACGGATGGCGGCGAGCTTATCGACCTCCCGTAACAGGGTTTCCAGCCCCACCTGGCCCGGGTCAGACTTCAACTCTGCCAGCAACCCTCTATCGGTTCCGTCTGTAACCAGACCCTCCAACCGGGCGGCGCAGTCAGCATTCAAACGGGCGACGGTGGAGTCGCAGAAATCCTTCTCGAACGCTGCCCGGGCGGACCCAATGATCCGCTCAATCCGCCCTGGCGGCTCAATCTGATCAGCGCGGCACCGGACAAGTACGGCTTCGCGTAGCTGTTCGTCCCGCTGTTCTACCGGACATACTTCACGGGCCAGCCTCTCTGCAATCTTCTCCTCGCCGCGGGAGAATTCCCGGAATCCGAACGCCGACCGAATTTGAGCACGATGGCGCTCAATTACCCGGCCGGACCATTCATACGCGCTGAACAGCAGCGGATCGATCTTGACCTGGGCCGCAACATATGCCACCGCCTCGCTCGTGAAATCGATGGCGGTCCGTGGAAAACGGGCCTCAAGCTCAAAGAATTTAAGCAACAGAGCAAACCCCAGCCGGGTCACTCCCGACTTGTTGCCCACCAGTTCCCAGTCCCCGCCCACCAGAGTCCAGGACCCAACCAGCTCGTCAGAAATAGGTTCCGAGCGTAAGTTCACCCCGGAACCCTAACCCTGCACCGCCCCCTTCACAAGTCACTCGCCAGTTACTTGTCGGGTAGGGACAGCTATAGGAGTACCAGGCCGTACGGGTACGGCTGCGGCGCCTCCCCGGCCGGATCCTGGACGGTCCAGGCCGACGGATAGTCGAAACTCAGCTGCCCGTCCGACGTCGTGAAGGTGCGCCAGCCCGACGACGGCGGCACAGCCGGCGTGGGGATCGCCGGAGCTCCGGTGCTGCCGGGCGGCTGGCTCACCGGGGCACCCGCGGTGGACGCCGGCTCCGCCCGTCCCCTCAGGCCCATGCGAAGCCCTGGCTTCCGGTCCGGCAACCGCCTGCTACTTCCCCGCCGGCCGCATTTATCCTCCCCCGGGGATAGAAACTGGTTCGATGGTGCGGGCAGTCCGGGCCTGAATGCTAGGGTCAAAGGTCCCGAAGCCGCCGCCGACCGGGCCGTCCACCGGGCGCTTTCCGTCCAAGGGGCCCCGGCGTGACCGGTCCCACGTTGACACGCGTCTGATTTCAGGGGCCCGCGAAAGCTTGCTAGACCTTTAAGTGATGCAAGATTTCCTAACTCAAGCAATGCCCTTCCTCGCCATGGCCCTCGCCGTGGCCGCCGGACTCGTCCTGTCCTGGCTGCTGCGCCGGATTGTGCTCCGGCTCAACCGCAAACAAACCGAACTGCGCGAGACGTCGCGGATGGCCCGGCTCCCCTTACGTTTCGTCCTGTGCCTGATCGGTGTCCGGATCGCCCTCGCGGTGTCCGCCGGGGACATCGAATGGCGCCACGGAGTGGACCATCTGCTCCTGATCGGCCTCATCGCCGCGGTGGCGTGGCTGGCCGTGACCATGCTGCTGATTATCGAGACCATGGTCTTCATGCGCTACCGGGTGGATGTGGCGGACAACCGCCGGGCCCGACGGCTCCGCACCCAGGTGATCCTGGCGCGCCGGATCGGCGTCGCCCTGATCGTGGTGGTGGGGGTGGGCAGCGCGATGCTGACCTTCCCGGCGATCCAGGCCCTCGGCGCCGGACTGCTGGCCTCCGCCGGCGTGCTGTCGATCGTGGCCGGCCTCGCCGCGCAGACCTCCCTGGTAAACGTGTTCGCCGGCGTCCAGCTCGCATTCACGGATGCGATCCGGGTGGACGACGTCGTCGTGGTCCAGAAGGAATGGGGCCGGATCGAGGAGATCACCCTGACCTACGTGGTGGTCCACATCTGGGACGACCGCCGGCTGATCCTGCCGTCCACCTACTTCACCACCACGCCGTTCGAGAACTGGACCCGGCGCCAGTCCGAGGTCATGGGCACAGTGGAGTTCGACCTCGACTGGCGTGCCCCCGTGGAAGCGATGCGCGCGGAGCTCAAGACGGTGCTGGCCGAAACGGAGCTGTGGGACAAGCGCGTGGGCATCCTGCAGATCACCGACGCGACGGCCGGCTTTGTCCGGGTCCGCATCCTGGTCAGCGCGGCGGACAGCGCCTCACTGTTTGACCTGCGCTGCCTGATCCGGGAAGAACTCGTGCTGTTCCTGCAGCAGGACCACCCGACGGCGCTCCCGCACGTGCGCCTCGAGACGATGGCTCCGGCCAGGTCCCGGGCCGAGTCCGGAAACGGCCGCCCCGGCAAGGCATCCGCCGCGGACGAGCACCCCCGGCACCACCCGGCCGACCCGCACGATTCCCAGTTGTTCACCGGTTCCATCGAGGCTGTGCAGCGTTCCCGCGCCTTCTCCGGGCCCGGCGAGGATGTGTTCGAGGACCGGGACAGGACAATCGCCGCCCGGAACTAGGCACGGGAGCCTCCCCTGCCGCGTCCCTGGTGGGGCGCGGCGGGCCTCTTTGCGGGCTTTGTTGCGGGGGGCCGCGGCCGGGCCTTCCCAGCCTGCCGGAACTGGTCGATAATCAGACCGACAAACAGAGGGAGCGCGGCATGACTATTCCACCCACCCGGGAACCTGATCCGTTTCCCCCGGAACCCGGCCCCACCACCCCGCCGCCGGAACCGGGCGATCCTTTTCCCCCGGAGCCCGGCCCGGTCCCGCCGCCGGGTCCGAGTCCTGTGCCCGGGCCGGCCCCCGGCCCTGCGCCGGGCCCCTTGCCGATTCCCGATCCCGGCCCCGCACCCCGGCCGGATCCGACCCGGTTCCGGTGACGGCCCGGTTCCGGTGACGGCCGGGCTTCGGTAGTCCAACTCGGCACCAAGGCCTGGCTCAACCGCCGGCCACGCTGTGCAGGAACCGCCGGACCGCGGCGTTGAACGCCGTCGGCGCTTCGGCGGGGGCGAGATGCCCGACGTCGGGAATCACCACGAGTGTGGATCCCGGGATCCGCTGGTGCAGCTCCCGCAACGCTCAACGGCGCCCTTGTGTCCTCTGCGCCGTACAGCAGGAGCGTGGGCACCGCGACGGCTGGCAGGACGTCCCGGTAGTCGGCGTGGCCGCTCGCATTCAGCAGCGCCCGCATGCCGTCGGGGTGGAAGTCGGCCATGATCGCGCTGACTTCCTGGACCACGGCGGGATCGGCCCGGCAAGTGAACAAAGTGGGGAGCCAGATGGGGATGAACTGTTCGGGCGGTTGGCCGAGTTCGGCCAGCACCTGCGCGTACCTCCGCTCCACCTCCTTCGGAGGCAAGGACCCCGCCCAGCCGGCATACGCGGAGGCCAGCACCAGTGACGCCGGCATCTCCGGGGAGGCGCGGTAAAGCTCCAGCGCGATCCCGGAACCCATGGACAAGCCGAGGATATTGGGCCTGCCGGGCACGGCTTCCCGCAGGAATCCGGCCAGGGCATCGCCAAGGTCCTTTCCGGAGAAGTCCGGCGGAGGATCATCGGAGCGGCCACAGCCCGGTGCATCCCAGGCGAAGACAGTGAACTCGTCGGACAGCGCCTCGAGCTGCGGCCGCCAGACCCGGCTGTCCTCGTAGGTCCCGTGCAGCAATACCAGCGCCGGGCCGTGGCCCGCGCGCTGGTACGCGATGCGGAGACCGGCGACCTGGACGGCGTCCATGGCCCAATTCTAGGGCCATCGGACGCCGCCACCCAGGCGTGCGGGCTTGCCGCCGGAACCCTGCCGGCGCGCTTTAGCGCGGAACCTTCAGGCCAGGACCTTTAGCCCAGGACGATGTCGCGCGTCCGGTGGTCGTAGTGGATGACCAGCGGGCCGCCGCCGTGGTGCACCTCGTGGTTGGGACCGTCGAACACGCCGAACGCACCGTAGTTCTCATCCCAGGAGCGGTTAAGCGCGATCTTGAAGGTATAGAAGCCGGCCGGGACGTCGGCAGCGAGCTTCCAGAGCTGGTCCACGAGGTCCAGTTCCATCTGGGACTCCTCGTACTGGGGTGCCCAGTTGGCGGGTGCACCCAGCGCGATGTTGAAATCGCCGGCGACGGCGACGGCCGCCGGCTGCTCGACCGTTTCGGTGCTGACGGCGGAGCCGGACGGTGCTGGTCCTGCAACTGATTCAGCTGCTGGCGGGGTCTGCGCCGCGGCGGCCGCCTTGCGCTTGCGGACGGCCTTCGCGACGGGTGCCACGGCGTCGTCGATCAGTTTGGCGGCCTTGCCGACAGCCTTGGTGGCTTTCGACGGAGCTTCCTTATCCCCGGCGGACGCGGCCGGGGCCGCGGTCTTGCGGACAGCCTTGGCAGCCGGCTTCTGCGCCGGTGCCGCGGGCAGCGGGGTGCCGGCCGGGACCGGGGTGCCGGCGTCGAGCGCTGCAACGAAAGCCGCAGGCTCGGCGAACGCGACGGTGGCACGCTGGCCGTCGTCGGTGATGGACCAGCCGGAACGGCCCTTGACGAGCCAGCCGGCCTTGACCAGCTTGGCGGTGGCCGTGGTCAGCGTCTTGTGTCCGCGCGGAATGCCGCCGCTGAGCAGTTCACGCTCATGCTCATTGAGCGGCACGCGCTCGATTGCCTCGCCCAGGACCGCCCCGGCGTTCAGCTTTTCAGCCGACCAAACCCCCTCTGCCAGAACTTCCAGCACGGCTTTCAGTCGAAGGGTCGTGTTTTCCGCGGTGTTCGCGCCCATGGGTCTCCTTTAGAAGCAATTGATCCACAAGCATTTTGCCAAGGATGTGGCCTTTCCGCGAGCGGAAACGGCTAACTGCGTGTGTCGTGTCCCACTATGACAGCCTGAACGGGCGAAGTGAGGGACCAATCTCGGGTACCCGCCAGTAGCTTCCGTCAAACTTTGCCTGCGGAGCCTCCAGTGGCGTCGGGGACGGTCATTTCATCCGGGTCAGGTTCAACAGTTCCAGCAGGGCGGGTCGGGCTTCCAGCAGGAGCTGGACGGACTCCGGCAGCCCGTCCACAGTCACCGAGTCCTGGGTGATGTTGATGGAGAGCCTTTTGCCGGCAAAAGGGACGTTGTCCACGCGGAACTGTCCGAAGCCTTTGGGGAGTTCCGGCGCCAGCCACAGCTCATTCCACGGAAGGGCCGGGTCGAACCGCATCAGCGTGCGGATCAGGTGGATCGGGGCAGCTGCCGCCCAGGCCTGGGGGGAGCATGCCGCAGGATACGGCACGGGCTTGGGATATCTGGAACGGTCCAGTCCGGAGAACAGCTCCGGGAGCCGGCCTCCAAAGTGGTCCGCCGCCTCGAAGAGACCGTAGGCAATTCTCTGGGCCTCGTCGATGAATCCGTACCTCATCAGCCCGTGGGCGGCCAACGCGCTGTCGTGTGGCCATACGGACCCGTTGTGGTAGCTCAGAGGGTTGTAGGCGCCCATGCTGCTCGCGAGAGTGCGGATCCCCCAGCCGGTGAACATTTCCGGGGACATCAGGCGTTCGGCCACCTGCGCTGCCTTGTCTGTGTCCACGATGCCCATCCAGAGGCAGTGGCCCATGTTGGAGGCGAGGGCATCAACGGGTTTTTTGTCCCCGTCCAAGGCGATGGCGAAGTAGCCGCGGTCCGGGAGCCAGAAGCGTTCGTTGAAAGCTTCCTTCAGCCGGGCGGCCTTGGCCGCCCAGCGATCGGCTGTTTCTGTGTCGCCGTCGCCCAGCGCCATCAGGGCGCGCCCCACGTACGCCCCGTACGTGTACGCCTGGACTTCGCAGAGCGCTATCGGGCCCTGGGCGATGCTGCCATCGGCGAAGTTGATGCCGTCCCAGGAATCTTTCCAGCCCTGGTTTATGAGCCCGTGTTCGGTCTGCCGCTGGTATTCGACGAATCCGTCGCCGTCGCGGTCGCCGTAGTTCTCAATCCAGGCAAGCGCGCGGTCCGCGGCCGGCAACAGTGCGTGTACTGCGTCCGTTTCCAGGCCCCACCGTCCCAGTTCGCTGAGGACGGCGACGAACAACGGGGTGGCGTCGGCGGTTCCGTAGTAAATGCTGCGGCCACCCAGGACGGACTCGGTGCTGGCACCCAGGCGCACTTCGTGGAGGATACGGCCCGGTTCCTCTTCCGTCGCCGGGTTCACTTCCTTCCCCTGATGGTCTGCCAGCGTCTGGAGGGTCCCAAGTGCCAGGGACGGGTCCAGCAGCAGGGACATGAGGGATGAGATCAGGCTGTCACGCCCGAACAGGGCCATGAACCACGGGGCGCCGGCGGCGGCGACTGTGCGGTCCGGGTGGTCCGGGTCGAAGATCCGGAGCGAACCGAGATCCTCCTGGCTGCGCAGGATCGTGTCTTGGACGGCGGCGTCGCCGAGATTGGGGATGGGCATGGACATCCGCCAGGAGAGGAGGCGTTGCGCCTCGGAGGAAACTCCCGTAGTCCCATATGCCGCCGCAGATATCACCGCCTCACCGTTCAGGTACGGGGTGGCCGTGACGGTCTGGGTCCATTTCCCGTGGGCAGGAATTGTCGGATTAAAGACAAGCCGGTGCGCCTCGAAGGCAGCGCCTTCCGAGCGGACGGCCAGCCCATAACGCCGGCCTCCCGATTCGGATTCAAGAAGGAGGCAATCGCCTTCCAGGCGGACATTCTGCTTCCCTCGGCTGGCAGGCCTGCCGTCCTTGACCTCGAAGAGATCGGCGAAATCAGCAGTTACGGTCAAGGCGAGCGTGCAGTCTTTGGGCGCCCCCGAGTGGTTCTCGACTGTGATGGTTTCGGTGAGCCCGGCACCAATAGTCCTTTCCCGCTCTATCAGCAGCGGGGTGTCGGCGCCGCCGGCACGGCCGCTGACCCTGCCGATAAACTGCGCCCGAAAGGGTTCCAGGGCTGTCGCGGCAAGCGCCTCGAGTTGGGCGTCGTTGACGCTGAGGTTCCATCCGGTTATGTACCGGGTATCGTGGAAAAATGCGCCGTGGGGGCTCCCGGGAACCATGTCACCGTTGGGCGCTGTGATGCAGAACGAGGAACCGTCAAGGATGGTGACGGCGCCGGCGCCAAGAGGGCCGGCGGCGTTGTCGGCGTTCCAACCCGACATTTCTCGCGCTCCTCCTGGAATGGGGCAGTCGAACAATGGCTTGGCGCTAGAGGGCCGGTCATCGGGCCGGCACGTATATCAGAACTATGACGCTCGTCCGCTGGGAAAACAAGCCCTGGCCGTTGTGTCGCCGGAGCGGACATGCCTCCAGGGCGTGTCACCTCCGGCAGGTCAACCCGACCTCAACACAGCTCACGGTCCCCCTATGCCCCTGACCACGAGTGCCCCGGTACGCTGGGGATAGTTGCCGCACACCTCGACCATGGTTGTGCACCTTGGAACGGGGATCGTATGGCGCGTCCGCTCATCGCAACGAAGCTGTACGTCCCGAAGCTGCGACGCGGTCTTGTGGGCCGCCCACGTCTCATTGACCGTCTTGGTCGCCGGGCTGCGTCGAGACTGACGCTGTTGTCTGCACCGGCCGGGTTCGGCAAGACGACGCTCCTTGCCGAGTGGCTGGCCGGGACGCACGGCGAAGATCGTCGTATTGCGTGGCTCTCGCTCGACGCAGCGGACAGCGATCCTGCCTCATTTTGGACCTACGTTGTGTCCGCGCTCCAACCGGCGGTACCCGGCATCGGCTCGTCTGCACTGGAGCTCATAGCCTCCTCATCGATGTCGATCGAGCCTGTGCTCACCACGGTGCTGAATGAGCTGGCCGCGGCACCGACCGATGTCTGGCTGGTGCTCGATGACTACCACCTGGTTGACAGTGACGATGTCGGCGACGGGATGGTCTTCCTGCTGGAACATCTTCCGCCCCAGGTGCACGTGGTGATCAGCACCCGCGCCGACCCCGGGCTGCCATTGTCTCGTTGGCGGGCACGCGGCGAGCTCGTCGAGATCCGTGCTGCGGAACTGCGTTTTACGTCCGCGGAGGCCGCCGCGTACCTCAATGAGGTGGCCGGACTGGACCTTTCCGCAGGGGACGTCACGGCGTTGGAGCAGCGCACGGAAGGGTGGATCGCCGCGCTGCAACTCGCTGCGCTTTCTATCCAGGGGCGCGAGGACGTTGCCGGTTTCATTGCCGGGTTCGCCGGGAACGACCGGTACATCGTCGACTACCTGGTCGAGGAGGTACTCCAGCATCAACCCGGTCCGGTTCGCGAATTCCTGTCGCGCTCAGCGGTTCTCGACCGTCTCACGGGCCCGCTCTGTGACGCCGTCACTGGCCGCGACGACGGGAGCGACATGCTCATGGCCCTGGAACGCGCGAACCTCTTCATCGTCCCCATGGACGACCGGCGGGAATGGTACCGCTACCACCATCTCTTCGCCGACGTGCTGCGGGCGCGCCTGCTCAGCGAGCAGCCTGAGCAGATTCCGCTGCTGCACCAGCGCGCCAGCGGCTGGTACGAGTGCCACGACCTGACAGGGGACGCGGTCCGGCACGCATTGGCTGCCCGGGACTTCGACCGCGCGGCGTACCTTATGGAGCTGGCAGCCCCTTCTATCCGGCGCAATCGTCAGGATGCGATGCTGTTCGGCTGGCTGAAGGAGCTGCCCGACACCGCCGTCCGGCGCAGCCCGGTGCTCAGTGTCTTCTACGGATTCATGCTCATGCTCTCGGGTAACCCCGACGGAGCCGAACCCCGATTCGAGGACGCAGAACGCGCGCTGGCTGCCGTGCCGGAGGGATCCCCTACCCCGTGGACTGACAGCGAAGAGCTTCAGACGCTGCCGGCGACCATCGCCGTCTACCGCGCCTCGCTCGCCCAAGCACGGGGCGATGTGGCAGGCACGTCCGAGCACGCCCGGCACGCATTGGACCTGGCCCGTCCGGGCGACCATCTTGCCCGGGGCGCTGCGGCCGGATTCCTGGGGCTCGCCGCCTGGGCAAAGGGAGACGTCTCTACGGCGCTGCAGACTTTCACTCAGGCAGTGGCCAGCCTGCACGCAGCCGGCAACCTGGTCGACGAGCTCAGCAGCACGGTGGTGCGCGCTGACATGTGGCTGGCGGCAGGCCGACCCGGCAAGGCACGACGGCTCTACCAACGCGCGCTGCGGCTGGCCGAGGCCCAGGGCGAGTCAGTGGCGCGGGCAACCGCAGACCTGCACGTGGGGCTGAGTGAGATCGACTGCGAAGCCGGAGACCTCGGCAGCGCCAAACGACACCTCGAGACCGCCGCAGCGTTCCTCGAGCGCGCTGCGATGACCGAAAGCCGCTACCGATGGTTCGTGGCAAGTGGACTGATCGCCCAAGCCGAGGGAAGCCCGGAGAGCGCAATCAACCTCCTGGACCAAGCGGAGCAGATCTACCGGCCGGGGTTCTTCCCGGACGTACGCCCTATCGCCGCGATGAAGGCCCGGGTCTGGATCGCGGCGGGCAGGATGTCAGAGGCCGCCGACTGGGCACATGACCGAGGCGTGTCCGTCACGGACGATGCCAGCTACCTGAGCGAGTTCGACCACCTCACCTTGGTGCGACTGCTCATTGCGCAGCACCGCTCATACCCCGACGCAGGAGCCTTGGACCATGCACGCCGCCTGTTGGACCGGCTGGCTGAGGACGCCGAATCATCCGGACGAGCCGGAAGTCTGGTCGAGATCCGCATGCTGCAGGCTCTTGCGCATGCGGCGCAGGGACACCGGCCGCAGGCCCGCGAGGCGCTGGGCCGGTCATTGGCCGAGGCCCCCGAATCAGGTGAGTACGTGCGGCTCTTCCTGGACGAGGGTGCCCCCATGATGGGGCTGCTGCGCGACGCCACACGCCACGGTATCGCCGGCAACCACGCGCACCGCTTGCTCGGCCTCGGTGCATCGGCCGAAGCGCAGGCCCCCGGCCCAGGGCAGCGCCCGCTCTCGACGGCGGACCCGTTGAGCGGACGGGAACTGCAGGTGCTCAGGCTCCTCGCCAGTGAGCTGAGCGGGCCGCAGATCGCCCGCGAGCTGTTCATCTCGCACAACACGCTGCGGACCCACACCAGGCACATCTTTACCAAGCTCGAAGTCACCACCCGCCGGGCGGCGGTCCTACGGGCCCGCGAACGCGGTCTGATGTAACCTGGCCAGCCTCGGGTTCTCACCCTCCCGGTCACATCGCAGGGTGATGCCGGGTCACCCAATCCGCCCCTACCTTGGAGTCATCCCGCGGCGCCCAGCCACGGACACCCAGAACCAGGGAGCCGGACATGTCCATCACCACCACCAAACTCACCCGCGCGGCAGGCTTAGGCGCCGTCGCGGCGGGCCTGCTGTTCATCGGCATCCAAATCAACCACCCCCACCTGGACGCCACCTTCGTCACCACGACCGAATGGACGGTCCGCCAAGCCCTGAAGGTCCTCATGGCCGCCCTGTCGCTCATCGGCATCACCGGCATGTACCTGCGCCAGGTGAAGCAAACCGGGATGCTCGGCCTGCTCGGGTACCTCCTGTTCGGCGCCGGTTACCTCATCATGATGAGCATCGAAGTCATCGGTTTAGTCGTCCTCCCATCCATCGCCCACAGTGCACCCGGCTACGTCAACGACGTCCTGGCCGTTGCCACCGGCGGTCACGCGACCGGCGACATCGGCCTGATGCAGGCCCTCAGCCTGATCTCCGGCCTGGCATATATCTCCGGCGGCCTCGTCTTCGGGATCGCGCTCTTCCGCACCAACATCCTCGCCCGTTGGGCTGCGGCGCTCCTCGCCGGTGGCACCGCCGCAACCATCGCGATCCCCCTGCTGCCCCAGATCAACGAAAGGCTGTTCGCCGTGCCCACCGGCGTCGCCCTGATCGGCCTCGGATACTCCTTGTGGCGCGATCAGCGCGCCGCGGCCGCTCGGCCCATGCCCAGCACTGTCAGCCCGCCGCTGGACCCGGCCGGCGCCAAGTGACACAGCAGCAGCCGAATCAGCGGGGCGACGGCGGAAGTCGGGTCCTCATGACCCAGTCCCCCAAACTAGTGCCCGCCGGCTACCGGATTCGGGTCGACGGGCACCTCGACGACCACTGGTCTGCCTGGTTCGGTGACCTCACCCTGGCCCGCGAAAGCGACGGCACGACAAGCCTTACCGGTGTCGTCACCGACCAAGCGGCCCTGCACGGGCTACTCACAAAGGTCCGCGACCTCGGCGTCGCCCTGATCTCTGTGGAGGCCATACGTTGAGCACACCAGGGGCGATAGAGACGATGAGGTACCACCGCAAGATTGAGCTGAGAGCCCCACCGGCATGGAAGCGGCGGTCCTCAACGTCGTAGAGCACACATCATTGGTCGATGACCGTGGATGTTGCGCACCTGCCACCTGGTCGAGCCTTCTCAGTCTTCGGTGTCTCACATCCTCTCTCAACCCTTGCGGGCCGCGGAGTCTGGGGACAGAACTGCCGGCCGGTCCGGCGTCGAACATGGACGCAGCCTTCCGCACGCGTCACTGGCTGTCGTACTCGTCGTGGCGGCGGAACCAGAAGCCGGTCTCGTTGCGGCCCAGCGGCGCGCGGTCGAGCCACTGGTACATGCCCCAGAGGGAGTCCACGCCGCGCGCGTAGGCGGAGTAGGTGTGGTAGACGACGCCGTCCTCGAGGGCGAACGCGCTCACTCCGTGCTCTTCCTGCCGGTACGTCGCCCAGTCCGTTCCGACAACGCTCAACGCGAAGTCGTCGAGCCCGGACCCGTCCTCGCCGGCCGGCGCCCGAAAGTCCGCCGCGCGGTAGTTGTACTCGATGGTTCCCGACTCCCACTGCTCCTTCGTGAACGCCGCGTGGAAGTCGTAGTTGAAGTCGCTGCCGAACGACGACGCCCAGGGGAAGCGCCAGCCCATCCGCTGCTTGTACGCCTGCAGTTTCGCCAGCGGTGCCCGCGACACCGCGAAGAACGACACGTCGTGATTGGCGAAGTGGACCACGGAGCCTTCGAAACCGTCCGCGATCGCCGAGCAGGACGGGCACCCTGCCTCGAAGTCGGGCCCGAACATGAAGTGGTAGATGAGCAGCTGCGACCGTCCCCGGAACAGATCGGCCAGGGACGCTGCGCCGTCGTCGGTCTCGAAGCGGTACTCCTTGTCCATGCGGACCCAGGGCAGATCCTGCCGCTGCCGCGCCAGTTCGTCGCCACGCCGCGTCAGCGCCTTCTCGGCGTCGAGCAACTCCAGCCGGGCTGCAAGCCACTCTTCACGTGTTCCGGTCTTGTGATTGGTCATTGTCTCTCTCCTTCTTGCGTGTTGCACCAGCCTGATGGTGCCTCATCTTGAGGGCATAAGTCCGGGAACCGACGACGGCGCGATGAGGATCAGGAGTCCAAGCCCGACGATGGCCAGCGCCACTGACACATCGACGGCGGCTTTCGCGGGCAGGAGCTTCTGGGCGAGGACGACGATCATGGACATCCAGGTGACGCTCATGACGCTCAGCGCCACCAGCATCAGCATCAGTCCGATGCTCGAGCCGACGCAACAGAGCCCGAACTCGAATCCAGAGCCGACGCTCTCGCGGCAGCGCCGGCGGAAGTGCTGCTTGAGCGGCGTGAACTCGTAGACACCTGCCCCGATCACAATCGCACCGGCGGCGAAAGGCTCGTGCGGCCGGTACAACGCATAAACGGCAACGCCCACGAGTGTCCAGACGGCAAGGTACGACCCGAGGAAGAGCGGCACGGCGCGCATACGACCGTTGGCATGAGCGTGTCTCACGACTGCCGGAGCCGCGCCTGGCAGCATCATCGCCGCCATCATCGACACCCACAGCGGGACAAAGAACGTGAACGAACCGAGCCGGGTCGCAACGCCCATGTCCATGCCGTTCATCAGCCAGACGGCGACGACCCAGGATGCGGCGGCGAGACCGAGCGTCGTCGTCAGCGCGGCGAGTCGAAGTTGCACCGTGTCCCTCCCCCTGCTTATCCCGATCCCCGATGCGATTGCATGATGAAACCTCAGATGTGTCGCCTTGTATCAAAGGTGGCGCCAACTGGACGGCGGCGAGTCAACTTGTGTCGGCGGCTGACTCACAGGCGCCCGACTAAAAAAGCGGTGGACCCCCGGCCAGCGGATGACCGCCGCTTGCCCCATGCCTCGGGTTCAGGGTTCGACGTACATTTTCGCGGCTTCCTCAAGTTCGGTTGCCTGGGTCTGGGCCAGCCGTGTTTCCGCGGCCGTGTCGATGTGGCGGGTGAGTACCCAATAGAGGAAGGCTGAGACCGGCAGGCCGATGAACAGGGAGATGTCAGCGCCACCCATCGCTTCGGCCGCGGGTCCGACGAAGAGTTTTCCGGCGGAGAAGAAGGGAATCATGACCGCGAAACCCACGAGGTAGGCGGTGATTCCGGGCCAGCCCCAGCGTCCGTAAATGCCGTGGGGGTGGAAAATCTCCGCGATGGCATAGTGGCCCTTGCGGACGATGAAGTAGTCGGTGAGGTTGACGGCTGTCCACGGAATGAAGAAGTACAGCACCAGCAGCAGGAAGTCGTTGAAGTTGGCGAGGAAATCGGCGGATGCGATGTTGGCGAAGACGAGGGAGATGGCCGCGGTGATCACGATGGTGACGACGCGGATTCTGATTGTGGGCCGGATACGGCGCAGGCTGTCGATGGAGGAGATCAGGGTAAGGGATCCGCCATACATGTTCAGCGCCGTGACGGACAGGAGCCCGAGGGCTGCGATGAACAATGCGATCGATCCGAAGCCCGGGAACAGCTTGTCGGCAGTGTCCTGGATCGAACCGATGGTCTCGAAGTCCTTGCCGGCTGCCGCGGCGATGAATGAGCCCAGGAACATGACCCAGATACCGCCCAGGGCGCTCCCCCAGAATGTCCACTGGAACGTCCCGCGGGCGGATTCCGGGGGGAGGTAGCGGGAATAGTCCGAGACGTATATGGCCCAGGAAATCTGGTAACCGGCGGCCACGCCCAGTTGCCCGAGGAACGGGACGAGATGGAAATCGGCCAGATCGAATGCGCCGCCGGGCAGGTTAAGGTGGGTGAGAACCGCCACCGTCAGCAGCGCCAGCATGATGATGGTCAGGTATGTCAGGTAGCGTTCGAAGCCGTGGATCAGGTCATAGCCGAACAGCGCGACGGCCGCGGCGACAATCGTGACGACCCAGAACCAGAGCGTTTCGTTTCCGATGTGAAGGGACCCGGCCGCGGCTTGGCCGGCCAGGACTGTGTTGAAGACGTTGAATCCCGCGTACTGCAGGTAGGCAAACAGCCACACCAGCAGAGCCCCCACGTACCCGAACTGCGGACGGGACTGGATCATTTGAGGCAATCCGAGCTGCGGGCCCTGCGAGGAGTGCGCCGCCATGAACAGGGTGCCCACCAGCACGCCGATCGCGATCGCGATCAACGACCAGATCAGGTTCCCGCCCGTCGTGATGCTGATCAGCCCCACCGCGAGCGTGGCTATCTGGGCGTTGCTCATAAACCAAAGCGGCCCGATGTGCGAGACCTTTCCATGCCTCTCGTTGAGAGGAACATAGTCGATCGACCGGACTTCCAGTCGACGGCCCGTCACCGGACCCGTGGCTGCACTCATGACATGTCTCCTAGAACGTGCGATGCCGCCGGCATCGCCGCGGTATCGAAGGCTGCAGCGCCCGGAACCCGCGCCGGCGCCAAGATCTAGTGAAGCGGATCACATGCAGGTCGTGGACAAGACTAAACTCGAGTCATGCCTTTGCCCATAGACAGAATCATGGGCCTCTTTTTGTGCGAATGTCCACAGCCCGGGGTGAGAGCCGGTACCGCCGTCGACCGCCGCCCATCACCGTCAGTTCGAAGGTGACCGCCAATATGTCCCATCTCGTCCTCGCAGCCGTCCAGGCCCCTCCGCGGCCGATCGGTGAACCCCTCTCCGAGTTCGCCGGTGAAGTCGCCCGCGTCATGGCGGAGAACCCCGGAACGCAGCTGATGGTTTTTCCGGAACTTCACCTGTTCGCCGATGGAATCCCCGACAGGCAACGATCCGAAGCGCTCCAGGAAGCCGCGCAGCCTCTCGACGGGCCGCTCGTTAATGAGTTGAGGCAACTCGCCGGGGACCTCAAGCTCTGGTTGGTCCCCGGGAGTATCTGCGAACGCGGGCCCCAAGGCCAGCTGTTCAACACCTCCCTGGTCCTCTCCCCCGACGGCGTCCTGGCGGCCAGCTACCGGAAGATCTTCCCCTGGCGCCCGTTCGAACCCTACGACCCGGGAGACAAATTTGTGACGGTCGATCTACCCGGATTCGGCAGGGCCGGCCTGTCCATCTGCTACGACGCATGGTTCCCCGAGGTCACCCGGCAACTGGCCTGGATGGGGGCAGATGTCATCATCAATGTCGTCAAGACCACCACCCCGGACCGCGCCCAGGAACTGATCCTGGCCCGCGCCAATGCCATCGTCAACCAGGTATTCATGATTAGCATCAACGCCGCCGGACCCACCGGACAGGGCCGCAGCATCATCGTGGACCCCGAGGGCGCTGTCCTGTCAGAAGCCCCGGACGATGCCCCCTGCGTGCTGTCTACCGAGCTTGACATGGGGCATCCGGGCCGGGTCCGTTCAGGCGGTACCGCCGGACTGAACCGGATGTGGTCCCAGTTCAGGGCGGATGAACCTCCCATCGAGCTCCCCATCTACGGCGGCCGGATCAACCCCGCCAACTGGACACCGGAAGCCCACACGAATAGCCAGCCCTAGCTGGCTGGTGGCGGCTTGTTGTCAGTGTCCCGACTCCGCCAGCTCGGCCAGCAGCTCTGTCTTGCGTTCCTCGCTCGCGAAGGAGGACCGGATCGAGTTGGCCGCCATCCGCACGCAGTCGAACTCGGACAGGCCGATCACCGCCTTCAGCTGGGCGAAGTTGTCATCCACGTAGCCGCCGAAATACGCCGGATCATCCGAGTTCACGCTGACGTTCAGCCCCGCCGCGAGCATCGCCGGCAGCGGGTGGTCGGCCAGGGTGTCCACGGCCCGGAGCCTGACGTTGGACAGCGGGCAGACGGTGAGGGGCGTGAGGTCCTCGACGAGCCGTTCCACGAGCTCCGGGTCCTCCAGGCACCGGATGCCGTGGTCGATCCGCTCCGCACCCAGTACGTCCAGCGCCTCGATGATGTACGACGGCGGGCCCTCCTCGCCGGCGTGGGCGATGCGCCGCAGCCCGGCCTCCCTGGCCCGTGCAAACAGCCGCTCGAACTTCGCCGGAGGGTTGCCGACCTCCGCCGAATCGAGGCCGATCCCGGCCACCGGCGCGTCCATCGCCAGCAACTGCTCCAGCACGTCCCGCGCGGACTCCTCGGACAGGTCCCGCAGGAACGCCGCGATCAGCAGCGTGGAGATGCCGAACTCCTCGCGGGACGTCGCCAGCACCGACGCCACCCCGTTCACGCAGGTCGCCAGGGAAACCCCGCGGGACAGGTGCGCCTGCGGATCCAGCATGATCTCGGCATGCCGCACCCCGGCGAGCGCAGCCCGGGAAAGATAGGCCCGGGTCATGTCGGCGAAGTCCTGCTCGGTCCGCAGCACCGCCATGTTGGCGTAGTACAGGTCCAGGAAGGACTGCAGGTCCGTGAACTCATACCGGCCGCGGAGCTCGTCCAGGTCCGCGTACGGCAGCCGGATCCCGTTGCGCTCCGCGAGCGCGAAGATCAGTTCCGGCTCCAGCGTCCCCTCGATGTGCAGGTGCAGTTCGGCCACCGGCAGCGCGCCCTTGACGGCTGCGGGGACGTCCGCCTCCAGCTCGGTTGCGTGGTGGGGATCGGTACTGCCCGGGCCGGTGCTGCCCGTGCTGCCGGTGCCGGGATCGCTGGTGCCGGCGCCAGCGCCGCCGTCGTAAGGTTCCATCCGGCAAGGATAATGCCCGGGAGCGCCGGCGCCGCTAGAGTCGGAGCAATGCAAAGTGAACAGCATGCTTCTGATTCCGCTGCCATGACCCTGCCAACGCTGGCTCCCGGCCACCCCAGGGATGGTTTTGTCCGGGTGCGCGGCGCCCGGGAAAACAACCTGCGCACCGTGGATGTGGACGTGCCCCGCGACGCCATCGTGGCGTTCACCGGAGTCTCCGGCTCGGGCAAGTCGTCCCTGGCTTTCGGCACCATCTATGCCGAGGCCCAGCGCCGCTACTTCGAATCCGTGGCGCCGTACGCCCGCCGGCTCATCCAGCAGGGCCACAATCCCAAGGTGGAGCAGATCACCGGGCTGCCGCCCGCCGTCGCACTCCAACAGCGCCGCGGCACGCCCAAGTTCGCGGTCCACCGTCGGCACGGTGACGACGCTGTCCAACCCGCTGCGGATGCTCTTCTCGCGGGCCGGCAGCTACCCCGACGGCGCTGGCCAGCTGGACTCGGACGCCTTCTCCCCGAACACCGCGGCTGGCGCCTGCCCGGAATGCCATGGCCTGGGCGTCGCGCACACCGTCAGCGAAGCCTCCCTGGTCCCGGACCCCTCGCTGAGCATCCGCGACGGCGCCATCGCGGCCTGGCCCGGCGCCTGGCAGGGCAAGAACCTGCGCGACATCCTCACCCACCTGGGTTACGACGTCGACACCCCGTGGCGGAAGCTGCCCAGGAAACACCGCGACTGGATCCTCTTCACCGAAGAGCAGCCCGTGGTGGAGGTGACGCCCCAGCGCGACCGCGTCGCCAAGCCGTACAAGGGCCGGTTCTGGAGCGCCCGGAGCTATGTGCTGCACACCCTCGCCGATTCCCAGAGCACCACCATGCGGGAGAAGGTGCTGCGCTTCATGGAAACCGGACCGTGCCCGCGCTGCGGCGGCAGCGGCCTGACCCCCGCCGCCCTCGCCGTGACCTTCGCCGGGAAGACCATCGCCGGGCTCAACGCCGTGCCGATGACCGAACTCGCGGAGATCATCCGCCCCACCACGGAGCTCACGGCAGCCGGGACCGCCTCCCGCAAGCAGTCCTCCGGCGAAGGCAACGAGGTGGCCGTCGCCATCACCCGGGACCTGCTGCAGCGGGTCACGGTGCTCCTGGACCTGGGGCTGGGCTACCTCGCCCTGGGCCGCTCCACCCCCACGCTCTCCCCCGGCGAGATGCAGCGCCTCCGGATCGCCACCCAGCTCCGCTCCGGCCTGTTCGGCGTGATCTACGTGCTCGACGAGCCCTCGGCCGGACTGCACCCCGCCGACGCCGAGCCCCTCCGGCCGGCGTTGGTTCCCGCGCCGGCGTTGGTTCCCGCACCGGCGGCGGCGTCCGCCGGGAAGCTGCCGGCTGGCTGGAACTGCGGGACATCAGCCGGCACAACCTGCGCGGGCTCGACGCCGACTTCCCGCTGGGCGTCCTGACCGCAGTCACCGGCGTGTCCGGTAAATCGACACTGGTCAGTCATGTGCTCGCCGAGGTGGTCGGCGGGCAACTGCATCCCGACGCCGCAGCGGACGCTCAAACGGCGGACCGGACGTCCCTGGTTAATCCAGACGCCGACGCCGACGCCGACGCCGGTGAGCTGGGCGGGCCGCTGACCGTCGGACCCGTCTCCGGGCTGGAGCAGCTGGACCGGCTCGTCACGGTGGACCAGAAGCCGATCGGCCGGACCCCGCGCTCCAACCTCGCCACCTACACGGGACTGTTCGACGCCGTCCGGAAGGAGTTCGCGGCCACGGACGAGGCCCGCGCCCGCGGTTTCGGCGCCGGACGATTCTCTTTCAACGTGGCCGGCGGACGCTGCGAAACGTGCCAGGGCGAGGGCTTCGTCGCCGTCGAACTCCTGTTCCTGCCCGGCAGCTACGGCCCCTGCCCCGAATGCCACGGCTCGCGCTACAACCCCGAAACGCTGGAGGTCACGTACCGGGGCAAGAACGTCGCCGAAGTGCTGGGCCTGACGGTGAACGCGGCCGCAGGGTTCCTCGCCGGCGTCCCCGCCGCAGCGCGCAGCCTGAAAACCCTGCGCGAGGTGGGCCTGGGCTACCTGCGGCTGGGCCAGCCCGCCACCGAACTCTCCGGGGGCGAAGCCCAGCGCATCAAGCTCGCCACCGAACTGCAGCGCGCCCAGCGCGGCCACTCGCTGTACCTGCTGGACGAGCCCACCACCGGCCTGCACCCGGCCGACGTCGAACTCCTGATGGCACAGCTGCACCGGCTCGTGGACGCCGGCAACACGGTGGTTGTGGTGGAACACGAGATGGATGTGGTGGCCGCCGCCGGCTGGGTGATCGATCTGGGGCCTGCCGGCGGCGACGCCGGCGGCAGGATCGTGGCCACCGGGACGCCCGCCGTCGTCGCCCGTTCCACGAAGAGCCGGACGGCGCCGTATCTCGCGGCGGCGCTCCAGGCTGGACCCCGCCACGAAAAGACGATGAACATAACGTCTTGATAGCGGTCCGGGCCTGCCTTAGCCTTGCTGCAGCTCCCTTCGTAGCGCCACGCACAAAAAACGACGCAGGAGCCCTCCCACGGGGAGGGCTCCTGCGTCGTTGCTTGGGGCGTTCTACCGGACGGTAGGCAACCGGACTTCAGTCAGCTGGTTTTCAGGCGGCTGGATTTCAGGCGGTCCGGGGCAGTTCGCGGACGATCCGTACTTTCCAGGCGGCGTCGTCGCTCGTGTCGAGCAGGGCCACGGTGCCCATGGCCAGGTTCAGGGCCACGCGCTTGGCGGCGAGCAGTTCGAGGTAGAGCTTTTCGTTCATCCGGGCGGGGGCGTCGATGACGTACTTCACGCCGTCGCGGACCTTGCGGTAGTTGTCGCTGCGCTCCCGGTGGAGGTGCAGTTCCAGCATCTGCCGCTGCCGCAGCCTCGGTTCGTGGCGGTTCAGCCAGGACACGGCGTAGTGGACTGCCACCACGAGGGCCAGCGACACAACGTAGATCTGCCAGCCGCTGGTGAGCAGGAACAGGGGGAGATTGGCGATCGCCACGATGGCGATGAAAACCCGGAACGCCCGGATGCGCCGCATGGTCAAAGCCACGGAGGCCAGGGCGGCGCGGAAGCCGTGCTGTTCCTTGCGCGCCGCCGCGGGATCAATGGTGAACTCTTCCAGCACGAGAATGCCATTTGCTTCCGGGCCGAGCATCTGTCCGTACTTGGGCGCAACTGGCGCCTCAGGTGTAAGTGTCATGGTGTGTCTTCCGCAGGGCAGGGGGTGGTTAGTGCTATTCTACCCGCCATAACAAGGTGCCGCCTGCTGGTGCTTCGAAATGTGAAGGCGCTCACCCCGATCCGTCCGCAATTGGTGCATTAGGCGCGGGGCGTCAAACTGGAGAGATGCAGACTTTCCTCCCCTTCCCCGATTTCCGGCAGAGCGCCGCGGTTCTGGACCGCGTCCGGCTCGGCAAGCAGCGCGTTGAAGCGCTGCAGATCCTGCGTGCGCTGGTGATCCCCGAGTATGGCTGGCAGTCCCACCCTGCCGTCCAGATGTGGATGGGCCATGTGCCTGCGCTGACCCTCTATGGCCTGTCCATGGTGGACGAATGGACGGCCCGCGGCGGCGAGGACAGCACCCGTGACAAGATCATGGAATTCGCGCCCCAGGCGGCACACCCTGCCTATGCCGCCAAGATTCCCATGCCTCCGTGGCTGGGGAACCCCGAGCTGCACCTCAGCCACCGCTCCAGGCTGATCGCCAAGGATCCGCGGTTCTACTCGCCGCTGTTCCCGGGCACGGAACCGGACCTGGAGTACGTCTGGCCCGAGCCCAAGCACCTGCTGGTGCCGCAGGATCCTTCCGGGGACCGCCTGTGGGTGCTCCGCCTGCCGGTCGGGGACATCGAGCCCGAGCAGCTGGACACCATCAGCCTGCCGCCGGCGGGACGCGCGAAGGCCGCAGCCGCGGACGACGAGTACCAGTTCGTCTACGCCGATTCGGGTGCCCGGCGCCCGGCCAAGCAGCGCAAGCTTCCTCCCAAGCAGCTCGTCAAGAAGCCCACCCGGAAACGCCAGCAGCAGGAGGAAGCCTTCACCACGCTGCCCGGCAACTCCGTGGTGGCGATCCCGTTCGCGGGCGGCGCTTCCTTCGCCGTGGGCAAGGTCCTGGGCCGGCCCATCACGGTGGAAGGCCGCTTCGCCCGCAACTTCAAGGTGGACGAGGTCCTGGACCGCTCGGCCTTCGATTACCCGGCACTCCTGCAGGATCCGCGGATGTTCTTCCCGGTCCCCGCACCCTAAGGACACCTTGGTGCCGCCCTTGTAATGCAGGCGTTTGATTGGGAAAATCACCATCGTCTGGAATAAGGTGGCAGCCACACGTTTGCATCCACCCGGGGCAGCCGTGCACGCCATCGATATTGGGGGACGACATGGCTGCTGGAGATGGGGCTGCCGAGCAGTCAAGGCGCGCCACGGAACGCGTGGCCCGTCTCCGACGCGAGCTGGAACAAGCCGAACGGAACGTACAGTCCTGGTCTGTGGGCGCGACCGGCGAGGCGATGGTTGCGGCGAAAACGGGTGAGTTGGCCGCCAGCGGCTGGTCGGCTCTCCACGACGTCCATTGGCCGGGCAGGCCCAAGGCAAACCTTGACCACATCCTGATCGGACCCGGCGGAATCGTCGTCGTCGATGCCAAGAACTGGAGCGGCAACGTACAGACTGGCGGCGGAAGGCTGCGCCAGAACGGCTACCGGAGAGATAGGGAAGTACTCGCGGCCGCAGAACAAGGCGCTGCCGTGGCGGCGCTCCTGGAGCCGCACCACCGTCTCTTTGTCCGCGGCTGGATCTGCCTGGTGGCGCAGCCGGACGTCGATGAGAGCGCCGGGAGCGCCGTCAGAATACTGGGATTGGACAGGCTCTGCCCGGCGGTGGCCGGCCTGCCGCCCGTTCTGGACGCAGCCGAGGTCCAAGTCATCCATGCCTACCTGACCGAACAGCTTGCGGGGCCGTCGAGTCCTCGGCTCCTCACCACAGCGCAGCTCGCCACAGCGCAGTTCGCGAGCGCAGATGCTCCGGCAGCCTCCTTGCAGCAGTGGCGGAACCGGGCCCAGGCGGGAGCCAGCCAGGATACGCCGCTGGGCCAGCCCCAGCCGGGACCCAGCAAGGATACGCCGCTGGACCAGCCCCAGCCGGGACCCAGCAAGGATACGCGGCTGCGCAAACCCCGGCTCGGACTCAGTACGGGTTGGCCACTGCGCCAACGTCGACTCGGACCCAGTATGGGTTCGCCACGGCGCAAACGTCGGGGGAAATCCAGGGGGCCAAGTTGGCTGGAACTGCTGCTGCAGTTGACCCTCCTGATCGTCGGTGCATCAATGCTGACGAACTTCGCGTCCGCTTATCGGCCTGCAGCCCCGTCAACGCCCCGCCCATCTCCGACCGTGTCCCAGACACTGCCCGCTCGTTAGCCGCCTGGTGCCGGCGCACCGGCGAAGCTGGCAGACTGGCCAGCATGACTGTACTTCTGGCCGGTTGCGGCGATCTGGGCACCGAGGCAGGGCTGCGCTTCGCAGCCGCCGGCCACCGGGTAGTGGGCTGGCGGCGTTCGCCGGAGAAACTTCCGGCTGCCATCGACGGCGTCGCGGCTGACCTGAGCTCCGGCGGCCTGCCGCCCCTCCCGGCGGACACCACCGCCGTCGTCGTCGCCGTGGCGGCCGATGCCCCTACCGAGGAGGCCTACCGCGCAGCGTACGTCGACGGCGTGGCGAACGTGCTGGACGCCGTCCTGGCTTCACGGGGCAGCGACCGTGGACCGGGCGACGGCGCCAACGGCGTCGAGGGTGGTATTCCCGTCCGGGTCCTGTTTGTCTCGTCGACCGCGGTCTACGGGGACGCCGGCGGCGGCTGGGTTGATGAAAGCACGACGGCGGCGCCCGGCGGTTTCTCGGGCCGCATCCTCCGCGAAGCGGAGGAACTGCTCCACAGCCGGCTGCGCGGCACCGGAATCACGCCCGTGGTGCTGCGGCTGGGCGGAATCTACGGGCCGGGCCGGACCCGGCTGATCGACCAGGTGCGCGGCGGGACCGCCGTGGTGCCTGCCGGGTCGCGCTTCACCAACCGCATCCACCGGGACGACGCCGCGGCGGCGATCGTCCGGCTGTGCAGCATGTCCGATACGCCCGGACCGGTGTACCTGGGCGTGGACAACGAACCGGCAGAGCTCGGCGAGGTGCTGCGCTTCCTGGCCGCCGAGCTGGGACTCCCCCGGCCGCCGTCGGCCTCCGGATCCGGTGACTCGACGGCGCGCGGCTCCGCGGGAAGCTCCGCGCGCGGCTCCGCGGGTGGCGAGCCGTCGCGGGGCGGCAATAAGCGCTGCAGCAACGCGCTATTGCGCGGCACCGGCTTCGAGTTCGCCTATCCGAGCTTCCGCGAAGGCTACCGGGCCATCCTCGCCGGCGCCGGCGTGCGGCACCCTTAGAGGCGCCCCTGCTCCGCATGCCAGCTGCTTCGGATATCAGCGCCGACCCGCCTTTTCTCGAGGGGAACCATGGATTTTCAGCACATTATTGAGACCGTCGGCCGGTTTATGGACTTCGCCGGGGTGGCCGTCATGGTGGTCGGCGCCCTCGTCTCCATCCCGATGGCCCTGCGCGGATTCCAGCCCCAGGGCCGGCCCGCAGGGTCCGAGCCGCTGTCCGTCTACCGCTCCTACCGGCAACTGCTGGGCCGCTCCATCCTGCTGGGACTGGAGCTGCTGGTGGCGGCCGACATCATCCGGACCGTCGCCGTCACGCCCACCTTCGAAAGCGTGGGCGTGCTGGCCATCATTGTGCTCATCCGGACGTTCCTGAGCTTCTCGCTGGAACTGGAAATCACCGGTCGCTGGCCGTGGCAGAAGCAACCGGCAGGTTCCACCGCGCCCGCCTCCGGCGGCTGAACTCCTTTCCGCCTGGCTGTCTCCGAAGCTAGGCTCGGCCCATGGCTGAACCGCCGCATGCCCCAGGTCCCTGGCCGGAGCCGCCGGAGCTTCCCCGGCCCGTCATCATGCACCAGCGGTGGCTCGACGCCGTCTTCCTGCACTGGCGTATTCCCGAGGCCGTCGCGGCGCCCCTGCTGCCCCCAGGCGTGGTCCCGGACCTTTTCGACGGATCCGCCTGGGTGGGCCTCATCGGGTTCCGGCTGCGGGCCGCCGGACTGGGCAACGGCCCGCCCGTCCCGTATTTCGGCGATTTCAACGAGATCAATGTCCGCCTCTATTCCCGGGGGCCGGACGGCACGCGCGGCGTTGTCTTCCTCAGCCTGGATGCGTCCAGGCTGGCGGCGGTACTGGCCGCGCGGGCCGCCGGGATCCCGTATGTGTGGTCCCGGACGAGCGTCCGGCCGCCTGGCTTTCCGGTCCCGGCGGACCCGTCGGACCGGTCCATCGGGTATTCGGTGCGCCGGTTCCGGGGCGGTGCAAGGAGTGATTTCGCTGTGTCCCCGGGGCCCGACGGCGGAGCCACGGATCCGTTGTCCGTCCACCTCACCGCCCGGTTCGGTCTGCACACCCGCTTCCGCGGCCGCACGCTGTACATTCCCAATACGCATGGCCCCTGGCCGCTGTACCGTGCCCGGCTGATCCTGCTCGATGATGAGCTGGTAGGCGCGGCGGGGATTACCGTTCTGGGGCCGCCCGAGTCCGTGCTGTTCTCGCCCGGAGTCCGCACGCAGTTCGGCCGTCCTCGAGTACTGGGGCATCCCTGACGGCGGAAGCCCTGACACTGGGGATGCGGGCGGCGCCAGGGGCTGCTAATCCTGTCGTAGGTCGCAAGTAGATTTGACTCATGGAAGACACCAGGGAGTTCGTCTCCTTCGCGGAGGCGGGGCAGGACGCAGGGTCTGCCCTGGGCCGTGCCCTGGGCTTGCTCCGGACGGAGCCTGCCCTGGTCCGTGCCCTGGGCTTGCTCCGGACGCTGGCCTCGACGGCCGTGCAGGACGCCGGGTCCTGGGGATGCCAGGCTGCCTCGGACTTCGCCGGCGAGGTGGAGGAACTCTCGCGGACCGTGGAGTATCTCCAGCTCGTCGCGGCCGGGGCAGTGGACCGGACCAGGAAACTGCCGGCCGCCACGGCTTTCACGGGCACCACGTCGTGGGCCACCGGGTGGCGGGACAGCCCCGTCGACAGCTCCAGCGGCAGCCCGGGCTGTGCCGCCGGGGCTGACGCTTCCGTGGCGGCCTCCGTGGCCAGCGGATCCGGGGCGGTGGCCGTGCCGGTGGATGACGGCTTCCGGAACACGACCGAGTTCCTGCGGGCGCGGCTGCGGATCAGCGCCGCGGAGGCCCGCCGCCGGCTCTCCCTTGCCGGCAGCGTCCTGCCGCGCCCGGTACTCGCCGGCCGGCAGCCGATGCCTGCCCTCCGGGCGGAACTCGGCGAGGCCGTCGCCGCCGGGGAGGTCCCGTCCCGGTCCGCGACCATCATCGCCCTGGCCCTGGACGGCGTCCGGCACAGCTGCGACGCCGCGGCCGCGGCGGCGATGGAGCACGCCCTGACGCGCACCGCCGCCGAAAACGACCCGGACTTCCTGGTCCGGATCGCCCGGCGCTGGGCGGACGCCCTGGACCAGGACGGCGCCGAACCCTCCGAAGAACTGCTCCGCCAGCTCCAGGGCGCCTTCATCCGCCGCACCCGCCACGGCCTGCACCACCTGGAAATCTTCGCCACCGCCGACCAGTTCGAACAGCTCCTCACCGTCATGAACACCGCCACCAACCCCCGCACCCGGCCCACGGGGCCAGCCAGCGCTTCCAGCGACGGCCAGGAACCCGGGGCCGCCCCCGCCGCTTCCACCGCCGCTTCCACCGCCGCTGCCCGGGCGGCCGCTGCCGCGATCCCGCGTGCCGGCGGCGAAGACGACACTGACCCCGGCGCGGCGGGGCTGGACCTCCGCTCCCGCCCGCAGAAACTCCTCGACGGCCTCGTCGGCGCCTGCAAGGCCGCGCTGGCTACGGGCGGACTGCCCGCCGCGGGAGGACTCCGCCCCCAGGTCATGGTCACCATCGACTACCGTGCCCTCCTCGAAAGGCTCGGGGACACCGGCACCTTGGCCCGGACGGCGTCGCACACCGGAACCCCGAACACCGGAACAGGGAACACCGGGACGCTGAACACCGGGACACTGCTGTTCACCGGCCCCGTCACCGCCGCCACCGTGCGGAAGATCGCCTGCGACGCGGACATCATCCCGGTCCTGCTCGGGACCGAGGGCAGGATCCTGGACATCGGCCGGACCTCACGGATCTTCCCGCCCCACATCCGCAAGGCCCTCACCGCCCGGGACCAGGGCTGCGCCTTCCCCGGCTGCACCATCCCCGCGCCCTGGTGCGAAGCCCACCACATCAGCTACTGGTCCCGCGGCGGGTCCACCAGCACCGACAACGGCACGATCCTCTGCTCCCATCACCACCACCTGGTCCACAAGGAACAATGGACCATCCAGCTCCGCACCGGCATCCCCTGGTTCATCCCCCCGCCCCACCTCGACCCGCGCCAGGAGCCACGACGAAACCACTACTTCAGGTCATGAAAGCCCGCCCTCGCCCGCGCCACCGGCGCTGGCCGGAGAACGCTGCACCAGGCCGGAGAAAGCTGTACCAAAATACGCCTCCGCATCGCCACGGTTGCTGCAACGATTGATGTAGCTGCCGATCCACCGTGAACTTCCGCCCCACCCCGAACCAAGGGAGGCACAGCATGCTCAACCGCTTCTACGTCAACCCCATTCTGCCCGCGCAGGACGGAAACCGCGCACGGATCTTTTACCGTGACGTCCTCGGCCTCGACCTTTTGTCGGGCCCCACAGAGGACCCCATGGCATTCGGCGCGGCCTCCGGCTCGAGCATCGTCCTGAGCGAAATGCCCGACCGGATTCCGCCCCCATATCCGGTGGTCAGCTTCATGGTTACGGGCATCGAGGACCTCGTCGAGGCCCTCAAGGTCCGGGGCGTCAATTTCCAGCCCCTCGCCCCGTCCAGTTTTGCCGGCGTGGAAGGAAAACCCGTCGGCGATGTGATGGATTTCGGGCTGGTCAAGTCAGCGTTCCTGAAAGACACCGAAGGCAACGTGATCGCGCTCAACGAGATCATGACCTGACGGTTCGCATCACCGTTGGCCGCCTACCGCCCCGCGTCGCTCCCGTGGGCGCCGCTCAGTTCGGCCTTCACTTTCCGAGCCCCGCCTTCCGGAGCGCTTCGGCCATCGCAGTGTTGGCCGGCGACAGCTGCGGCTGCCCGGCGGAAGCTTGCCGTGAAGGAGCCTTCCGTGAGGCCGCCTGACCACCGCGTGTCTGCGCCGTGGATGGCTGACCAGCGCCTGCCTGCCCGCCACGGGCCTGACCAGCCGATGCCTCCCGGGCCGGCGCTGGCCCCTGCGGCCCTGGACCCTGCGTCGAAGGCGTTTGCTTCGACGGCGCCTGCCGCGCGCGCTCGGGCCGGGAACCGCCACGTCCGCCGGAAGCTGCCGGTTCGTCGTCGAGCCTCAAGGTCAGGGAGATGCGTTTCCGCTCCGGATCCGCCTCCAGGACCTTGACCCGGACCACCTGCCCTGACTTCACCACCTCGCGGGGATCGGAGACGAAGCGGTTGGCCAGCGCCGAGACGTGCACCAGCCCGTCCTGGTGCACGCCGATGTCGACGAACGCGCCGAACGCCGCCACATTGGTCACCGTTCCTTCCAGCACCATCCCGGGCGTGAGGTCGGCGATCTTCTCGATCCCCTCCGCGAACGTTGCCGCGGCAAACGCCGGCCGCGGGTCCCTGCCGGGCTTCTCCAGCTCCGCGATGATGTCCCGCACCGTCGGCAGGCCGAAGGAGCCGTCGACAAAGTCCTGCGCGTTCAGCGCCGCGTAGCTTCCGCCTGCGCCTCCGCCTGCCTTCATGATCTTCCGCGCCACCGGATAGGCCTCGGGGTGCACACTGGACGCATCCAGCGGCTCCGGTCCCCCGGTGATGCGCAGGAAGCCCGCGCACTGTTCGAACGCCTTGGCGCCGAGCCGCGGCACCTTCTTCAGCTCGGCGCGCTTGGCGAACGGGCCGTGCTCGTTCCGGTACGCCACGATGTTCTCGCTCAGCAGCGGCCCGACGCCGGCCACCCGGCTCAGCAGGGCCGGCGAGGCGGTATTGACGTCCACGCCCACCGCGTTGACGCAGTCTTCCACCACGGCGTCGAGGCTCCGGTCCAGCTTCGCGGCGGTGACGTCGTGCTGGTACTGCCCGACGCCGATCGACTTCGGCTCGATCTTCACCAGCTCCGCGAGCGGGTCCTGCAGCCGCCGCGCGATGGACACCGCCCCGCGCAAGGACACGTCCATGCCAGGCAGCTCCGCCGCGGCCAGGGCGGACGCCGAATACACCGAGGCGCCCGCCTCGGAGACCACGAGCTTCTGCGGCTTGCTGTCAGCGTCCGCGCCGAGCTGCTTGATCAGCTCGGCGGCGAGCTTGTCCGTCTCCCGCGAGGCGGTGCCGTTGCCAATGGCGACGAGTTCGACGGCGTGCTTCCGCGCCAGCCCCACAAGCGTCCGCAGCGCCTCATCCCATTTCCGTGCCGGCGCGTGGGGATAGACCGTGTCCGTGGCCACGACCTTGCCGGTGCCGTCCACGACCGCGACCTTCACCCCCGTGCGCAGACCCGGGTCCAGGCCGAGGGTGGCACGGTTACCGGCGGGCGCGGCCAGCAGCACGTCCCGGAGGTTCGCGGCGAACACGCGGACGGCCTCGTCCTCGGCGGCGGCGAACATCCGGCTGCGCAGATCGCCCGTCAGCCGGGCCAGCACCCGCGAGCGCCACGCGAGCTGGGCGGTCTGCAGCAACCAGGCGTCGGCGGGCCGGCCGCGGTCGGCGACCCCGAGGAACCTGGCCACGGCGGATTCGTAGCGGCCGCGGGCGGCGGCCAGGGCGGCGTCGTCGGACGGCTCGGCCTCGGCGAGGTCCAGCTCCAGCACTCCGTCCTTCTCACCGCGCAGCAGCGCCAGGACCCGGTGCGAGGGCATCCCGGACGGCGCCTGGGAGAACTCGAAATAGTCCTTGAACTTCTGCCCCTCGGCGTCCTTGCCCTTCTTTACGCGGGACACCATCCGCCCCTGCGTCCACAGCCGTTCCCGCAGCGATTCGGCCAGATCGGCATCCTGGGCGACCCGTTCCACCAGGATCGCCCGCGCGCCGGCGAGCGCCGCGGCGGTGTCGCCAATGGCATGCCCGGTGTTCAGGTACTTGACGGCTTCGCGCTCCGGATCCAGGTCCGGCCGCTTCAGCAGCGCCTCGGCGAGGGGCTCCAGGCCGGCCTCGCGCGCGATCTGCGCCTTGGTCCGCCGCTTGGTCTTGAACGGCAGGTAGATGTCCTCCAGCCGCGACTTGGTGTCCGCGCCGACGACGGCGGCCTGCAGCTCCGGGGTCAGCGCACCTTGCGCGGCAATCGCTTCCAGGATGGTACGACGGCGGTCCTCAAGTTCGCGCAGGTAGCGCAGCCGTTCCTCCAGCTCGCGGAGCTGCGTGTCATCGAGCGTGCCGGTGGCTTCCTTGCGGTACCGGGCGACGAAGGGCACGGTGGAACCGGCGTCGAGCAGGTCAACGGCCGCCTTAACCTGCCAGGCCTTGACGCCGAGCTCGTCGGCGATCTGGGCGGCGATGCCGGACTCCTGGCTTGGCGGGGTCTGGGCGGAGGGGGAAGGGCGCTGCGGAAGTTGGCTCACCTAGCCCATTTTGCCACCACATGCGCCGGGCAGCGGCGCATGGCCATGGGCCGGCGGGCCCTCCGTTCGGGGCGCGGCTCAATTTGTCAGGGGGCTTTGATAGCTTGGCGGGAAGAGATCAACGGCAACCACAACGCAACCACAGCGCAACCACAAGGACCGGGGGCACAGTGTTTTTTCTTGAACCGGAAGTTCCGGGAGCTGAACAGGATCTGGTCTTTTCGGCGAGCGATCTCGTGGTGGCGGCCAGCTGCGAATACCAGCTGCTGCGGAAGCTCGACGAGAAGCTGGGCCGCTCCCCGGCCCCTGAGTTCGGCGTCGACGACATGCTCGAACGCACCGCCGCGCTGGGCGACGTCCACGAACACAAGGTCCTGGCCACCTTCCTCGAGGATTTCGGGGTGTGGGATCCCGCCACCGGCCGCGGCGTGTACGACGTCGTTCCCGCCGTAACCATGGACCGCGCCATCCTCCGGGCTAAGCATCACGAATCGATGGGGGCTCTCCGCTCGGGCGCCGACGTCGTGTTCCAGGCCGCCTTCTTTGACGGCCAGTTCCACGGACGGTCCGATTTCCTGGTGCGGCGCCCGGACGGCAGCTACGCCGTGTTCGACACCAAACTGGCGCGCCATGCGAAGGTGACCGCCCTCCTCCAGCTCGCGGCCTACGGGGACCAGCTGCTGAAGGCCGGGATCCGGCCGGATCCGGCGGTGACCCTGGTCCTCGGCGCCACGGTGCCTCTGGCCGAAGGCGGCTTCGACTACGTCCGCAGCAACCACAAACTTTTCGAGATCCTGCCCGTCTTCCGCGAGCGGCGCGAACGGTTCCTGGCACTGGTCGCGGCGCACCGGGGTCAGCCCGGGACTGTGGTCTGGGGCGCTCCCGGCATCACCGCCTGCGGCCGCTGCGGCTACTGCCAGGAGCGGGTCCGGGCCACGGACGATCTGCTGCTGGTGGCCCGGATGAACTCGGCGCAGCGGAAGAAACTCCGGGAAGAGGGCGTCTTCACCGTCCGGGACCTGGCCGAAGCCGGCCTGCCCCGCGCGAACGCGTCGCTCCGGCGGCTGCAGGAGCAGGCCAGAATGCAGAGCGGGCTCGGCGGCTCCGATGGCGGCGCGCGGCATCGGACGGAGGGCGAAGAACACAGCATCCGCTACCGCGTAATCCCGGAAAACACGCTGGCGGAGCTGCCACCGCCCAGCGACGGCGACATCTTCTTCGACTTCGAGGGCGACCCCTTGTGGCAGGACAGCGCCACCGGGGTCTGGGGGCTTGAGTACCTGTTCGGCGTGATCGAGGCGCCCACCGGGCCCACCGGGCACGGCGTGTTCAAACCGTTCTGGGCCCACAGCAGGGAGGCGGAGAAACAGGCCTTCCTGGATTTCCTGGACTATGTCGGGAAGCGCCGGGCCAGGTATCCGGACATGCACGTCTACCACTACGCTGCCTACGAGAAAACTGCCCTCCGGAAGCTCTCCGTCATGCACGTTGCCGGCGAGGACACCGTGGACCAGTGGCTGCGCGACGGTCTCCTGGTGGATCTCTACCAGACCGTCCGGAACAGCATCCTCATCTCGGGGAATTCTTACAGCCTCAAGAAACTCGAACCCCTCTATATGGGGACGAAGCTGCGCTCCGGGGACGTGAAGGACGCCGGCGCTTCCGTGGTTGCCTATGCCCAGTTCTGCGAGGCGCGCGACGCCGGCCGGGATGCGGAGGCCGCGGAAATCCTCGCCGGCATCTCGGACTACAACGAATACGATTGCCTCTCGACGCTGGGGCTCCGGAACTGGCTGCTCGGCCTGGCCCGCGAGCGCGGGATCAAGCCTGGAGCCCTCGCGGCCGCCGCCGACCGGGGCCAGGGCGCAGCTCCCGGCGCGGACGAGGACACGGCTTCCGGGGTGGAAGAGGACACGGCTTCCGGGGTGGACGACGGCGGCGAAGCGGATGCCGCCGTGAGCCTTGCGGAACTGGAGCTGGCGGACTTGGCCGGACCCGGCGTCGGCCTGTCCGAGGAGGACCGGAAGGCGGTCGCAATGCTGGCGGCGGCCGTGAGCTACCACCGCCGCGAGCGCAAGGCCTTCTGGTGGGCCCACTTTGACCGCTGCGAAAACGGCCCGGACACGCACCAGCGGGACCGGAACGTCTTTTTGGTCGAGGATGCCGAGGTCCTCGAGGACTGGTGGAAGGACGGCGCCAAGCTTCCGGAACGCCGGGTCAGGCTGACCGGCACGGTGACCCCCGGCTCGGACCTCCGGGAGGGCAGCACCTGGTTCCGCATGTACGAGCCGCCCCTTCCGGCCGGGCTCCAGGGCACAGGCATCGGCGGCGCCGGCCGCAACGGCTGGTTCGGGACCGAGATCCTGGAACTCGGGCACGACGACGGGAAGGACACCGTCATCATCCGGGACAAGCTGCGCCGCAACACGGAGCCCTACGCCCAGCTGCCGGTCGCGCTGACCGAAGACCAGCCCCTCCAGACCAGGAACCTCGAGGAAGCGCTGGCCGTCCTGGCCGACGACGTCGCCGCAGGCTTGCGCGCCGGCGGCAGTGCGTTTCCGCGCCACCCCGCCGTGGACCTGCTGCGGCGCGTTCCGCCGCGGCTTTCGGCCGGGCTGCCCTTGCCGGCCCCCGGCGACGGACCGGACCGTTTCGTTGATGCCATCACCGAGGCCGTGTCAGCCCTGGACCACTCCTACCTGGCCGTCCAGGGTCCGCCGGGAACGGGCAAGACGTACGTGGGCTCGCACGTCATCGCCCGGCTGGTGGCCCGCGGGTGGAAGATCGGCGTCGTCGGGCAGTCCCATGCCGTGGTGGAAAACCTGCTGAAGACCGCCATCGGCAAGGCCGGCGTCGATCCGGCCCGTGTCGCGAAGGAGGTGAAGCACCAGGAAGCCCTTCCCTGGGACCGTCGTTCGGCGAGGGATGTCGCGCGCCTGCTCGGCTCGCCGGGCGGCGCCCTGGTGGGCGGCACCGCCTGGACCATGACCGGCGCCACGGTGCCCGCCGGCTCGCTGGACCTGCTGGTGATCGACGAGGCCGGCCAGTTCTCCCTGGCCAACACCCTGGCCGTGGCGCAGGCCAGCAGCCGCCTGCTGCTGCTCGGGGATCCCCAGCAGTTGCCGCAGGTCAGCCAGGGCACCCATCCCGAGCCTGTCGATGAGTCGGCGCTGGGCTGGATTTCCGCCGGTCACGCCACGCTTCCGCCGGAGTTCGGGTACTTCCTGCCGGACTCGTGGCGGATGACCTCGGCCTTGTGCCGTGCCGTGTCCGGGTTTTCCTATGAGGGCCGGCTGCACTCCGCCCCGGCCGCGGATCTCCGACGCCTGGACGGCGTCCCGGCCGGAATCGAAACCGTTCTGGTCGGGCACAGCGGCAACATCACCTCGTCCCCGGAGGAGGCAGCCGAAGTACTCCGGCAGGTGCGGCGGCATCTGGGGCTCCAGTGGCACGACGCCGACGGCAGCCGCCCGCTGGAGGCCGCCGACATCCTGGTGGTGGCGGCCTACAATGCCCAGGTCAACCTGATCCGCGAGGTTCTGGACGGTGCCGGCCTGCCCGGCGTCCGGGTGGGGACGGTGGACAAGTTCCAGGGCCAGGAAGCGGCCGTGGTGATCGTGTCTATGGCCTGTTCGGCGGTATCCGAGGCTCCGCGGGGCATGGAGTTCCTGCTCTCGCGCAACCGGATCAATGTGGCGGTGTCCCGCGGGCAGGGGCGGGCGGTGGTGGTCCGCGCGCCCGAGTTGACCAACTACCTGCCCACGCATCCGGAAGGCCTGGAGCAGCTCGGCGGCTTCATCGGCCTGTGCGAGCGGTCCGTGGCTTCCTGAGGTTTCTGGGCCACCTCATCCTGTGCCACCTCACGGGGACATGCCCATTCTTTGATTGACCGGCCGCGGGACATGCCCATTCTTAAACGCGGACAGTGGGCAGAATGGCATTCTGCCCACTGTTCGTGGCTGCGGCTGGACATGTGCAGCCGTGCGTGGCCTGCGGGCCGGTCCTAGTTCTGGTACGCCGGGTAGTCGGTGTAGCCCTTGGCGCCATCGCTGTAGAACGTGGACTGATCCGGCTCGTTGACCGGCAGCCCTTCGCGCCAGCGGCGGACCAGGTCCGGGTTGGCAATGGCTGGGCGTCCGACGACGACGGCGTCAGCGTGGCCGTCGTCGACGAGCGCCGTGGCTTCCTCGCGGGTGGTGATGATACCGAAACCGGTGTTCAGCAGGAACGTTCCGCCGAAGCGGGTGCGCAGATCCTGCACCAGCTCGCTGGCGGGTTCCTTGTGCAGGACGCTCAGGTAGGCGAGCTTCAGGGGCGCCAGGGCATCCACCAGATGGCCGTAGGTCACGTGAACGTCTGCGGCGTCCAATTCCGTTGTGCCCTGGACATTGTGTTCCGGCGAGATGCGAATGCCGACGCGGTCTGCTCCAATCGCATCCACTACGGCCCGGGTCACTTCAATGACGAAGCGTGCACGGTTCTCCGCCGAGCCACCGTATATGTCGTCGCGCTGGTTGGCGGACGGAGCAAGGAATTCGTGCAGCAGGTAGCCGTTGGCGGAGTGCAGCTCGACGCCGTCGAACCCTGCACCGATCGCGTTGCGGGACGCCGTGACGAACTCCTGGACGATGCCCGGCAGTTCCTCGGTGGTCAGGGCGTGCGGAACGGGGAAAGGCTTCTTTCCCTCATTGGTTCGGGTCTCGCCATCGATCGCGATAGCGCTCGGCGCGACCACTTCGTAGCCACCGTTGGTCGCCTCATGGGTGACGCGTCCGGCGTGCATGACCTGGGCGAAAATGCGGCCGCCCTCGGCGTGGACGGCGGAGGTGACGTTGGCCCAGCCCTTGAGCTGCTGGTCGGTCACCAGGCCCGGCTGGCCCGGGAAACCCTGGCCTGCATGGCTGGGGTAGGTGCCTTCACTGACAATCAAGCCGAGCGAGGCCCGCTGGCGGTAGTGCTCGACAACCAGCGGTCCCGGTATCCCTTCCTTGCCGGAGCGGACTCGGGTAAGCGGCGCCATCACGAGTCGGTTGGGCAGTTCCAGCTCGCCGAGAGTCATTGGGGAAAACAGCATGCGAAGTTCCTTTCACCAGGGATTGGGTTCTCTGGCAACAACTGCGCGGCGCCTGCAACTATTCCATCTGAGACTCGGATCACAGTCAGGCTTATGCTTCCCCGCCGAGTCGACGCCCGTGGGCACGGATCCTTGGTGGTGGCATTGGCCGCTCGCGCAGGGATTTATGGTGCGGGCGCGGCGACGCCGGGGCAGCCCTGGCCTTGTGCGTTCCGGAGGCAGTCGTCCGCGTAGTTCCGGGTGACGGACCGCCAGACGCTGACCGTCTGGGGCGGCGAGCTGAACTCGCCTTGCCCCGGAATGGGCAGCGGCGGGCCGCCATTGACGGAATAGGTGCCCTGGAAATGGGTGGTCAGCGCTACGGAAAAATCTCCGGTCTGGGTGTAGACGTGGCTCGTGAGGGTCCTTTCGCCCCACCGGTCCTCGGGGAGCGGGCCCCCGGCAGCAGTCTGCGGCCCCCGCGACGTCCCGTCGCCATAGTTCCAGGTGTACTGGAGCGGTTTGGCGGTCACGTGCACGTTTTGCGCCAGGAGGGTGAGGTCGAACTGCTGTTCAGCCGCCGCTGCAAAGAAGTTGGTCTCGGCCCCGCGGAGGGTGTGCGGGCTGGGTTGAGCCGTGACCGTTCCAGCGGCGATCGGAAGTTTCTGAAACTCTGTCTGGATCATGGCGGCGATCCGAGGCAGCAAATCTTCCGGCTTGGGATCGTAGAAGCAGGTCGGTCCGGAATGGATCGTCCAGACTGGGTTCTGCACGCCTGCTGGAGCCTTCAGCCACATAACCGGGAACCCGTCTGTTCCGTCGGGGCCGTTAGTGCAGTCCAGGCGCCGACCAAGACAGGGGGTATCGAAGTCACCGCCGCCGAGATGACATTGGAGTTCGTACTTGTACTGGAATGGGTCAGCGGACACGACGCCGGGCTCGAGCGCGGTGAGCTGCCCCGTGTCCGGATCCAACTGCCAACCCCCCACGTTGACGCTGTCTGGATCCCAGACACCGAAGATGTCAGGTGGCACTGCGCGCGCGGGCCCAATTCCCATCAAGAGGAGCAACACCCCGGACATTACTAACGTAATCAACGGGCGGCATGAATTCGCGAGGACCATAGCTCAGCCGACGATTCTTCCGACGTTTACCAAGGACCAACTGCCGTCGTTGAAGGAGACAAACAACAAATTCCCGGTATCGTCAGGCTGAGGATCGCTTCGAGCGACGCTGGCATCTTGCCTCATGTATGTGAGGGGAGTTTGACGGGCCTGGACCACTACCTGATACGTCTTATCCGAGCCTCGAACAAATTCACTGCTGCCTACGAGAGCCGTGATCTTCCCGCCCACAAGCCAACGACCCTCTGCATGCCACGCTTTGATGATGCTCTTGGCCTTAGCACATGGCTCGCAACCTGCGGACGTCACTGCTTCAAGGGGCGCCAACTCTCCAGTCTCGTATCCGTAGCTGAGCAAACTGAACCAGTGTGAGGCAAACGCAATCGCGCCTTCCTTCGTCTCCGCCTTTGCCTCCTCCGGCAGCACCGGGACCGGGACGTTTTGAGCCCTGCCTGAGGCGTCGGCCGGTTTGTAGCTCGGGGTGGGTGTCGGCGTTGGAGTTGGAGTGGACGTGACCAACGCACTGAGGGACTCAGTGGCCGGCGGGGCGCCGGGTGAAAAACCTCCGCCGCTGCAGGCGGTGGTCAGCAACAGCGAAGTGGCAACAGCCCATGCGGCGACGGCCCGCCGACGGCAGAAAACGGAAGATCGAGATGTCATGGTCAGCTACTCCCCCGATAGAAATCAAGACGCCTGGGTCCAAACAATGCTTAAGGGTAACTGACGTCACATTCTGGGCGTCACGGTTATCCACAGGCGGGAAAGCAACTGCAAATGTCCGTGCCTCCGGCCGTTGCGCCCCCGGTCCTCCCGCCGGCCCTCCCCGCAACGCCACCCGCGGCTCCGCCGCGCCGTCGGCCCCCGCCTTACCCGTTAGTCTCTGGCGTTTTTCTACCGTGCACAGAACAATGAACCCCATGATGTTCGAACATGCTGACGGCAATCCCATCCTCAACCTGGACGATGAACAGTCCTGGAAACTGATTGAGGGCACCAAACACGGCAGGCTCGTTGTCACTGTGGCAGGCGAGCCGGACATCTTTCCGGTGAACTACGTGGTGAGCGGCCGGATCCTGTTCATCCGCACCGCGCCAGGCAACAAACTGGCCGAACTGACGATCAACCCCCGGGTGCTCTTCGAAACGGACGGCATCTTGTCCGACGAAGCCTGGTCAGTCGTGCTGCGCGGCACCGCGCGTGTGCTGGAGCAGTCGGCGGAGATCGCCGCCGCCGAAGTGCTGGGACTGAAGTCCTGGGTTCCCACCTTGAAGGACTTTTACGTCGAGATCGAGCCGACATCGCTCTCCGGCCGCCACTTCCAGTTCGGCGAGCAGGCCGAACGGGAGATCTGACCCCGGATCCAGGCCGCCTAGAATTAATCCATGGCGGACAAGCTGACCCCGGAGCGGCGCAGCTGGAACATGTCCCGCATTCGGGGGAAGAACACCAAGCCCGAACTCATAGTTCGCAGGCTCCTCCATGCCAAGGGGTACAGGTATCGGCTGCACGGCACCGCCCGCGGCGGCCGGCTCCCCGGCAGCCCGGACCTCGTGTTCGCCAGCCGCCACAAAGTCATCTTCGTCAACGGCTGCTTCTGGCACTTCCATGACTGCCGTGTGGGCCAGCACGCGCCGAAGGCCAACGCAGAGTTCTGGGAAACCAAGCGCACGCGCACCCGGAACCGCGACGCCGAGCAGCGCCGCCAGCTCGAAAGTGCCGGTTGGGTGGTCCTCACCGTGTGGGAGTGCGAGCTCAAGGACCCTTCGGCGTTAGAGCAGCAGCTCGACGCCTTCCTGCAGGGCACGGCCCGGGAGACCTCGTTAAACCCGGTGGTGGTCGATGAGCCAGCCGGCCAACTGACGGGCACGGCCCGCTGCGGCGAGGTCCCCCTCGGTGGCAGAAACGATCGACCCCTTCATGAGGATGTGCAATGATCGGGAAAAGTCCTCAGTGTCGCGCAACCCTGCTTCTTCGGCAAGCTGCTGCACGTGCCCGCGGATCTTGGCCAGATAGTCGATGCTGGCCTGCCCGAGGGGATGGCCCGCCCCCATCTCCAGCAGGATGTTGATGAACGAGCAGGCCTCGAAGTCGTCGCGGGCAAACCAGTCGGCGAAGACGTCAAAAATGGCCAGCAGTTGCTGCTCCGGAGTGTCGGCCCTCCGCCTGGCTTCGCCAATGATCGCGTCCACCGTCCATTGCTGGTCCCGGCGATCCAGGAAAGCCAGGACGAGCTCGTCCTTGGAGGCGAAATGCCGGTAAAAGCTCGCCTTGGCCACCCCCGAGCGGTTGATCAACTCGTTAACTCCGACGTCGCGGACTCCGCGCCGGGAGAACAATTCGTAGGCGACCGCAAGGATTCGCTCACGGACTCCGGACGCCGGCGGGCTGCCGCCGTCCGCCGCGGCTGGCGGCGGGGACGCTCCGGCCCCGGAATTAGTTGAAAGTGACATCAAAGTTATCTTAGCGTCCAAGCGAGACAGGGTGGTCTTCCTACGCTAATATTCAATTTCGGGGATTTGGACCCCATTCGGTCAGTACCTCACGAGTACTGCAACACGGAAGAGCGCACGATGCCGCACCTGCTGAAGTCGAACGAGCTGAGCTCTTCAACTCCACCGCCAATTCCATCAGCCGACGCCCAGGTGCTGGAATTCCGCCGTCCGAGGGGCAAGGAACGCACCCCGTCCCGGACCTCCCCCCAGTTGCTTGAGGCCGGGCAGGACCTCGGTCCCCTGCGCGGGCAGGTGACCGAGATTATCGATTCGATTCTCGCTGAGACCGGGCCGGACGAGGCGGAGGTCCGGGAGAATCTTCGCCGGCATGTCGCCAACCATCCCGGCCGGCCGGAAAAAGCCCTCTTGAAGCATTTGCTGAATGTGTCCTCCTGACGCATTCGCTGATTGTCAGCGGCTGATCGCGGCCTGACGCACCACTTCGCCCCACGACTGCTGCGCGAGGTCCGCTACGGCTGCCAGAATTTCCGACGGCGGCAGCGACAGATCCAGCGGGAATTCGACCACATCGATGTCCGTATTGAGGATCCGCCGCAGCTTGATTTCGCTGGCTCCCGGATAGACCAACCACGCCGTCGGCACCCTCAGAGACGTGCAGTAGGCCAGCATCCGGAAGTGGTCCCCCGAGAGCGAGGCGCCGGCGTCGGCAGCCGCCTGGTACTTGGCCTCGTACACCATCACCGGCCGTCCGCCCAGGAAATGGACCGCACCGGGCTGCACGACGATCCGGTCGGAGTCGCGGACGGCCTCGTTGAGCAGCGCGTTGTAGCGCAGCCGCATCTCTCCCGGGTACGCCGCCATGGCCGCCCGCAGCGCCGTCCCGACGAAGTCTTCGAAGACCTTGGACATGTCCACCACGAACGACGCCGACAGCTGCTTGCCGTCGCCGGCCTCCGCCGAGGCGTTGCGCAGGATCACCTCGGCGAGCCGGAGGGCCGCGTGGTAGCGGGTGTTCATCCGGCTGGCCCGCCACTGCGGGAGCGGCGCGCCGGACTGGAGGCGCGTCACGGCGTCGAGCTTTCCCTTCAGCTGCCGCAGACGGCTGAGCACTGCCGGGCGCACGCCCGGCACCTGGGACATCCGCTCAAGTGCGGCGCGAAGGATCCGGTTTTCTGCGATGTCCTCGGTGAACTCGTCGTAAGAGACCTCCAGCGGGACCAGCATCCCGGGCCGGCGGGAGATCTGGTCCGAGATCCGGATCCTGCCCTTGACCGTCCGGAGTGACTCGTCGACGTTGAGGTAGCCCTGCAGCACCCCGCGGCTCAGCGCACGGTCAGCAAGGTGCGCGAGGGATTCAGCCAAGGCACTCCACAGGTCCGTTTCCTCGACGGCGGCCACGGAATCGTCCCGGAAGCCCTGGTCCCCCGCGTAGCCGAGCAGGAACAACAGCCGGCCCAGGCCGAGCCGCTCCTTGGGCCGCACCTCCAGCTGCACGGCCGGGGTGCGCACGGAGCCCACCTTGCCGACCGGCTCAATCCGGTACAGGCCCATGCCCATCGGCGAGGCCCTGGCCAGGCCGCTGGCGTTGACGTAGGCGGCGCTGGCCGGGTCGAGCCGCTCCACCACGCCGCCGGAGAGCTCGTCCAGCACGATCCGGCGCACCGCCGTCGCAGGCCCCCGAGAGGGCCCGTTGGCGGGCCCGGTCGCCGTCGCGGACGCGCGGGACGTCGCGGGCCGCTGCAGGCTAGACGCGCGCAAGGCGGGCGAGCAGTTGGTCCAGCCCGAACCGCTCCTCCAGCTGTGCCCGGTTGAGCTGGCCGTGATAGTGCTCCTCGAGCAGCGGCATCAGCTCGTACTTCCAGATCCGGCGCAGGCCCTTGGGAGTCTGGGCGGACTTCTTCATGAAGTAGGACGGCCCGATCATGAGGTCCCGGTCCCACTCGTCGATCGCGTCGTTCAGCGCGTCCAGCAGCAGGGCCGGCGTCGTATCCAGGTCCCGCGCCTGCAGGAACCGCAGCAGCGAGCCCTTCACCGGCTCCGTCTTCGGGTGCAGCTCGATGAAGGAGAAGCGGCGGCGGATGGCCGCGTCCATCATCGCGATGGACCGGTCCGCCGTGTTCATGGTCCCGATGATGTACAGGTTGTCCGGCAGGGTGAACGGCTCGTTGGGGCTGTACTGCAGGTAGATGCGGTCGTCACGGTATTCGAGCAGGAAGTACAGCTCGCCGAAGACCTTGGCGAGGTTCGCACGGTTCATCTCGTCGATGATCAGGAAGTACGGCTTGCTCTCGTTGCCGGGTTTGGCCGCCTCTTCGGCGATCCGGCGCAGCGGGCCGGCGACGAGCTTGAAGGACACCTGGCCCTCGTCCGTCTTGTCCGGACGGAAGCCCTCAAAGAAATCCTCATAGGCGTACGAGGGATGGAACTGCACGAGCTTGACGCGTTCGTCCGTGGGATCGCCGGCCAGCTGGGCCGCGAGGTGCTTGGCCAGGTACGTCTTGCCCGTTCCGGGCGGCCCGTAGAGCACCAGCTGCCGGTTCTCCTCCAGCAGCTCGGCGATTTCCTGCAGCGGCTCCAGGTCCATATGCATGGACGCGGCGAATTCCGGGGTCAGGGCACGGAATCCTTCCGGCACGGGTCCGACGACGGCGGCCGGCTCGGCGCCTTCTTCGGCTTCCGGTTCCGCTTCGGCCGGCAGGAGTGCCTCGAGAGCCTGGATGACGCGGGTGATGTCCACGATGATGCCCGCGGTGGCCAGTTGGCGCTGCACGTGCCGGGGCAGCTCGGTCATGTCATGGGTCTCGTCGAACCAGCGGACCTTGCGTCGCAGCCGGCGGTTGTCCGCGTGGTGCTCCGGTTCACCGAGCACCACGCCCATCCGGACAGTGCCCGAGCTCTGGTAGAGGGTCAGATCGCCCGGCTTCATCACCGTCAGGAAGGCGAAGACGGCGGTCTTGGTGTCCTCGCGTTCGACATAGCCGAGGTGTTTGTAGTCCTCGTCTACGGCGTGCTGGACCAGCCCTGCCGTGACGCCCGGGTCCAGCAGGCGGAGGTGTTCGACGTCGAGCGTCACCGTTTCCTGGTCCTGCCAGGCGGCGAGGAGATCGGCGTTGTCGTGGTGGGTGCGCAGCAGCCACGCGCGGCGGCCGGGATCGGCCACCTTCCGCCATTGGCTGACCAGCTGGCGGGAGTACCAGTCGATCCGCTGGCCCGCCTGCTCATCGAGATGGCGCCGGATCCGGTGGATATCCGCGGAGACTTCCTCGTCGCTTTCCCCCTTCGCCCCTCCCACCAGGGAAGCGAAGGCGTCGCGGATCTCCTGGCGTTCGACGTCGGCCACCACGGGCTCGAAGTAGCTGGGCCAGACCAGGAATTCGATGCTGCGGCGGATGGCCGGCTGGTCGTCCGGGGTGCCGGCGACGAGCCGGTGGAAGGCCAGCGGGTCCGTGATCGCTGCCGAGATGACGGCGGCGGGCTGCCCGGCCACGTGCCCCACGAAGCGGCAGAGCCATTTCAGGTGGTCCCAGATGGTCCAGTTGAATTCTGCGGTGCGGTCGCGGATGACCCCGTGGTCCGTCATGCCGGCAAAGAGTTCGTCCGGGAGGTCCAGCGGAGGTTCCAGCCAGGACGCGGCCTCGGCCACCCGGGCGCGCTTGACCTTGAGCGACTTCACTTCATGAGCCATCGGCAGGGACTGCAGGAACAGCAACTCGACGGCCAGCTGCTTGGCGGCGCGCGATGCGCCCTCGAGGTTCTGCCGGAGGTTCGTCATCATGGGGGCCTTGGCGTCCGGAACGCCGCGCTCCAGGCGTTCCAGCAATTCCGCGGCGGCTGCCGCTGTCCAGGTCTTGGTGCGCCGGTCCAGGGCGGACGGTTTCCCGTTCAGCCCCGGGCCCAGCACAAACCATGCAGCGTCTTCGATCTCCTTGGAGATGCCGAGGGCACGGTGCATGGCGGGCTTTTTGGGTGGGGTCATACCTACAATTTACAGGCTTAAGCTGAACGCCCGCATTAAGCCCTGCCCGTCCTACTGATCGGTAGCTTTAGCCGGGGCGGCAGTGGGCGGCGGACCGGCCTCTATCGGATACCGGGAAGGTTCTTGCGTCCGAAGGCAAAGTAACTTCCCGGCCCGATGAAGTTGATGAGCGTGACCGCCCGCCACACCGCCTTGCTGCCGCGGATCTGCTCGGCAGGCCGGCGCGAGATGTCCCGTTGCGCCGCGATGAGGAGTACCAGCTGGACGATGGCCGCCGCAACGGTTCCGAACCGCGCCATCGGCGAGAGTTCTTTCCACGACTTCTTCTTCCGGGTGTGCTTCGTTTTGTTTGTCACGGTCCAGCTCCTTACGTCCGGGATTGTTCATTGTAGGAGCCATCCGGACACCGGGATAGAGGCCATGGAACCGGGTGGGCTGTCCGGGTCACGGTGCATGGGTGACCGTAAAGGGGGCCAGCTTCTCCTTTTGCCCGGGCGTCAGCCGCAGCACCCGTCCGGTGGCCTCATCCACGAACGCCAGATGGCTCGTGGCCCGGACGCAGTCCTCGCCGGTCACGGGATCCTGCACGAGGTAGTGGATGTCGAAGCTGGCGCCCTTCACCGCGCCGATCCAGAGCTGGACCACCGCCGGCACGTTGCGGTATTCGAGCGTTTGCACGTAGCGGATCCGGTGCTCCACGATCAGGGCCAGGGTGCCCTCGGGGACCTCGCTGAAGAGCGGCACCGGGGGCTCGGTCCCGGGCAGTCCCGGCCCGCGGGGAGGCCCGAACGCCGCGATGCGGGCCTCCTCCAGAATCCGGACAATCTGGACGTTGTTGATGTGGCCGTAGGCATCCATGTCGCCCCAGCGCATGGGCACGAGCACCTCAATGCGCCGGGAGCCTGAAGCGGCCGGGACGGCGGCGCTCAGCTGCGCACCGCCGTCGTGTCCTCCGCTGTGTTGACTGTGTCGTCGCCAGAAAACGATGCGTCGGCGTCCTCGCCGGCGAACTGGGACATGTACAGCCGGTAGTAGGCGCCCTTCAGCTCCAGCAGTTCCGCGTGCCGGCCCTGCTCCACGATCCGGCCGGCTTCCATCACGAGGATGGTGTCGGCGTCGCGGATGGTGGAGAGCCGGTGCGCGATCACGAAGCTCGTCCGCTCCGTGCGCAGCGCCGCCATCGCCTTCTGGACCAGGACCTCGGTGCGGGTATCCACCGAGCTCGTGGCCTCGTCCAGGATCAGCAGCGAGGGGTTCGCGACGAAGGCCCGGGCGATGGTGATCAGCTGCTTTTCGCCGGCGCTGACGTTGTTGCCTTCCTCGTCGATGATGGTGTTGTAGCCGTCCGGGAGGGCCCGGACGAAGCGGTCCACGAACGTTGCCTTGGCAGCTTCCATGACCTGCTCTTCGGTGGCGTCCAGCTTGCCGTAGCGGATGTTGTCGTAGATGGTTCCGCCGAACAGCCAGGCGTCCTGCAGGACCATGCCCACCTTGGAGCGCAGTTCCGCACGGCCCAGCTGGGTGATGTCGACCCCGTCCAGGGTGATGCTGCCGGCGTTGAGCTCGTAGAAGCGCATCACGAGGTTCACCAGGGTGGTTTTCCCTGCGCCGGTCGGGCCGACGATCGCCACGGTGTGCCCCGGCTCCGCGGTGAACGACAGGTCCTCGATCAGCGGCTTGTCCGGGGTGTAACTGAAGGTGACGTGCCGGAAGTCGACATGGCCGTCCGTCTTGGCCGGGAGGTGCTCGGTGGCGGTCTCGGCGTCCTGCTCCTCGGCGTCGAGGAACTCGAAGACCCGCTCCGCGGAGGCCACGCCGGACTGCAGCATGTTGGCCATGCCGGCCATCTGGCCCAGCGGCTGGGTGAACTCGCGGGAGTACTGGATGAAGGCGGTGGCGTCGCCCAGGCTCATGCCGCCGGAAGCGACCCGGAGGCCGCCGACGACGGCGATCCCCACGTAGCTGAGGTAGGACACGAACTGCATGACCGGCATGATCATGCCGGAGACGAACTGCGCCCCGAAGCTGGCCCTGTAGAGGGCCTCGTTCCGTTCGTCGAAGCGGGCCAGCATGTCGGCGTCGCGGCCGAAGACGCGGACGAGGTCGTGTCCGGAGAACGATTCCTCGATCTGGCCGTTGAGCTCGCCGGTGTTCTTCCACTGCGAGGCGAAGAGCTTCTGGCTGCGGGAGCCGATGATGGCCGCCGCCACCCCGGAGAGCGGCAGGGCGACGAGCGCGATCAGGGCCAGCTGCCAGGACACGATGAACATCATGATCACGATGCCGAGCACCGTCAGGGCCGAGTTCACGAGCTGCGCGAAGGCCTGCTGCAGGGCCTGCTGGATGTTGTCCACATCGTTGGTGACGCGGGACAGGATGTCGCCGCGCTGGCGGGTGTCGAAGTAGTTCAGCGGGAGCTTGTTCAGCTTCGTCTCGGTGTCGTCACGGAGCCGGCGGACCACCCGCATGACCAGGATGTTCAGGACGTAGCCCTGCAGCCAGAGGAAGATGTTGGCGACGAAGTACATCACCAGCACCACGCTGATGAGGAACGCGAGCTTCTGGAAATCGATGCCCACCCCGGGGATGAGGTCCATCTTGGCGAGCATGTCCGCGAAGTTGTTCTCGCCCCGGCCGCGCAGGTCTTCGACGAACTGCTCCTTGCTGACCCCGGCGGGAAGCTGCTTGCCCACCACTCCCCCGAAGATCACGTCCATCGCCTGGCCCAGGATCCGGGGGGCGATCACGTTCAGGACGACGGCGACCGCCACCATCCCCAGCACCAGGACGATGCCTGCCCGCTCGGGTTTGAGCAGCCCCATGAGGCGTTTCGCCGAGGGCCAGAAATGCTGCGCCTTCTTGGCCGGCATGGCGCCGAACATGCCGCCGTCGGCCTCGCCGGGAGTGAATTCCTCCTCGTAGAAGTCGTCGTCGGGTGCGCCGGCCGGTCCCTTGTCGTCGATCTTGCCGTCGATCTTGCCTGCGGCAGTCTTTTCTGCGGAGGTCTTCTCGTTGGTGCTCATGCCACTGCCTCCGCGCTCAGCTGGGATTCAACAATTTCCTGGTAGGTGGGCGACGTTTCCAGCAGTTCCTCATGCGTGCCCCGGTCCACGATCCGGCCCTTGTCCAGGACGAGGATCTGGTCCGCGTCGGCGATGGTGGAGACGCGCTGGCCGACGATGATCACCGTGGCGTCGGAGGTCTTCGCCTTGAGCGCGCGGCGCAGCCTGGCATCCGTGGCGACGTCGAGGGCCGAGAACGAGTCGTCGAACAGGAAGACCTTGGGTTCGGTGACGAGGGCCCGGGCGATGCACAGCCGCTGCCGCTGGCCGCCGGAGACGTTGGTGCCGCCCTGGGCGATCCGGGCGCCGAGGCCGTTCTGCTTTTCCCGCACGAAGTCCGCGGCCTGGGCCACGGTCAGGGCGTCCCAGAGTTCCTCGTCCGTCGCCTCCGGTTTGCCGAAGCGCAGGTTGTGTTCGATGGTTCCCGAGAACAGGTAGGGCCGCTGCGGCACCATGGCCACGCGCTGCGTGATTTCCGCCCGGTCCAGGTGGGTGACGGGGACGCCGTCGAGCAGCACCTCGCCCGAGGCGGCGTCGTAGAGCCGCGGCAGCAGGGCCAGCAGGCTGGTCTTGCCTGCGCCGGTGGAGCCGATGATCGCCACGGTCTGGCCGGGCTCGGCGGTGAAGCTGATGTCGCTCAGGACCGGCGCCTCGGCCCCCGGGTAGGCAAAGGAGACGTTCCGGAACTCGACGCGCCCGGCCTTTGCAAGCGGCGGCACCGGGGTGAGCGGCTCGTGGATGGAGGGTTCGACGTCGAGCACCTCGCCGATGCGGTCCGCGCAGACCGAGGCGCGGGGAATCATCATGGCCATGAACGTGCCCATCATCACGGCCATCAGGATCTGCAGCAGGTACTGCAGGAACGCCGTCAGGGAGCCGACCTGCATCTCGCCGGCACCGACGCGCTGGCCGCCGAACCACAGCACGGCGGCGGTGGAGATGTGCAGGATCATGCCGATGGCGGGGAACATCAGCACGAACAATGCGCCGATCTTCAGCGAGACGTCCGTCAGTTCCTTGTTGGCCGCACCGAACCGCTGCGCCTCATGGGGTTCGCGCACGAAGGCACGGACGACGCGGATGCCGATGATCTGCTCGCGGAGGACCCCGTTGAGCCTGTCGATCTTGGTCTGCATGGAGCGGAACAGCGGCATCAGCCGGACCACGAGATAGCCGACCACCACCACCAGCAGGGGCACGGAAACCCAGACCAGCCAGGAAAGGTTGAGGTCCTCGCGCAGCGCCATGAAGATGCCCCCGATGCACATGATGGGGGTGGCGACCATGAAGTTCAGCGCCATCAGCATGAGCATCTGGACCTGCTGGACATCGTTGGTGCCGCGCGTGATGAGCGTGGGGGCGCCGAAGACGTTGACGTCCTTGGCCGAGAAGCTGCTGACCTTGCGGAAAACGCCCCGGCGCAGGTCGCGGCCGAACGCCATCGCGGCCTTCGAACCGAAGTACACCCCGGCGATCGCGGTGGCCACCTGGACCAGCGCCACGCCGAGCATGAGCCCGCCGGTGCGCCAGATGTAGTCCGTGTCGCCGCGGGAGACGCCCTCGTCGATGATCCGGGCGTTCAGGCTGGGCAGGTACAGGGCCGCAATGGTGGAGGCCAGCTGGAAGATGATGACGGCCGCGATGTACGGCAGATACGGCTTGGAGTAGCGCCGCATGAGGGTGACAAGCATGCCCACGAGTCCTTAGAAACTGATGTAGTGACGCCCATTGGAGAGCCGATAGGAGAGCGCTGGGTGAATTCCGGAATTACTTAGGACAGTAATACCGGAGGGGTCCGACAGCCTTAGCCATCCAACTGTACGAAATCCCCCGCTCCCGTGGAACGCGGGACACCCAACATCGCCCAAACAAATGTGGATCCGCGGGGTCCGCCCTCGCGTACTCGCCCTCGCGTACTCGCCCTCGCGTGCCGCGGTTTTACGCGTTCCGGTGCCGGCCGTGGGTTGCGATGTATTCGGCCGCGGCGCGCTGCTGCTTCCGTTCCTTCGCCAGCTGCCGGCGCAAGGTGGTGAGCTCTTCGCTGATCCGGGCCTGTTCGGCAGTGATCGCACGCTGCTCCGCCGCCTGCTCGTGCACGGCACGCAGCGACTCTGCCAGCTGGACCTGCTGCTCGGCCAGCAGGTGCTGGGTCCGCAGCAGCAAGGGCACGACGTCGGCGATGTCGGGGCGCGCGTCCGCCACCAGGGTGCGGGCACGCAGCCTGGTAACCTCGCGGCTGGCGGCCTCCGGGAAGCGTGACTCGTTGTCGCGCTGGCCGCTGAGCACCTCGATGAATTCGCGGTCCAGGTCCGCGAGTCCGGATCCGGCCGCGCCGGCGGCGGACGCTGCCGGGCCGCCGTCGGACGTGGCAGCCGCAGTGCCGGCCGCAGCGGGCTCCGGCTCGATGTCCAGGGTGCGGCGCAGGGGCTGTTCCTTGATGAAGAGGATCGCGAAGAGGGCCACGATGCCGATAATGGCGGAGATCAGGAAGATCTGGGCCGTGGCGTCACCGTAGGCTGCCCGCATGATGTCGCGGACCGGCGCCGGCATGTCCTTCAGGTCCATGTTTCCTCCGGAGGAGCCGCCCGTGGCCGGGATCCCCGCGGCGGCGAGCCCTTCGGTGGCGAGCTGGTGGATCCGGGTGCCCAGGACGGCGCCCAGGACCGAGACGCCGATGGCGCCGCCGACCGAGCGGAAGAACGCCACGGAGGCACTTGCGGTGCCGATGTCGGACGCCCGGACGGTGTTCTGCACGGCCAGGACCAGGTTCTGCATGAGCAGCCCCAGGCCAAGGCCGAGGATGAAGGTGTACAGGCCCGTGAGCCAGAGCTCCGTGGTGTGGTCGATGGTTCCGGCCAGTCCCAGTCCGCCGACCAGCAGGATGGCTCCGGCGACGAGGTAGCGCTTCCACTTGCCGGTGCGGGTGATCAGCTGGCCGGAAAGGACCGAGCCGATGAGGTTGCCGGCGATCATGGGCAGCGTCAGCAGTCCTGCCTCGGTGGGGCTGGCGCCGCGTGCCACCTGGAAATACTGGCCCAGAAAGGCGGAGGAGCCGAACATGCCGACGCCGACGGCCATCGAGGCCAGGATGGACAGGGCCGTGGTGCGCTGGGAGATGATCTTCAGCGGGATGATGGGCTCGGCCACCCGTGATTCGACGAGCACCAACAGGGCCAGGAGAACAATGCCGCCGCCGACCATCGCGGCCGTCTGCCAGGACCACCAGTCGTAGTAGTCCGGGTTGCCGGCGAAGGAAACCCAGATCAGCAGCAGGCTGACGCCGGAGGTGAGCAGGACGGATCCCAGCCAGTCGATCTTTGCCGGGCGCCTGACGTGCGGCAGCTTCAGCGTGACCTGCAGCAGGATGAGGGCGACGACGGCGAGCGGGACGCAGACGAAGAACGTCCAGCGCCAGCCCAGCGGGCTGTCGACGATGAAGCCGCCGAGCAGCGGGCCGCCGGCGGTGCCCACCGCCATGACGGCGCCCATGTAGCCGGAGTACTTGCCGCGGTCACGGGGCGAGATGATGGAGCCCATGATGGCCTGGGCCAGGGCTGTGAGGCCACCCATGGCGATGCCCTGGATGACGCGGGCCGTCAGCAGCAGCGGGATCGTGTCGGACAGGCCCGCCATGACGGAACCGGCCACGAAAATCACGATGCTGAGCTGGACCAGGAGTTTCTTGCTGAAAAGGTCCGCCAGTTTGCCCCAGATGGGCGTGGTCGCGGCGTTGGCCAGGAGCGCCGCCGTGATGACCCAGGCGAAGTCCGTCTGGCTGCCCTTGAGCTCGGACATGATCGTCGGCAGCGCGTTGGCCACGATGGTGCTGCTGATGATCGCGGTGAAAAACGCGGCCAGCAGCCCTGTGAGGGCTTCCAGGATCTGGCGGTGGGTCATCGCAACCATGGGAGCGGGGTGCGAAGGCGGTGTGGGGGACGGCGACGGGGCCGGTGACGGCCCGGTGGCGGCGGCGTGGCTTGCCATATTCTTACTCCTGCGCAGCGGTGGTCATAGTGGTGGATCCGGCCGTCTTTGCCCGGGCCGACGTCCTCAGGGACTCGGCTAGTTTCTTGAGGGTTACCGCCGTCTGTTCGATGTCTTCCTCGCTCCAGTCCAGCAGCAGGCCCTGGAGCGTGGCCGTGCGATGGACCTCGATGGCGTGGAGTTTCTCCGCACCCAACGAGGAGAGCGCAACCAGCTGGGCCCGCCCGTCCTCCGGGTCCGGCCTGCGGACCACGTAGCCCTGCTCCTCCAGCTCGGCGATATGCCGGCTGAGGACGGGGGCGCTGACTCCGAGGCGCTCGGCAAGGTGCGTGGCGCGGGATTCGCGCTCCCCCACAAAGCGGAGGACGCCCTGCAGCGCCACCCCGGTGTCCTCGCCGGGCAGGTTCAGCGCGGCGGCGCAGCGGACCGCGCGCTGGAGATCGAAGATCTGGTACACGAGGTTGGCTGCACTCGTCGGTGGAACTGGCATGATGGACGCCCCTCTTTTTGTTTGCCTTAGGCAACCATATCAAAAAGTGGTTACTTTGGGAAACTAACCTCCGGCCTGGAATGGTGCGCCGAACCCGGTCAAGCGCGCACGACAGAGGCGCCCGACAGAAGCGCGAACGTACACTTCAGGCCCCGAATCCGGCGGATCTGGGGCCTGAAGTGTACGTTCGCGCTGGGGTGGGGTGGGGTGGAGGCGGGCGGGCAGCGGGGTTGGAGCCTCGGGGTTAAGTGTCCAGGTGTGTCGGGCCGAACATCCTGAGCAGGGTTTCAACCACGACGACGTTCGGGCCCTCGGCGGCGAAGCCCGCCTTCAGCGCGTCCCCGACGTCCTCCGGGGCCA
>NZ_JAGPOT010000040.1 GCF_018224015.1 Pseudarthrobacter albicanus
CGACGACCCCGGCAGCGGGTGCCTTCTCCGTAAGCCAGACCGCCAACCTGACGGCAACGCTCAGCGAAGCGGTGAGGGGAGTCACGGGAACCAACTTCCAGCTCCGGCTCGGCGCAACGCTGGTCCCCGCCGCAGTGTCGTACAACCCGCTCACCAAGGTTGCGACGCTGAACCCGAACGGGAACTTGACGGCCGACCGGGTGTACAGGGTGACCGTCTCCGGAATCAGTGACCTTGCGGGCAACACGATGGTGACCACCTCGTGGTCGTTCACTACCGGCCCTGCCCCCACCATCACCGGCACGACTCCCGTTCCGGGAGCCACCGCGGTGCGGCGGAACAGCAATGTGACCGCCAGGTTCAGTGAGGCCATCACCGGCTTCGCCGTTGCCGGGAAGGTCCGGATAAACCTGGTCTCCACCGGAGCTCCGGTCACCGCGGTGGTCTCGTTCGACCCCCTGACAAGGGTGCTGACGATCAACCCGAACGCCAGCCTTGCCTCGAACATCCAGTACCGGGTCACCATCACCGGTGGCACGACTGGGGTCCGGGACCTGGCCGGTAACCCGCTGACCACCCGTACGTGGACGTTCACCACGGGATCAGCATTGTAGTAGCAGTCCGGGATCGCCGGCTGGCGGGTCCGCAAGGGCCCGCCAGCCGGCTTCCCCACTTGGCCGAAAACGACTTTTCGACCCCTTATACAGTTCGAAGATTCAGTCCTATTCCCCACATTGGAGGGGCCATGACCACACGACGAGAGTTGTTGAAACTGGGAGCCGTCGGCGCACTGGGCCTGGCAGGAATGAAGGGGGGAGGCGACGACGGCGCCCCCGTGCCGCCCCCGGCGGGGACTCCTTTGACCCCCAGCCTGCTGGCGCCCCAGAACATGCCCATTCCCTACGCGGGGGTATTCCGCCGCCCACCGGAGCTGCTGCCCTTCGAGAAAGGTTACGACGGCGGGGACCCCGCGCGGCCCTATGAGCGCTACGCGCTGACCCAGAAGCTCGGTCAGGCGCAGTTTGTGCCCGGCCTGTACACCACCGTGGCAGGCTACAACGGCATCTTTCCCGGCCCCACCATCCGGGCCACCCAAGGCACCAGGATCGAGGTGCGGATCCGGAACGCGCTCCCCGCCCTGGGCCTGCTCCAGCCCGGGGCCTTCAACACCGTCACCCACCTGCACGGCTCGGCCTCGCTGCCGCAATACGACGGCTACGCCAACGACATCACCGTTCCGGGAAATGTCAAAAACTACCACTACCCCAACTGGCAGACGGCGAGGACGCTGTGGTACCACGACCACAAGCACCACATCACGGCCCAGAACGTCTATTCCGGCCTCGCCGCCTTCTATCCGTTGTCCGACAGGTTCGAACGCGCCCAGCTGCCCCAGGGCGAGTTTGACGTGCCGCTGATGCTTTCGGACGCCTTGTTCAACGCCGACGGTTCCCTCGGGTACAACGACAACGACCACAAGGGACTGTGGGGCGACATCATCATGGTCAACGGCGTGCCGTGGCCCACCATGAAGGTCAAGCCGCGGATCTACCGTTTCCGGGTGCTCGTGGCCTCCATCTCGCGTTCCTACCGCCCGACGCTGTCGACCGGGGATCCCGTCTATGTGGTCGGAACCGACGCCGGCATGGTGCCGACGGTCCAGGCGGTGAAATCCTGGCGGCAGGGCACCGCGGAGCGCTACGAGATCCTGATCGACTTCCGGCACTACAAGGCCGGGCAGATGGTCGAGCTGCGGAACCTCAGCAACAAGAACAACATCGACTTCGCCAACACCGACAAAATCATGCGGTTTGAGGTCGTGGCGGACTCCGGTACTGGAGCCGGCTCCATCTCCAGCATCCCCGCCGCGCTGGACGACGGCGGAGCCCTCAACCCGACCCGGGGCGGCATTGCCACCATGAGTCTCACCCCGGACATGGCCAAAGTAAAACGCGAGCTCAAAGTGCTGCGGGTGAACGGGCAGTGGACCATCAACGGCGTCACGTGGGCGGACGTGGAGAAGTCAGGATTCACCAAGCTGTTCGGTAATCCCCAGCCCTATGACATCGAGCAATGGACCATCACGAATGCGTCCGGCGGCTGGTTCCACCCCGTGCACATCCACCTGATTGACGCCAAAATCATCGCCAGGAACACCAACGGGGGCAAACCGTTCGCATGGGAAACCGGCCCCAAGGACGTCTTCTACGCGGGCGAGAACGAGTCCATCACCGCGCTCATGCAGTTCGACACGGGCGCGGACGCTGGGGGGCGGTACATGGTCCATTGCCACAACCTGGTGCATGAGGACCACGACATGATGGTGCAATTCTCCGTCGGGGACCTGCGGAACAACGACCCCATCAGCTCCGATCCTCCGGTCCGGGACACCACCCCCTACGACTCGTTTCCGCCGGTCTACCGGCCCGACTTTCCTGCCGGGACCTGACCATGGGGCGCATCGGGCGACTGGCCGCGGGTGCCCTGCTCGTCCTGGCCCTGACTGCCTGTACGGGCGGAACGCCGGATCCGCCCGTAATTCCGGCGACAGGCGCGGCCGTGAATCTCGAGGCCGGAACCGACGTCGGCAACGGACGTCCCGCCGTCAGCCATGACGGGCTGATGGTGCGACGCCGTGTGGTGATCGCCGTCCACCCGACACCGGAGGCCGACGTGGCGACCCTGCGCAGCCAGCTCGAGCGGGCCGCGGCTGAGCGCGGCATCACCCTGTCCGACATCTCCCCGGATGTGCTCGACGACGCGGTCCTCGAGCAGCTGGATCCGGGGCTGACCGTGTCCCTCCCGGCCGGACGCACGCGTGAGGATGCGGGTGCGCTCGCCGACAGCGCCTTCGGCCGTGTGGGGTCCTTCACCGGAGTGGACAGTGTCCATATCGGGTCGGTATTGGTCCACGATCTGCAGTTCGCCGTTCCTTCCAGTGATCCGGCTTCCCTGGCGGAGACGATCGCAACGGAAGGCATTCTCGCGGATGCACTCGGAAACTACACGACCTCGCTGGACAGCGGCATGCTGGGGGTTGCTTACACGGGGCCGTTGCTCAGCGACGCGCTCGTCGAGTCAGTTCGCGCCGGCATGGCCCGGGACGCCGGCGTCGAACCCGGCGACGTGAAACTGACCCCCCGCTCGACCTCCGGGGAGGGCGTGGATCTGTCCCGCGAGCCGGCGCCGGATTCCGGGGAAAGCCAGGCGCCCTCGGGCCATCAGGGCGGCCACTGACCACGGACGTGACTTTCGGCCCTAGGTGCGGAGGCATCGTGCGCGGAAGCTTGGAGGTAAAGCGCGATTCGCAAGTCCAACGCGTGCCCGATCATGCACCCGTCGTGGCTCCGGCAGCCCGTTGCCGGACGGATACGGGCCACGGAACGGGAGCACCATGAAACACCAGCAGCCGGGCGTGCGGTTACCCGGAGCCACCGGTACGGGCCGGAGTGCCAGGCGCCAGGCGAAGATCTCCGGCGAGGAGCCCCGATGAGTCCCGCGGCGGTCACCAGGACCTCCGTGCTGCAGCAGATCCACGCCCTCGCCCGGCCGCTGAAGACCGGCCGGGACCTCAACGGGCTCGTGCGGCGTGCCGGGGACTGCCGTTTCATGGCGATTGGCGAGGCTTCCCACGGCACCCACGAGTTCTATACCTGGCGGGACACCCTCAGCCGGAGGCTGATCGAGGAGCAGGGCTACAACTGGATCGGGGTCGAGGGTGACTGGCCCGAGTGCCGGCGCATCAACCGCTGGGTGCGGGGCCAGAGCGGGCAGGACCAGGGTGTCCACGCCCTGCTCGCCGGCTTTGAACGCTGGCCGACCTGGCTCTGGGCCAACGAGGAAGTGGCGGCCTTCCTTGACTGGCTGCGCACCTGGAACACCAGGCGCCCGCTGGCCCGGCGGGTCGGATTCTACGGGCTGGACGTCTATTCCCTGTGGGATTCCCTGCGCGAGACCATGGACTGGCTGCAGGAGCATGTCCCCGACTCCGTCCCCGCGGCCAGGCGTGCCTGGCAGTGCTTCCTGCCGCACCACCAGGATCCGCATGAATATGCCTGGAGCACGCGGCTGGTACCGGAGTCCTGCGAGGCCGACGTCGTAGCCCTGCTCACGGAAGTCAGGAACCGGGTGTCCAGCCCCGGTGACCATGGCGAGGAAGCCTTCGACGCCGTCCAAAACGCCGAGGTGGCCGCCAACGCGGAGCACTACTACCGCGTCATGGTCCGTGGCGACCGGCAGTCCTGGAACATCAGGGACCACCACATGGCGGACACGATCGACAGGATCAGCCGGCACCTGGGCGCGGCGTCCAAGGGGCTGATCTGGGAGCACAACACGCACGTCGGGGACGCCCGGGCCACCGACATGGCCCGGGACGGCCTCGTGAATGTGGGGCAGCTCCTGCGGGAACGGCACGCCAGCGAGGGCGTGATGCTGGTGGGGTTCGCCTCCCACCGCGGCGAGGTGATCGCCGCGGACGCCTGGGGCAGCACGGAGCGGATCCTCCGGGTTCCGCCCGCGCGGCAGGGCAGCCACGAGGACTTCCTCCATGAGGCCCTCGGCGTGCCTTCGGTCCTTGAATTCGGCGACGACAGGTCCGGGCCGTGGCTCTCGACCTGGCTCGGGCACCGCGCGATCGGAGTGGTCTACAACCCGGAGCGGGAGCTCGGGAACTACATCCCCACCCGGATGGGGGAGCGCTACGACGCCCTGATCTGGCTTGAACACACGGCAGCGCTGCGTCCGGTGCATCATGAGCAACCGCCCCGGGAGCCGGAGTTCGAGACCGAACCCACCGGTTTCTAGGCAGTGGAAAGAGCAGGATCCGCAATGAATAAACCAATCGTCGTCGGCATTAACGGGTCCGCGGGAAGCGAGGCCGCACTGGCGTGGGCCCTCCAGCGTGCGTCCCGGTACAAGCTTCCGGTGATCGCCCTTTACGCAGTGGACGACCGCTGGATGTCCCCGGACTTCCAGTACCACGAACTCGTCCGGGAATCGGGGATGGAACTGCTGCAGACAGTGCAGGCCAGCGCCCGGGCGCAGGCCCCCGACGTCGAGGTCGAGACCCAGCTCCGGCACGGCAGCGCGGGTGCGGCCCTGCGGGAAGCGTCCAAGGCAGCCTCCCTGCTGGTGGTCGGCGCGCATGACCGGCACTGGCTGGACGGCGGGCCGATGACCGACCGCGCCCTGCAGGTTGTTTCCGCCTCGGACAGCCCGGTCGCTGTCATCCCGCCAACGCCGGGGACGGGCGGCCACGGCGTTGTGGTCGGCGTGGACGGATCCGAGGAGTCACTCCAGGCCGTGTCCTTCGCCGCCGCCGAGGCCGACCGTGGAGGCGATGGGCTGACGGTGGTCCTTGCCTTCCGGAGCCCGGCCAGGTGGGTCGAAAACGAGCTGCCGGCCAGCGGGCTGGCTGCGGCCATCGTTGAAGAGGACCGCGTGGTCCTCGCCGAATCGGTGGCAGGACTGGGGGACAGGTACCCGGATCTCGTGATCAACCGCCGGCTCGAAACGGATACCGAACCTGCCAAGGCCCTGGTCGGGATCGCGCGGGAGGCCCGGTTGCTGGTGATCGGCAGCCGCGGTCGGGGAGCATTTTCCCGGCTGGTGCTGGGCTCCACGGCCCACGCCGTGCTGCTGCACGTGCCCTGCCCCACCGTCGTCACCCGGCTGCACAAGGTCAAGCACGACGACGGCTGACGCCGGTATAGTCTGCACCCGACAAGGAAACCGGCTGCCTAGATCCACTTCGGTGCGGCCGGAACCGCATCGACCGACCCGGCGTCCGCGTCCGCCGCCGGCCCGACGGCGGTCACGCCGCCGCTGCTCCGGCCGGCGGCCCACTCAACCACCGCGGGAAGCGGGCCGGAGACCACTGTCGGGGACTCCGCTGAGGTGTCGCCGAAGGTGAGCTCCGGTTCCTGGCCGGTCACGTTGACCACGAGCCCGGTATCGGTGCCGCGGGTTTTCCAGGCGCCGGTGATGTCCTTGAGCAGTCGGGCAAGGACCGGTGCCGGGATGTCCGCGAAGGCGGCCCCGTTGGCCAGGTCCACCGCGTGCATCCAGACTTCCCGGGTGCGCATCCAGACCGTCTCGGCGGCGGGGACTTCGCGGCCCTGGATGGTGCGCACTTTGTGGTGCCACGCGTCCTCGGGCAGGTCCCGCCATTCGACGTTCAGGTGCACGGCGGAGTGGTCGAAGAGGTGCCGGAGCGCGATCGGACTCAGCGTGGCGCCGAACTCGATCTCGTGGTCCCGGACATCGGTGGAGGCATACATCGGCGTCTCCACGCCGGTGGCCGCCCACTCGACGAGCCGTGCGATGGCCCGGGCGTTATAGCCGATGTGCGCCGTGATGTGGCGGCGGCTCCAGCCCGGGAGCAGCGAATCGCCGTCGAGCTCCGCGTCGGACAGCTCGTTGAGCTTGCGGGCGAAGAACGCCGTGCCCCGCCGCGCCTGCAGCAGGGCCGCGAGCAGTTCCGGGTCCGTGGTCCGGTCGTGGCGTTCAACCATCAGGCTTCCTTGACCACGCGGTTCTTCAGCTGGCCCAGGCCCTCGATGGTGGTGACCAGGACCTGGCCCTCCTGGAGGTAGCGCTTCGGGTCCTGGGCGTGGCCCACGCCGCCGGGGGTGCCGGTGGCGATCACGTCGCCCGGGTTCAGCGTGATGATGGTGGAGATGTAGGAGACCAGGAACTCGGGCGTGAAGACGACGTCGTTGGTGGGCGTCTGCTGCTGGATGTCGCCGTCCACGGCGGAGGTCATGAGGCCGGCGGTGAACTCGTCTTTGGTGACCAGGGCGGGGCCGAACGGGGTGGACTTCTCCCAGGTCTTGCCCTGCAGCCACTGGATGGTGCGGAACTGGTAGTCGCGCATGCTCACGTCGTTCAGCACGGCATAGCCGGCGATGTGCTCCGCCGCGTCGGCTTCGCTGATCCGGCGGCCCTTCTTGCCGATCACAACGGCGAGTTCGGCCTCCCAGTCGACCTTGTCCGATTCCTGCGGCAGGGCCAGATCATCGTTGGGGCCGATCAGGGATTCCTGGTACTTGGCGAACAGGGTGGGGTACTCCGGGACTTCCCGGCCCATTTCCTTGATGTGGTTGCGGTAGTTGTGCCCGACGCAGATGATCTTGCCCGGGAACGGCACGACGGCATCCAGGTCGGCGCCTTCGAGGGGGTGAGTGGCGCCGGCGGCGGCCTTGGCGGTTTCCTCCCAGCCGGCGGTGTTCAGCAGTTCCCCGACGTTGGCGAAGCCTTCGATCTCGGTCAGGGTGCCGCCGTCCTGGCGGACAGCCTTGGTTCCGTGTTCAGTGCGGAGGGTGAGGAGTCTCATTTGTTGCGTCCTTCGATGTAGGTGCGGTTAAAATTCAGCCGTTCAAAAATGGGGGCATCGCTGAAGCGGAAGAGGTCGAATTCGGTCCCGGCCTGCGGGTCCGCCTGAAGGTCGGCCTGAAGGGACCATTCAGTCCAGGACGGGACCACGAAGAGGTCGCCCTTCGCCAGGTTCTTCGTTTCCCCGTTGAGGACCACGCTGCCGGAACCCTCGAAGACCTGCCAGACGCTGGAACCGACCTCGCGGATGGCCTCCGTGGAGGCGCCGGCGCGCAGGCGGTGGAATTCGGCCCGGATGGTGGGCATCACGTCCCCGCCGGTGGTCGGGTTGGTGAAGCGCACCGCGGCATGGCCCTGGGAGACGGTGGCAGGGTGGCCCTCGTCCTCGAGCAGCAGCTGCTCGGCCAGCGCACGGTCCGTGTGCTCCCAGCGGTAGGCGGCGATGGGGGAGCTGGTGGTGTCATCCAGCCCGGAGAGCGGACGCAGGCCCGGGTGCGCCCAGAGCCGCTCGGCACGGGAGATGTCCGGGGTCGCTTCATCGGTGACCCGTTCGGTGCCGAACTCGAAAAAGCCGGCATCGGCGTAGTGGACGAACGGGATGTCCAGCCCGTCGATCCAGGCCATCGGCTCATCTGTGTCGTTGTGGTGGCCGTGGAAGTTCCAGCCCGGGGTCAGCAGGAAGTCGCCGCGGGACATGCGCACCGGGTCGCCGTTGACGACCGTCCAGACGCCCTCGCCCTCGACCACGAAGCGGAACGCGTTCTGCGAGTGGCGGTGCTCCGGGGCGGTCTCGCGGGCGCCGAGGTACTGGATGGCCGCCCAGAGCGTGGGGGTGGCGTACGGGGTCTTGCCCAGGCCCGGGTTCGCCAGGGCAATCGCGCGGCGTTCCCCGCCGCGGCCCACAGGCACCAGGTCCCCGGCGCGGGCCGCCAGCGGGTAGAGGTCGTTCCAGCGCCAGACGTGGGGGATGGCTTTGGGGGAGGGGACCATGGGCATGAGGTCGGCGATCTGGGTCCATAGCGGGATCAGGTTTCCGGTCTCAAAATCCTGGTACAGCTTTTCCAGCTGCGCAGCCTCCTCCGGCGTCGGCTCCGCAGCGTTGTGCTGGGCGGCGACTGATTCATGCGTGGTGCTATCGGCGCTGATGGACACGTGGACCTCCTCGGTTAGTGCAGAACAGTTCGTGGGCGTTCACCGACTCTACGGAGGCCAGCGTGTGACTTCCAACATATTCTGCACAACAGAATCATCGCTGGGCAGAAACAGGGATCAGTCCCGTTCCGCCGGATTGGCTGCGATATCGATCTCCAGCTGGCGGCAGGTTTCGCGCAGGGCCGGCACCAGCCCGGCGTCGAAAACACTCCGGAACCGGGTCGCCGGGGTGGCGACACTCAGGGCGCCCACCACGTCCCCGCGGATGTTGTGCAGCGCCATCCCGAGCGCGCTGACGCCATCCTCGGTGCCCTCGAAATTCGCGGCGAACCCGTTGCCGCGGATGGTCTCCAGCTCGCGCAGGAAGGCCGGGTATTCGCCGTCCGGAATGGTGTCGCCGGCGGTGTCGCCGGCGGTGTCGCCGTCGATGTTGCTGCTGCGGAACAGCTGTTCCAGCATCGGCAGTTCCAGTTCCGCCAGCATGGCCTTGCCGCCGGAGGTCCTGTTCGCGGGCATGACGGTGCCCTGCCTGTCGCCTACCCGCAGCACATTGTTTCCTTCGACGGTGGCCAGAAACCGGACTTTCGTGCCCACGCGGACCATGAGGTTGACCGTTTCGTTGACCTTCCCGGTGAGGAGCTCCATGTGCGGCTGCGCAATGGTGCGCAGCAGCCTGGTCCAGCTGAGCCCTGCCGGCCCCACGCCCATGGCGGGACCGGGGACGTAGCGGCGGGTTTCGTCCTGCACGGCGAAGCCCCGGTAGACGAGCATGGCGAGCAGCCGGTGGGCGGTGGACGGGGCCACGCCGAGCTCGGCGGCGGCGTCCTTGAGCCGCAGGGCGCCGCCGTCGCGCAGGAGCTGCAGGAGCAGCAGGGCGTTGTCCACGGCTTCGATGGAGTAGGTCGGGCGCTTTTGGGCGGGCTTGCTAGCGGTCCTGCGTGATGGGTTGTTCTGCACATCAGAATTGTATTGTGGTTCACGGGCGATGACGACGACAGTAGTGGGATGAATCACACACCTTCCGCTCCAGCGCCGGAGCGGCCAAAACCCGGGGCCACCTTCCCCGGCGCCGGCGATGGGCCGGCATCCCGGTTTTACCGGCGGTCAGTCCTCGCCGTCCTTGTCTGCTGGCTCCTGGTGGTTTTCGATGGCTACGACCTCATCGTCTACGGCACGGTCCAGTCATCGCTGATCGCTGATACCGGCTGGGGCCTGACGAAGGCCACCGCCGGCACCATCGGTTCCATGGCCTTCCTGGGCATGATGATCGGCGCGATCTTCGCCGGCCGCATGGCCGACTCCTGGGGCCGCCGCCGCACTATCCTCGGCTGCGCCGTTGTCTTCTCGCTGTTCACCATCCTCTGTGCGTTCGCCCCCAATGCTCCGTTCTTCGGTGCCATGCGCCTGCTCGCCGGGATCGGACTCGGCGGGCTCGTGCCCTCGGCCAATGCCCTCGTCGCCGAGCTGGTGCCCGCCAAGTGGCGGTCCACCATCGCCACGCTGATGATGTCCGGCGTCCCGATCGGCGGATCCATCGCGGCCCTCGTGGGCATCCCGCTGATCCCCGCCTTCGGCTGGCCGGCAATGTTCCTCGTTGCCGTGCTCGCACTGCTGGTGGTGGTTCCGCTGGGCCTGCGTTTCCTCCCGGAGACACTGGCACCGAGCCGGGGCACGGCGAAGAGCAAGGAGCCTGCCGGCTTCGCCTCGCTGCTCCGTGCCCCGTACCTGGGCGTCAGCGTGCTGTTCGCCGTGGCGACGCTGGCTACCCTGTTCGCCTGGTACGGACTGGGCACCTGGCTGCCGAACCTCATGCAGCTGGCCGGTTACAACCTGGGCTCCGCGCTGACGTTCGCCCTGGCCCTGAACCTCGGTGCAGTGGCCGGGTCGGTCATCACGGCCTGGGCCGGCACCCGGTTCGGTCCGGTGCCCACGTCCATCGCCGCGGCGGCCGTCGCCGCCGTCGCCCTCGTGGTCCTCATCAGCGGCCCGCCCGTCGGCGTCGTGTACCTCATGCTCGTCCTGGCCGGCGTCGGCACCCACGGCACGCAGTGCCTGATCATCGCCGCCGTCGCGGGGCACTACCCGGGCCACCTCCGCGGCACCGCCCTCGGCTGGGCCCTGGGGGTGGGCCGGATCGGCGCCGTCGCCGCACCGCAGGTCGGTGGGCTCCTGCTGGCCGCCGGGCTGGGCGTCAATTCGAACTTCCTCGCCTTCGCCGCGGCAGCCGCCATCGCGGCGGTACTGCTGGCCGCGGTCGGCCTCAAACTGAAATCACAAGCAACAACCTCACAAGGAGTTAGCAATGTCTGAGCACGCCAAGGCCACCGATGTCCTGGTCATCGGAGGGGGAATGGCCGGATTGGCCGGTGCCCTCGCACTGCGCGAAAACGGCGCGAACGTTACCCTCGTGGAACGGGCCCCCGAATTCGGCGAGGTCGGCGCGGGCCTGCAGATGGCGCCTAACGCCTCCCGCGTCCTGCAGCGCTGGGGCCTGCTGGAGAAGGCGCTGGAAATCGGCGTCCAGCCCAAGCACCTCGTCTTCCGCGACGCCGTGACCGGCGAAGAACTCACCCGCCAGGCCCTGGGCGGCGAATTCGAGGAACGCTACGGCGCACCGTACGTCGTGATCCACCGCAGCGACCTCCACCGCGTCCTGCTCGAAGGCTGTGAGGCGGCCGGCGTCAAGCTCGTCAACGACGTCATGGTCGAGAGCGTGGAAACCGTAAACGGCCGCGGTGTCGCCCACACGGCGGCCGGCGTGGACTACGAGGCCGACGTCGTCATCGGCGCCGACGGACTGAAGTCCACCCTGCGTCCGCTCGTGGCAAACGACGAGCCCGTCCCCTCGGCCTACGTGGCCTACCGCGGCACCGTGCCGATCACCGACAGCACCCCCAAGGCCGACCTCGAAGACGTCATCGTCTACCTCGGACCGAACTGCCACCTCGTGCAGTACCCGCTCCGCAAAGGGGAACTGCTGAACACCGTCGCCGTGTTCAAGTCCCCGTCCTTCGAGCGCGGCGAGGAGCAGTACGGTGGCATCGACGAGCTCGAGGCAGCCTACAAGGACTGCGTGCCCGAGGTGCGGGCCGCGCTGAAGAACCTGGCCACCGGCATCCGCTGGCCCATGTACGACCGCGACCCGATCGAAAACTGGGTCGCCGGCCGGATGGTCCTGATGGGCGACGCCGCCCACCCGATGCTGCAGTACCTCGCCCAGGGCGCCTGCCAGGCCCTCGAGGACGCCGCCGTGCTGCAGGACGTCACCAACGGCTCGGTCTTCACCGCGGACGGGGCCAACCCGGACGCCTGGGACGGCGCCATCCGGGAATTCAACAACGTCCGCGCCGGCCGCACGGCACGCGTGCAGCGCACGGCCCGCATCTGGGGCGAATCCTGGCACGTCTCCGGGCTGGCCCGCACCCTGCGGAACCTGCTGTTCAAGAGCCGCAAGGGCAACGATTTCCAGTACAACGACTGGCTGTACGGCCAGGCCGGCGACGGCGTCCCCGCTGTGGAAAGCCCGGCACGCCGGGTACACCTCCCCGCCTGAGGCCCCGCGGCCGGCCGACCGGTCGCCTGAGGCCCCGCGGCTGGCTGACCGGTCGGGGCGCCGGCCGGGGCCATCCAGTGCCCCGGCCGCGCGTCGTGACTGCCCGAACGCAGAATGCCGGACACCGAACAGGTGTCCGGCATTCCGCGTCTCCTGGTGATGTTTTGCCGGGCTGCCCTTACCGCGTACGATCTATAGGGTTTCAAGCTGCATTGCCGTCGGCCGCAAGTCATTCCATCCGGACACCGGATGAACACTGCGGGGCCGGCAACGGGGAAGTGAAACTGCTGACCGTCGACTCTGCAGATTGGGCAACAGGTGGAAATCACCGTAATGGTGGCGCTGGTAATATCGCTGGCGCTGTTCTTCGACTTCACCAATGGATTTCATGACACCGCCAACGCGATGGCCACTCCCATCGCTACCGGTGCCATCAAACCGAAGACGGCAGTCGCCCTGGCGGCTGCGCTGAACCTGGTGGGTGCGTTCCTCTCCACTGAAGTAGCCAAGACCGTCTCCGGCGGCATCATCCGGGAGGGTTCCGAGGGAATCCAGATCACCCCGGACATCGTCTTCGCGGGCCTGATGGGCGCCATCCTGTGGAACATGGTCACCTGGCTCAAGGGCCTGCCCTCGAGTTCCTCCCACGCCCTCTTCGGCGGCCTGATCGGCGCGGCAATTGCGGGCATCGGCATCCACTCCGTGAACTTCGAGAGCCTCATGCAGAAGGTCGTTCTCCCCGCGCTCTTCGCCCCCCTGATCGCAGGCGGCGTGGCCTACCTGTGCACCAGGCTGGCCTATGCGCTGACGTCCCGGCACGACCCGGAAACCGGCGACAAGCTCACGCAGAAGCGCGGCGGGTTCCGCACCGGCCAGATCTTCACGTCCAGCCTCGTGGCCCTCGCCCACGGCACCAATGATGCGCAGAAGACCATGGGCATCATCACCCTCGTCCTGATCGCCGCAGGCACCCAGCAGGCCGGCTCCGGGCCCCAGTGGTGGGTCATCACGGCCTGCGCCCTGGCCATCGCCCTCGGCACCTACGCCGGCGGCTGGCGCATCATCCGCACCATGGGAGCAGGCCTGACCGACGTCAAGCCCGCCCAGGGCTTCGCGGCCGAGACCAGCACCGCCTCGGCCATCCTCGCCTCCTCGCACCTGGGCTTCGCCCTTTCCACCACGCAGGTGGCCTCCGGCTCGGTGATCGGTTCCGGACTGGGACGCCGGGGCACTTCGGTGCGCTGGGGCACGGCCGGCCGGATCGCCGTCGGCTGGCTCTTCACGCTGCCGGCGGCCGGGATCGTGGGCGCGCTGACCGCCCTGCTCGTCAAGACAGGTGTCATCGGAGTCGTCGTCGCGGCAATCGCCGGCACGGCTGCGGTCTGGTACATGTTTATCCACTCGCGGAAGTCCCATGTGGGCCACCACAACGCGGTCGAGGTCGAGGAAGCGGGTCACGCCGTGCAGTTCCGCAAGAAGAAACCGGCCGGCAAGCCGAGCAAGAGCACTAAGGATGTCCAGCGATGAAATGGTTGGAAGTTGTCACCGTGGCCGGCGCGACCCTCGTGGCGGCGGTGACGGTCGTCGTCCTGTACTCCCTTGGCGTCCGGCTGACCGCCATTGCCGGCGACGTCCGGGAAAGCAACCCGGCCTGGGTCCGGCCGCTTGCCTACGCGTGCTTCGGCCTGTGCGGCGCTGCCGTCCTCTTCGGGCTCTACCTGATCATTCCGTACTTCAGTAAATAGGCGCCCCCCGCCCAACGGGACCGTCCCCGCACCGCGGCAGGATGGGCACCCAGGCCCGAAATGAGTAGGCTGGGGCCATGCCGAGCCTCCAATACTTCGTGGCCTCCTCCCTGGACGGATTCATCGCCACCGTCAATGACAGGCTGGACTGGCTGCTCCAGTTCGACGGCTTCGCCGGCGGCAAGGAAAGCTACGATGCGTTCATGGCCGACGTCGGCTGTATCGTCATGGGCGGCGAAACCTACGCGTGGCTGATGGAGCACGAACCCGGCAACTGGCCCTACCCGGGCACCCCGTGCTGGGTCTTCACCCATCACGAACTCTCCGCCCCGCAGGGCTCGGACATCACGTTCGTCCGCGGGCCCGTCCGCGAATTCGCCGAGGACCTGAAGGAAGCGGCGGCCGGCCGGAACGTCTGGATCGTCGGCGGGGGAGTCCTGGCGGCGCAGTTCGCCGACGCCGGCCTGCTGGATGAGCTGATCGTCTCGATCATCCCGGTGGTGCTCGGCGGCGGCAAGCCGGTGCTTCCGATGGACGGCCCGACGCCGCCACTGGAGTTGATCTCCTCCCACACCCTGGGACGCGGGATTGTCGAGTTGCACTACCGCTTTGGCGGCAGGCCCTAGCCCGGCTGCAGGGCCGGCGCTGCCCGGCAGACGCTATCCGCTTTCTACCCCGCGTCCTACCCCGCGTCGTCGCGGATCAGGTTGGTGATCCGGGCGGTGGAGAGCCGGCGCCCCTTCTCGTCCGTCATGACGATCTCGTGCGTGGTGAGCGTGCGCCCGAGGTGGATCGCGGTGCAGGTTCCGGTCACGGTGCCTTCCGCGATCGGGCGGTGATGGGTCGCGCCCACCTCGATGCCGAGGGCGTGCCGTCCCGGGCCGGCGTGCATCCCGGCCGCGAAGGAGCCGAGCGTTTCGGCGAGGACCACATGTGCCCCGCCATGCAGGATGCCGGCCACCTGGGTGTTGCCGGCCACCGGCATCGTTGCCACCGACCGTTCCGGGCCTATCTCGAGGAAATGGATCCCCATCTTCACCACGAGGGCACCGAGACCCCTCCAGCCGAGCCAATCGAGCAGTTCGTCGGGCACTCCCGCGGCTGCCAGTTCGGCCGCGTAGGGGGCGGGCGTGAAATTGTCCATCATGGCAACTAGGCTGGCACCTGTGAGCGAAACTACCAAACCGGCCCCTTCCCCAGCGTCATTAGACACGTCATTAGACACGTCATTCGACACCGGAGCAGCCAGATCGGCAGACACTGCATCAGAAACAGCAGCAGCCGTGGCTCCGGCAGAGGGTGCGGCTGTCCTTGTGGCCGGGCCCGCCGGGAAGCCGCGGCGCGCCGTGCCGGAGGTGTCCGCCACGGAGGCGCCCGTGGTTCCCATCACGGACCAGCCCCGGCTGATGGTCCTCGACGGCCATTCCATGGCCTTCCGTGCCTTCTTCGCCCTGCCGGCCGACAAGTTCTCCACTGCCAATGGGCAGCACACCAACGCGATCCATGGGTTTACCTCCATGCTGATCAACCTCATCAAGGAACAGAAGCCCACCCACGTTGCCGTAGCCTTCGACGTCTCGGATGACACCACGCACCGCAAGGCGGAGTACAGCGACTACAAGGGTGGCCGCAACGAAACTCCCCGGGAGATGAGCGGCCAGATCGACCTCATCGACAAGGTCATGGGCGCGTGGGGTATCAAGACCATCAAGATGCCCGGCTATGAAGCCGACGACATCCTGGCCACACTCGCCACCATGGGAGACAAGGCCGGTTTCGAGGTACTACTGGTTTCGGGTGACCGTGATGCCTTCCAGCTCATTACGGACAACGTGTTCGTGCTGTACCCCAGGAAGGGCGTCAGCGACATTCCCCGGCTGGACGCGGCGGCCATCCAGGAGAAGTACTTCGTCAGCCCCGCCCAGTATTCGGACCTCGCCGCCCTGGTGGGGGAGTCCGCGGACAACCTCCCCGGCGTTCCCGGCGTCGGCCCCAAGACGGCGGCCAAATGGATCAACCTGTACGGCGGGCTGGAGGGAGTCCTCGAGAACCTGGATTCCATCGGCGGGAAAGTGGGGGACGCCCTCCGCGAAAACGTGGAGGACGTCAAGCGCAACCGGCGGCTGAACCGGCTCCATACCGACCTCGACCTCCCGGTAACGCTGGACGATCTCGCGGAACCGCGGCCGGACCAGGCGGCCCTGGAGGAGTTGTTCGACGCCCTCGAATTCAAGACCATCCGCACCCGGCTCTTTGCCCTCTACGGCAGTGAGGTTCCCGAAGCGGAGCGGGAAAGCCTGGAAACCCCGGATTTCGTGACCCCGGCCGGGGCAGCAGAGCTGGACGCCTTCCTGGCGGGAGGTGCCGCCGGGCAGCGATCCGCGGTGGCTGTCGATCTGGTCCCGGGCCGGATCGGGGAGGATGCCGCCGCGCTGGCGATCGTCCGCGACGGCGCCGCCGCCCACATCGACCTGGCCGGCCAGGACGCCGGTTCCGAAAACGTCCTGGCGGCGTGGCTGCGGGACCCCGGATCGCCCAAGGTCATGCACGGTTACAAGGCCGCCCTGAAGGCGCTGACCGCCCGCGGCTTGGAAATCGAGGGCGTGGTGGACGACACTTCGATTTCCGGGTACCTGATCCAGCCTGACCGCCGCAGCTATGAGCTCGCCGAACTGGCCCAGCACCACCTCAACATCAGCGTCTCGACCGAGGCCGCCAAGGCCGGCCAGCTGGAGCTGGCGTTCGACGGCGATGACGCCGCCGCTGCCGGCGCGCTGGTCCAGGTGGCCGCCGTCGTCCAGGCCCTGAGCCGTTACTTCGAAACGGAACTGAAGGAACGCAAAGCCCAGGACCTGCTGACCACCCTTGAGCTGCCTGTCAGCCGGGTTCTTGCCGACATGGAACTCGCAGGAATCGCCATCGACATGCCGCGCATGGACGAGCAGCTGGCCGATCTCGCCAAGGTGATCGACAACGCCCAGGAGCTTGCCTTCGCCGCGATCGGCCACGAAGTGAACCTGGGTTCGCCGAAGCAGCTGCAGACGGTGCTGTTCGAGGAACTGGGGCTGCCGAAGACCAAGAAAATCAAGTCCGGCTACACCACCGACGCCGCCTCGCTCAAGAACCTGCTGGAAAAGACCGGGCACGAATTCCTGGTCCAGCTGATGGCGCACCGCGAGTCGTCGAAGCTGCGCCAGATGCTGGAGTCGCTCAAGAAGTCCGTCACCGACGACGGCCGGATCCACACCACCTACGCGCAGAACGTGGCCGCGACGGGACGGATCTCGTCCAACAACCCGAACCTCCAGAACATCCCCATCCGCAGCGAGGAAGGCCGCCGCGTCCGCGGCATCTTTGTCGTCAGCGAAGGCTACGAATGCCTGCTGTCCGCGGACTACTCGCAGATCGAAATGCGCATCATGGCCCACCTTTCCGGCGATCAGGGGCTGATCCAGGCCTACCAGGACGGCGAAGACCTCCACCGGTTCGTGGGCTCCAACATCTTCCATGTGCCCGTCGACCAGGTGACCAGCGCGATGCGCTCCAAGGTCAAGGCGATGTCCTACGGCCTCGCCTACGGGCTGACCTCATTCGGGCTCTCCAAGCAGCTGGAGATTTCCGTGGACGAGGCCCGTACCCTCATGAAGGAATACTTCGACAGGTTCGGCGCTGTCCGCGACTATCTCCGCGGAGTGGTGGACCAGGCACGCATCGACGGCTACACGGCCACCATCGAAGGCCGCCGGCGCTACCTCCCGGACCTCACCAGCACGGACCGGCAGCTTCGCGAGAACGCGGAGCGCATCGCGCTGAACTCACCCATCCAAGGATCGGCTGCGGACATCATCAAGCGCGCGATGCTCGGCGTGCACTCGGAGCTGGCCGCCCAGGGGCTCAAGTCGCGCATGCTGTTGCAGGTGCACGATGAACTGGTGCTCGAGGTCGCCACCGGCGAGCGGGAGGCCGTCGAAAAGCTGGTCACTGAACAGATGGGCGCCGCGGCTGACCTCAGCGTTCCGCTGGACGTCCAGATCGGCGTCGGTCCCACCTGGTACGACGCCGGGCACTAGGTTCCGGCCCGGGTTTGCCGGGCCGCAGGATCCATTGACGGGTCGTCGACGCACAGGGGGCAGGACATGGCAGAAAAGTATGAGGTCAGGCGGTTCCGGGCAGCCGGAAAAGACACCGATGCCTACGGGGACTGTGCGGCCTGGGTCCAGGCGGTCGGGTTCGGGTTCCATGACGCCCGCCGCAGCGACGAGTTCGTGGACAAGGTGCTCGCGAACTACCGGGCTGACGACGGCGAGTTGACGGGCGTCTACCAGGCCGGGGACGTGGCGCCGCATTCCCTGGCCGCGGACGTTCCGGTGGCCACCTTCGCGTCCCTGCGCAAGGACCTCAACATCGGTTACGGCCGGCAGCTCCGGGCCCAGCTGGTCACCGCCGTGACCGTCCGGGGAACGCACCGGCGGCGGGGCCTCCTGCGCCGCATGATGACCGAGGACCTGGCCGCGTCGAAGGCCGACGGCCTGGCGGTGGCCGCCCTGACCGCGTCCGAAGCGTCGATCTACGGCCGATTCGGTTTCGGCGTCGCAACCTTTGAGCGCAGCGTCAAGGTCGACGCCGGGCCGCGCTTCCGCCTGCGCCACGCAGCGGCGGGAACTGTGGAAATCGCGGACCGGAAGGTCGTGCTCGAACTGGCTCCGCAGGTCTTCGCGCGGGTCCACCGGGCCACGCCCGGTTCCATCGTGCGCCAGGAGGCCTACCGGCAGCGGGCCTCCGGCTCCTTCGGCCGGGACGGCGGCGAAGACGAGGCGATCAGGTGCGCCCTGCATTACGACGCCGCCGGGACGGTGGACGGCTACGTCGCCTACAAGTTCGCCGGCTGGGACACCAAGCCGTACACGGTGGAAATAGTGGACCTTGTGGCGGCCACGGACGATGCCTACCTGGAGCTGTGGCAGTTCCTCGGCAGCATCGACCTGATCGAACGGATCAGCTGGCAGGACGCACCGGTGGATGACCCGCTGGTGTGGGCCCTCGACGATCCCCGCTGCATCGAATCCTCGGACCACCGGGACATGCTCCGGATCCTGGACACGGACAAGGCACTGGGCGCCCGCCGCTACCCGGTGGACGGCTCACTGGTCCTGTCGGTGACCGACGGCCTCGGCTTCGCCGCCGGGACGTTCCTCCTGGAGGTCACGGAAGGGGAGGCCGCCGTTTCCGCCGCGCCCCCCGGCGCGGCTCCGGAGCTGACCCTCGACGTCGCCCACCTGGGCTCGATCTACCTGGGCGCCGTCTGCCCGGTGACGCTCACGGCGGCCGGGAAGATCACCGAACACGCCCCCGGGGCCGCGCTGAAGGCGCGGCTCATGTTCGCCGTCGAACGGGCACCGCATTGCCTGACGCACTTCTGATGGCTCACGTCCGGGGCGCGCCCTGGCCTGTGGGCGGCCCCGTTGGACGGTCCGGTCCGACGCCGGTGGTGGCGCCCGGCGCTTTGACCGGCGTTGCGGGATACGACTAGAATAAACGGGCGCGTACTACGTGCGCGCAGCTGGAATCCATAATTAATCCACAACCAGGATGACCTGGCCGATCGCCATTTGATCTGCCGTGTTCTTGGCCTGCATTCCATAATGCGGGCGATGCGGTTCTCCTGACCGACTTACTATCCACAACGGAGCCCCTACTACATGACCATCACCTCCACCGAGAAGCCCGGTACCCCCGTCGTCGCGATTAACGACATCGGTACCGCTGAGGACTTCCTCGCAGCAGTCGACGCCACCATCAAGTACTTCAACGACGGAGATCTCGTCGAAGGTACCGTCGTCAAGGTCGACCGCGACGAAGTCCTGCTCGACATCGGTTACAAAACCGAAGGTGTCATCCCCTCCCGCGAGCTTTCCATCAAGCACGACGTTGATCCCGGAGACGTCGTCTCCGTCGGTGATCTGGTCGAAGCCCTGGTGCTCACCAAGGAAGACAAAGAAGGCCGCCTGATCCTCTCCAAGAAGCGTGCTCAGTACGAGCGTGCCTGGGGCGACATCGAGAAGGTCAAGGAAGAGGACGGTGTCGTTACCGGTACCGTCATCGAGGTTGTCAAGGGTGGTCTTATCCTCGACATCGGTCTGCGCGGCTTCCTGCCCGCATCCCTCGTCGAGATGCGCCGTGTGCGCGACCTTGCTCCGTACATCGGTCAGAAGATCGAAGCCAAAATCATCGAGCTGGACAAGAACCGCAACAACGTTGTGCTGTCCCGCCGTGCCTGGCTCGAGCAGACCCAGTCCGAGGTCCGCTCCACGTTCCTCAACAAGCTGGAAAAGGGCCAGGTCCGTCCCGGCGTCGTTTCCTCCATCGTCAACTTCGGTGCCTTCGTGGACCTGGGCGGCGTAGACGGCCTGGTGCACGTTTCCGAGCTGTCCTGGAAGCACATCGACCACCCGTCCGAGGTTGTCGAAGTCGGCCAGGAAGTCACCGTCGAGGTTCTCGAGGTCGACCTGGACCGCGAGCGTGTTTCCCTGTCGCTCAAGGCCACGCAGGAAGATCCGTGGCAGACCTTCGCCCGCACCCACGCCCTCGGCCAGGTTGTTCCGGGTAAGGTCACCAAGCTGGTTCCGTTCGGCGCGTTCGTCCGCGTTGAAGACGGCATCGAAGGCCTGGTCCACATCTCCGAGCTCGCCGTCCGCCACGTTGAGCTGGCCGAGCAGGTTGTCTCCGTTGGTGACGAGCTGTTCGTCAAGGTCATCGACATCGACCTCGAGCGCCGCCGCATCTCCCTCTCCCTCAAGCAGGCCAACGAGGGAGTCGACGCCGAAAGCACCGAATTCGATCCGGCTCTCTACGGCATGGCCGCCGAGTACGACGAAGAGGGCAACTACAAGTACCCGGAGGGCTTCGACCCGGAGTCCAACGAGTGGCTTGAAGGCTACGAGACGCAGCGCGCCGCCTGGGAGCAGCAGTACGCTGACGCCCAGACCCGCTGGGAAGCCCACAAGAAGCAGGTTGCCCAGCACGCCGCCGACGACGCTGCCGCTGCAACGTCCGGTGACAGCGATTCCGGCACCACCAGCTACTCCTCCGAGCCGGCCACGGCCGACGCCGGTGCGGGCACGCTTGCTTCCGACGAGGCTCTTGCTGCTCTGCGCGAGAAGCTGACCGGCAACTGATTTGCCTGACCTTCTCCCGGAGTCCGCTCCGTGAGATCAGGCGCTTAGTGCGCTGAACGCTCCATATGCTGAAGGTGGCCGTCCCCAAGGGGGCGGCCACCGTTCGGTTAAGGACATTTCCTCAGGGCTGCGGGCATTGCCGGAAAGGCAACGCCCTCAGTGTGCCCCTCAATCACAGTTGGTCCCTGGGACGCGGGAACTACCGCTCAACTGCCCTGCGGCAGGCCGTGGTAGTGCCTCTACCAGTTCCAGTGCCAGCGACCGCCGTGGTCCTTCCAGCCGTCCTGGTTGTGCCAGCAGCCGTCGTCGCCGATCCACCAACCGCCGAAGTCGTCGTCCGAGCGCCAGTTGCCGTCGTCATCACGCCAACCATGGTCATCGTCCCGGTCGTGCCAGCGCTTGTGGCTGTCAAACCAACCCTTGTTCCAGTCGTGGTTCCGCCAGGAGTCGCGGTCGTCACGGTCCTTGGACTTCTTGTGGTCCCACGACCTGTCGTTGTCCCACGACCTGTTGTTGTCCTTCGAGTCCTTCTTGTGGTCCCAACTGTTGCCCCAGGTGTTGTTATGGGCGACCGTGAGGGACCCTTGGCCCGTGTCTGCTGAGGCTGCTCCCGCAGATAAGGCGCCGCCCCCGACAGCCAGTCCTGTGACCAGCAGAGTGGAACCGACCAATCGAATCGACTTCTTCATGAGTTTGTCGTCGTTCATGAGTTTTCCTCGCTTGTGATTCATTCCTGATGGAAGTCACAGGCAGATCCGGGCATGCACCATCACGGTGGGAACCAGTTTTCTGGAGCACTCGCGGGCTCTATGTGGCCGCGCATGCGGAACTGCGGGTTCCTGCCCAGTTGTCTGTCTGCGGTTATTGGCCCCAGCTTCGTGGGAACCTCCGCGCCCTGCCATTTTGCCTGCACGGCCCCAGCCGTGTTGAGGGAACGGTGATTGAGTTGTGGGGGCGCCCCCGCGCCTGCCACAACGCCTACGGACCAGGTTCAGGAACGGTGATCCGTCGCCTGGCTTAGTGCCGGAACAACACCCCGCCTCATCTCGCATCAACGGACTTCTACGGTGGGGTTTGCCCACACAAAACGATAGTCCGATGGTGGGAGCGAAAGAAGAGTCAGGGGTATATTTCGGCAAAAATTCAGGTAATCTCAAGTCGGGACGTGCTAAGGGCATGGCTCCGCTGGTGCTGTTCCGGGGGGCGGCGAAATCGGGCGCCCCGCACGCTTCAGCGCCGAAACAGGAACGTTATGTTACGCGGGCCCGCGGATCAGCGCAGCCGGGGGACATGTCCAGTCCTGGGCCCGACCACTGGACACTTAGGGAATATGTCTCGTGGCCGCGGGCAAGGCGGGGCATGTCCCGGGCGGCCGCCGGGCCTGCTCAGCTGCCGGGGACGTCGATCCATTCCGTTTCTCCGGGCACCAGCGAGGCGCTACCGGCCGATACCGCCGCCAGCCGCTCCGCCGCCCTGGCCAGTCCCTCGGGCTCGTCAGGGAGGGCAAGCCGGAGGACCGTTGTCTGTGCCCCGTAGCTCGTTTCGGCCATGACATAGCCGGCGGCGCGGAGATCATTCTCGAGCCGGCCCGCCGCCGCAGGCGCCACAGCGACCGAGCAGATGCGCAGGCGGCGGCGCTGCACGAGCGGTGCGCGGTCCAGGGCACCGGAAACCGACTCGGAATAGGCGCGCACCAGCCCGCCCGTGCCGAGCAGGATCCCGCCGAAATAGCGGACGACGACGGCGGTCACGTCACTGAGGTCCGCCACCCCCGGGCCGGTTTCGCGTTTCAGCAGGGCCTCGAGCATCGGGATGCCGGCGGTTCCGGACGGCTCGCCGTCGTCATTGGAGCGCTGGACCTGACGGTCGGCCCCGAGCACGAAGGCCGAGCAGTGGTGCCGCGCGTCATGGAATTCCTTGCGGAGCCCGGCGACCACGGACCGGGCGCCGGCCTCGTCGCCGGTACGGGCGAGGACAGTGATGAACCGGGACCTCTTGATCTCGATCTCGTGCCGGAACGCGGGCCCGGCGGCCAGTGTGGTGTACACGGCGGCCCTGCTCCCGGGGGAAACCGCGTCTTCTGCCACCGGATCAGCTTAGTCTGGTGGAGTGTTGAAGATCGGGTTGACGGGCGGCATCGCCTCAGGGAAGTCAGTGGTGGCCTCGCGGCTGCGGGAGCTCGGGGCGGTGCTCGTGGACGCGGACGCGCTGGCCCGGGAGGTCGTGGAGCTGGGCACGCCCGGACTGGCCCGGGTGGTCGACGCGTTCGGCGCCGGGGTGCTGAGGGCGGACGGCAGCCTGGACCGGCCCCGGCTGGGGTCCGTGGTCTTCGGAAACCCGGAACGCCTGGCCGTGCTGAACGGCATCATCCACCCCCTGGTCCGGGAGCGCGCCGCCGCACTGGTCGCCGCCGCACTGGTCGCCGCCGCGCAGGCCAGCCCCGCGCAGCCCAGCCCCGCCTTCGGCGGAACCGTCGTCGTCCAGGACATCCCGCTGCTGGTGGAGACCGGGCAGGGGAGCAGCTTCCACCTGGTCCTGGTGGTGGACGCGCCGGACGATGTGCGCGTGCAGCGCATGGTGGAACACCGCAACATGACCGTCGGGGACGCCCGGTCCCGGATGGCCGCGCAGGCCACGCGCGAGGAACGCCTGGCCGCCGCCGACGTCGTCCTGGACAACTCCGGCACCCGGGACGAGCTCCGGGCCGCCGTCGACACGCTGTGGGAACAGCGGCTGGCCCCGTTTGCCCTCAACGTGGCGCAGCAGCGGATCGCCGCCCGGCCGGGCGGCCCGGTGCTCAGCGCCGCCAGTCCGGAGTGGGCGGGCCAGGCGCGCCGGCTGGCCGCCCGGCTGCAGGCGGCGGCGCAGCAGGACATCCTCGTCGTGGACCATATCGGCTCCACCGCCGTCCCCGGGCTCGAGGCCAAGGACGTGATCGACCTCCAGCTCAGCGTGCGGGACCTCGGGACGGCGGACCGGATCGCGCCGCTCCTCGCCGCGGCCGGGTTTCCGCGCTGGCCCGGCATCATCTCCGACACCCCCCGGCCCCCCCACCCGGACCCCGCGGACTGGGGCAAGCGGCTGCACGGCAGCGCGGACCCCGGCCGGCCGGTGAATATCCATCTGCGCGCCGCGGGTTCGCCGGGCTGGCGCTATGCCCTGTGCTTCCGGGACTGGCTCCGGGCCGATGCCGACGCCCGACGGGACTATGCGGCCGAGAAGTGGCGGGTTGCCGCGCTGCACGGGGAGGACAAGTCGACGGCGGGCTACGCGGCGGACAAGGAGGGCTGGCTCACCGGATACGCCGCCCCCAGGATGGAAGCCTGGGCGCAGCGTACTGGCTGGCAACCGCCGTCGTACCAGTGACCGGCGTACCGCCGAAAGCGGAATCCCGCGTAGCCGCCGGCGGGCGGCGGTAGATTAGATGCATGAGTCTTGCGCAGCAAATCAACCGCGTCGTGGCGCCCTTCGAGGTCATCAGCGACTTCCAGCCGGCGGGTGACCAGCCCGCCGCGATCGCGGAACTCACCGAACGCATCAGGAACGGCGAAAAGGACGTCGTACTGCTCGGCGCCACCGGTACGGGCAAGAGTGCGACGACGGCGTGGCTGATCGAGCAGGTCCAGCGGCCCACCCTGGTGATGGTGCAGAACAAGACCCTCGCCGCGCAGCTGGCCAACGAATTCCGCGAACTGCTGCCCAACAACGCGGTGGAGTACTTCGTCTCCTATTACGACTACTACCAGCCCGAGGCGTACGTGCCGCAGACGGATACCTTCATCGAGAAGGACTCCTCCGTCAACGAGGAAGTGGAACGGCTCCGCCACTCCGCCACGAACGCGCTGCTGACCCGCCGCGACGTGATCGTCGTCGCCACCGTCTCCTGCATCTACGGCCTGGGCACCCCGGAGGAATACATCGCCGGGATGGTGACGCTCCGCCGGGGCGCCGAAATGAACCGGGACGACCTCCTCCGCAAGTTCGTGGCCATGCAGTACACCCGCAATGACATGGACTTCCACCGCGGCACCTTCCGGGTCCGCGGCGACACGGTGGAAATCATCCCGATGTACGAGGAACTGGCGCTCCGGATCGAGTTCTTCGGGGACGAGATTGAAAACATCCACACCCTGCATCCGCTCACCGGCGAAGTGATCCGGGACGAGACGGAGATGTACGTCTTCCCGGCCTCCCACTATGTCGCCGGCCCCGAGCGCATGGGCCGCGCCATCACGGCCATCGAGGACGAACTCGCCGGGCGGCTGAAGGTCCTGGAGGGCCAGAACAAGCTCGTGGAGGCCCAGCGGCTGAGGATGCGCACCAACTATGACCTGGAAATGATGCAGCAGATGGGGTTCTGCAACGGCATCGAGAACTACTCCCGCCACATCGACGGCCGCGCCGGCGGCACCGCACCGCACTGCCTCATCGACTACTTCCCGGACGACTTCCTGCTCGTGATCGACGAATCCCACGTCACCGTGCCGCAGATCGGCGCCATGTACGAGGGCGACATGTCCCGCAAGCGCACCCTCGTGGACCACGGCTTCCGGCTGCCCTCGGCGATGGACAACCGGCCGCTGAAATGGGACGAATTCCTCGAGCGCGTGGGCCAGACCGTGTACCTGTCCGCGACACCGGGCAAGTATGAGCTCGGCAAGGCCGACGGTTCCGTCCAGCAGATCATCCGTCCCACCGGCCTGATCGACCCCGAGGTCATCGTCAAGCCCACCAAGGGACAGATCGATGACCTGCTCGGCGAGATCCGCACCCGCACCGGGAAGAACGAGCGCGTCCTGGTGACCACGCTGACCAAACGGATGGCCGAGGACCTCACCGACTACCTGCTGGGCCACGGCGTCAAGGTCGAGTACCTGCACTCGGACGTGGACACCCTCCGCCGGGTGGAACTCCTCCGCGAACTCCGGATGGGTGTCTTCGACGTGCTGGTGGGCATCAACCTGCTCCGCGAAGGCCTCGACCTGCCCGAGGTCTCCCTCGTCAGCATCCTGGACGCGGACAAGGAAGGCTTCCTGCGCTCGTCCACCTCGCTGATCCAGACGATCGGCCGGGCAGCCCGCAACGTCTCCGGCCAGGTCCACATGTACGCGGACCGCATCACGGACTCGATGGCCCACGCCATCGATGAGACCAACCGCCGCCGGGCCATCCAGGTGGCGTACAACACCGAGCGCGGGATCGACCCGCAGCCGCTGCGGAAAAAGATCGCCGACATCACGGACCAGCTGGCCAAGGAGGACGCGGACACCCGCGAGCTCCTGGCGTCCGCGGGCAGGAACCGCGGCAAGGGCAAGGGCGCCTCGACCATCCGGGCCGACGGGCTCGCCGCCGCCCCCGCCGAGGACCTCGTGGGGCTGATCGAGCAGCTCACCGAACAGATGCACGCCGCGGCCGGGGAGCTCCAGTTCGAGCTTGCCGCGCGGCTCCGCGACGAGGTCGGCGAGCTGAAGAAGGAACTGCGGCAAATGCAGTCCGCGGGGCACGCCTAGGAGAGCGCTGAACAAGGGGCAATCCGGAGATGGGATACGGCTTCCGGGCCGCTCTTCGGAGCTTTGGGCGGCCCGCTGACGGCCTGGGAATGAGAGGCCGGGGCCCGGGATTT
>NZ_JAGPOT010000041.1 GCF_018224015.1 Pseudarthrobacter albicanus
TGGGAGCATGGATACAAGACAAGTTAGGCGGAAACATTAAGCCGGGAAACAGGGACGCGACCCCCGAACCACAAGGGCAAACTCCCCACCCTCGGCTTAACGATTACCTCGGCTTAATCGGCGTGATGGATCAGCCCGTCGAGGCTTTGGTTTGCCTTAAGCCATCTGCGCCAGGCGTACTTTGGTCCGAAGCCGCGGGCACCAGTCGCGCTTGCCTTCAGCCCTCTGCCTTAAGGTACTGGTAAAGGGTCTCGCGGCTGATGCCGAATTCCCGGGCCAGGCCGGTCTTCTGCTCCCCCGCCCCGGCCCGCGTGCGCAGCTCGGCTGCCTTCTCCGGCGAGAGCGCCTTCCGGCGGCCGCGGTAGGCTCCGCGGGCCTTGGCCAGGGTGATCCCTTCGCGCTGGCGTTCACCGATCAGGGCCCGTTCGAACTCGGCGAAGGCGCCCATGACCGAAAGCATCAGGTGCGCCATCGGGGAATCCTCCCCGGTGAAGACCAGATGTTCCTTGAGGAACTCGATCCGCACCCCCTTCTTCGTCAGCCTCTGGACCAGGGACCGCAGGTCATCCAGGTTCCGGGCCAGCCGGTCCATGCTGTGCACCACCAGGGTGTCCCCGTCCCGGAGGAAGCGCAGCAGCTCCTCGAGCTGCGGGCGTTTAATGTCCTTGCCCGAGGCCTTATCCGTAAAAATCCGGTCCAGCTCGATCCCCTCGAGCTGGCGCTGGGTGTTCTGGTCCAGGCTGCTGACCCTGATGTACCCGATGCGCTGCCCGGCCATAATGCCTTCCTTACGAAGAGTGTCAGGTTGAACCCTAAGACCCGCGACCCCGCGTGTCAAGAAACCAGAAAAGCGACCCTAGCCTGACATGTGCTATCCCGTGCCATCCTGACGTCCGGATAGGGTATACCCCAACCTGACCTCGGCGTTCATCTCGGAGGGCGTCGAAGTGGGTGGGTTTGGTGCCCTACAGCCCTCGTAGGGCACAACCTGACACTAAACGCAGGGAATGTGACAAGAAGATGCGCCAGAGGTTTTGTGAACTGGTCGCAGGGCTTCCTTACTGGGAACGAAATCGCCTTCGCCCAGTAGTCTGAAGCGTTAAAGAACACATCACTAGGGGGAACCTCGTGACCGCAGCACCGACCTGCAAGCCTTGGTGCGATGACCATCAGTACGATGAACTCAACGAAGGGCCCTGGTCAATGACGATACGCTGACGCCTCTGAAACCGGTACACGTTTCGGACATGCCCCTCTTCACTCTTCGCAAACGATCGCATAGCATACGCATGATGTATCCTCTCCCTAGTCGGCCCTGCATCAGCCTCCGGGCTCTGCTCGCCTCTTAAGAAGGGGGAACCACATTGAATTCGTATTCTTGGTGGTGGGCGAAAAGCGCCAAAGCAGAACGAAATGAATTCCTTAGATCTGCATCTGCTCCCCCAGAAGAAGTTCACGGACAGATGAAGGGCAACCTCCGATACATGGAGGTTTATGGCCGACATCAGGAAGAGCTTTCTGCAAAACTTGGCTTACGCGCTCTTCCACTATTTAATTATCAGGGCACAATTATGTACATCATCTTTGTGACTGAGGGCCGAAAGTTCCTGATCCTTCACGTCGCCGTGTTGCACTCTTCAACTTCACCTGAAACAAACCCATCCGCCCCGATACCGACGCTCCCCCAAGCTGCGTGGAACTTAGCTCGAGCACGCCTCGATAATCAGACATATTGAACGCTGTCACCGCAACAGAGAGGAACAGACGTTCTGGTTGGGAGAGGCGTCTATTGAGCGGGTCAACTTAGGCCGTCAAATCCAGTTGCGCCCGTCCTATCAGATCCGGAAAAATCTGCTGAATCCTTCGTAGCTTTGTAGAACACAGCTTTCCTTAGCACTGAATCGGAAAAATCCACCGAAGTACAGTCGGCGTTGGAAAATATTGCATTTTCCAGGTTGCCGTGAGCGAAAACGCTGTACGTCAAGCGGGCGTCCGTAAAATCAGCGCCGATTAGAGTAGCATGATCAAACCAAGCATTTTGTAGATTTGCCCCAACTAAATTGGCTTTAGGTAAATAAACACCGCGCAAATCAAGTGGCCGCCGGCTCACCCGTAATTTATCCGGGCGTTCGCCGATTGTCGTGAGCGCTGCTTGTACCTCGGCGCCGATCCGTCCGTCATCAGCGGCCCTCTCACGGATTAGGCTACAAAGAGTCTGTTCAACGATCGGCCAGTATCCCGCGTCTTCTAGGGCAAGAAGCCTCAGACTGTGTACCCCGCCAGCCCGTACCGATTCGCTTTCCTGGTCGCCCATCTGACCGACAGCTTTCGTAAATCTTTCCGCCCGCTGGGTTGATCGTGCGAGTCCGAATGATCTGACTGTATAAATGAGACCTCCGACTAACCCGGCACCGCCGAGCAACTGGATGATGGAAGTGCGCGCATCGTTGACAGACTTCGCGTGGTCGGAGGTGTCTCCTTCTACAATTTTGACAGCTGCGAACTGCACTAGGACAACTATCAAAATAAATACTGCGGCACCAAGGATGATGGAACCAACCCACCGCCAGGGGCTTCTGGTCTTCGTGAGTAACGGTCTCCTTGGGCGATGAGGGAGCATGGCTAGACCAAGGTGTAACCGGCCGACACAGCATCCGCCGCAAGAAGATCGGGGACCCAGTCTGCCGCGTCTTTGATAAAGACCCACAGCCCAGCTGCCCCTGCTGCCCGTGCCCTTACGGTTTTAGTCAACGAGTGCCATTCACCACGTGGCTCACTGGCGACGGCCAACCTGCTCGAAGACGCCTCTCGCTCCGCGGCCCGAACCCCATTCATAAACTCGCGTCCACACGCATACTTATTCTCTTCGGCCAGATAGGGGGAAGCATAAGTAACCATGCGTTGGGGATCTAGCAAATTTACAGTAGAAGCGAGAAAACACCCGTAGGTCTTTCCAGCCTCAGCAAATATCTTGGCGGCCTCCAAGTCTCCGTTTTCTATCCTTCTATTCGCTACGGCAAGCCCATGCAAACGCTGCTCCGATGTTTCTGCAGGAATTCCTAGAGCAGTTAGCATGCCCTGAACACTGGTCATTGTCTCTAGGCACCCCTGATGGTCAAATCCTGCCCGACACTTTGGGCCTGCAGGATCTACGAGAACATGTCCGGATTCTCCCGCGGCGGAATTAGCTCCATGTATCAGCCTCCCTTCAAGGACGAGGCCAAGACCAAATCCAGTGCCGCTGAAGAGAGCCACAGCAACTGAATCATCATGGCGCTTCAAATATTCATACGCCGCTAATGCATTCGCATCATTTTCGATCGCTATTCTAAGGTCTGCAGTTTCACCTCGGCTACGGATTTCAGCTTGCAGTTCCTGTCTAAACTCAACCCCGCGCCAATTATCCTCAGCATCCTCAAGATCTGGAGCAAATTTGATGTTTCCGCTTTTCGAATCGACTACGCCAGCAACACAAACACCCACACCCAACACGGGTTTTCGTGTGGAGGCAAGCAGATCACTCACAATATCGGCAACTTTTGGTACAACTGTAGTCCGCTTTGAATCCTCCAACGTTTCGATGGTGCTGCGAATGTGATCGCCGTCAATTGTCATCAATTCAGCAACTATCCGATTCCGCTCGAGGGATACGCCGATGACACAGGCAAACTTGGGAACAAAGGAATACTTCCTCTCGTCACCTTCTCCGACACTCCGTGTCCATCCTTCATCGTGAAGAAGATTGAGGAGAGGGCCAATCATGTCTGTTCGCAGATGACTGGAGTCAGCTAGTGCCTGAAGAGTTTGTGCCTCATTCTTCGGTTGTCGTACCAAAGCAGTCAGTAGCGGAGTTAGTGCTGTCGCTTGCACGATGGTTGGCTTCTCAGCGGAAATCGGCAGGTTTTGGGCGACAAACCCGAAGTCGAAGCGATGCCCCAAAGCGCGGGCATACCTCTGTAGGGTACGAAGTTGTGGCTCGACTCGTCCTGATTCAAGATCAGACACGGCAGATTGAGTCGTTCCCATCCTGGCCGCCAATTTTTTCTGGCTCAGCTTTTTACTCTTGCGGATCACTGGTCCGGTGGCCAGAAATTTTGCCCGCTGGAAAGTCTCCTCATACACCAGAAGGGCCGCAGGGTCGTTGTCAACGTCTGCCAGTAACTGGTCGAACTCTGGGTCAGGTTCAAATACCAAGTCAGGCTGCCCCGTGGAGGGTTTACTTACCACTTCATTCTCCTCTGACATGAAACGGGCTTCCGTTCGACATGCGAGCCGCGCGTTCGCCGATACGGCACTAGGCGGTACGCTACTCCGAAAATATCGGTCTGAACAGATATTTTAGCATGTTCATGCCAGCGTTCCGCCTCGGCTACCGGTCCCCCGTCCCGGACGCCCTTGTTCTGAGATGAGGGGAAGCCAGCGACGGCAGCGACAAACAACTACGAACAGGGACCAACACCGCCGACTTTTACCTAGATCGCCGGGGCGATGGGTGTCGACGTGGCCCGAGTGCAGACTACTTCGGGCATTCTGCGCAGACGACGGCGAAAAATGGCAGGCCCGGCGCTTGGGGTAATCTGCGTGTCTCAGAACCCGTTTCGAAGGCGACGTCTCATTGATCCCGTTGGAAATGACCTAGGCAACGGTCCGAGCGATGGCCTCAGGTTCCGGGGCTACCTTGCCTGTTCGGGGTCCAAGAGCCTTGGTGAGGCTGGACATGCTCACGCTGAGGGTCTCTGCGATCTTTTGGAGTTTCTTGCCCTTAGGACGCAGGTCTCGGGCCGTCTCGAGTTTTGCCGGGGTCATCGCAGGCGGGCGGCCGCCGAGCCGGCCTCTAGCTTTCGCGGCCGCCACCCCGCCTTGGTGCGTTCGTACTCGGCCAGGAATGCGAACATGTCGAAGATCAGCTTCCCGTGCCCACTTGTCGTGTCCAGCCAAGGTTCGGCAAGAGACCGGAAGCCTATCCCCCCGCTGTTCAAGGCCGGTGACCATATCGGACAGATCCGCGGTGCTGCGCGGCGACCTGGGCATCAAGGGACTGACCCCGGGTGCTGACCCGTGCATAGCCAATGACGTTCCGACTCATGAGGCTGCCGTTCATGAGGCTGCCGTTCATGATGCTCAGGGCGTCCCATGTGTGAAAACACGTCAAAAATCCTCTTTCCCGCGTCCCGACCGTCTTTGATACCGGGAACGGGTTCTGACTAAAAACATCGGCTCAAACCGCCGATTTTCAGCACTCAAATTGGCAAGTCGAAAAGACTAGTCAGAAACGGTCGTTTTTGAACCGGATGTCTTTCGCTTGTACCGCAACCGGTATCACGAGCCCATCAAAGCGAAATCCGCACGGAATGTAAGGGCATGTTCCGACATCGCATCTCTATTTTGAGGCTGCGACGTCGACACGGCACTTCGCCCCGAGCCAGCCAAAACGCGAGATGGCAAGCTATACAAATAGTGTGGGGGTATGACCAGCACTATCGAACTGCAGACCATCAGTCGCCACCCTGAGTACGGGGACTTTGTTACTGGCCTTTTCATAATGGAAGGTTCCAGTTCTGACGAATTCGGGGCAGGCAACTCGGCTATAACAGCCCCCGTTAGAGATGTGCTAGCCGCCGTTCCCGTTCTTCGCTGGATCCCGACGCCCAGCGAAGAGGACAACATCGTCGAGGCGACAACTATGCTCCAAGCGGCAGCCCTCGGTGCGATCAAGCTGGGTGATGCAACGCTGCCGATGACGCTCAGTCCCTCGTCGAAGGCAACGTTCCTAATGGACGAAGGGGGCCTCCGGATTCAGAGCATCGGTGGACGATCTCTCGGACTTTTTGGCGGCTGGACTTTTCAGATTGAGGATCGGCTGCGCTGGTTCCTAGAGAATGGCGAGACTCTTGGTATCCAAATTATGTCGCCCTCTGGCGACCCATGGGTTACGTCACTCACAATCGGCGGCAAGCCATCCCGACTGGCGGTGAAGAACGGCAACATCGCCTCTAAGGCTCTTTCCGGCCTCATCAACCACTCGACAAGTTGGACTTTCGCTCACCTCGGCAACGTAAGTTTGTTCCCAGATGCCAGAGAAGTCGCGGATCACCACTACCGGACCTACGCTGCGACACCCCTGACGGCCGATATCCCAGACGTCACTTATCATGGCCCGTGCCTTGGTTGTGGCGCTCCAAAACTGACTCGCGAGCACTGCACGCCGGACTGGATCTCACGCGACCTAGGCGTCATGCCGGTGACCGCAGACATCTTCTGCGGTGGCTGCAATTCCTACTTTGGGCAGGAATTCGAGAATCCTATTGCCAGTTCGTACCGCGCAGGCACCCTGCTACATCCCGGGACAAGAGCACTTTTCTCTAAGTGGGCCATCAAGACGGCACTTACCCTTGCTGCCGCCTCAGATGTGTCCATCCGGCAGCCATGGATGCGCGAACTCCGCAACAACACGATTCCTAAGGGCTTCGAAATTTTTGCAGAAATGGGAACCATCACTGACCCTGGGTATACGTTTGCAGTCAGCCATTTTTCGGCGGAAGACCAGAAACGCGGCCAATTCCTCACATCATTCGTGCTCGGTGATGTCTCCGTCGTGGTCGCGCATGCTGCGTCGCAGCTAAACAAGATTCCCCAGTTGCCCAGGATCCACCCAAGCCCTCGTCCCGCCGACACACGCGCCAGCGGGCAGGACTCATCAGGTGGCTTACACCACAAGCTTCTAAGCCGGATGACCAATTCCCAGCTCGGGTTCACCCCCTCGAAGATGAAGGCTGTTACTCCACGTCAGCCCCGCGGTACAAGATAGGTCTGTTAGCGCTACGAGGCCGAGCTTGAAGATGCCCTGGCGCGCATCGAGACGGCCAAAGTAGGCGTTCCGGCCCGTCGTGCCAAGCATGTTGCCGAGGCTCGGGAGCTGGATGTGCTCAACGCGGTGTTCGCCCTGCACTACTTTAGTCGGAGGTTCTCCGGGAACATCGCGGAATATGGGCTGGGACCGATCGGCCTCAGCGAGGCCCTGGGCGACCTGTTCCCTCCGAAGCAGATTGATAAGGCTGTTGCCCAATCCGACGCCCTGACCGAAGAAGGTATCCGTCTGGGACAAGGTCCTTGGAACTGGGACTCCGACATGGACCACCTGCGCCAGGCCCACCCCGGTTTCAACGTCCGGCCCTCGGCGATGCTCTGGACTGGGGTCGCCTCCACGGGGACTGGTGAGTCCGCGTAGTCCCGTTCCCTTTTCGACCAATGCAAGTCAAAACTCATCCCCAGGAAGTTTCGTAACACGCGAAATTCGATAACGGTCGTTTCGGACTATTCCGTCAATCCTCGATCCTGTTTCCGTCGAGGTCTTCTTCATCAGATTCCGCTTCGCGTGCGTTAATCCGTTCAAACACCTCTCCCAGCTCCTCCTCGACAACGGCATCGTCGGAGATTCTGGCGATGTGATAGTTGAAGAAGTCCGCAGATGTGTGGATGAAGGTTGGAGAGACGACCTCGCCGAGGATCGGGAGATCCGGATCCGTGTAGTAGGTGGCCACATTAAGGATTGTCGACACCCACCGGACCTTCCGAAACAGGCTCAGCACCACGCCGACCGATGGCTCGTACATCGGAAGCTCCAGGTCTTCCATCACCGTCCGCGCGGTCGATTCAAGCCCGTCGTCGGCCAGTTCTGATCCGATCGCGTGCGCCATAGCATCCTTGAGTGAAATTAGCCGGCGCACTTCCTTGGAGACCGAAGCCCTCCCAGCAAGGGCAGACCACTCGTTGTAGGTATTGATCTCGGCGTCGTCTTTCCACAGCGCATCTAGGTGCTCGTACCGTCCAGCTCCGCTAGCGAACCGCTCGACCGTGCCCACGAGCTCGGGGTCGAGGTCATCCAACGGTCGGACGAGGTACTCCGTTTCACGCTCCGAAGGGTCAGGGGCCGTCGTGGGCGGGGATAACGCTTCAACGGCGTCAATCAGTGCTCCAATCCTGTGCGAGTAGTCGCGGAGCCTGGGGAACTCTCCAGTGGTCGCGTACACGTTGCAGGCGATAGCCAGCTTGCACAGGCGCTCCAGGCCCGACGAATAGGAGTACATCCCGACGTGAAGTGCGTAGTTTAGGTCTCGGCTGCCCCATTTGACCAGTTCTGGGTCGGTAGGGACGGCGCACAACCTCCGGAGCCCGGTCAGTGTCAGCTCTGTGGCGAACTGGGTCTCGACGACAAGGCTCTCCCAGATGACCTGGGGCATGTTCCCATTCATGCCGCACCGACCCGACTGTCCGGGTACACTTCGGTCGTATAGGAGCCTCTAGCCCAGGCCCGGAGTTCATCCATGTGTGTCATGAGATGTTTTGATCCTTACCTGCTGCGCTTTGAAGTGCTGATTTCGGTTCCATTGTCTGTGATTGCTGCGCCGAAGGGGTGGCGGTGGCACTGGGAGCTAGAAAAGTGCGTTAAGAGGCTGATGTCGGGATATCGCTGTAAGTGGGCTACTCGGCCCCTTTTCCGTCGGCAAGGAACCGCTTGGTTGGTCAACGGCTGATCGGCTTGCCCTCCTATTCCGGCCATAAACTGTCGCTTTTTAGGTCATTTACCCGGGCGTACTTGCCCACAAAGAAAATCAGCTCAGCCGGCGCGGAACCCGCCAGCTGCCCCCGACGAACGAACTGACCCGCTCGATCAGGTCAATCAGGGTGGCTATCAGCCCAATAAGGTTTTCCGGGCTGGCATCATCCCACCCGACAAATACAGAGAGGGATGGCCGCTGGCCTTTCGACAAGGGTTTCCATCCTCCTCATCCGGTCAAACCAGCGGTCGACCAGACTCTGTGTGCCAGGTCATTTCGCCGGAACAGCGCGGCGCGAACCTCCCCCATCAATACGATCCCTTGAGCTGCGAACTGTCGTTCAGCGTCGGTCGAGTCGTACAGCCTAAGTCGGTCAGTGGCGAGCGTCAGGTTCGCCCCAACGGCCGCACCGGCATGGACTTCCTGCGCCCGGTTGTCAACGGAAGAAACCACAGCCTCGACTCTAGTTTCGAGGAGTGCCGCGAGCATGACGATTCGGCCCAGGAGCGCAGGGAGCTCTGGAGGGGTCGGGATCAATCATTCAGACCCGTCGTTCATTCGGCGATGTCCAGAACAGGAAGCTGGTCCACAATCTTCATCGACTCCACCGACACTGTGACGATGCGTTTGATGAGGTCCAGGATGTAGCGGGGGTTGCCGACCTCGCGGCAGTAGTCATTGGGATCGTTGGTAATCTGTGAATCCTTGTGGGTGGTCACCTGGTAGCGTTCGAGGATCCATTCGAGTGCAGACTTGCCATTGACCTGGTAGTCGTAGGCGTCCTCAGGAATCCCGCTCAGTATGATCCGCTGGTTGTAGATGATGCTTGAGCGGTCCCTGCGGGCGCCGAAGGACATCTTGTTCACGTGGTAGAAGTCGTAGGCTTCATCGGTGACCGAGCCCGTCGAAATCACGTCCCCGACCACGATCTCCTCCAACGCGTACGGCTGAACAGTCTCGTAGTTCAGATGCAGATCGGCCAGCTCGCGGCCTGCTTTGCTGAATCCCTTGAAGTCTTTGACCTTGGGGATGCGTGGCAACATCTTCATCAAGTCGGCTTTGTACTGCTCCTTATACGCGGGGCTGTGGAGCACACCGTACACGCAGTAGAAGATGTCCTCCTTGCCGATCTCAGGGTCTTCGTAAAAACCGCGGTAGGCGCTTAGCGTGGCATCTGTAATGTTGTCCCGGCGGACGTACCCATCGAGGGCGACGTTGGTCCCTATGTCCAGGGCGAGCTCACCCTCGGGCGCGGGCTCGTAGGTGTACAGGCTGAAGCACTGAGTGTCGCCGATTGCGTGTAGATCTGGCAGATGATCAGTCAGGAGCACATCCGACGCCCTACGCTTGTCCGCGTTGACCAGAATGACAAGGTTCTGATGAGCCTCCGTGGGGAACAGCTTCGGCAGCTGATATTGGCGTTCGTTAAGTTTCGAATCGAAATAGACAACTTGGCGAGTGAATGGGCGGTACATGGACGTAACCATTGCAGATTCCGAAAACTCGATATGCGAATTGCGCCTGTGATGGTCTTGCAGCCCGCCGCCCCACGCGATCTTGGTCGGATTCATGTCAAGGTTTTCTTCGCCAACCTGCGAATTGTAGAAGTCGATCATGCGGCGCATATTGGAGCCCACGGCATCACGGGAGAAGTTATAACACCAGGAGTCGCGGTTCGTCTTCAGGCCTGAAGAATAGTTCTCGAAGATGGCGGGCGTGCCCGGCTTGCCTTTGGTTGCCTTGTCTCCGAGGGGCTGATAATTGTCATACTCTTCGTCGCGATGGTTGATCCAGTCCCCATGATGGTTTGGGGTGAGGGATTCCCATTCCGTCCCTTCGAGGGACTGTTCGATTGCGAGGATGTCGAGCTTCTGGTCTCGGGTGAGGTAGTCGCCAATGTCCCGATACTGTATGTCGGCGGGACCGGACCTCGCTGAGTTCTTGATCAGGATGCAGACGGCTATCTGTGTACGGGCGCCTTCGCCGAAGACATTCCCCGACTCTTTGCGACGCTGCTCGCCTGACGTGCGTGCGTTTCCCCGGAGGTTATAGACAAAGATCCGGCTGAACTCGTTCGCGAAGGTCTTGCGGATGCCGTCCGCAGTGTTGCCGTCGATGAAGTAACCGTTCGATACGAAGGCGATGACTCCGTCGTGCTTGATGCGGTTGGCCGCCCAGCGGATGCCGCGTATGTAGGAATCGTAGAGGCTGTTCTTGTTCGTCGCCGTGGACAGCTTCGCGTAGCTGTCCGCGATCGATGCGTCCAACAGAGGATATTTCTGGTTCTGGTTATTGTCGTTCGCGCTGGTCTGTCCGGTTGAGTAGGGCGGGTTCATGACGATGACGCGGATGTCCTGGTTCTTCTGCCGCTGCACCCGCTCGGAGTTTTCCGGGAAAACGACGGAGTCGAAGGCGCCGTCGGATTCGTTAAGCTGGAAGGTGTCGGTCAGGGCTATGCCGTCGAATGGGACATAGCCGTAGTCGAGGCCGTGCTTGGTGGATTCCTCGGCGAAGACTGTTTCGATGTTGATGGCGGCGATGTAGTAGCTGAGCAGGACTATCTCGTTGGCGTAGAGCTCCTGTGTGTACTTGCGGTGCAGGTCCTCAGGCTTGATCAGCCCGGACTGCAGCAAACGGGTCACGAAGGTGCCGGTGCCGACGAAGGGTTCGAGGATGGATACTCCCTCATCCGATAGGGACTTGCCGAACTCCAGGCGCAGGGCTGCATCCGCGGACCGCAGGATGTAGTCCACCACCGGAACCGGGGTGAAGACGATGCCGAGCCGGTCCGCGACACGGGGAAAGGCATTGCGGAAAAAGTTGTCGTACAGCTCCAGGATGATTTTCTGTTTGGCGCCGGCGTTATCGATGGACTTCACGCGGGCCCGGACCGAGTCGTAGAACTTCTCCAGCCCGGCACGTTCCTTTTCGAATGCGGAGTTCTCATCCAGCTGGTTCAGGATGTTCTGCATGGCCAGCGAAACGGGGTTGTGTTCTGTGAAGTTTGAGTCGGCGAACATCGCGTCGAAGACGGGCTTGGTCACCAAGTGCTGGGCGAGCATCTCGACGGCCTGGGCCTGGTCGATTTCCGGGTTCAGGTTCTCCTGCAGGCCCTGGATGAAGTCGTCAAAGGCTTTGCGGTGTTCCGGGTTCGCCCCGGCGAGGAGGTTGTTGATCAGGGCAATGTGCTTGTTCGCGATGTCCGCGATGTCCTTGGACCAGTCCTCCCAGTACATGCGGTTCCCGCACTTGTCCACGATTTTCGCGTACACGGAGTCCTTCCACTCCGCGGCCGGGAACTGGAGCTGCGGCTGGACATAACCCGGATCGGCCTGATCGCCGTCATCGCCATTGCCGCCACCTGTGTGGTCTCCCCCGCCGGCGTTTCCGCCCACGTTCGTTGGGGCTTTCTTCTTCGGTGACAGGTCCACGGTGTCGACCAGGATGGATTCGGGTGCTTTGGCGTTGAGTTCGATCTGGTTGATGGCGGCGTCCATGCGCTCATCATGGGCGCGCAGTGCCTGCAGGACCTGCCAGACGACCTTGTAGCGGGTGTTGTCCCGGAGCGCTTCGGAGGTGGACATGCCTTCCGGGATAGCGATGGGCAGGATGATGTATCCGAATTGTTTTCCCTTGGCGATGCGCATGACCCGGCCGACGGCCTGGATGACGTCGACCATCGAGTTCCGTGGATTCAAAAAGAGGACGGCGTCCAGGGACGGGACGTCCACGCCCTCTGTGAGGCAGCGGGCGTTGGTGAGGATCCGGCAGACGGGCCGGTCCTCGGGGCCGTCGACGTCTTCCTTGAGCCAGTCGAGGCGTTCGGCACGGGTGATGGCGTTGAAGCCGCCGTCCACGTGCTTGACCTCGACCTTCAGGTCATCGGTGGGGTCATCGTTGTCCAGGTTGGTCAGGTGAACCCGGACCAGATCCGGGAACTCTGACTCGACGAGCTTGGAGGATTTGATGTCGCGGTTGAACGCCACCGCCCGTCGCATCGGGGCGAGGTCGTTCCCGAAGGACACCTCGTGGGTGCCGGAGCGGCGCTTGGCGAGGCCGTTCCAGCAGCCGATGAGCTTGGCGACGTCGTCGATCTGCAGTTCCATGTCCGAATCGGCCAGTTGGTCCTGGAAGCTGGAGACGACCTGGGTTTCGTCCACACCCAGGACAAGGACCTTGTAGTCGGTCAGCAGTTTTTTCGTGACGGCTTCGCCGAAGCCGATCCGGTAGAACACCGGCCCGTACATGGTCTCGTCGTCCATCGAACACAGGATCGCGTCGCGTTCGAGTGCCTTGTTCTTGGTGTCGTCGTTGAACAGGCGGGGGGTGGCGGTCATATACAGGCGCTTGGCGCCGGCGATGACATCGTTACGGTGGACCTTTACGAAGTGGGATTCCTCAGTGCCGGCCAGGGTGGCGCCGGTCGTGCGGTGCGCCTCGTCGCAAATGATCAGGTCGAAGTCCGGCAGCCCGGCTTTCTGTGCCTGGGAGACCGCATCAATGGACTGGTACGTTGAAAACACCACCGTCATTCCTTCATCCAGCTCACGGGTCCCCATGGCCTCCAACAGGGTGGCCCCGTCCGTCGTGGCCGGGATCTGCAGGTCATGGATGGCCACATCAGTGAAGTCGGAATTCTTTTGCCGGCCCACCTTGTTGTCGGAGCAGACGGCGTAGGCGTGCATCGTCTGCATCGTCTCGTCCGACCATTCCTTCAGCGACTGGGACATCAGCGCCAGCGAGGGCACAAGGAAGAGCACCCTGATGTGGGTCTCCTGCTCTGCAAAACGCTCGGCAACCTTTAGTGCGGTGAAGGTTTTGCCTGTGCCGCACGCCATGATGAGCTTGCCGCGGTTGTTGGTTTCAAAGCCCGTCATGGCGGCGTTGACCGCTTCGTGCTGATGGGTCCGCAGCTGCTTCTTCTCATGCAGCCTGGGGGCCCTGGCAGGATCGGTCAGTTCGTACGTTGCCCAGTCGATGTTGGAGTTCCGGAAGTCAGAGAGCCCGATGCGCTGAATCGGCAGGTGCTGACCGTCCAGCATCTCCTCCGCGTTCGGAGACCAGTCCCGGCCCGTGGTGTCCACGATCAGCCGGTGAGAGAAAGCCAGCTTCCCCGACGCGGAAATGAACGAATCAATATCCGATTTCTGGATCCGGTGACCCTCGGCATAGAACTTGCACTGGATCGCTGTGAGACCGCCATCCTGGCGCTCGGCCACGAGGTCAATGCCGTTGTCCTTCTTGCCGTCACGGGCCGGCCAGTCCCTCCACAACCACACGTTCCGGTACTGCGGAGCCTGAACGCCGTCCTTCTCCAAGTACCGGCCGACGAGCTGCTCGAAGTAGTTCCCCTTCATCCGCTCCGAGTCCGCGAGGGCACGGTAGGAATCGAGCAGTACATCGAACGTTGTTGCCAAAGAGAAAACCCCCGGAGAAGAGAAGCATGCGGATCCGGCTTGAACCGGTGTCTCTGATCATATGATCTTCCACGCCGCTCCCGACGCCGTATGTGATGCGCAGCCATCGTTGTCGTCCGACGGTGGTGCTTTCGATCCTCACAATGGGTCGTTTTGACCTGTGAATAGGGCACCTTTACCGGGAAGTGTTGCGGGCGGGTTTACGGGAATCGGCGGGCCCGGAAGCTGGGCGTCTGTAAGAGTGCTGCATGTTGCCCTGCTGCCATCGGTGGAGGACCGGCTGACGGCACCACTTGGCAGCATCGGTTCATGACAGAAGGTATTTCGCGATGACTGCCTTTCGCTACAACGTGGGAGGATGACCCGAGAACCGCTGACGTGCTGACTGCCCGCCGGTCCGCGGGAACTGACGGCTCTAGAGGGGGACCCATGATGACAGCTGAACCACTGAGGACTGTGCCTGCCGTCCTCGCGCGGTTCGACACGACGTTGTCGCAGTTCGCCGCAGCGTTTGAAGATGGCCAGTACGTCTTGTGGCTTGGTTCAGGCATTTCCCGCGACAGGGTGCCAAACGTTTACTCGCTCCTGGAGCGTGTCATTGAATCCTTGCGTGTCAGCATCAACCCAGACGACGAGTCGTGCGCGTATCGCCCTGCGTTCGATACCGTGCTTGAGTTGGCAAGCCTGACAGCGAAAGAGCGAGCGACCATAGACAGCACCATTCCGTTCGCAGAGTGGGCGCTCCGCGAGCGAATTACTGGAGTTCTCGCCAATCGCTATGCCGAGGTTCTGGACGTCGAGGTTGAAGGGGAGGCGAAGGATTACCTCGTGTGGGAGGTCCTTGACGTCCCGCAGACCTATGGGTCGCCCGATATTGAACCCGATGTTGAGCACTACTGCATCGCGCTTCTGATGCTTGAAGGGCTCGTCGACTCAGCAGTGACCGCGAACTGGGACGGGCTCGTAGAGAAGGCATTGAGTGAACTCATGCCCGCATTCGACGCAGTTACTCGTGTCATCATCAAACCTGAGGACTTTCAACTCCCCAAACGGCATGTTGAGTTCGTCAAATTCCACGGCTGCGCTGTCCGAGCTCACGGTGACGCCAGTTACCGACCCTTACTCATTGCGCGTCATTCACAGATATCCATATGGGCAACCGAAAAGCAGCATCGACCGATGCGGAAGCGATTGGAGTCGCTCTACTCGGAGCGTCCGACACTCATGTTGGGTCTGTCAGCTCAAGATGCCAACCTGCACCACATGTTTGGCACGGCTGTCGAAGACTTGACTCGCCCATGGTCCCCGACGACCGCACCGGCGATCGTGCTAAGCGAAGAGAGCCTGCTCCCACATCACGCGCACCTTCTGAAAATTACCTACGGCGAGGACTACGACAAGAGTGCCTCCGCGATCGCTGAATCAGCCATCCTCGGCTCATTCGGAAAGCCCACGCTGCTCGCGTTGGTCCTGTCGTCGCCAACCCAAAAGCTGGCGTTTCTTCTGGAAAAGGTACTGCAGCCAGCGTGGGCTGAGGGAGAGATCCAGCGCCTGACCGCGAACCTCGTTGATCTGCGCGACTACGCCGCCAGCAATGCCAACCCCTGCAAGTCAGAGGAACTCCAGCCCTCGGAGATTTCTCAATTCCAACGGGAGTTCCTCGCCCGTCTCATCGACATGACACACCTGGTGTTGACGGTGTTTCGCACCGGCCGCGTGCCGTCAGCGGACGGACCTCGCTACGAGCCCTTGTCGGACAGACCCGTCAATCAGGCAATTCTCAACCCGGACTTCCCAGCGAAGGAGTTCGGCTTGCTGGGTGTAGCGCTTGCTTTGGTCGGTCGCGGTCACGCGTCGGGGCATTGGGCGGCCGCCCCGGGTGACAGCACATCACCCTCGAACGGGGTACTTCGTCTCGTGACAGACCAGCGCGACGCGCCTGTGTTCTTCGTAAAAGACGCTGCAACGTTGACGGAACTTGAGTTGGACGAGGCATTCGACGACAGCAACGGAAGTGCCTTCGTCGTCATCGCCAATGAGGAACCCACGGCATCGACTCGGTCGCCGCGGCCGCGTTTCGGTCGCGACGGCAAGACGCGGGCTGGGCGGTTTAGTGTGGCGTCGAACGTTGCCGATACGGCTTCTGCTGATGATCTGTTTGAGGCGTTCAAACTGGCGGGAGGATTCTGATGAAGAGTGTCCAGGATGTTCTGTCTGTCCTTGAGGCCTCTGGTTTCGAACGGCTCCCGAAGCCGTTGACCGTCGCCGGCACAGAATTTGACTTTGACGCCACAGCTCGCGGAAGGCACCCTTCGCATGACTTGGTTCTCGTCGCGACCGACCAATTTCCCCGTCTGCGTCTCCAGCGCCTCATTGCCGGCCTGGCCCGTTCTCTTGACCTCGCGGCGTCGCGCCGACCCATGAGTTTGGTACTCATGGGCGAAATCGCCGCCTCTGACCGGATTGAATTGGAACGCTATGCCCGTGTTCTACCTATCGGCTCCGTCACACCCGATGTTGCCGAAATCGAGGAGGCAGTCGCTGTCCTGCTTCCCCTCAAACTGCCGGCAGCTGAATTGGTGCATGGCAGCGACCCCGTTAACGAAGTGATGGCTGCGCTCGGCCCCGTCAACGCGACGACTGCCCACATCGCGCTCGTAAAGGCCGCATTTGATGGGCCTGACGCGGTCCGGGAAGCATTGCGTCGGTACGTTAACGAAGGTGCGGGTTGGGCTGATGACGTGGAGGACGACGATGAATGACGTGCCAATTCGAACGCTGACGGTGTCCGACTTCCGCCGCATAAAGGGCACCCGGGTGCTGCCGTTCGACGCACCCGTCGTCCTCATCCACGGCCCGAACGGTACAGGGAAAACGAGCGTTCTGTCCGCCTTGGAGCTTGCCCTGACCGGCGGCGTGCGAAGCATGGAACGGCAGGATGACCGCTATATATCGCACCTACCGTTCCTCGGGCAGGCGTACGCGACAGTTCGAGCCGACGTCGCCGAGTACCTGCAGGCGGAAACGCCCGGTGTCCCATTGACCGTCGGCGGAGCCCGCATCGAAGGCGCCCCAGCGCTCACCGACAAAGCCGCACAGTTCTACGCCGAACGCTGCTATCTGGACCAAGCATCCCTGGGACGACTCCTTGAGTTCTACCAGGCCCGGGTGGGTAACGAAGAGTCAGCCCTAGCGAAGTTCGTCAGTGAACTGCTCGGCCTTGAGAAGTTGGATGCCCTTCGTTCTGGGCTCAGCGAAGCAAACGACCTTCGGCTTCTCAAAAAACTCGCGGTAGGTGTCGAGGATGCCACAACCAAAGCGAAAACGGCGGCGGCTCATCTCAAGGATCAGAGCGACCTCCTCGCGAAAACACGGTCAGAGCTCGCTCAGGCGCGGGCTGCGACGCGTGAAGCTGTCGAGGCGCTATACCCTGACGTGGCCGACGACATGACGGACTCCGACATTTTGGGGTTCGTCCGGTCGACACTCAGTGACGACCACAGTCGTGTTGTGTCAACCAACGCGGCGGCACTCCACCAGGAACTCGTCGCGCTGGGCGGTCGCATCTCGGCGCTGTCAGAGCGTCCGTCGACCCAACGAATCCAGGAGATACGTACGGCCTTGGCGGCCATAATCGCCGAGCAGCAGATTTGGGACGCCACCGAAGGTGTCACCGTCCGCGTCTGGGAGGCAGCTGCGCAGACCGCTGGCGTCAGGCTGCCGAGCGAACCGCGATTTGCTCTCGAGCGGGCCGCAAACCTCGTCCTTGACGACTTGGATAACGCCTCGAAGGTTCGCGCCAAGGTCGACTCAGTCCGCGCGCAATTGGACACCCACCGAAGTCACTTGGACGGCCTTGAAGCCCGTCTCGCGGACGCTCACGAACATTCAAGTGCTCTCGTGGAGGGCCTCACTGCACTCCGCACGATCATCGACGACAGCAACGCATGCCCGGTCTGCGACCGTAACTATACCGAAACCGGCGCCCACAGCCTCCCTGCCCACATCGATGCGAAGCTCGCTGAGCTGACGACACATGGGCAGCAACTCGTAGATCTGCGAACCGAGCGTGACCATGTAGCGGCACGTGTCGCCCGTACCGAAATTGAATACACCCAACTACTCGACCGCGTTCTGACTGCCGACGAACAGGAGGCCCTCGAACACCACCACGCGAGACTCGTCGAACTTGCCGCGCAGGCTGATGACGTCGAACTAGCCATATCTCGTGGCGCAGACCTCACCCGACGGGTGCGCGAGTTTCAACAAGACCTCGATAACCTCGAAACCGCTTCGTCGGAGGACCGTCACATCAGGGGTGAACTCACCCGATACGCAGCACTTCTCCACGTCGATCTGCCTCCTACGGCCGAATCGCTCCAAACCCCATGGCGTCACCTCCTTGCCCAGGCCGAATCCGAAGTCGACCGTATTAGGGAAGAGGCCGACCACTACCGGGCAGCGGCCGACGAATCGGACCGACTCGCCACCGCGCTGGAACGCGAGGCAGTCGTGGTTCAGAGTGTCGCCGAACTCGTCTACCAGAAGAACCAATGGGAAGGCCGGGTATCTGAAGCGAAGCGCCGACAAGCAGTCGCGAAGGAAGTACACGACGCCGCTACGCGTGCTCGCACCACTATCGTCCAACGCGTCTTCACCGAATCCCTTAACGAAGTGTGGAAGAGCGTGTTTACCAGGCTCGCCCCGAGCGAGGGGTTTATTCCGAGATTCGGCGTCCCGACAGCCACGAAAACTGCGCTCGACATCAAGTTGGAGACGACTCACCGCACCGGCGCAGCCGGCGGCCCACCCCAAATGATGCTGTCGGCTGGCAACCTCAACACCGCAGCGTTGTCGCTATTCCTCGCACTCCATCTCGCCGTGCAACCCGTTGTGCCCTGCTTAGTGTTCGACGACCCCGTTCAAGCCATGGACGAAGTGCATGTTGCACAGTTCGCTGGACTCATCCGCATCCTGGCGAAGCAACACCACCGACAAGTCATTATCGCCGTCCACGAACGGGAACTATTCGACTACCTAACCCTTGAACTCAGCCCCGCCTTTGATGGCGACGAGCTCATAACCATCGAGCTCGGCGAACGCGCGACCGACGAGGACGAAGGCATAACCCGTCACACATGGAAGCCCGACGCCGCAATTGCCAGCTAGTCAGCACCACGTCCATATCTGGCACCGCCGAGTACGTCCGTGACGGTCCGTGATTAAAAGGCACCAGATCGGCAAACGCACCAGAGACGTTAGTCCGCCGCTGGATGCGCGAGACGTTGTTGTTCAGCGCGGAGTAGCACGTTTCCTTGACCCTTGAGTTAAAGAGGAGGGGTCGGCACTGATGTGCCTGCCCCTCCTGTGCTTTCCCTCTGCAAAGGAAATCTGTGGTTCAGCTTAGCTGAACTGGTTGTGCTGCTGCCGCGCGCTGGTACCTCGTTGTTCCTGGTCCCGCGGGCGGTGGTCCGCCAGCCGCTTTGTCGCGGTTGATGGCGGTCCGTCGCTGGTGAGTCGCTGCTGTGGTTCGCCCTGGGCGGCGGACCGCCCGACATCTGGGAGGTTCCTGGCCCTTGCGGGGTGGGTGGCCGGGCGGCTGCCTCTGGGGTACAGCCGCCTGGCTCAGGGTCCGGTTACTCGGTGTCTGCGGTGTGCTTGTCGAGGATGATCTGCTCCACGGCGCTTGCCGTGTAGCCCCAGGTGGTGAGCTGGTGCAGGTAGTGGAAGTGCCGCTTCTCGGCGGACCGCCATGAGTCTTTCTGGATGGTCTTTTCATACCCTGCGCAGATCAGGGCGATGAGGGAGAACTCGGGCCGGGCGGTGGTTTTGGCGGTGTGGTCCCGCAGCGGGTTCCAGCCCCACCGGTCGGTGTCCTCCGCGGTCTTGGCCCCGATCATCTCGGTGGCGACTTTGCCGTCGTAGCCGCTGGCGGTTTCGGGGTCGTGGGTGATGGCGTGGACGGTGAAGTACTGCCAGCCCTTCGGCGCGGTCTTCCGCGACAGCAGGGTCTTCACGAATTCCCGCCTCACCTTCGTAGCGGATTCCATCTCGCGGTTATTGGCTATCAGGGTCTTCCGCTCGGCTTTCTGTTCCTCGGTCATCGGGCCTTTCTGGGCCGGGGTGCCGCCGTCGTAGCGTTCGTACTTCGGGGTGAATCCCAGGTCCTTCCAGCCGGTGATGACGGGGTTGGCGTTGTGCTGGCCCCGGTAGTCGGTGCTGATCAGGCAGGCGTTGGCGTCTTCGTCGGTGGCCGGTGCCCCGTCTGCCCGCTTGGCGGCCGAGACGTACAGGTTCTCTTCGTCGGAGTAGTGTCCGGCGTCCTCCACGACGGTCTTGCCTTGGGCTTCCAGTTCCGCGATGAGCGTGGCGAGGGCGGCGGCGCTGTCGCGGCGGTCCCGCAGAAGCTGCGCGACGTGTAGGAGCTGATCGGGTTCGTCCGCGATGACGGACTCCAGTTCCTCGGTCGCGTCCTGGTTCCCTTCAAACTCGGCCATGATGAGGGCTTCGTCGATGGTGTATCCCTTGCCCAGGGCGGCGGCTCCGGCGTCGGAGGATTTGGCTTTCAGTGCCCCTTCCACGGTGGTCTTGGTGCGTCCGGTCTTCCTGGCGATCGCGGCGGCCGAGACGCCGATCAGGGACAGCTGGTGGTAGGCGTCGGCTTCGTCCGCTTCGGTCAGTTCGGCGCGCTGGATGTTCTCCACGACCTGGGTCACGATGCGTTCGGCTTCCTCGGGGGACTCGATGATCATCACCGGGATGCTGGTGCGTCCGGCTTCGACGGCGGCGCGGGTGCGGCGTTGGCCCATCAGCACGTGCACGGTGCCGTCGTCCTTGCGGTGGGCGATCACGGGTTCCATCACGCCGTGTTCGGCAATGCTGGCGATGAAGTCGGCGGTCAGGGCGGCGTCTTTGCGGACGTTGATGTCCACGGTCAGGGTGGCCGGGTCGAGCATTTCAAGGGTCGGTGTGGTGTTCATGGTGTTGCTCCTTTTGCAGAGGATTTGGTGGGTGGGGCGGCTCAGGTGACCGGCCAGCTTCCCCTCTCCCCCCGTTGTTTTTGGTTGCTGGCAAGCTTGCTTGCTCGGCGGCCGACGGAGCCCTGTCCACCCGCAGGGCAAGGTGGAGGAAATTCCCGGAGGAAATCAGCGACGCAGGAGCGCCGGAGGGACATTTCCTGCACCGCAGGCCCCGACGAAGGAGGGGCTGGACGGGGTGGAGCGGACGCCTAGAATCCGGAGGACAGCAACCAAAAAACGTCGCAGACGTCAACAGGGCCAGGGGGTCCGGAGCTCTGCGACGGCGCGCCCTGGACCCCATAGCCGGCCGCGCAGCGGACGCCCTTATGGGTGCGAGCCCTGCGAGCATGCCGTTTGCGCAACAGAGGGGTGCGCAAGGTCTGACCCCAATCGGCGGGTGGGTTGGGTCGTTAGAGTTGGGGCATGAGGGAGGCGGATCCTGCCGCGCGGGACGGAAACGGAGCGGCCGGAGGCTTGCCGCCGAAGGCTTTGTTGGTCCTGGCCGGTGTCTTCTCGGCCGCCGCGTTGGGCTGCCTTGTTCTGATCGGTGTGGACCTGTCCATAGGCAGGCCGGCGTCCGGGGACCTGTTCATCGGGGGGCTGAACGGGGTCCTGGCTGCCGTCTTCTGGGCGTGGTTCGTTCGATCCCGGCCCCGCGGAGCGGGAGCCGATCTCCGGTAGCCCGTCTGTCCTGTGTCCCGCCTCTTGCCGAAGACACGCTCCCCGTCCCCCACGCCCTGCCGGGACGGAGGGACGTTCGAAGCGCAAGCACCCGGGAACGCGAAGGAGAGCAATCCCATGGATCCCGTGCAGCAGGACATCAAGAACATGGACCGTCGTATCCGCGCCGGGTACACAGGTTCGTCCCGGCCGGTCATCATCCCGGCGCTTCGGCGGGAAATGAAGGCCGTAGGGTTCCCAGACCCTTCTGATCAGCTTGTCCGCAGCTATGCCGCTGCCGTGGAGCACGACGAGGCGTTCACCTTCACGCTGCGATGAGCAGGCAGGGAAGTTTTCCAGGCAAGGACGGAAGGACGGCCGTGCGCCGGGCCACCCGGCGGACACGGGAAAGCCCCTCGGAGGAGGGGCTTTCAACGGATAGATCAGTAGTTGGGTCATGTTGGTCAGCGGTGATGTGCTCCCCCTTCCCGGGCGCCGGAGGCGCCCCTGCCGGACTGTGTACTGCAAGACAGTAATAGGCGGACCGGCGCCCTGTCCAGCAACAGGGCACAGCGTTTTGTGCCGGACGGCGAAAGAACCGGCACGTGATGTGCCGGTTCTTTCTGTTTTCCCTCTGCATAGGAAATCTGTGGGCGCAGCCGGTGTTGCTGGGGGCCGCTCACTCATCGAGCGGGTGCTCGTCCTGCGATACGTCCGCCGGCCCGGTCCCGGGCGCGGCTGTGAGCAGGCGCAGCTCGAGGGTGTCCTCGGCGGCGCTGGGGTTTTCGGGCCTTTGGTCGTCCTCGGTCATGATGAATGCTGATCCCATGGCAGGGTGCTCCAGTGCTGGTGTGTGGGGCGGCGTTGTCCTTTCACCCTAGCGGCGGATCCTGGCCGTTGGCTGTCAGGTGGCTGCGCCCGCGTCAGCGTTGCCGGCGGCCGGAGGAGCGAAGCGGGGGAGGCCGCCGGCGCACCGCCTGAAAAACCTGGCGGCACCGGGCCGGACCCCTGATGCCGGGCCCCGTGGTGCGGGGCCCGGCCGGGCCGGTGCGGGTTACTGTCCCCGGGTGGGGCGGTAGGCGGTGTCCTTGTTCGCCGCTACCGGGGCGATGAGTCCGCGGTTGACCAGCTCGGCAAGCAGGACAGCGAGCCGGAACCCGGTCACGTCCTCGGTGGCGAGCTTGAAGTACCGGGCGGCGAAGCTGGCCTTGCCTTTGAGCCAGTCCAGCCAGCCGATCAGGGACAGCAGCGGGGCGCGCTGGCCTTCCGGGGTGGCCTTCATCAGCTCGAAGCCCAGTTCCTGGGCGCGGTCCACGCGTGCCCAGTCGGGGCGTGCGGGGAGGTGTCCGAGCAGGATGTCATCGAATCTGGGGGTGCCGGTGAAATCCCGGGCGGGGGTGATGACGTCGGCCATGAGGTAGTCCCGGATCATCTTGTGCTGGAAGGCGGCCGCGAGCTGCCGGGCCGTGGGACCGGTCAGGGCTGCCGGGTTGTCCAGGATCTGCGCCCACAGGGCGCGGGCGCGGGCCAGGTCGTCGGGGTGGCCCTGCGGGATTTGGGCGTCGATGGCGGTCCGGGTGTCCCGGTCCCCGGTGAACGGGGCCGGGGCGGTGAATCCGGTGACGAGGCTTCCGGTGTAGATCAGGGCGGCGTTTGCGTTGCTGGTGGTGATGGCGTCCAGCGGCCGGGCGGGGCAGCAGGTGCTGTCCTCGCACAGGTAGTTGCGCCAGTTCTCGGCGGTGATGATCCATGCGTCTTTCAGGGGCATGCCCGCCAGGTCAAGTGCGGCGGTGAGGGCTTGGACGTGCGCGGCGTAGGGGCGGGCGCCGTCGGGGCCGGTTTCGTTGGTGTAGATGGCCAGCACGGTGGCGGTCGCGGCGTCGTCGGCGGCGAGGTAGGTCACCAGTGCCTGCGCGTAGTCCTTGGGGGCGGCGTTGGACGGGGCGTCCACGCGGAGGGTCGCGCCGAGCTTTTTTCCCTGCAGGGTGAGCAGGACGAAGGATTCTTCCGGCTGGTAGCCGAGGCTGTGCGGGATGAACGCGAGGATGTCGGCGGGGCCGGTGAACTTCAGTGATTCAGTCATGATGTGGTGTCCTTTGCAGAGGAATCGGTGAGGGAGCGGTGTGACCTAAGCCAGCTGCGGATCTTCTCTCCCCCGTTGTTTTTTGGTTGCTGGCGGAGCTTGCGGAGCTGTGGCCGACGCAGGCCTGTCCACCCGCAGGGCAAGGGACGGGAAATTCCCGGAGGAAATCAGCGACGAAGGAGCGCCGAAGGGAAATTCCCGGGCCGCAGGCCCCGACGAAGGAGGGGCTGGACGGGCCGGAGCGGACACGTATGATCCGGAGGACAGCAACCAAAAAACGTCGTAGACAAGGCAGGGCCAGGGGGTCCGGAGCTCTGCGACGGCGCGCCCTGGCCCCACAGCCGGCCGCGCAGCGGACGCCCTTAGGGGTGCGAGCCCTGCGAGCATGCTCTTTTTTCCTGGTTCCCACGGGCCGCCCCTGCCGGCCCCGTGTCCTGGGCGGGGCCGGCGCACCGGCTAAGCTACCGGCGGCACTTGCCGGAAACGGCGGTCCGCCGCCGGGGACCACAGCGCCACCTGGCCAGGGGCGGCGGACCGCCAGCGGTGACCGGCCCGATGGACCGGCCACCCGTTTCCTTATTCGCGGCGGTCGTGCAGCGGTACGGCTCCGTAGAAGTCGATGCCGGCGCGGAACCGTGAGTCGGAACTGAAGATGAACGCGCCGCCGAACATGTACCACGGGGATTCTTCGTCCTCCGTGTGGAGGGGTTCGGCGTGGTAGGTCGCGCCGTTCGCGTTGTCCCGCTTGATGATGTGGACGGCGGGACGTTCGGCGGTGGCTTCAAAGATGGGGTCGATGCCGGGGCCGATGACGGTGACTTCGGTGGCCGTGGCTGAGATGCCCCGGTTGGAAAAATCGATACCCAGGGCGTCGCGGTAGATCAGGGCGGGCAGGCCCTTCAAGGGTGTGCGGTTCTCGTTCATGGTCGTATCTCCTTGTCGGGGGTGTGGGTGCCGGTGCGGCTCACGGGGTCCATGAGCCGCACCGGCTAAGTGCTGGCTTAGGCGGTCCAGCCGGGGTAGGGGGCGCGGTCGCGGCCGGGCAGTTCGGCGGCGGCCGCCGGGAGGTTGTCCGGGCCGTGGGCCTGTCCGTTGGCCCAGGAGAAGAAGGCGTGTTCGGTGATGGCCTCCCACTGGGCCCGCTGGGTGCGGTAGTAGGTGCAGGTCACGTCGCCCTCGCAGTAGGTGGCGACGCCGAACAGGTTCCCGGTCCTGTCGGCGGTGCGGGTCGCGGCGACGATGACGTAGGGCCATTGGCCCAGGTCCCAGCCCTCACTCCCCCAGTTCGGGATGGCGGCCCAGCCGTCTTCGCCGATGGCGTCGATCCATTCGTAGCCGTCGCCGTGGTGGAAGTCCCCGAAGACCAGTGCGCCGGGGATCACCTCGCCGGTGTCGGCGGTGATGACGGCGGGGGTGGTGGTGTCGTTCATGGTGGTGTGTCCTTTGCAGAGGAATCCGGTGGGCGGGGAGCGGTGGGTGACCGGCCAGCTTCCCCTCTTTCCCCGTTGTTTTTTGGTTGCTGGCGGAGCTTGCGGAGCTGTGGCCGGCGGAGGCCTGTCCACCCGCAGGGCAAGGGTTGTGCAATCTGCGCAGGGAATAAGCGACGAAGGAGCGCCGGAGCCGATTGTGCGCACCCGCAGGCCCCGACGAAGGAGGGGCTGGACGGGCCGGAGCGGACACGTATGATCCGGAGGACAGCAACCAAAAAACGTCGTGGACAAACAGGGCCGGGGCCGGCGGAGCCCTGCGACAGAGGCACCGGGCCCCACAGCCGGCCGCGCAGCGGACGCCCGAAGGCTTTGTCTCTGGACCGGCCGTGTCCCCCCACATTGCGGGGCACCGGTGGCAGGATGGGGTCCATCATGGACAGGCGGTTGCGGCGCGCTCCGGACGCGGAATGGGTGCTGATGTACCGGCTCGGACTGGGCCGGGCCCGCATCGCTGCCCTCGTACGGGTCCCGCCCGCGGCCGTCGGCTACCACCTGGGCATCGCCCGCCGCCGGGACCCCGGGCTCGAGGCCGAACACCAGGCCGCCGCCGGCACCGCAAAAAGCCCCGGCCCCTCCCCCAGAAACCTTGCCCGCATGGGCCTTGCCCGCATGGAAGAGGTCATCGCCTGGGCCTCGGCCCGGGGCCGGCTGCCCGAGGGCCGTTCCGGCGACCGGGGCGAACGGTCCATGGCGCGGTGGCTGTCCGCACGCCGGCGCGAAGCAGCCGCCGGCACCCTGGATCCGGCCTACAGTGACGGGCTGGTCCGGGTGCCCGGGTGGCTGGAGAACCGCAGGGAAGCCGCGGACGAAGCCCGCTGGCACCACCGGCTCGCCCGGCTCGTCGCCTTCCGGCAGGAAGGCAACGACTGGCCCCGCCACCATCACTGTGACTCGGACCTGGAACACGAGCTGGGGGTCTGGATCCACGTCCAGCGGGACAAACGCCGCCGCGGAAAACTCGACCCCGTCAAGGCCAAGCTGCTGGATGACGCGGTTCCCGGATGGCGGGCCGGCAGGACCCGGGGCCGCCCTCCCCGGCAGTGACGCAGCGGTTGGTTGTGCCCGCTGTGGGCAGGCGGAGCCCCGCGCAGCTCAAGGCTGTCCACACCGGGTGCAACCGGCTGTAATGTCGGTCCCTGCCTGCAGAGTGGTCCACGGCGGCCTTCGGGCCGCTTTTTACGGCCCACTTATCCGAATACATCTTCTAGGCTGGAAATATTAACCCGAATACCTGTTCTAGACTGATGCTATGAACCCGGAGCAGGCAGCCCGGTTGCAGGCCTGCTATGCCCGGCGTGCCGGCCCGATCGGGCTCACCGTGGAGGAGCTGGACTTCGGGCACTACCCGGCGAACAACGGGTTCCCCGGGATCCCGGTGAAGGCGTGGATCCGGTTCCCGGACTGCGCCGAACTGGTCGACGGGGAGGTCTACGCCTGGACGGCCAGGGCGGTCGAAGTGACGTGGAAGGACGGGCCCATGACCTACCGGACCTGGGTGTGGAGTTCGGCGGTCACCCGCCGCGACGACATGATGACAAGGAACTTAGGAGAACGCTCTACCCGTGACAGCAACAGCACGTGAAGTAACCCTGGACGTCCCCGTCGAGCTGCGGTTCACGGCCGCCGGCTCTCCCCTGGCCGTCCGCCACGACGGACGGATCTGGGCCGTGGCCGCCGATCCGGTGCACTGGTTCGACCGGGACGCCTGGTGGGAGACCCGGGGCACGGCGGCCGTGGGCAGCGGGGACCTGGTGAGCGTCGAATACTGGCGCATCCAGGTCCGCCCCGGTTCCTCGAACTCCGCGCTGCGGACCTTCACGCTGCGCCGGGACCCGCTGGCCACCCGGTGGCTCCTGGAGTCCATCAGCGACGGCGGCCCGGCACGGTGACACTGAGCCCCCGGCCGGTCAGCGATTCAATCTGGGAAGGGATCAGGGCGGAATTCACGCTGCCGGCCCTGGAGCAGGTGCGCCGCCGCCTCGCCGAACTGATGGAAGACCCCGAACCGGTCATGCAGCAGCTCGTCCGTGTCTTCATCGGCGCCGGGACCTTCTGCCCCGGATTCCAGTTCCTCCCCGGCGGCCGGCTCCACCCGACGGTGATGATGCTTTTCCAGCGGGCGCTGGAGCTGCAGATCCCGCACAACTGCTTCACCGCCTGGATGGTCACCCCATCACACCTTCTCACCGGTTCCCGTCCCGTTGACCTGCTCAAGAGCAGCCCCGCTCCCTTGCTGCGCGCCCTGGAATCCTTCGGCCGCGGATAGACCTGCCCTTGACCGGACCGGTTACCTGCGGGGCGTTGGCCCATGGGACTCATGGACGACAATCCGGACCTGGCAGCCCTGAGCCTGACGCGGCCCGCCAAAGAGTCCGAAGGACCCGGCGGCCTTGACGGGCGCCTGCACGACTACCTGGGCGGACTGGAACACCGCAACGGCACAACCTGCCATCACCCCCGCCCGGGTCGCGGCCATCACCCCCGCCCGGGTCCATGTCAAAGCCCTGGACGATCCTGCCAAGACCGCCGGCGCAGACGCTGCGGCCCTGCTCGACGCCGCCGGGGCAGAGGCACTGGAAGGCCTGTGGACGCCGGCGGGCAAGGGGTGTTCGGGTGTTCTTCAGGGCGGCGCCGTGCGGCTCATGGCCCGCCGGGTACCGGGCGGGCAGGGTGCGGTGATGGAACGTATCTCCGGATAAGACCGCTGAAGGTTCCCCCGGGCGGGCGCGCGTACGTCGCCGGGGTTATAGGCAGGGCGGGCGTTATGGGCCGGCGGGGTGCGGGTCTTCTCCGTCTGCCTTGGTTTGCGGGCGCGGGGTCCGGCGTTCCCTGGCCGCCGGCTGGCGGGCTTGGGCCAGTTCGTCGCGGAGTTGCTCGACCTGGCGGCCGTAGGTGTCGTGGAGGTCCTTGACGCGCTGCTCGGCGTGGACGTGTTCACGCTCGACGTCGGCCCGGGCCGCCTCACGTTCGGCGGTCAGCGTTGCCACGGTGCCGCGCAGCTCGGCCGCCGCCTCACGGGTGCGCTCCAGGTCGGTCCGGGCACCCTCGAGCTGGCCCCGCAGCTCCCCGGCCGCGGCCTCGGCCCGGCCGGCGCGCGCCTCTTCCGCGTCGGCGCGGCTTTCGGCCGCGGCCGCACGCTGCTCTGCCCCGGCACGGGCCCGCCCCTCCGCCTCGGCCTGTCCGGCGACGGCGTCACGTTCCTGCTCGGCCGCTCTGAGCTGCGCGCGTGCGGTGTCGAGGGCGGCCCGCAGCGCTGTGGCTTGGGCCTGGGCCTGCTCCCGGTCGGCGGCGGCCGCGGCGCGGTTCTGGGCGAGGTCTGCAGCAAGCTGCTCAGCCCGGTCGTGCGCGGCGGCCAGCTCGGCCTGGACGCCCGCGAGGTCCCCCGTCAGTTCCTCGTTCTTCCGGGTGGCTTCCTCGGCCGCGGCGTCTGCCTCGGCCTTGTCGGCCTCGGCCCGGCGCTGGGCCTGCTCGGCACGGGTGGCGCGCGCGTTCGCGCCGGCGACCTGCTCGGCGGCCTCGCTGGCCGCCGCCTCGATCTGCGCCTCGGTTGCCTCGGGGTCCCCCACCGTGCGCAGCTCCTCGAGAAGCGCCGTCAGCTGCTGCCCGAGGTGCTCCATCATCCCGGCCACCTGCCCGGTGATCTCGCTTGCCCGCTGGCGCGCGGAATCCACGGGGCGGGTGTCGGCGGCACGGGCGGTGTCCTCGGTGAGTTTCTGCCGCGCCCGCCAGGCGGAGGCCCGGTTGTGCGTCGGGTCCTCACAGTACTCCGGCGGCCGGCCGGCGCCGGCCTCCGAGGCCATCGCGGGGCGCCGGCACCCCGGGTACCGGCAGGTGCGTTCTTCAACCAGGTTCTCGCTCATCCTGAAACTATATCGTTTTTCGTTATGCAACGGAATACTAAACATAACGAAATACAAAACGTTACCGAATACGGAAAACGCAAATATTTTGGTTCCGGAGACCCGCCGTGTCCCGCCGGGGGTGGGAAGGCAGGAGGGGCTGCACCGGGGACGGACGGACACGGCGGGCCCCTGACCGAAGAATGTGGGCTGATGTACCGGCGCGGGCTGAGCCGGGGCCGGATCGCGGACCTAGTCCGGGCACCGGCCCGGACCGTGGCCTATCAACTCACCGCCGCTCGTGCCCGGGACCCGGGGGCTAAAAGACAAGCACGCCGCGGCCGCCGGAAATCCCGGTTCCGCCACGGTCACGCCCGGTGGCCGTGAGCGCATGGACCAGCTCATCGCGATGGTCCGGTCCCAGGGCCGGTACCCTTCCTCGAGATCCCCGGACCCCGCGGAACGGACGCTGGCGGCCCGGCTGGGCCGCCGGCACCGCGAGGCCGCCCACGGAACCCTGGCCCCGGCGTTCCGGGACGGCCTGGCCTCCCTTCCCGACTGGCAGGAGCCCGCCCCGGCCACCGCCGTCCAGGCCCGCTGGCAGCGCCGGCTGGCGGAACTGGCCGCGTACCGGGCCGCGGGGAACGACTGGCCACGGCACAAGAACACCGGCACCGGCACCGGCACCGGGCTGGAGCATACCCTCGGGGTGCCGTTGCCTTACCAGCGGATTAATCTACGGTGCGACGCCATGGATGCAGCAAAAGTGCAGGCATTGGACGCCGCGCTGCCTGGCTGGCGGACCGGCCGGACCCCAGGCAAAAAACGCGCCAGTTGGACAGCCGGGGACCTGGACATTCCGAAGCGTGGCCGTGCTGGTCCCCACGTCGGCCATCCAACCGGACCGGTCAACCATCCCCCACCCGCGAAGGCGGGGAACCCTGTCGCCGACACGCTGAGTGCCGCTCCAAAGCTTCGCTGGGCCTGGCTGTTTCGGTGGTGCCTGAGTCGTGCCCCTTATGGGCAGGTGGAGCCCGGAGGTTGAGCTCACGGCTGTCCCCAGGGGGTGCAAGCTCAGCACCCTCGCTCCCCCGTGCCCAGGTCTCGGCCACCGCATCCGCCGCAGCGCCGGGACTCGAAGGCAGGCCGGACCGGGGGGACAGGTGCGGTGGCTGGGCTGAGCTGCGCCGGACCTCCTACAGCGCGATGACGTCAAAGCGGGAAACCACAGCCGCAATGCAGGCCACGGCAGGTCAGTCCCACTTGGACAAACCGTCCGGGCCGGCAACCGCGCCGCTTCGGAACCACGGAAGTCTGCCACTCTGTCACACCGTGAGTCCGTTACTACGGAGCATCCGGACTCCGTCAGTCTGGGAGTCTGTGAGCCCACCGCAATGTTGCCGACCAGACAACCCATACAACCCGGTCCGGCAGCCTCGCCGCTTCGGAAACTACGGAACTACGGAACTACGGAACTCTGTCACTCTGTCGTACCCCGAGTCCGTGAGTCCGTTACTACCGAACATCCAGACTCCGTCAGTCTGGGAGTCAGGGAGTCTGTGAGCCCACCGCAATGTTGCCGACCAGACATCCCATACAACCCGGTCCGGCAGCCTCGCCGCTTCGGAAACTACGGAACTACGGAACTACGCAACTCTGTCACTCTGTCGTACCCCGAGTCCGTGAGTCCGTTACTACCGAACATCCAGACTCCGTCAGTCTGGGAGTCAGGGAGTCTGTGAGCCCACCGCAATGTGCCGACCAGACATCCCATACAACCCGGTCCGGCAGCCTCGCCGCTTCGGAAACTACGGAACTACGGAACTACGCAACTCTGTCACTCTGTCGTACCCCGAGTCCGTGAGTCCGTTACTACCGAACATCCAGACTCCGTCAGTCTGGGAGTCAGGGAGTCTGTGAGCCCACCGCAATGTGCCGACCAGACATCCCATACAACCCGGTCCGGCAGCCTCGCCGCTTCGGAAACTACGGAACTACGGAACTACGCAACTCTGTGACTCTGTCACACCGTGAGTCCGTTACTACCGAACATCCAGACTCCGTCAGTCTGGGAGTCAGGGAGTCTGTGAGCCCACCGCAATGTGCCGACCAGGCATCCCATACAACCGGTCCCGCAGCCTCGCCGCTACGGAACTACGGAACTACGGAACTCTGTGACTCTGTCACACCGTGAGTCCGTTACTACCGAACATCCAGACTCCGTCAGTCTGTGAGTCAGGGAGTCTGTGAGCCCACCGCAATGTTGCCCGACCAGACATCCCATACAACCAGTCCGGCAGCCTTGCCGCTGCGGAAAGTACGGAAGTCTGCCACTCTGTCACGCCGCCAGTCCGTAACCCTGTTACCTCTGCACGCAGAAGCCTGTCAGCCACCGACGCCGACTCCACTGCAAGGTTGCCCGACCAAGCACTCCGGAGGTCCGTGCTGCGCAACCAGAGAGATGCAGATTGGGTGTTTCAGCGCGCATTTCTTCACCAGCACCTCGCTGGGAGTCTGTGACTAACAGAGTTCGGTAGTCCGGGAGTCATGGCAAGGAGTCGATTGGGCATCCATCCGGAGGACGCATGTGCGGAGCCCGGAAAAGAGGGGAAACTGGGCCATTTACCTCATGCCGTAGTAACAGACTTACAGAGACACGAAGTCACGGACTCTGTGCATCTACGGCGATTCTTCCCGCCATTAGGGGGGCGCAGCTGGTATTTTTGGCGTAGCGCTTGCCGGCGACTGGATACAGATATTCTCTAACCTTCATCAAGCCGACCCCTTTTCATGGTCGTCCAGCTTTGCTGAAGTCCTTACCTGCCGCCGGTCCGAGTGCTATCGAAACCAACAGAAAGAAGCACTCATGAGGGTCGTAGCTGTCGTCAACCAAAAAGGCGGCGCAGGGAAAACCACCACGGTGATGAACCTTGCCGCCGTTGCTGCGCAGAGTTCGAAAGTGCTCGTGGTCGACGCAGACCCGCAAGGATCAGTCACCATGTGGGCCACGAATGCAGAGGAACTCCCGGAAAAGGAACAACTTCAGTTCGATGTAGCGACCGAAACAGACCCCGAAGCGCTCAAGCAAATGCGCGACCTCGACTACGACACGGTCTTCGTCGATACCCCGGGTAACTTGGAAAATACCAAGGTGCTCCAGGCAATCGTTGGCCAGTGCGACTTCATCGTGATGCCCACAGAGGCAACCCCGTTGGCCCTCCTGCCCTTGGTTTATACGTTCGAGAAGATCGTCCAGCCCTTCGGCCTGGACTACAGAGTTGTAATCACAAAGGCCGATTCACGTTCCCCGCAAGATGCGCTAGACGCCCAGGAGATGCTGCGGGAGCAAGGGATCCTTGTATGCAACTCACTTGTCCGCGCCTACAAAGCTCATGAGCGGGCGCCAATGTACGGGACAGTAGTCACGTCCTACGAAAAAACACGGAATTCCGAGAAAGCAACCATGGATTACAAGGACGTCGCCCTGGAGCTGTTTAGTCTCTGGGCCAACACAGGGAAGGGCTGACCTCGATGGCGCTCAAAGGTGGATTCAAGAACTTTGCTAACCAAACGCGGGAGATCAAGGAAGCCCCTCCGATCGATTTGGGCGCCGACGCCCCTGCCCTGCACATAGTCCACGAAGCGGTAGCTCTGCATGGGGACACGAAGTCGCAGCCAACAACGCCGATGGCCGCGACTGTGCCAGCTGCCGAGCTTGCACGGGGAGAGACAGATGGGGGAGCGGAACCTGCGGCTGCTTCCAAGCTTGAGAAAGCGCGCGAGAACCCCGCAGCCCCCAGGACCGGATCTGAGGCCAGCGAGCCCGCAGTTTCAAACCACACCCATTACACGCAACTGGTTCGCAAGGAACTTCGGCTGCACGCCGACCAGGCAGACGAGCTGACCGTGCTGGCTTCCAAGGTCCAGCGCTCCCGTAAGGAGAAGGGCGAGCGGATTACTGATAACACCTTGATCCGTGTGGCTGTTGATCTGCTGCTCCAGCGCCAGAAAGAGCTCGTCGGTTCCACAGAAGATGAACTCCGGGTTGCCCTGGGCCTAGCGCCGCGCGCCTGAATTGTTGGTATGAAGCCCCGGTCCCGGTTCATGCAACTGCCAGCCTTTGCCGTACCTCGTCGCGGACAAGTGGGGGAGTAGTGAGCTCACGGATTCGGAAACTGACAGAGTTACGAATAACAATTGCCTGTTAGTAACAGAGTGCCGGACTAACAGAGTTAACTACGGTCTATTCCTCCTGCTCACGCGAAGGAAAGGTCTTAGAGGGCCTACTCATCCGGCGGGGCCTCGGAGTCCTCACCTGGGATGCCCCTCACCGGGAGGGGGAATTCAGCGACGGTATTATCGTTCCTCGACAGCCGTTCTTTCTATAAATCCGCTCAATGCGGCAGCGGTACCGGCCAGGCTTTACCGTACCTTGCCACAGAGGACTGGGGGAGTAGTGGACTTGTGAACTCACAGAGTCCGAAACTGCCAGAGTTAGGGAAATTAATATCCGTCAGTAACAGAGTGCCGGACTAACAGAGTTAATGCTGAATGCTCATTCTTCTCACGTAAAGGCAATGTCCGCGAGGGCCCACTCATCCGGTGGGCCCTCGAAAGCCTCCCAGGGATAGTCCTCGCCGGGGGAGAGGAGTTCGGCGACGGTGTTGACGTTCCTGGACAGCCATTCCTTCCACAGGATCCGCTCGATCCGGTATTTGTGCAGCTGTGCCGCGACGGCTTCCATGACGCCGAAGTGCTCGGCGAGTTCCTTCAGTGAGGTCGTGGCCACCACTGACCAGGCCCGTGTCCTGTCCCGGGTCACCATGTTCCAGGCAGCCAGCACCTCCAGGCTTTCACTGACTGCGGTGCGGGAGAGCCTCGTCAGGTGCACAAGTTCGGTGGTAGTCAGCCCGGGGGAGTGCTCCAGTGCTTCGTAGACGAAGGCCGCCGGCAGGCCAAGTTCCCTGAACACCGGCCGCAGGGCGTGGATTTTCCCCTTGCGCCACGTCAGATCTTCTGCAGCGGTTTTCACCCCTTCGGGCACGGTCAGCATATAGAGATCCCCTTTCGTTCCCCGGCCGGCCTCGACCAGGGTCACCAGCGGATCATTCTCGGCACGCAGAGCGCGCAGGTGTGCACCGACCGTTGTGTGGTCCAGGCCTGTCGCCACCGCAATGGACCGGTCGCCGAATTCAATGAACCGGGACCCCGTTTTGTGGGCTGCCTCCCCGAGCGCCCGCAAAACCATCCTCCGGGCCAGCCCTGTCCTGGACTCTGCGTACTCGTATTCCTTCAGCCTGAGCGCGTTTCTCCAGGTCCGGATGAACCGGTGTTCGGCGTGAGGATTTGACGAGATCGGATTCCCTTGGATACCGGGGGGCTGTGTATTTGGCTGGCTTGTGGGGGATATACGGGCATTGTTCTTTCCTGCCCTGAATCCGGGGTTTTGGCGCAGGTAGTCGACCGCCTTGGCCCAGTCCCGCCTGAGGGCCGGAATGCGGTGGCGGGAGGCGTAGCGGGAGTAGAAGGACGCCAGTCCGGGCCAGGTTCCCTGCAGCATCCGGCGTTCCACATCGGTCAGCTCCAGGCCGGCGGCGGCAGCCCCGGTGAGGATTGCCTGGCGTGCCTCCGACTCGGAGGCATACCGGTTGGCGTCGTAGAGTCCGGTCAGGGCCATCTGCGCCATGGCCCGGGACATCCGCCCGGTGGGCCGGAGTCCTTCCGGTGCTTCGGCGGTCGAGGGCGTGGGCGTGGGCGTGTAGGACTGTTCCAGGCGCAGGGCCCGGACGGCGGCGATCTCCCCGGCCAGGTCAGCGTTCATGGCGGCCCACACTCCGGCGCTGTTGGGCCGGCGGGCAATGTCGTAGGCCATGTTCAGGCTCATCGCCAGTTCCTGGTGACCGCCGTGCTTGTGCGGGGAACCGGGTGTGCGCATGCACCCGTGCAGAAGGTTCTGGTGCGGGGTCTTGTCCAGGCTCCGGTGGCGGTTGCCCAGAGCCTCGACGAGATCACGCGCTTCAGAGAAGGTGACCCGCTTCTCCAGCGGGACGTAGACGTGACGGCCGCCGTTGGGGGAGTAGTCCTCGATCCACCGGGCCCCGCAGTGGTGCAGCCAGGTCTGGACGGCCCTCACATCGGCTTCCACCCGGTCAACACCGGCAACAGAGGAGTCAAAGTCCAGGAAGATCGCCGCGCAGGTGCCGTCCTTTCCGAAGATCCGGACCGCCGCCGGAAAGGAGGGAAGTGCGCCAGTCAGGGTTCGCTCGTGTTTTTGCGGGTACGTCTTTCCGGCGTCCCGGGATAGGCGGACCCGGGGCTGACCGGCAAGAAGCGGCGCCAAGGCAGCCCACGCCTCGGCTGCACAGCCTGATGCACGCGGCACGCCCGGACTCTGTGAGTCTGTGCATGCGCGCACCTTGTGGGGTACGATGATGCTATTCCTTTCGAGGGATAGGAAAAGGCCCGGACCGTAAGGCCCGAGTTGATTCTCAAGGGACTCTCTACCCGGTCGCCGGCAAGCAAAAAGGGTAGTGAGTCAAGTGCTTAGAAGGCCCGCCTCGTGCGGGCCTTCGTCATTTAAGAGGCAATGCGGCCAATCGGCAGCTCCTCCTGGTATTTGTGGACATGACGGTTCAGATCGACCTGGAGTTGCTTGGCGACAACGGAGGCCACGTAGTCCGTGATCGTGACGCCTTCTGCTTCTGCTACCTGCGCGACCTGATCGGCCATCTCGGCAGGCACACGAAAGCCGATGTACTTGCGGAGACCCTTGCTCGGGCGTCCGCCTCCCCGATGTGCAACAGCAGTCATGTGTCATGTCCTTTGAATCTCGTACAGACTGATTTCATCTGTAGTGGCTTCAGTGCTGTAGATCGCTCTTGGTCCTCAACAGGTTTTAGTTACTGTTTTCGGCTGCTCTGAACGTAGCACCCAACGGTTCCCAAGCAGTGGATTTGTTTACTGTAACTACCCGGCGTGTCGCCTTCGTTACATTGGCACGTCTTCGAGCCGTAAGACGACACATGATTCGCCCTTCAAAACCTTGGGCCAAGACTGCCGCCGCGGCGGGCCACGGCCGATGGGCAACCAGCTGTGGCCCGTTGATGTTTTGGATCATGCGCCCCCAGTTTGCGCCCCGTGCGGTGCTGCCCTCGGGGCCGCTGATGAGCGCTCCTTGCATGAGGCCCATGACACTCGGGGTTCGATCCATCGGTGATCCCTCCTCCTTCTATCCATGACAGGCTCATCTACCGAAGCTTGGTAAGGTTGCCCCTGCTGAGGCGCGTCTAGCGCTGGTTTCTATAGTACACATTACTGAAATTTTTTCAGTTGAATACCGGAGTCTAGAGAATGGAACAGTCCAAACTGACCGTGGATGTCATCGAGTCGCTGAACCTGCCGCCGTACCCAGACTTGAGCGATCTGGTGGCCGGAGTGGAAAAAAGGTATGGCAAGAGCCTGGTCTTCGAAGAGGGCACGGTGGACAGCCTTGGGGAAGGCGTCACAGGTCACTGGATCGACACTCCCACCCATGGCATCGTCCGTTATCTGCATGGTGCCAAGGCCTGGAGCGTTCACGTTGTGCTGCACGAACTTAGTCACATCCTTTTGGGCCACAAGGGAAAGCCTCTCGACGGGCTGATCGCAGGCTCCTTCTTTTCCAGTATTGGTAAGCGGCACGGCGTCAGCTGGATGTGCCGTGCAGTGGACGTTCCTCTCGATGAGGCTGAGGCCGCAGCGGAGAATTTGGCCTTCGGATTGGCGCAGGTTCTGCATGCCACCCCTGCGAAGGAGGCCACGAAGGCCGAAAGGGTATTTGGCCTATGATCGCTGCAGCCTTCTGGATCCTGACATTGGTATTCGCCGTTCGCCTCTATTGCGTCGCCCGTTGGGGATCCTCAACAGCGTTTGTGGGGGCGATAGGAATTGGTGTCCTCGGCCTCTTTACTACGGGCGTCGTCGTGCCCGAAACAACCATTGATGCTGCTCTTGGTGGAGTCAACTTCCTGCACCTGATTCGGAATCTGTGTGTCACAAGCGCCATATGGCTGGTGCGTGAGGGAATCTTCGCTGCCTACTCTCCGGATGAGAGCTACCGCTGCCGCTTCAGCCACCGCCCCGTTGCTGCCGGCCTCGGCGCGGTCGCCATCACCGTCCCTTTCTTGTTTCAGCATTTTGTTCCGACTTCCTCCAAGTTCGTGCCGGAAAATGTCCAGCAGCTGCCGATCTTCATCTATGCCGGCGTCTACATGGGCCTTTTGGCGTTATTGGCCGTATCTGTCCTGCGGATTTGCCTCCGTCCTCAGGAAAGCCTGCCCGTCCGCGTAAGCTCGCGGGTGGTCGCAGCCGGCATGGCGCTGGTTGCCCTCGCCTCTGTCGAAGAGATCGCATACATGACCGCCTTGCACAACGACGTGGGCAGTTCTTCTCTCCATCAGGTTTTATACATCCTGTTCACTCCGCTGTTTTACGGTGGAGTTTTGCTCACGTCCCTAGGTCTGGGCATCCCGCCAGCAGTTAAAGCGTGGCGTCGGCTGCAGCTCTGGGACCGAGCCGCCTTGGCATTTCTCACTGCCACATTGGGAAGGGCTTACTGGAGCATGTCGTTTGTAGCCTGGTTAGTGAGCATAGCGAGCAGCTTCTTTGCCGAGCGCCCCTCTTCGCGTCTGTACGAATACGTTATCCGCTCCAGCGACCATAAGGTCGCGCTGTCCGGGCGATCCACACCCATGCTCGCTGGTCGCGTCCTTGAAGCGGTCCAAGCACGATTTGATGGCGGCATTGGTTCGCTGGAATCGGTCCTCCCAGTGAAGGAAGTACGTTGACAGCAGCAACCACAACTCTGACTGCAGAGAGGTCATCCACAGCAGTCGGCCGTCTCGCGAGGACCGCGACCGAGATCGCGCAGCCGCCCCTCGTGCTGTCCCTTCTGTTGATTCTGGCTTCGCTTCTCGGTGACCAGTGGTTGGTCTCCATCTGGTCCGGCGTTATTGCGGCCCTCTTCATCTGTCTGGTGCCGTTCGCCGCCGTATTGGTCCTGGCCAAGAGGGGCCGGCTCACTGATCATCATGTTGGAGACAAAAAACAGCGGCGCCCTGTCATGCTCTGGACCTTGGGCTCGTCCCTGCTTGGCTGCGGAATCCTCGCGGTCGTCGGTGCCCCACCGTCCGTGTGGGGGCTCATTGGCGGGATCCTGTGCGGCATCGTCGCCCTCATCCTCATCAGTCCGATCTGGAAGTTATCGGGTCATGCCTTGACGTTGGGGGGCGCAACCGTATCAGCTGTGCTGATGTTCGGCTGGTTGGGGCTTCCGTTCGTTGTGGCAGCTCCGCTTGTCTGCTGGTCCCGGGTCTATCTCCGGGATCACTCAGCTCCCCAGGTCATTGTCGGGTTCATAACCGGCATAGTCGTATTTGGTGCCTCCTATACTTTCATTATTGGCTGACTACTCACTTGGTACTCCGCAAAGCCGCCCAGGCCCGGCAAATGGTCTCAACAATGACGGAAACAAAAGGAGGGCTGTGAATTCGTTACCATCGGCAGAACCCTGCCTACGGAACGTTGCCGCCCTCGTCGGCCGAGAGCAGGATCAAGCGTGAATTCAAACGACGACCCCATAGATCCGCGAAGCGATAAAGAGGTTCTTGCCTCGAAACTCCAGCTTCTTTTGGATATCGTCCACGCCAAAGACGCTGCCAGCTTTACCTACGAAGATGTTCGCCAGGGCCTGGCGGAGCAGGGAATCAACCTCACGAGAACCCGGTGGCATCGGCTGCTCGCCGGCTCTCCGGATAACCGCTGGGATCCGGAACTGTTGAGGGCGTTGGCATACTTTTTCGACGTGGACGAGAACTATCTGCTTCAGCGCAGCGGTCCGATTCCGGAACGAGTCGAGGCTGAACTCCGACTAATAGAGGCATACCGCATTGCCGAGGTCGAGCACTTCGCAGCCCGGGTCCTGGGAGAAGTTAACGTGGACGCTCTGCGGGCAGTAACTCAAGCCCTGCGAAACCTTCCGCCCCGAGCAGACAAGCAACGTCCGCCCAGCTGAAAAATGTTCATTTCTGAATACTTTTCAGCAGACTCTGGAGCGTGACGTACGTCCGGTGCCTACTACGGCCTGACCGCGCACATGGTGTGGCGTTACGGGCTTGTAGCCCCTACAGCAGTTTGTTGGGGGGGTTGTGGGGGCTACAGATCCCTGCCAAGGCTGACTCGCGACATGCGGAGAACTGAAAAATTTTCACTAGTGAAATATTTTCAGTACACTCTGGAGCATGACATGGTGCAGGTGGAACTCTAAACAGCGGGAATCAGCTGCCCTGGACGTAGCTGAGGTACCCGTGTGCCAGTTCCCGGATCCGGGCCGGCTGGACGGTGTAGGTGGTTTCTTTGCCGTGGCGCATGCCGGCCGGAGGGTCGGTCTGCACCAGGCCTGCCGTGGCGAGGGCGTCCAGGTGCCGGTTCAGACTCGGGCGGCTGATCGCCATCACGGACTGCAGCCGGCCGATGACGGACGGGCCGAGAAGCGACAGGTGGCGCAGGATGTCGGCCTGGGCCCTGTTGCCCATAAAGCTGATGGCAGCCTCGACCTCCGGCGGGAGTTCTGGTCGGATGAGGCTTGGCATGGGTCTATCCTGCCTGATGCCGGGGGAAAACAAAGCCTCTCCTCTTTTCCGCCTCTATTCCTACCCAATAGAGTTTCCGGGATGAATACAGGGCCGGTGTGAAGCCGAACGGACTTCTGGCCGGCGCGGCCGTTCTGGTCCCGGCGGTATTGTGCGGGCTGGTCTTTCCCATCGTCCTGCTCCTCGGTCCACCTCCGAAAGCGGCGGCCGGCTGCGGCCCCGGCGGAGGCTCTGTCGAGGTCACGGACCTCCCGGAGGTTCCGGGTTATTCCACGGAACAGCTCACCAATGCCGCCGCCATCATCAATGCCGGGAAGACCCTGAACCTGTCGGCCAAGGGCCAGATGATCAGCGTGATGGTGGCCCTGGGGGAGTCGGGTCTGCGGGTCCTGGATATCGGTGACGGTTCCGGGCCGGATTCCCGGGGCCTGTTTCAGCAGCGGGATAACGGTGTCTGGGGTTCCTATGCGGACCGCATGAACGCGTCCATCAGCGCGGCCAACTTCATCCAGGCCCTGCAGAAGGTGGATGGGTGGGAGCTGTTGGAGCCGACGATCGCCGCCAACCGCGTTCAACGCAATGCTGACCCGTATCACTATCAGCGGTACTGGGACCCGGCAGCGAAGATCGTCCAGGCGCTCTCGGGCGTGAAGTTTTCCCTCAGCCGCACCGGGTGTGGGGTTCCCGGCGCTTCCGGCGCGGGCGATGACCTGCCGTGGGCCAGCGCCGCCGTCTATCAGCCGAGCGCTTTGGGGATGTTCAACCGGGAGTGTGTGGACTTCGCCCTGTGGCGGGTCAACCAGCAGCTGGGCAGCACGACGGCCCCGTACAAGGTCCTGAACAGCACCTTCCGCCCCGACGGGGTCAACCTGGGCTCGGCGCTGTCCTGGCGGGATGGCTGGAACGCCCGCGGCTGGCCCACCGGGTCGGTTCCCCGCGTCGGGGCTGTTGTCTGGTACGCCCCCGGCGCCGGGGGAGCGGACCCCACCTACGGCCACGTGGCCGTGGTGAAGGCCGTCAACGCCGACGGCAGCTATCTGGAGGAGGGCTACAACGGCAACCCCGCCCCGGAAGACCACCGGTACTACACCCGGACCGTGACCAACGATGTGCCCAGCGCGTTCCTGTACGTGCCGGGCGGAGACGAGAAGAAGTGAAACGCACCCTGGCAGCCCTGGCCGCCGTGCTCCTGTGCACCGCATGCGCCCCGGCAGCCAGCACCGGCCCGGCGGCCACCGCGGTGCCGACGGCGGCCGGCGCGTCGGCGCCGGCCTCGCTGAGCGCCGGCGGCAGGTCCCAGGCACCGGGCGGGACCGTCCCGCCCACCATGGGCATTGCCTGGGATGACGAGAGCAGAAAAGAGGCGGCAGAGGTTGCGGCCCGGGCCATGGCTGACTACGCCCGCCCCGGGGCAGAGGCCGCCCGGTGGGCGAACGACTTCGCCCGCTGGCTCACCCCGCAGGCCACGGCCGACTACTCCACCGTGGATCCGGCCAACATCCCCGTCTCCCGGGTCACCGGGCCGGCGGTGCTGGCCGTGGATGAAGCCAACGGCTACGGCGTCACCGTGACGGTGCCGACCGATATCGGCCCCTACGCCCTCCAGCTGCTGCGCGCCTCCGCTGACTCCATCTGGAAGGTCAACCGGCTGACCCCGCCGGCTGACCGCTAAGACATCTGACATCTACCCGAGAAAAGGAAGAAGCCCATGGGACTCAACCCGACAGAGGTACTGGCTTTCCCCAGGATCCAGGCCATCGTCCGTGATAACGGCACCGCAGACGTCGTTGTTGCGGGGAACTCCCGCACCGTGGCACCGGCAAGGTCCCTGCAGCAGCTCCGCGAGAATGCCCTGGCCCTCGTGGTCGGGGAAGCCCGGACGCTGAACCGGCCCGTCCGGGTGGCCATTGATGACCCCGAGGGTCACGGCGAACTCATCGTCAGTCCCGACGGGTCCACGGAGTCCGTGAGCTACACGCCCAAACCGGCCCGCCGCCGGGCCGAGGCCCCCACGGCCACCGCCGCACCCGTGGCGGCGGCCGTCATCGAGACCGTCCCTGTCGAACCGGCCCAGTCGCAGGCGGCCCCGGCCGACACCACGGCCGATCGTGAAGCCACAGCAACGACAGGAACGACGATGACGCCCGCCCCCGCAGCGGCACCGGCAGGGGAGGAAGCCCCGGCCGGGCGGAGCCTGAAGGAAACCTCGTTCCTGGTCAGCGCCCCGGTGCTGGAACCTGCCACGCAGGGGTGGCGCGGAGCCCTGACGCGGCTGGGTTTCCGGATGGATCCTTCGCCCGGGGAGATGGCCGAGCGTGAGGACATCCGCACGGTCAGCCAGCACTGGCCGGGCCCGCGCACCGTCGCGGTGGTGAACCGCAAGGGAGGGGCGAACAAGACCCCCACCGTGGTGATGCTCTCGGCCATCCTCGCCCGCTACAGCGGCGCCGCCACCGTCGCGTGGGACAACAACGAATCCCAAGGCACCCTGGGCTGGCGGACCGAGAAGGGCGCCCACGACAACAGCGTCCTGGACCTGATCGATGCCTCCCGGACCCTGCTCTCCCCGGGCACGAACGCGGCGGAAATCGCCCGGTTCGTCCACCACCAGAGCTCCGACAAGTTCGATGTCCTGCGTTCGGATGAAAACGAGGAAGGCGACCACGAAGTCACCGCCGAGGAAGTCGACATCGCCCACCAGGTCCTCACCCGCTATTACCGCCTCGTGGTCATGGATTCGGGCAACACGGCCCGGGCCGCGAACTGGCGCCGGATGATCGACCACACCGACCAGCTCGTCGTCCCCGTCACCGCCATTGAGGACCGTGCCGAGGCCGCACGCTTGACCCTGCAGACGCTGGAATCCCGGGGCGGGCACGACGCGGACCTGGCCCGGGGCGCCGTCGTCATCGTCTCCGAATCCACCGACGCCAGACGCAGCATGAGCGGGGACGCCCTCAAACGCGCCCGCGATGAAGCGCAGCGGATCGCCGACGGCTTCACTCCCTACGTCCGGGCGGTCGTGCGGATCCCGTACGATCCGGCCCTGGTCAACGGCCCCATCCGTTACGAGGCCCTGCAGCCGGCCACCCGGCGGGCCTGGCTCGCGGCCGCGGCCGCCGTCGCCACCGGCTTCTAACCACGCCAGACACCAACGTCCGAAAGGAGGAAAACGTGAACCAGTCCCCGAACCCGTGGATCACTGCACCGGCCACCGGCACCGGACCCGACGACGTCCCCGTGGATCTCCAGCTGCCGCCCGAACCGAGGATCACCGCACCGTTGCTGGGAATGGTCGAACCGGACGCGGCAGACCGTCTCGGCAGCCGCACCATGACCGGCACCGCCACGCTGTGGGTCACCGGCGCTCACGGGGGAGCGGGCGAGAGCCGCCTGGCCGGAATCCTGGACGGGGCACGCGCCACCGACCACGCCTGGCCCGTCCCCGACGACGCCTCCGGCAAACCCGCCGTACTGCTGGTGTGCCGATCGGACCTGCGGGGCCTGACAGCCGCCCGGGGAGCCCTGATTCAGTGGGCCTCCGGCGTAGCCCCGGCCGTTGACCTGCTCGGCCTCGCGGTCCTGGCCGACGCCCCCGGCAAACTCCCCAAGTCTTTGCGGGACTTCGCCGCCTTGGTCGGCGGGGGAGCACCCCGGCTGTGGATGCTCCCGTGGGTCGAATCCTGGCGGCTCGGCGACACCACCGCCGGGCCGCCGGGACGGGACTACCAGCGCTTCGTCATCGACATCGCGGCCCTCACCACCTGACCACCAGCCCCACAACAAGCTTTATCTACCGAAAGGTCTCATCATGCAGAACATCCTCGCCCGGCTTCCGCTGAGCGTCATCCCGAACCCGACCCCCGTCGTCCCGGAACAGGCCAAGGGCCTGCTGACCGTCCTGAACTGGGCCTCCGGCATCGGCCTGGTCCTGGGCGTGTTGGGCGTGATCATCGTCGGCATCGGCATGGTCATCCAGCTGCGCCGCGGCGAAGGCGGCGAGTCCATCGGCAAGCTCGGCTGGGTCCTGGCCGGCTGCATCATCATCACCGGCGCCTCCGGCATCGTCCGCGCCTTCGTCTAACCCGACTACCGGAGAGGTTCATCATGAGCGAATCCACCCACAGCGATACCGAACGCAGCCCGTTCACCAAGCCCGGATTCATCATCTCGGCCGCCCTCGTCATCGCACTCCTTGCCGCCGTCGTCGTAATCTTCTTCCTTCCGAAGACAGACGGCACCGCCCAGCCGGGCCCCGTCCCCTCCCACGGCAGCGCCTCCGCGGCCCCCACCACGTCAGCCGACGCCGCAGGGAAAAGCGTCTGCGGCCTCCCCTCCACGCCGGACACAGCGCTCGGGTCAGCTCCGAAGTCGACGTGGACGCTGATCGGCAAAATGGCCGCACCCACCGATCCCAAGACCTTCGGGCCGGGGGTCACCGACGGGGACGGGTTCCGGTCCTGCTTCGCACACTCGCCAACAGGTGCCCTCTACGCGGCTGCCAACATCGTTGCCCTTGGCTCCGCCAAGTCACAACCGCTCAACGCAAAATTGACGGACCGGCTGCTCGTACATGGACCGGGCCGGGACATTGCGATGAAGGACGCGGCGACCATGGCTCCCTCCACGGGAGCCGATACCACTGTCCAAATCCGCGGCTTCGTGGTCAAGTCCTACATCTCGGCCGAAGCCGACGTGGATTTGGCGTTCGAAACCAAGAACGGGGCACTGGTGCACACTGTGCTTCCGCTCCGGTGGATTGACGGGGACTGGAAGGCAAAGGTTTCCGATGACGGGCAGCTGATTAATGACATCACCCAGCTCAGTGACTTGAGCGCCTTCATCGCGTGGTCAGGGGTCTGACATGCCCGAGTGCAACATCGTCGACGTGGGGTGCCACACCGGAAACGCTCTTTCCGGGGTGGTCAATGACGCCATCACGAACCTGTCGAAATCCATCATGGAGGGCATGAGCCAGATGGTGACCACGTTGTCCACGTTCTGGGTGAGCATGCCGACAGCGAACCTTGCTACCCGAGACGGGATGACGCCCAGTCCTGTCGTGGGCTTCGTTAATTCCGAGCTCGGTTACTGGACGCTGGCGCTGGCGGTGCTGTCCGTCATTCTCGGCGGGACGCGGATGATCTGGGAGCAGCGCGGGGCGCCGTTGAAGGACCTGCTCCGGTCCCTGCTGACTTTGACGCTGGTGTCGGGTCTGGGGCTGGCGGTGATTTCCATTCTGGTGATCGCGGCCGATGCGTTCTCCGCCTCGATCATTGACCGCGCCACGGACGGGAAGGGCTTCGCGGCAGCGATGGGCATCCTGGTGATGACGAACCAGACCGGAGTGGGGGTGTTCATCCTGATCATCCTGGGTCTGGTGGGCTTGCTTGCCTCGCTGGTGCAGATCGTCCTCATGATCGTCCGCGGCGGGATGCTGGTGATCCTGGCCGGCATCCTGCCGACCACGGCGGCGTTCACCAACACGGAGATGGGACGGCAGTGGTTCCAGAAAGCCGTCGGTTGGACCATCGCGTTCATCCTCTACAAGCCCGCCGCGGCCGTCGTCTACGCCGTGGCATTCAAACTCATGGACTCCACCGGCGGCGGCAACGTGCTGTTGGGATCCATCACGGGTTTCGCGCTGATGCTCGTGGCGCTGCTCGCGCTTCCGGCGCTGATGCGCTTCGTCACCCCGATGGTCGGGGCTGTCGCTTCCGGCTCCGGCGGGGGAGCAGGGGCGATGGTGGGGGCGATGGCCACCGGTGCGGTCTCGCTGGGCCGTTCGGGGAGCGGGCGCGGCAACGCATCCCCCACCCCGGCCAGCCAGCCCGGCCAGGCCGGCGCGGCCGCCCAGGGCAGCAAGGGCGCCGGCGAGAACAGCGGCGGCAACGCCAAACCCTCCCCGGCCTCGACAGGACCATCCGGGCCGGGGGGAGCGCCGGGCAAGGGCACCACCGGAAGCGCCGGCACGGCAGCATCAGCCGGGGCCGGTGCGGGCACCGCCGGGGCGGGGGCAGCGTCGGGTGCGGCGAAAGCCGCTGGCCCGGCCGGGCTCGTCGTCGCCGCAGGAGCACAGGCAGCATCACGGGTCTCCCGGGCCGCACAACAGACCGCGCAGGATTCAACCGGGCACGATTCACCCCAGGAGGGCCCCAGTGGCAGCAATTAATACCGAGTATAAGGAACCGTCCTACGGCAACTGGCGCGTCCCGCGTTCTGCCGGTCTGGGCAGCCTGGGCGCGATCGGCACCGGCATCACCATGACCGGCCTGCTGGCCGGCATCATCACCTTCGCCATCGCAGGGCTGCTGCCCGGCCTCACGGTCCTGGCCGTCGCCGGACTGCTCGTACTGCTGCTGACGGTGAAGGACAAGCACGGCCAGTCCGTGGTCGACCGCTTCGCCACCCGCACAAACTTCCGGCTCGCCCGCTCCGCAGGCACCAACCTCTATCGCTCCGGCCCGCTCGGAGTGACGCAGCGGGGGATGTACCAGCTGCCCGGCCTGGCGGCGAAGTCCCGGCTGTATGAGTTCAATGACTCCTACAACCGCCCCTTTGCCATGCTCCACGTCCCCACCACGAACCACTTCACCGTGGTCTTCTCCACCGAACCTGACGGCGCCTCCCTGGTAGACCCGGAACAGGTCGATGCGTGGGTGGCGAACTGGGGCGGTTGGATCGCCGGCCTGGGAGATGAAGCAGGGCTGGAGGCCGCGGCGGTGACGGTGGAGACCGCGCCGGACTCCGGTTACCGGCTGCGCAACGAAGTGGAAATGAACATCCACCCCGACGCACCCGAGGCCGCGAAGGCGATCCTGCGTGAGGTCGTCCGGACCTATCCGGAAGGCTCGGCCACGGTCCGGGCCTGGGTGTCTTTGACCTTCACTGCCTCCCTGCGGTCCGGGTCCCGGAAGCGCGAGCCGGAGGACGTCGCCCGCGACGTCGCCTCCCGGCTCCCGGGCCTGGGGGCCCGGCTGCAGTCCACCGGCGCCGGTATTGCCCGTCCCATGTCGGCGCAGGAACTCTGTGAAGCCGTCCGGATCGCCTACGACCCGCCGGCCGCCCTGATCATTGATGAGGCCCGCGCCGCCGGCACACCCGTGGCCCTGACCTGGGGCGAGGCCGGCCCCACCGCGGCCCAGGCCGGCTGGGAGACCTACCGCCACGACAGCGCGTTCTCCGTCTCCTGGACCATGACCGGTGCCCCGCGCGGGTCGGTGAACTCCTCGGTCCTGTCGAGGCTGCTGGCCCCGCACGGGGACATTGACCGCAAGCGCGTGTCGCTGCTGTACCGTCCGATGGATTCGGCCCGGGCCGCCGCCGTGGTCGAACGGGACCAGAACAACGCCAACGTCCGCATCAGCTCCGGGAACCGGCCCTCCGCCCGGGCCCTGGTCGATGCCCGCTCCGCCGCCCAGACAGCCGCCGAAGAAGCCCAGGGCGCCGGGCTGGTGAACTTCGGCCTCGTCGTCACCGCCACCGTCACCGACGCCGCCCGGCTCCCTGACGCGGTCGCCGCCGTCGAACAAACCTCCGGCACCGCCCGGGTCCTGCTGCGCCGCGCCTACGGCTCCCAGGACACCGCCTTCGCAGCGTCCCTGCCCCTGGGCCTGGTGCTGCCCAGGCACATCCTGCTGCCCACCGAGATCAGGGAGGCCCTCTAAATGGCACCCATGTTGTTCTTCCCCACCAGGAAATCGAAGGTGACAGCTCCGGCGAAGGCCCAGGCCGCTCCGGCTGCGCGTGAGCGCGGGCCGGGTCCGCGCGGCTGGGGCGGGCGCGGGGGAGGGGCCGCGGCCCTGGTCCCGTCCGTGCGCGAATACCGGGGCACCACGGTGCAGGTCTGCGGCCTGTGGCCGTTCAGCTCGGGCACGTCCTCGCCCATGATCGGTGTCCCGCTGGGACGGCACGAGGAAACCCAGGCCACGGTCTGCTGTGACCCGATCAGCTGGTTCCAGCGGGCCCGCCTGATCTCCAACCCGTCCGCGTTCATCCTCGGCAAACCGGGACTGGGAAAGTCCACGCTCGTGCGCCGCATGATGCTGGGCCTCTCCGGGCAGGGCGTGCACCCGCTGGTCCTGGGGGATTTGAAGGGCGAGCATGTGGACGCCGTAGCCGCGCTCGGCGGGCAGGTCATCGAGCTGGGCCGGGGACGGGGATACCTGAACATCCTGGACCCCGGCCAGGCCGTGGAGGCCGCCGGGCTCCTGGAGGAACAGGGCCACCACGACGCAGCCGTGCGGGTCCGGGCGGACGCCCACGGCCGCCGCCTGACCATGGTCGTCTCCCTGATCACGATCAGCCGTAATTCGCCTCCTACGGATCAGGAGCAGACCATCCTGGACCGGGCCCTGCGGGTGCTGGATGAGACCTTCGACGGTGTTCCGGTCCTGAAGGACCTGCTGGACGTCATCACAGCCGCCCCGGCTGAGCTGCGCCAGGTCGCCCTGGACCGCGGAGACAAGTCTGTCTACCTGAAGGAGACCCGGGCGCTGGAGGCCACCCTGCTGGGACTCACCGGGGGCGGGAAGCTGGGCGAAATCTTCTCCCGGCAGACCACGAACCCGATGAGGCGGGACCGGGCGGTCGTCTTCGATGTCTCCAGCATCGACGAGACCGAAACCGATCTGCAGGCAGCGGTGCTGCTGGCCTGCTGGTCCTACGGCTTCGGCACCGTCAACGTCGCGAACGCCCTCGCGGACGCCGGGCTGGAGTCGCGCCGGAACTACTTCGTGGTCCTGGATGAGCTGTGGCGGGCACTGCGGGCCGGCAAGGGCATGGTGGACCGGGTCGACGCCCTGACCCGCCTCAACCGCTCCGTCGGCGTCGGGCAGGTCATGATCTCGCACACCATGTCGGACCTGTTGGCCCTCCCTGCCGAGGAGGACAGGATGAAGGCCCGGGGCTTCGTGGAACGCTCCGGCATGGTCATCTGCGGCGGCCTCCCGGCTTCGGAGATGCCGCTGCTGACCGCAGCGATCCCGCTGTCCCGTCAGGAGCAGCAAAAACTCATCTCCTGGCAGGACCCGCCCGCGTGGGACTCCCGCGGCGGCGACGTCGAACCCCCCGGACGCGGGAAGTTCCTGATCAAGGTCGGCGGCCGCCCCGGCATCCCCGTAAAGATCGGCCTGACCTCCATCGAAGCCTCTTTGAACGATACAAATATGCGTTGGAATGCACTGGCTGAAACGCTCCTGGAGCCGGGAACGTCCGGACTGGCCGGGGACGGTGCACTGTGAGCGCCCCGAACCGCAAGGGAACGGGCCTGGGTGACGGGCTGGGGATCTGGCTCGCCATCGGTGCCGTCGTGATCTTTGGCGGCGGGAGCTGGGTCGCCGCGCACGTCGGGTCGTGGCTGGCCGGCATCGCCGCGCCGCCGGCTCACCCGATTGACCTGGTCGCCGGGCTGGCGAAGGGCCGGGTGCCCTGGCCGGTCCAGTCCACCGTTGTGGCATGTGTGCTGTCCGGTGTGTTGGTCGCGCTGACGGTGACCGTGGTGGTGGTCTGCTCCCGCAGTGCGCACAGGCGCACGCGCGTGGATAAGGCCGCCGTGCACATGGGCCGCGGCAAGGACCTGGACCACCTGGGCACCAAAGGGGCCACCGCCACCGCTGTGCGCCTCGGAGTGGAAAACTCCACGGGCGTGCGGCTTGGCCGCAGTGTCGCCGGGAAACGTCCCCTGTGGGCGTCCTGGGAGGACATGCTGATCCTCATCGCCGGGCCCCGGACCATGAAAACCACCTCCTACGCGGTCCCGGCGATCCTGGACGCACCCGGCGCGGTGATCGCCACCTCGAACAAGCGCGACATCGTGGACGTGACCCGCCCGATCCGTTCCGAGGCCGGCGAGGTGTGGGTCTTTGACCCGCAGGCCGTCGCGGAAGAGGCGCCCACCTGGTGGTGGAACCCACTGTCCTACGTGAAGAACGAAGCGACCGCCGGGAACCTGGCCCAGCACTTCGCCAACGGCTCCCGCGAACCCGGGACAAAGCCCGATGCCTACTTCGATCCGGCAGGGCAGAACCTGCTCAAAGCCTTCCTGCTCGCCGCCTCCCTTGACTCGGCCCCGGTCACGCAGGTCTACACCTGGCTGACGCGCCCGCACGACGAAGCCCCTGCCGAACTTCTGCGGGCTGCCGGCTATGACCTGCTCTCGGACATGGTGATGGGCCACATCCGGGAACCGGAGAAGCAACGTGCCGGCGTCTACGGCACCGCCCGGCAGATGGTCTCCTGCCTGACCGACCGGGACGTCAGCCAATGGGTCACCCCCATCCGCGGCACCACGGTGGCCACCGATCCCCGGCCGCAGTTTGTTCCGGAAGAGTTCGTGCGCGGCAAGGGCACGCTCTACAGCCTCTCCCGCGAAGGCGTGGGAACCGCCGGGCCCCTGGTGACTGCCCTGACGGTCGCCGTCGTGGAAGCGGCGGAAAAGTACGCCACATCCCAGCCCGGCGGCCGGCTCGCCATCCCGCTGCTGGGCATCCTGGATGAGGCGGCGAACGTGTGCCGGTGGAAGGCGCTGCCGGACCAGTACAGTCACTACGGCTCCCGCGGGATCATCCTCATGACCATCCTGCAGTCCTGGTCCCAGGGCGTGGAAGTCTGGTCCCTGGAAGGCATGCGGAAGCTCTGGTCCGCGTCGAACGTGAAAATCTACGGCGGCGGCGTCTCCGAAGTCGGCTACCTCGATGAACTCTCCCGGCTGATCGGGCAGTACAGCTACATCAACGTCTCCCGCAGCCACAGCAAACACGGATCCTCCTCCTCCCGGCAGGAGAGCAAGGACGAGATCCTGTCCGTCGCCGACCTGACCGCGCTGCCCCGGTTCCGGGCCATCCTGCTCGCCTCCGGGGCACCGGCCACCATGATCGAAACCATCCCGTGGATGAACGGACCCCACGCCCAAAAGGTCAAAGACTCCCTCACCACCATGGTGAAAGTAGATCGCGAGCCCGTGGCTGTTGCGGCGCCCAACCCCTGGACAGACGGTGACAAGGCATGAGTGAAGAGTTCGGGGCCGCGTTCGATGACGAAGGAGTTCCGTCCTCAAGCGGCGGGCACAGCCATGCCGGGCCTGAGCCGGAGCTGGTGTACTCCAGTGCCGTCGAGTTCTTCGTCGAGCTCCTGGCCCAGTCCTACGTCCGGGAAGTCAACGAAGGCGCGGCCTTCGCCTGGTGCCCGGAATGGTACAAACACCCCGAAGCCCTCATCCGCATGGAAAGCATCTGGCGGGCTTGGGAACACCTCCGTCTGGAACCCGCCCTCGGCATCAGCACCTGGTGGCTGAACCACGCAGACCCCCACATGCGCATCCTCATGGACAAAGAAGGCCCCTTCAAGAAATGCGCCTACGACGGGCATAAGCCCCCAAGCCCGGAGAAGGCAGTCCTGCCTCACGTCGTACCCGAGGCAGGGATCTTCGACTAGAGGCCACCGGCAGCCACCCCGTACAGGGCTCGTCCGTTCGCTCTTTAGGATGGAACCTATGACCCCACCGCGTGACGTCGCCCTCCCCAACGGCTACACCGATCTCCTCGGCGACCTGAAGGACCGGGTCCGGGCAGCGCGCACCACGGCGTTGCGGACAGTGAACACCCAGCTGATCGAGCTGTACTGGTCCATCGGCCACACCATCCTTCAACGCCAGGAGGTCGAGAACTGGGGGAGTGGTGTCATGGGCCGGCTGGCTGATGACCTCCGGGCAGAGTTCCCGGAGATGAAAGGCCTGTCCCGGTCCAACCTGTTCTACATGCGCGGATTCGCCGCGGCCTGGCCGGACCCAATTGTCCAACAGCCTGTTGGACAATTGCCGTGGGGCCACATCACCGTGCTGCTGGACAAACTCGACACCCCTGACCAGCGCCTGTGGTACGCCGCAGCCGCCGTGGAGTACGGCTGGTCCCGGAACGTGCTCATGAACATGATCATGAACAAGTCCCTGGAACGGACCGGGGCTGCGCCCTCGAACTTCGCGCAACGGCTTGTTGAACCGGATTCAGAGTTGGCCCAGCAGGTCGCCAAAGACCCGTACACCTTCGAGTTCCTCGGCCTGTCCGGGGAGGTCGCCGAACGCGACCTCGAACAGGCCCTCATGGACCGCATCACCGACACCCTCCGCGAAATGGGACCGGGCTTCGCGTTCGTCGGCCGTCAGGTGCACTTCGACGTCGGCGGCGACGACTTCTACATCGATTTACTCTTCTTCCACGTAGAGCAGCTCCGCTATTTCGTCATCGAACTTAAGACCGGAAAGTTCCAGCCCGAATACGCCGGCAAGCTCAACTTCTACATCGCCCTGGTCGACGACAGGCTCCGCCGCGAAGCCCACGCCGACACGGTCGGGATCCTGATCTGCGGCAGCAAGAACGACCACACCGTCAAGTACAGCTTGGGACGCTCCAGCTCACCCATGGCCGTAGCCGCCTACACCTACGACGCATTGCCGGCCGACGTCCGCAAGGAACTCCCAGATGCCGAGCGGCTCACTGCCGCACTGGATTGGCCGGAGCAGGCATGACAACCGCGGATTTAGTACGAACTAGCAGGGACGGCGACCAGTTTCACTACTACTGGGCTGCGCAGCGATGTCTGGAGCTCCTCCGCCCCGGTACCAATACCGTGTCAATCGCGATAGAAGGCCCTTCCAGATACGAGCTCGAGGGCCAAGGCGCGGTGACCGCCGGAGCGCACGTCGTGGACGTCGCGGAGTACCTAATTTCGGAAGACCTCGCTGCCGGGGGACGGGTCATTTATCGGCAACTGAAGCACTCGACCGCTCGGGCACACGAGCCTTGGACTATGTCCGGTCTCAGCAAGACCCTCGAAGGCTTCGCTGCCCGTTTTAAGAAACTCCGCGCGCTTCAACCCTCACAGCACACATCGGCCACATTTGAATTTATTTCCAACCGGAGCGCACACACCCGAGTATTGCAGGCGCTCAACGACGTCGCATCAAGAAATCAAAATCCTGATGACCCCGACGAAGTCGCCCTCCTTCGTAGATACCTCGCCCTGGGCGACGCCGACTTGGAGGCTGAATTCTGTAGCGCATTCGTCGTCGACACCACCGCTCCTTCCCTCCTGCCGCTGATGGCAGATTTCGAACACGATGTTGCATCCTATCTGCCCGGAAGCGATCCCGAGGCCGTCCTCAAACTAAAAGAAGCCATCACCAAACGCGCCACAACCTTGGATAAGTCCACCATCACCAGAGCCGACGTACTCGTCGCTCTAGGAACAACCGAAGATGCATTTCTTCCAGCACTTTCACGGTTGCTAACCCCTGCGACGGTCTTCAGCAGGGCGCAGTACGCAGAGCTGGCCGAAAAGATCAGCGAGGCGCCCCAACCCGTCATAGTCCACGCTTCCGGCGGGGTCGGGAAATCTGTCTTTGCGCAGCAGCTTGGCAACTATCTTCCTCACGGCTCAGTCAAACTCACCTACGACTGCTATGGCCTGGGCGCCTACCGCAAATCCAGCGAGCTACGCCACGAACATCGCCAGGGGTTAGTCCAGATGGCTAATGAACTGGCAACTCTCGGGCTCTGCCAACCTCTGTTCCAGAGTGCCAGAGCGACCGCCAGCGATTACTCTCGCGCGTTTCTGGCTCGTGTCGGTACAGCCGCAAACCTTTTGGCCAAGACAACTTCCTCGGGCCTTCTCGTACTCGTCGTCGACGCGGCCGACAACGCAGTGATGGCCGCGGACGATTTCAACTCCGGACGCCCGTTTCCAGTCGATCTCCTGCGGGAAGACCTGCCGCCAAACGTTCGGCTGGTCATGCTGTGCCGGACGGAACGGATTCATCTGCTGAACCCTCCGTCCACCACAATCAAGCTGCCGATATCCGGCCTGAATGAAGAGGAGTCCAAGTCCCACCTCGAATTGAAGTTTGGCCCTGCCCCGGCGGTCGACGCCCAGGAATTCCACAAGCGGACCTCGGGAAATCCCCGAGTCCAGGCCCAAGTCCTGAGCGACGCCCAGACCATCGCGGACTCACTTTCGATCCTTGGCGAGCGTTACCTATCACCTGAATCCGCCTTTGAAGACCTTCTCGATAAATGGTTTGCCCACATTCGTGACGACGCCGGGCAGGACGCGGGAACCTTGGACCTAATGTCTCAAGTCCTCGCGACCCTACGTCCGCGCATACCGACATCGGTAATTGCTGCGCTCAGCGGAGCTTCCGTACCGCTCGTCGCGAGTTTTGTGAGCGACATAGGCAGGCCCTTATTGCTGCTGGGCGATGCTGTGCAATTCAGAGATGAACCAACTGAAACATGGTTCCGCAACAACTTCCGGGCGACTGGCGAAGCGCTCACCTCACTAGTCGCAGGGCTCCGCTTGCTGGCGGAAAAGAACGCCTATGCCGCAACCTCCCTTCCCCAATTGCTATGGGAGGCGGGAAGCTTCGAGGAACTCGTCAATCTCGCTCTCTCGGAGGAGGCTCTTCCAAATTCGAATGACATAGAACGCCAAGAGATCCAGCAGCAACGCGTGCAGTTTGCCCTGAAGGCCGCCCTTCGAACTGAACGGGCGCTAGAGGCAGCCAGACTCGCACTAAAAGCCGGCACCCTGGCAGCAGGCCATTCCCGCCGTCTCAAGCTGATCAGGGAGAACACCGATCTCGCAGGAGCGTTCCTAGATCCACAAACCATCGAGGACCTGGTGGCCAGCCGATCGCTAGGCTCAGGCTGGCCGGGGTCCAATCTGGCCTATGAGGGCGCTCTCATGTCGGTATCTGAGTCCAGCCGTCTCGATGCCCGCAACAGGCTAAGAAGTGCCTTCGAATGGATGTCTGGATGGAGCCGCCTCCCGTCTGACAGACAGCGAGACCACAGGATTGGCCATGAAGACATAGCCGAACTGGCTATGGGGCGGCTGAACGTCGATGGCCCTGAGGCCTGCGCCGAATTCCTGAGCCGATGGCGTCCACCCACGATTGCTTTTGACGTGGGGACATTGGTCGCAGACCGACTCATCGCCCGTGGCGAGCTCGTACGACTCAACGATCTGCTTAAAGCTTCGGGTTCCAGCAAGTATCTACAATTGGCGATCACAGCCCAGGCCGCTCGCCAGAATGCCCTGCTCGATAGGGACGCATCCCTAGTGGTTATGAAGACTCTCCGCCATCACCGAAACAAAATTGAGCTCAGCCAGAAATCGCGATGGGACCAGGAAGAAGACGGGCTCGCTGCCATCTGTGGCGCCATTGCTACCTGTCTCAGGCACGGCCTGATTTCAAAGGACAGAGCATCTGCAATCCTTTCCAAATACCTGCCGGCCGATCCACCCAGGGCGCTCGGTTCACGGTTTCATCAGTCTTCAGATCTCACACTCAAGGCTTGGGCAATGAGGACTTACCTGACGGGTGAAGCCCTGACAGATGCCCACCTTGCGGATCCCGAACTCCTTAAAGAACTGGAAGGAAAGAACCACGTCTCCACTCAGGAAGGACGCGGATATCGACAGAATATAGCTCCCCTGATCCCCTGGATGATGGCGTGGGCGCGAGTCTCCTGTGACCCCGGAGCCGACGCCAATGCTGAACTTCAGCAGCTCCTACGAACGCTGCCCAAACCGCAAAGGAGGGACGACGAGGAACCCAAGGTGTTCCTGAACGTGGCAGCTAAGTTATCTGCCTGGCTTCTCGGCCTGTCCACCAACTCAGCCGGCAGCCATAAGACGCTCCAAACCTGGTATGAGAGTGTCGCCACGGAGCTTTGGTGGCCAACAACTAATGCCGTGATCCGTCTAATGGCATCAATCCCCGAGATGGATCAGGTTGCGTTCTCACTAGGGCATTCAGCCCATGAGCAAATCGCGGCGACTCGGGAGGATGCCCAAGACCGAACTGACGCCTTGATCCAACTAACCCGGGCACTTCATTCCATAAGCCCGGAAGAGTCGCAGCACTACTTTGACGCAGCGTTGGCGCTTGCCGACAAGGCAGGTGACGAAATTAGAGACCGCTGGGATGCGATGTTGGCGGTCGTTCATCATGCGGGTCCAGGCGGAGACGATGACGAACGCGCGTACAAGGTGGCGCAGCTCGCTGAAGCAGTCGAGCCCTACATGGGTGATGGTTTCGGCTATCAAGAAACAATCAAAGCCGTTGCTGCCCTCAGTGCCCGTTCGTCTATCGCCATCGCATCCCGATGGCGAGACCGACGTTTTGGCGTGTTCTCAGAAGTTATTAGGGGACTCCTCGATCCAGAAGCGGGAGGGATGAAGCAAGCGCCCCTGCCATCTCTCGCGTTCGGCCCATTCCACGATCGAATTACAGTTTCACCTCTGGTCGAGCGCGCAGTCCTCTCCGAGAAGGAGTCGACCGACACAATTCTTGGCGTGGCGTTTGACCTCTGCAGAATGCGAGGAAATCGCCCTGAGCAGAACGAACAACTTGTTGCTGCAGCAAAGAGAAACGGCTTCCCTTGCGGCGAATACGAAGCTCCAAACGCCCAGTCGCCATCCGTGAACGCCTCACGGGACTGGTTTGGCGGAACTCTCAAAGACAAGGCAACTTTCGAGTCCGTTGAAGATTCCCTTGCTTCCCTGGACTTCACCTTGGCCGCAGACATGGACGCCGGGCGACAGATACTGCGATCCGTACCCTACGACCAACGTCATGCCCTTCTTCGCATGGCCTTCAAACAACCTCGTCGAAACTGGTCCAAGATCGCCAAGGCCTTCAGCGAAACTACCGGATTCAGCATCTCGGACTACGAGTCCTTCTTTGAATTCGCGGCACAGCTGGAATCCCTGCCAGCCGGCTTTCGCAACGCCTGCGGCGATCTTGCAAGGCATGCGACCGTCCGGTTCAGTGAAGAAATAGCCACACGACGATGGCAGGAGCTCCCGTGGGAGTCGATTGAAAGTGTTGCCGGGCTGGCGTCGCCTGTCCTGCTGAACCTGGCGTTCAAGGAGCTGGGCTCAAGAGGGGACTTTCTCGATTCGTCCGCCTGCTTCGCTCTGTTGGCCAAGCTAGTTCGCCAGTTATCGAAGGAAGACTCAAGATTAGTCCTGGACGACGCGATCGATCACATCCAATACCTCGTGGAGCCCCAAACAGCTGACGGGCCATGGACTGAAGGCCTTACCCCTCCAACTCCATTCAGTGAATGTATAGCCGGGTACGTCTGGGCGGCGCTAGGCGATCCCGACGAAGATATGCGCTGGCGGGCCGCGCATGTCGTCCGAATGCTCTGTGAACTGCAAGCGCATAGCGAACTCACCGCCCTTGCGAAATTTGCGGTATCAGGGCAAGCCGGTGCGTTCGTAGACAAAGGTCTCGTCTTCTACGCCGATGACGCACTCCTCTGGCTTGTGATGGCTCTCGACCGCGCAGCCACTACGGATGCAAGACAAGTCATGGATTTCGTCCCGTTGCTGTCTTACATCGTTGAAAGCGAGAGACCCCACATCCTGATACGAGACCGAGTCGATGCCATCGTCAAAAAGGTGCACGCAGAACAGTTGCCGGCTTTGGGCGTGCAGGACAGACAGCGCCTAGACCCGACAGGGACCCTCCGACCGGAACCATTAGTGCTCGAGTACCACGAGCGGACCCGCTCCAAGAGATCACGGTACGAGAAGAATGATGTCGGCTACGATTTTGACTTTGATTTCCGAGACTACTGGATAGCACCACTCGCAGACTGCTTTGGCCTTGACGCTCTGGACATCGAACAAAAGACGGCTGCAGTAATCCGGGAGCAGTGGGAGGGACAGTTCCAAGGAACGTTCGAGGAAGACGAACGTTGGATGCGAAAAATCTTCAGCCCCGGTGAGACTCACACCTATAAAGGGGAGCGTCCCAAAATACGGGACCTCAATTCTTATCTCTCCTTTCACTCCCTATTTGAGGTAGCGGGCGAGCTCGCTACGAGCCGGCCCGCGTACCAGGATCCGTCAAGTGACCGCGACGAATTTTTGTTGTGGCTTGAACCAAGCACCATGACCAGAACTGACGGCCGGTGGCTTTCGGACCGCCGCGATCCGGAGCCCAAAATGGCTGGTCCCGATTTCCCGACAACCGACAATCCAATTTGGCGGTGGAACGTAGCCCCTAGTGACTTCGTCCGCCATTTCACTCCGGACGAGAGCGGACTCTTCACGGTCTGGGAGGACTCATCCCGGGAGAACAGCCGCCGGCGGCAGGAAGTTACGGTCAGAACCGCACTGGTCGACCCTAGTCACTCGTTTGCTCTTATGGCTGCTCTTCAGACAGCAAGCAGCCCCCATGACTTCCGAATCCCGGCTGCTGGAGATGAGCTCGAGATTGACATGGCGGGGTACATGCTCCGGGGGTGGATCGAGGTCGACTCAGGAAGGAATGGAATCGACGAGGGGGATCCCTTTGGATCGGGAATGCGGTACCCACCCCCAAGGCCATCGGCACAGGTCCAGAAAGTACTCAATCTGAAACCTGATCCTGACATGCGGTTTTGGCTGCCGTCAGCCGCGCGGAGCGAGCCTGTGTTCGGCGTGTCGGCGTGGGACGATCTGCATCCGCAGGGGCATGGACGCAGCGTAGGCAGCCAAGGAGTTCGTGTACAAATAAGGCCGGAGTCCCTCGATGTCGTTCTCGACGAACTGAAGACGGATCTCATCGCCGAAGTCACCATTGATCGAAAAACGTTCGATTACTCTGGGAGACGGACGGATGTCGTCGAGCAAGGAATGGGCTATCTGGATGAGTACTTCAAGATATTTGTCTACCGACCCCGCTTCGGATGGGCCGAATTACGTCCAAACAGTCGCGCTTGGTAAGAAGCTTGCCGCAGGCCTCGAAAATACCGACACCCTCGGCCGATGGATGGCTCACTATGTGGCGGAACTTATAGCGGGGGTTGAGGCAGCCGAAAATTCAGATAAACGAGAGGCGCAAGACCGCTGTGCCCGCGAGATCCTAAACCTCTGGGCTCACCGCCGCGAATACCCGGGTAGCAATCGTCCCTTCGAAGGATTCGAACCGCTTCGCCGGGCATTGGAAAGACTCGACCCTGAGCAACCAGAATGGTCATTTTTCCGAAACTTCCGCGGTGCGGAGCCAACGATCGAAGATGCGACGAGCGACGTCAAGGCCCTTCTCACGGCTGCCTTGGAGCTTGAACGTGAGGCGGCCCGGACAACCCGAGCTTTGATCCAGAAAGCAGCCGCCCTGACAATCGGAGACGAAGCGGCGTGGTTTACTGCGGCCAGTCACATCATCGATGATGACAGTCAGTTCCTGGAGTCCTTGCTGCAGCAGCTCGACCTGGACCCAGGCGAACAACGAGAAGACGAGTCGCTATCTCCTGAGAATCACCTCGCCACAGCGGTCAAAGCCATCCAGAACGCCGCCAAGGATTGCCAAACCGCGCGAGAGATCCTTCAGCCGAATGGGAGGGCTCACTTTCGAGAGGTCACAAGGAGCTTCCCTGAAGAGGCCTCGATATATAGCGATGACGAGGGTGAGGAGTCCTAAGGCCGCCGTTTGGTGCTTGAGATTTTCGTGCAATTCCGTTGCAAGATCCTCTGGCGTGGCGGCGCTCGATAGCCACGATCTGTCCGCTGTCAGTTGATTTGGCAACGCCGACGTGGGGTTTGCCAACTTGAGTGAGACGGATCGTGCCGTTGCCGTGTCACTCGATCTGGCAGTTTCGTATGTGGCTCGGCGGTCGCGGGGCAGCTACCTGCCCCAGATCATCCAGGCTGGGTTCAGTGGCGTGCCGGAGCGGGATCCGGCACGCGTGCGGGAGGGGATTTCTCGATTTCCCGGGCGATGGTGAAACCCCGACAACCCCGCCGACAGTGCCCCGTCCAGCAACCCTTCACCGACGCGCGCCAGAACGCGAGCCGAATCCGTCAGATTCACCGGCAACGCCCTGAGACCACCACGACCCCTCACGCTGCCACATTAACTGACACCAACGCGCAGATCCCGCAGGCTGCAGGGTTGTGTCAAAAATGCCAACTCGACTGTCACTGGACATGTCCGGTCTCAATTTAGTTGGCCACGCTGACGTGGGAAAATGCCAACTAAATTGAGACAAAGCGGGTCTTGATCGTCTCAGTTTTGTTGGCCATTCCGTAACAGGGCGGGGCAGTCGGTTCGTCTCCGACGTTCTATCGCTGGCCGGGCTGCGATGCTTCAGGCCGCCAGAACACGCGTCTCGTTGGTCATGTTCGAATGCATCGGCTCATGCTGCCGAGCAGCATCATGGTGGCCACCTTGACTGAGACAAGCGCTCGAAGCCCGTAGATGGCCAACTAAATTGCGAAAGTGGCCAACTATGTTGAGACCGGACAACAAGGGCCGAACCATAAGTGATAGCTTACTGTCGTTTTTACCTTACATAATATCCATTATCGGTAGTTAACTATCAGTTGGGGGAGTCACTGCAGATGCCCGTTGCCTGTGGCTTGCCAGCGTTGTTGGCGAATTTCCAAACGATCTGGCGAATCCCGCCAGCGAGTTGGCGAATCGCCGGTGCAGATCGGTCACGAGGGCCGCGAATGCGACGCGTGGACCGCGGTCGCGGGCACGCCGACCAATCCTGAACGCCGCTGGAATCGAACTTTTCGCCAATTCCCGTGGCAACCCGAGCCGTTCGAGATCTGCTCTGACAGGCGCGTTATTCTGGTCAGCTGCCCCCACCGTTGCCCAACAAGGGTTCATAAGGATCCCCGCTTCCAAGGGTTCATAAGGATCCCCGCTTCGGCCACGCTCCTAGGCTCGCCAACTGGGTTGTCATTCTCGCCAACTAGGCTGGCAAGCCACATTGCCCGTGGCTGGAGATATGCGCGACTGGGTTGCCAAGGTACTAACGAGGGCGTTGTTGCGCTCCTGACGTCGTCGCCTGACCGGTCCGGGTGCACGGCTTCTGCAACGATCTCTTACGTCAGAGACCCTGAGGGTCCGACGAATTGCCGATCCGTAGCTCGTCCTGCCGCCACGCCGAAGCCCGGGTCTGCCGGTACCTCCACCAGAGGGGTTTTCGACGAGTCGAAAGCTCTGGCGTCGGGGAGTAAGCGAGAGTAGCGTCGGTTGGAGAATTTGAGGGCGATGGGCAGCAGCGTGGCCTGAGGGGCCAGGGCGTGCTGGTGGTGGTTTCTTGAAGGAGCCGGGATGGCTGGATGGAATGCTGACACGGCGGCCGGGCCCCTGGGGGCCGGGACGGTCACGTTGGTTGAGGGATCGTCGTTTTGCATCTCCTTGCCGAACGGGGACATCCATCCCGAGCATCCCCATGGTCTTTTCGTCCTCGACACCCGCATCCTCTCGGGCTGGAGCCTGACCGTTAACGGCCAGCCGCTGGAGCCCCTCGCCGCGGAGACGAAGGAGCCGTACCGGGCGCTGTTTGCCGGCCGCGTTCCCCGCGCGGACGGGTATGCGGACAGCCCGCTGATCGTGGAGCGGCTGCGCGAAGTGGGGGCCGGCATCCAGGAGCAGGTCACCGTCCGCAATTACTCCCTGAAGCCGGCCGAATGCGTGATCTCCCTGAAGATTGAGGCGGATTTCGCGGATCTTTTCGAGGTGAAGGAAGCACGGATCCAGCGGCGCTGGGACGAAACCCGACACGCGGAGGCCGGGGCGCTGACCATCCGGGCGCGCTGGCAGGAGGTCCGGAAGGGCGTCGTGATCCAGGCCCCCGGAGCAGACATTTCGCCGGAGGCCCTCACGTACCGGGTGTCCGTCGCGCCGCACGGCCACTGGAGCACGGTCCTGACCGTGATGCCCGGCGTCGGGGAAGCCCTCCCCGAAGCGCCATTCGGCCAATCTGGCGGGGAGGGATTGTCCCCGCGGGACCGGCGCCGGCAGGAATGGGTGGCCAGGATCCCGGTGCTGCAGATGGGAAACCGGTCCATCGAACGGACCCTGCGGCGCAGCTACGACGACCTGGGCGCCCTCCGCATCGAGGACCCGGATCATCCGGAACGTGTGGTGGTCGCCGCGGGCGCGCCGTGGTTCATGACCCTGTTCGGCCGGGACTCGCTCTGGGCCTCGGAAATGGCACTGCCGGTGGACCCCTCGCTGGCCCTGGGCACGCTGCAGACGCTGGCGGACCGCCAGGGCACCGTGGTGGATCCGATGACGGAGGAGGAACCGGGCAAGATCCTGCACGAGGTCAGGCTCGATGTCTCCAGCGGCCTGGCCCTGGGCGGCAAGTCCGCCTACTACGGCAGCGTCGACGCCACCCCGCTGTTCGTGGACGTGCTCGGGGCAGTCAGCCGCTGGGGATTCGCCAAGGACACCATCGCCGCGCTGCTGCCCCACGCGGACCGGGCGCTGGCGTGGATCCGGGACTACGGGGACAAGGACGGCGACGGGTTCGTCGAGTACGAGCGCCTCAACGACCGGGGGCTGATCAACCAGGGCTGGAAGGACTCCTGGGACGGGATCAACTTCGCCGACGGCCGGCTGGCCGAGCCGCCGATCGCGCTCTGCGAGGTGCAGGCCTACGTCTACGCCGCGTACCTGGCCCGCGCCTGGATGGCGTACGACGCCGGCGACACGGCTCTCGCGGACGAGCTCGCCGACCGCGCGGCGCAGCTGAAGAAACACTTCAACGAGCAGTTCTGGATGCCAGACCGCGGATACTACGCCATCGCCCTGGACCGCCACAAACGGCAGGTCGACGCGTGCGCGTCCAACATGGGCCACTGCCTGTGGCTGGGCCTCATGGATGAGGACAAGGCCCCGCAGGTGGCCGAACGGCTGATGTCCCCGGAAATGTTCAGCGGCTGGGGCGTGCGGACCCTGGCGGCCGACATGGGCGCCTACAATCCCGCCAGCTACCACAACGGCTCCGTCTGGCCGCACGACAACGCGATCATCGCGGCCGGCCTGCTGCGCTACGGCTTTGTGGCGGAGGCACAGCGGATCTCCACGGCGCTGCTGGAGGCGGCCGAGTACTCCGGCGGCCGGCTGCCGGAGCTGTTCTGCGGCTTCAGCCGGGACCAGTTCGCGGCACCCGTGCCCTATCCGACGGCCTGCTCGCCGCAGGCCTGGGCTGCGACCACACCGATCCTCCTGGTGACGAGCCTGATGCGCTACGACACCCATGTTTCCCGCGGCAGCCTCTGGATGGACCCCGTACTCCCGGAATCCTATGGCGACCTGCACATCACCAACGCGCCCATGGCCGGCGGCCGGATCACCATCGACATCGCCAATTCCGTCCCGACCGTCCAGGGGCTGCCCGAAGGGATGGTGTTCCACCGCGGGCACCGGCCGTGGATTACGGAACTCGTGGAGCAGGCGGCCCGCCGCCCAACGGCTCAATAACGGGCACAGCCGGGCAGGCTACCTTCCGGTTGATTCTTTCTCGGCGCTGCAGAGGGCCGCCTGGGCGACGACGGAGGCGGCCCGGGGGTTGGCTCCGTCAAAGAAGACAATGGTTCGGCAAATCTAGATTTGGCTGCGGTTTTCGGTGCTCGCGGGCGGACGTCCGCCCAGGCGTGTGGTGACCCGGTGTGCCGCGGCTGCGCATGCTTCGCCCAGGCTTTGCAGTCTTTCCCTTGAGACGCGGAACCGGGGGGCCGGGATCAGGACGGCGGCCACGACGTCGCCGCGGTGATCATAGACGGGTGCTGCCACGCCCACTTCGTCGATGGAGGATTCGCCGTAGTTGATGGCCCAGCCCCGGCGCGACACGTCCTTGAGCCTGATCTGGTAGGCCTCGACGCTTGTGTCGTCCAGTCCCGGATAGGTGATGGCTCCGCTGCGGAGCAGGGCATTGACGCGTTCGGCGGTTTGGGCTGCGAGGAAGACCTGCACGGAGGAGCTCATGGCGTCCTTGTAGCGCGCGCCGAGCGGGGTGGTGTGTCTGATCTGGTGATGGCTGGCGATCTGTTCCACGCACATCGATTCGGTGCCGTTCCACACCATGAGGGCGCTCGTCTCTCCTGTCTGTTCGGCAAGTTCACGCAGGACCGGATACGCCACGCGCCGTTCTTCCAGTTCGGCCAGCAGCGGCCCGGCGACGGCGATCAGCCCCAGGCCCAGGCGGAAACGGCGCGTTTCCGGGTCCCGTTCCACCAGGTGTTCCTGTTCGAAGGTGGACAGGATCCGGGACACGGTGCTTTTGTGCAGGCCGACCCGGTTGGCGATCTCGGTGACGCCGAGCAGCGGCTCGTCCGCGGTGAAGGTCCGCAGGACGGCGATGGCGTTGACGATGACGGAGGTGCCCTTGGTGTCGCCGTTTCCGTGGGTGTCAGGAGATTCTGCTGGAGTCATGATGAGACCATCATTCCGTATGAGAGCCGAAAAGCGGCGCCACGTCCGACGCGGCGCCGCTTCCTTGCGGGCTATGGCTTGCGGGCCAGGCCTTGCGGGTCAGGGACGCTCAGGCGCCCACGATGTTGTGTTCGGGCCCGAAGGGGAATTTGGTGATGTTTTCGGCTCCGTCATCCCCGACGACGAGGATGTCGTGCTCGCGGTAGCCGCCGGCGCCGGGCGCACCGTCCAGGACGGTGATCATGGGTTCCATGGAGACGACCATGCCGGGCTCCAGCACTGTGTCGATGTCCTCGCGGAGTTCCAGTCCGGCTTCCCGGCCATAGTAGTGGCTCAGGACGCCGAAGGAGTGCCCGTAGCCGAAGGTCCGGTTCGCCAGCAGCCCGTGGCTGACGTAGATCTCGTTCAGCTCAGCGGCGATGTCCTTGCAGACAGCGCCGGGCTTGATGAGCTCGAGGCCCCGCTTATGGACCTCCACGTTGATGTTCCACAGCTCCAGGGAGCGGGCATCCGGTTCGCCGTAGAACAGGGTCCGTTCCAGGGCGGTGTAGTAGCCGGAGGTCATCGGGAAGCAGTTCAGCGACAGGATGTCGTGTTCCTGAATCTTCCGGGTGGTGGCCCAGTTGTGGGCGCCGTCGGTGTTGATGCCGGACTGGAACCAGACCCAGGTGTCGCGGATTTCGGAGTCCGGGAAGGTCCGCGCGATTTCGTGGACCATCGCCTCGGTGCCGATCAGGGCGACCTCGTACTCGGTGATGCCGGCGGTGATGGCGTTGCGGATGGCTTCGCCGCCCAGGTCACCGATGCGGGCCCCGTGCTTGATGACCTCGATCTCTTCGGCCGACTTGATCATCCGCTGGCGCATGGCTGCCTGGGCCACGTCGACCAGGGTGGCCGATTCGAAGGCCGCCTGGATCTTGTTCCGGTTGTCCAGCGGCAGTGAGTCGTCTTCGACGCCGAGCCGGCGGACGGAAATGCCGCGGGTGCGCAGGGCCTCCTGGATGGCGAAGATGTAGTTGTCCCGGCGCCAGTCCGTGTAGACCACGTTGTCCCCGTAGCTGCGCCGCCAAGGCATGCCGGCGTCGATGTTGGCCGTGACGGTCACGGTGTCGTCACTCGTGACGACCATGGCGTAGGAACGGCCGAAGTAGGTGAAGAGGAAGTCGGAGTAGTACTTGATGGAGTGGTAGCTGGTCAGGACGACGGCGTCCAGGTTCTTCGCCGCCATGATCGACCGCAGGCCGGCGAGCCGGCGCTCAAACTCGGCGGTGGAGAAAGTCAGCTTTTCCTTCTGCCCGTTGTGGAGGACCTTCAGGCGCTCCAGTTCGGCGATGGAGGTGGCGTTCTCGGATGCTGTGGTGGTCATTGTGGTGATGCCTTTCTTTGGTGCGGTTCCGTAGATGAAGAATTTTGGAGCAGGCCGGACTATTCGTGGCTCAGTGGTTCCTTGCTGGTTTCCCGGGAGAGGGCGACGGCGATCAGGGAGATGATCGCTGCGCCGACCAGGTACCAGGCCGGAGCCAGATTGTTGGCGGTGGCGGCGATCAGCAGGGTGGCCATGAACGGGGCCGTGCCGCCGAAGAGCGCGTTGGAGAGGTTGAAGCTGACCGCGAAGCCGCTGTAGCGGACACGGGTCGGGAACATTTCCGCCAGGAAGCTCGGCAGCGTGCCGTCATTGAGGGTGAGCATGGCGCCCAGCAGGATCTGGACGAGGACGATCACCAGGAAGTTCCCGGTACCCAGCAGCGCGAACGCGGGCACCGTCAGCACGATGAAGGTGATGGATGCGCTGATGAGCACCTTCTTGCGGCCGTAGCGGTCCGAAAGCATTCCGGTCAGGAAGATGAATCCGATGTACGTCACCAGGGCGATGGTGGTGGCCAGGAAGGATTCGGTTGCGCCGAGGCCCAGTTCCGAGGACAGGTAGGTGGGCATGTAGCTGAGGATCACGTAGAAACCGACGGCGTTGAGCAGCACGGCTCCGACGGCCTGCAGCAGTTGCCGCCAGTGGTTCCGGAACAGTGCGCTGACCGGCGCCTTGATGGCCTCGCCCTCGGCTGCCAGTTCGCGGAACACCGGGGTGTCTTCGAGCTTGGTCCGGATGTAGCGTCCGATCAGTCCCATCGGGGCGGCCAGCAGGAATGGCAGGCGCCAACCCCAGCTTTGCATTGCCTCGGAACTGAGCAGGACTGTCAGCAGGCCCGCGAGCAGGGAGCCCAGGAGCAGGCCGGCGGCGGTGCTGGCGGGAACGACCGCGGCGTACAGGCCGCGCTTGTTGGCGGGCGCGTACTCCACCAGGAAGGCCGATGCTCCGGCGTATTCGCCGGAGGCGGAGAAGCCCTGCGCGACCCGGACGACCAGAAGCAGGATCGGGGCCCAGATGCCGATCGTGTTGAATCCCGGGATCAGTGCGATGCAGAAGGTCGCCCCGGACATGATCAGGATTGACAGGGAAAGTGCGGTCCGGCGCCCGACCTTGTCGCCGATGTGGCCCCAGACGAAACCGCCGAGCGGCCGCACCATGAACGATATTGCGAACAGGGCGAACGTCAGCAGCAGCCCGGTCTGGGGATTGGATTCGGGGAAGAAGACCACGGCAATCGTTGCGGCCAGATAGCCGTAAACGGCGTAGTCAAACCATTCGACGAAGTTGCCGATGAAGCTGGCGGCGATGACTCTGCGCCGGGTGTCCTTGCTGACGGCCGGGTTTCCGGCGCCGGGATCGGCCCCGCCGGGTGTCGTGGTCTGTGCGGCAGCGGAGTCCGGAGTTCCCCCCGATTTCTTGTCCGGAATGGTTGCCGCTGCCGCTGGGTTTGGTTCGTTACTCATATGTCCACCAATGAAATATGGGTTGCATTGAACGCAACGCTGTTGCATCAGATTATGCGTGAGCCGGAACACAGTCAAGGGTTTACAGGCCCGACCAAAAGAATTTTTTTACATCGGCTGACGGCAACAAGGTGATTGACGTAACACTGCGCGCGTCTTAGAGTTGCATTCAACGCAACAGTGTTGCACTCCTGAATCAGTTTTCCTTGAACCGAAAGAGGTCGCCATGACGGGCACCCTGAATGAGTCCCTGGCCAGCGTCGACGCTGAAGTCCAGCGGGCCATCGACCACGAACTGGAACGCCAGCAGTCCACCTTGGAGATGATCGCGTCCGAGAATTTCGCCCCGGCTTCGGTCATGGAGGCGCAGGGCTCCGTGCTGACCAACAAGTACGCGGAGGGCTACCCGGGCAAGCGGTACTACGGCGGCTGCGAGCACGTGGATGTGATCGAACAGCTCGCCATCGACCGGGTCAAGGCACTTTTTGGTGCCGAGGCCGCCAACGTGCAGCCGCACTCCGGCGCCCAGGCCAACGCCGCGGCGATGTTTGCGCTGCTGGAACCGGGCGACACGATCATGGGGCTTTCCCTGGCCCATGGCGGCCACCTGACCCACGGCATGCGCATCAACTTCTCCGGCAAGCTGTACAACGTGGTCCCGTACCACGTGCGCGAATCGGACATGACCGTGGACATGGCCGAGGTGGAGGCGCTGGCGCTGGAACACCGGCCCAGGCTGATCGTGGCCGGCTGGTCCGCCTACTCCCGGCAGCTGGATTTCGCGGAGTTCCGCCGGATCGCCGATCTGGTGGGCGCCTACCTCATGGTGGACATGGCGCACTTCGCCGGACTCGTCGCGGCCGGGCTGCACCCGAATCCGGTTCCGTACGCCGACGTCGTCACCACCACCACGCACAAGACCCTGGGCGGCCCGCGCGGCGGCGTCATCCTCAGCAAGGAGGAGTACGCCCGCAAGATCAATTCCGCGGTGTTCCCGGGCCAGCAGGGCGGTCCGCTGGAACACGTGATCGCTGCAAAGGCCGTGTCCTTCAAGATCGCGGCCTCCCCTGAATTCAAGGAACGCCAGGAGCGCACGCTGGCCGGCGCCCGGACCCTGGCGTCCCGGCTCCTGCGCGACGACGTCGCGGCGGCAGGCATCTCGGTGGTCAATGGCGGCACCGATGTCCACCTGGTCCTGGTGGACCTGCGCAACTCCGAACTGGACGGCCAGCAGGCCGAAGACCGGCTGCACCGGATCGGCATCACCGTGAACCGGAACGCGGTCCCGTTTGACCCGCGTCCGCCGATGGTGTCCTCGGGCCTGCGGATCGGAACCCCGGCCCTGGCCACCCGCGGCTTTGGTGCTGCGGAGTTCACCGAGGTGGCCGACATCATCGCCTCGGCGCTCATCGCACCGGCCACCAACAACGAGCTTAGCGACGAAACCGCCGGTGAACTCCGCGGGCGGGTCAGCGCCCTGGCAGCAAAATTCCCCCTCTACCCCCACCTTGGCAGCAAGGCAGCGGCCCACGGGCTTGAGGCAGAACTGATTGGAGCAGCACAGTGACGACGGAACATCTGCCGGAGCACCCGGACTTCCTGTGGCGCAATCCGGACCCGAAGAAGTCCTACGACGCCGTGATCGTCGGCGGCGGCGGCCACGGCCTCGCCACTGCCTACTACCTGGCCAAGAACCATGGCATGACCAACATCGCCATCCTGGAAAAAGGCTGGCTCGCCGGCGGCAACATGGCCCGGAACACCACCATCATCCGCTCCAACTACCTCTGGGACGAGAGCGCGGCGATCTACGAGCACGCCCTGAAGCTGTGGGAGATCCTGCCTGAAGAACTGGAATACGACTTCCTGTTCAGCCAGCGCGGGGTCATGAACCTTGCCCACACCCTGGGCGATGTCCGCGAAAGCATGCGCCGGGTCGGAGCCAACCAGCTCAACGGCGTCGACGCCGAGTGGCTGGACCCCGCCCAGGTCAAGGAACTCTGCCCCATCCTGAACACCAGCGACAACATCCGCTACCCCGTCATGGGCGCCACCTACCAGCCGCGCGCCGGCATCGCCAAGCACGACCACGTCGCCTGGGCCTTCGCCCGCAAGTGCGACGAACTCGGCGTGGACATCATCCAGAACTGCGAAGTCACCGGCTTCGTCAAGGACGGCAACCGCGTGGTGGGCGTCAAGACCAGCCGCGGCACCATCAACACCGAAAAGGTCGGTCTCTGCGCTGCCGGACACAGCAGCGTCCTGGCCGAAATGGCCGGCTTCCGCCTGCCGATCCAGTCCCACCCGCTCCAGGCGCTGGTGTCCGAACTGCACGAACCCGTCCACCCCACGGTGGTCATGTCCAACCACGTCCACGTCTACGTCTCCCAGGCGCACAAGGGCGAACTGGTCATGGGCGCCGGCGTGGACTCCTACAACGGCTACGGACAGCGCGGCTCCTTCCACGTCATCGAGGAGCAGATGGCAGCCGCCGTCGAGCTCTTCCCGATCTTCGCCCGGGCCCACGTGCTCCGGACCTGGGGCGGGATCGTGGACACCACCATGGACGCCTCCCCGATCGTGGGCACCACCCCGGTGGAGAACATGTTCGTCAACTGCGGCTGGGGCACCGGCGGGTTCAAGGGCACCCCGGCTGCCGGCCTGACGTTCGCGCACACCATCGCCACCGGTGCCCCGCACCGGCTCAACAAGCCCTTCGCACTGGAACGCTTCGAAACCGGTGCCCTGATCGACGAACACGGCGCCGCCGCCGTGGCCCACTAGAAAGAGGT
>NZ_JAGPOT010000042.1 GCF_018224015.1 Pseudarthrobacter albicanus
CGCCCGAACCAGCTGGACCGGCTCCGCGAGGACGTCACCCCGGACGACCGCGCCCTGCTCGACATCGCCTCCACCACCGGCACCATCACCGAACAGGGCATCCGGAACAACATCGAGGTCGGGATCCGCTACATCGAGTCCTGGCTGCGCGGCAACGGCGCCGTGGCGATCCACAACCTGATGGAGGACGCAGCCACCGCGGAGATCTCCCGCTCGCAGCTGTGGCAGTGGATCTTCGCCCGCGCCATCACCGACAAGGGCGACGTCATCACCCGCGAGTGGGTGGAGGACATGCTCGACGAGGAGTTCGCGAAACTGGAACGCTTCGAAGGGGACCGCTTCGCCGACGCGCGGGACATCTTCGAGGAAGTCACGCTCAGCGCCGAGTTCCCGGCCTTCCTGACGCTTCCCGCCTACGACAGGTTCCTGCACGAGGCGCGCGACGGCGTCGACCTTGCCAGCGAGGACCCCGCGCTCGTGCCGGCCTGACCGGAACGGAACGGACCGGTGGGTCCGCAGAGATTTCCGTCAGCCGGGCTGCCACGCCCTTCGCAACAGGCACCCCGAGATCCGGGGCGGCGGCCCGGCGGCGGAACACCCCGTTCCACTCCGCCGAGCGGACAGTTCAGGCCCATGTTTGCGCGGCAACATGGGCCTGAACTGTCCGCTCGGCGCTGTTGGTCAGTGCTGTTTCGGGACGTGGCGCAGCGAGAGGGCGGTGCCGAGGGTGAACACCGCCGCCGAGCCGAGGATGATCAGCAGCGGACCCGTCCAGGACCCGGAGACGCCGTGCACGTAGCCCAGCAGGGTGGGGGCCGCGGCCCCGAAGCAGTAGCCGGCGCCCTGGACGACGGCGGACATCCGGCCCGCCGAGGCCTGGTCGCGGGCCAGCTTGATGATGGCGATGAAGATCAGCGTGATGCCACCGCCCTGGGCGACGCCACCGAGCGAGGACCACAGCCACCACAACTCCGGGGCCAGCAGCAGGCCCAGCGGAACAGTCAGCCACAGCGCCCCCAGGGCGAGGCCCGCCGTCGTCGTGCTGACATAACGGGCTACGAACGGCACTCCCAGCCCGCCGGCGATCGCAAAAATCTGGAAGAGCGAGGACCCGGCGCCGGCGGCCGCGGCCGTCATGCCGAGCTCATCGGCCAGCAGGGTGGGAAGCCAGGCGGTCACGCCGTAGTAGGTGAAGGCCTGGCCGGCGAACCCGGCAGTGAGGCCTGCCGTGATCCACCGCGACGCCGGCTTGGCTGCCGGCCGGGCCGGATCCGGCACCGGCACAGCCTCGGGAATGAAGGCCCTGCGGCGCACCGCCAGCGCCCAGAACACCGCCCCGGCCACGGCAAGACACCGCAGGAAGCGAGCGCCAGGCGCCAGCCGAGCAATTCGGCCAGGGGCGCCGTGACCATGGCGGTAATGAAGGAGCCGATGTTCAGCGACGCCGTGTAGACACCCATCGCCGCGCCCTGGCGGGCGGGCGTGAAATCGCGCCGGATGATCAGCGGGACGACGATGTTGCCCGCCGTGATCGCGACGCCCAGTATGACGGTGCCGAGCATGACGAGGGCGCCGCCGCCCGCGGACCGTACTGCTACGCCCAGAAGCACGCCGAGCAGGGTGAGCGTGATCGCGAACTCCGGCCCCGTCTTCCGCCCGGTCAGGGCGGACAGCGGCGCGGCCAGGGCGAAGCACAGCACCGGGATGCCGGTGAGGTAGCCCAGTTCCGCCGGCGAAAACCCGAGGTCCCGGTTCATGGCGCCGACCACGGGCGCCACCGCCACGAGCGGACCGCGCATGTTCAGGGCGATCAGCCCGATCGCGGCCAGCAGGATCCAGCCGCTGGGCCCCCTGGAAGGAATCTTGGTCGACATGCGGCGGCCCGGGTTGCCGGGCTTGGAGCTGGAAGTGACTTTCATCAGTTCCATTGCTATCACGGCGGCCGCCGTACTGCGCAGCGGAATGCGACTAGGGTTTTTGGCATGAACCATGTGATCCGGAGAGCCGGTGCGGACGACGCCGGAAGCCTGGCTGAGCTGGCGGCCGTAACCTTTCCGCTGGCGTGCCCGCCGGGTTCGGCGCCGGAGGACATCGCGGCGCACCTGGCGAACACCCTGAGCGAGGAAAACTTCCGCGCCTACCTCGCCGATCCCTCGGTGACGGTCCTCGTCATTGAGGCCGACGGCCTTCACGCCGACGGCCTTCATGCCGACGGCGGACTCCGCGGCTACAGCCTGCTGGTGTTCCGCCCCGCGCAGGATCGGGACGTGGCGGCTGCCCTGCCCATTCTGCCGTCCGCCGAGCTCAGCAAGTGTTACGTCCATCCCGACCACCACGGGCTCGGCGCTGCGGCCGAACTCATGCACGCGAGCGTCGCGTCCGCGGCAGCCGCCGGGGCCGCCGGGATCTGGCTCGGGGTCAACAGCCAGAATGCCAGGGCCATCCGCTTCTACGAAAAATCGGGCTTCCGGAAGGTCGGAACCAAATCCTTCCAGCTCGGAAACACGGTGGAACACGACTTCGTCATGGAGCGCCCGCTCGGGTAATTCCGCGCAGGCCGTCGTCCAGAGGCGGTCGGGGCTCATTCACGAGCGTCAGCGCAGGAGGCAGCCCGTCCACGCTTCCCGCCCTGCCCCGGGCCTGTATGGCGATCCTGGACTGGCCCAGCAGCACGTTTTGTGCCTGGAAATCGCCGATTTCCTCCGGCAGGATCGGTGCCAGATGGAGCACTCTCCGGGTGAAGTCGGGATCAAAGCGCAAAAGGATGCGGGCCAGCTGCACGGGGGCCGCCGCTGCCCACGCCTGGGGAGAGCAGGCGGTGGGATAGGGCACCGGTTCCGGGAAATCGCTGCGGTCAAACCCGCAGAACAGCTCCGGCAGTTGCCCGTCGAAATGCGCGGCGGCCGCAAAAAGACCGCTGGCAATCCGGCTGGCCTCTTCCACGAAGCCGTAACGCATGAGACCGGTGGCAACGAGGGCCGTATCGTGCGGCCAGACTGAGCCGTTGTGGTAGCTGACGGGGTTGTACGCACCCATATCCGATCCCAGTGTCCTGATGCCCCAGCCGGTAAACATCTCCGGGGACATCAGGCGCTCGGCGACCAGGGACGCCTTATCCTCATCGACAATCCCGACCCAGAGGCAGTGGCCCATATTTGAGGTGCAGGAATCCACCGGCTGCTTGTCCCTGTCCAGCGCGAGGGCGAAGTACCCTTTCCCGGGCAACCAGAACCGCTCGTTGAACGATTCCTTCAGGCTGGCGGCGCGTTCGGCCCATTTGTGTTCCAAGGCTTTGTCGCCGGCGGACCGGGCCAGCAACGACCGGCCGATATAGGCCGCGTACACGTACCCCTGCACCTCGCACAGCGCTATGGGCGGCTCAGCCATCCTGCCGTCGGCGAAATTTATCCCGTCCCACGAGTCCTTCCACCCCTGGTTCAGCAGTCCGTGGGGGTTGGGCCGCAGATATTCCACGAAGCCATCGCCGTCACGGTCCCCGAAGTGCTCGATCCAGTCCAGGGCGCGGTCCGCATGCGGCAGCAGCGACTCGATGATGTCCCCGCCCAGCCCCCAACGGTTGAGTTCGCTGAGGACGCTTACGAACAGCGGTGTCGCGTCGGCGGTGCCGTAATACGCGGTACCGCCCAGGGCAAGGCCCGAAGTAAGGCCAAACCTCACCTCATGGGGGATCCTGCCCGGTTCTTCCTCCGAGGCCGGGTCCACCTTCGTTCCCTGGATCTCTGCCAGGGTCTGCAGCGTCCCGGCGGCCAGGTTCGGGTCCACCAAGAGCGCCATGTAGGAGGAAAGCAGCGAATCCCGGCCGAACAGGGCCATGAACCAGGGGGCTCCGGCGGCAACCGCGACCCTGTCCGAGTGCGCCGAATCAAAGATCCGGAGGGAACCCAGATCGCTCTGGCTGCGGTTCAGGACGTTTTGAACATTCCGCTCCGAGACAGTTATGCGCGGTACATGTTCGCCCCAGGCGATATGCCGCTGTACGCCGGTCCGGTGGTGGGGGGATCTGGTCTCGGTAAAGGGCTCATCCGGCCCCTTTCCGTTGATCAGCGGCACCACGATGACGGACGTGGACCAGTGTCCCCGGGGCGGAATATCCACCCGGAAAGTCAGGGCATCCTCCCGGACGTGCGCGCCGGCCGCACGGATGGCCGTGGCCCGGCGCTGGCCGTTACGCTCGGCTTCGATATGCAACTCCCCGTCGTGGACGCTCCGGCGGACAACGGCCCCGGTTGCCACCCTGCCGCCTTTGACGTCGAAGAGATCCGCCAGGTCGGCGTCGACGATCAGCTCGATGTCGCATTCGGCAGGTTCGGAGGAGTAATTGCGGATGGTGATGTCGTCCCGCAGTCCGGGCCCCACATGCCGCTGGTGCCGGACCACCAGGGGGCTGTCGAACCTCCCGTCCGACCAGCGCGCCCTTCCCACGAAGGTCGCCTGGAACGCCGTGGGTGTCCGGGCCACCAGCGGTTCCCTCGGCGCGCCGTTGACGCGGAGCATCCACCGGGAAAGTATCCGGGTGTCCTGGTAGAAATCGCCCTGCGGCCCGCCCGCAATGATGTCGCCGCTATGGGACGAGATACAAAACGAAGACCCTTCGACGACGGTGACGGCACCCGCCTCGGACGGCCCTGCTGAGGTGTCGGCGTTCCAGGCATTCATGGGGGTGATCCCTTCCCTTCGGGCAGACGTCGCGGACCCTGGACTCATGCACCAGGCGTCAACGAATCCTGTATCTGATTCTCATGCACCGTGCGCGGATCCGAATCCCCGAGGGGCATCCGCTGCTGCAGGATCTGCGCGAACAAGTCCAGATGCTCGGCAACCATGCGATCAGAGCTGAACCGCTCCTGGACGGACGCGCGGCAGGCGGCCCGGCTAAGCGCGGCCGCCCGGGGCAGCAACGCCGGCAGGTCCGCCAGGGAGGCCAGATATCCGGTGGTGCCGTGCTCCACGATTTCCGGGGCTGAGCCGATCGGGGTGCCCACCACCGGGGTCCCCGTGGCCAGGGCTTCAATCATGACCAGGCCAAAAGGCTCGGACCACTGAATGGGATTGAGGAATGCGAACGCGCCGCCCATCAGCGCGTACTTTTCGGCATCCCCGATCTCCCCCATGAATTCCTCATTGGGACCGAGAAGCGGCTCCACGACCTCCCGGAAATAGCGCAACTCCTCGGGCTCGCGCATTTTTGCCGCGATACGCAAGGGAAATCCCGCCTTCCGGGCGACCGCGATCGCCTCCGTCACGCCCTTGTCGGGGCACATCCGTCCCACGAAGCAAACGTAGCCACCCTGGCCCGCGCCCCTGGGAACGGTGGACAGGTCCAATCCATGGTGGATAACCCGGGCAACGGGCACGTCCGGAGCATGACTGACCTGATCACGGGAAATGGCGATGATGCTGGCGTTTCTCCCGATGGCCCGGTAGACGTCCGCCGCCGAAGGCGTCAGCGGGCCGTGAATCGTTGTGACCACCGGGACCGAGGATGGACGGTGCGGGTACAGCGGACCGGCCGCGGTGTGGTCGTGGATGACGTCCACTCCCCGCATGCCCCGGTACGCCCGTATCACGTGGCTAAGCTCCGAAAGGGTAGTCCCCAGTGCGGCCGGTTCCGAGATCCTCATTCCGGAAACGCGGGGAACCGGGCATTCGCTGTCCGAGGGAACAGCCAACAAAACCTCATGCCCGGCAGCAGCAAAACCACGGGCGAGGCTGTCCACCACCCGCTCAATACCACCGTAACCGGCCGGAGGTACCGGAATCCAGGGTCCCGCTATTAGTCCTATACGCATTGCCTGGCCTCCCAGCTCGCAGAGCAGACTGCTGCCGCACGGTGGGTCCAAGCGCCCGCCTGGGCGCATCACGGCAGATTCACGATTGCGTCCGGATGAAAGGCATCCGGGGGGCTGACTGCATTGCCTATGTCAAACCATATTGCCCGAAGTGATTCCGGGCAAGGATCAGACCTTCCGCTACCCCTGTGGCCTATCCAACAACGCCCAAGGGGAATGAGACCGCGTGGGCGGAGGTTGTGGGAAGCATGAAGATTGAGATCTGGTCCGACGTCGCGTGCCCCTGGTGCTACATCGGCAAGCGCCGCTTTGAAACTGCCCTTGCGGCCTTCCCGCACCGCGACTCCGTGGAGGTGCAATGGCGCAGCTACCAGCTGGATCCCGCCCTCCCGGAGCACTACGACGGCACCGAACGGGAGTACCTGAGCACCCGCAAGGGCCTGGCTCCGGCGCAGATCGCCGGGATGTTCGAGCACGTGGCCGCCCAGGCCAAAGGCGAGGGGCTCAACTACCGCTTTGACGACGTCGTGGTGGCCAACAGCTTCACCGCGCACCGCCTGATCCACCTCGCCGCCGCGCACGGGCAGCAGGACGCGGCGAAGGAACGCCTGCTCAGCGACCACTTCGAGCACGGCAAGGACATCGGCAACCGGGAATACCTCACCTCCCTCGGCCTGGACCTCGGGCTCGACGCCGGCGAGCTCAGCGAGCTGTTCAGCACCGACAAATACGCCGACGCCGTCCGGCAGGACTTCGAGGAGGGCCGCGCCCTGGGCATCAACGGCGTCCCGTTCTTTGTCATCGACCGGAAGTACGGGCTCTCCGGCGCCCAGCCGGCCGGGACGTTCAGCGCGGCCCTCGCCCAGGCCTGGCAGGAAAGCCATCCGCTCGTCATGGTCGACGCTGCCGGCAGCGGCGGGGCCACCGGTGAAGCGTGCGGACCGGAAGGTTGCGCGGTCTAGCCAAACGTCCGCGCCCCGGACCTCCTCCACCCCCGCGCCCCGCCGGGAAACCGGGGCTTTGGTGACAGATCACGCTAAAGTGTCCCTATGCCCAGGATTTCGGCCGCGAACAACGCCGCCCAACGCGCCGAGACCCAACGCCGCATCCTGACCGCCTTCGGTGAACTGCTGTTCACCCACGGGCTGCCCGGGCTGACCATGACGGACGTGGCCAGGCATGCGGGGATCGGCCGCACCGCCGTCTATAACTACTACGCGGACATCGAAGAGCTCCTCATTGCCTACGCCCTTGACGAGACCGAACGGTTCCTCCTGGACCTGAGGGAATCACTGGCCTCGCTGGAGAACCCGGTGGAGAGGCTTGCCGTCTACGTGCGCGCCCAGGTCGAGGACCTGAGCCGCAGGCATCTGCCGCCGGGGCCGGCCATGGGGGCGGTCCTTTCACCGGCGTCCTTCGCCAAGCTTGCGGACCATGTGGGCGAGCTCAGCGTGCTCCTGCAGGGCATCCTGCGTGACGGCATGGCCCAAGGCTACCTGCCCCAGACCGACATCGCGCAACTGGCGCAGCTCATCCACGGCACGCTCTCCTCAAGTGCCGCCCGTGGGGGCGGCGCGGGCCCGGACCCCGCCGCCGAGGCACGCGTCGCGCGCACCGTGCGGTTCATCCAGCTGGGGGCCGGTGCCCGGTTCGACGACGCCGGCGCCCCCGTCCCGCTCAGCACCTAGCCACCCCGGCGGATCCGGCCGGGCTACCCGCCCGGCGGAACCGCCGTCGGCACGGGCAATGGCGGCTCATCAACGATGCGCCGGGCCTCCCGGGGGCAGCTGAGCTTGCCCGGCGTCTGGTCCACCAGCTCGGGCTTCGCCAGCTCCTTGTAGTCGCCGGTCAGGATGACGTCAACGCCCGGGTCCGTGCGGCCGTCCTGGACGTAATCCGAGCCCGGCAGGTTGCGCTGCACACTGAAGGCCGCCGACTGGCCCGCGGCTCCGGATACGACCAGCGCCACGCCGCGGTAGCTGGACGTGGTGTTGCCGACGGCCCCGACGATGAACTTGCGCGCCGCGAACCCGTCCGCCACGATGCGGGCCAGGCCCGGGCGGTTCGTGGCGTTGAAGACGCTGACGGTGATCTTCTCGGGCGGGGTGTAGTCGAAGGTGGCGTCCGGGCAGGGGGACGCCGCCGCAGAGCTCCGCTCCGCCGTCGGAACCTTGAGCTGTCCGTTCATGATCGCCAGGGCCGTCACGATCGCCGCGGCGATCAGGCCAGCCAGCAACGCCAGGACCACGGCGTGCAGGATCCGGCGGCGCCGCCGGACCCGATTGCCTTCCGTGTCCTCCGGCGGCACCAGGGCAGCATCCAGGTCGGAGGCGGTGACCACGCGATGCCCGTGCAGGACCTTGACGTCCTTCGGCTTTCTAGCCATTGATCACCAGTACGCGCGCGTGGATGGCGGTGCGCTGGTGCAGGGCGGTGCGGACGGCCCGGTGCAGCCCGTCCTCCAGGTACAGGACGCCACGGAACTGCACGACGTGCGGGAACAGGTCGCCGAAGAAAGTCGAGTCCTCCGCGAGCAGCGCCTCGAGGTCCAGGGTGCGCTTGGTGGTCACCAGTTCGTCCAGGCGCACCGGCCTGGGCGGGAGGGCGGCCCAGTCCTTGGGCGTGGTGTAACCATGGTCGGGGTAAGGGCGTCCCTCGCCCACAGCTTTGAATATCACCCTGCAAGCGTAAGGAACTTGGACGGCCAAGGGAATCACCGGGCGGTGGTCGCGGGAGGTTGTAGCCAAACGGTAACCATTTGTCACATTGAATGGCCCGGTCCTGTCCCGGTTGACCCGGCCGTCGCCTCGCTCCCGGACACATGCAAAGGGGCGTGGCGGCTGAGAGAATGAGTGCATGACTGCATCCGAAACTTCAGCCGGGATTTCAGCCTCCCCGGCGCCGTCGGCTCCCCCGCTCGCCCTGCTGCTCGACGTCGACGGCCCGATCGCGAGCCCGGTCACCCGGGTTGTCCAGGATGGGATCATCGCGGACCTGCTGGCCCTGGCCGCCGTCGGGATCCCGGTCGTTTTCAATACCGGCCGGTCCGATGCCTTCATCCGCGAGCAGGTGATGGAGCCGATGATCGCCGCCGGCATGCCGGCCGGCACGACCATCCATGCCGTGTGCGAGAAGGGTGCGGTCTGGTTCAGCTACACCGCGGCCGGCCCCGGTCCGGTCCATATGGATAAGGAACTCGCCGTCCCGCGGGCCTACGGCGACGACATCCGCCGGCTGGTCGCCGAGGACTATTCCGCCCACATGTTCTTCGATGAAACGAAGCGGGCCATGGTTTCCGTGGAACAGCACATCGCGGTCGCCAACTCCGATTACCGTGCCGAGCAGGAACTCTTCGACGCCGACGCGATGGAGCTGATGGCACGGCACGGTCTCGGCGTCGTACGGCTGGACCACCATGCCCCCGCTTCCGACGACCAGATCGACTACCGGGTGGATCCCACGATCATCTCCACGGACATCGAGTCCATCCGGCTGGGCAAGGACCTGGGCGCGAGCCGGGCGGTGGAACTGCTCGCGGCCCAGGGCATCACCCCCCAGGCCTGGCGCACGGTCGGCGATTCCCGCACCGACTATGCGATGGCGGACTGGCTGCACCACAACGACCACCCGGTGAAGCACGTGGACGTCCGGCCCGCCGACGGCATCCCCGTGAAACCGTATGAGGTGCTCACTGCGGCCGATCTGGGCCTGGCGGAGGACGTCATCCACGACGACGCCGGGGCCGCCTTCCTGCGCAGCTGGCGGTCAGCCCTCGCGGACTGAGCCCGGCCCCCGGCCCGGTACGGCGGCGGCTGGGAGGGCTGTGGCGGCGCGGACACGCGGGTTTTTCCGGAACCGATTTTGGGCGGGAGGTTATTATGCAAGTAGATGCAACACCATTCAACGCAGCTCGGAGAAACAACATTACAGAAGCACTGATCCAGGACGAGATTTACTACGGCGGCCAGGCCTCCGAAGACGCCCACGCCGAGGTGACGTCCGCGGCCGCCGTCGCGAGGTTCCGGCCCCGCGCGGACGTGGTGCGCCGGCGCGGCCGGTATGCGCTGATCAATGAGAACCGCACGCAGTACCAGGCCATGGTCGAAGACCTGCTGTTCCTGCGCTCCGTCCTGGCCGGCGCCGGCCTCGACTACCTGCTGGTGCGCGGCAATAACCACCGGCCGGTCATTGCCGTGGACTGGAAGCTGCGTAAGGAACTCCGCGACGCGCTCGTCGAGGCCTGCCGTGACGAGCCGTTTTACTCCATGAGCATCGATGCGAAAAAGAAGTCATCCGTGCTGGTCGCCGACGGCGAGCTCTCGCCCAACCGGCAGTCCCGGATCTTCCGGCTGTACCGTCCCCGGGTTGAACCGGAGGGCGGCTTTGAATTCGGCGCCTCGGCCGGTGTCCAGCTGGAGCTTTGGAGCTTCGAAGGGAACGAGCTGGTCCTGCCGATCGAAAACTCGCTGACCCGCCGGACCATGCTGGCGCAGGACGCGGTGCGCGGCACCGTGGAGCGCTACGGCCATACCTGGCCCACCATCGAGAACATGTTCGCCGACCACGCCAGCGATATCAGCTTCGACGTCGACCTGGTGTTCTCCTGGGTGGACGGCACGTCCCCGGAGTACATCGCGGCCCGCCGGGCCCGCATGGCCGGCGTCGTGGTGGGCGAAGGCGATGACCATGAGGCCCGTTTCCGCCAGATTGACGAGCTCAAGTACGCGCTGCGTTCGGTCTACATGTTTGCGCCCTGGATCCGCCGGATCTTCATTGCCACGGATTCCCCCGCACCGTCCTGGCTGGCGGACCACCCGGGCGTGACGATCGTCCGCAGCGAGGAGTTCTTCGCGGACCCGTCCGTGCTGCCGACCCATAATTCGCAGGCGGTCGAGTGCCAGCTCCACCACATTGACGGGCTCTCCGAGCACTTCCTGTATTCCAACGACGATATGTTCTTCGGACGGGCCGTGGGACCGGACATGTTCTTCACGCCGGGCGGGATCACCAAGTTCATCGAGGCGGAAACACGGATCGGGCTGGGCGACAACGACGCCGAGCGCAGCGGCTTTGAGAACGCGGCCCGCGTGAACCGCAAGCTGCTCTGGAACCGTTTCGGCCGGATCACCACCCGGCACCTGGAGCACACGGCCGCACCGCTGCGTCGCAGCCTCATGGCGCAGATGGAACAGGAGTTCCCGGCGGAATTCGCCAAGACCGCCGCCAGCACCTTCCGGGCGGCGGACAACATCTCCGTGACCAACTCGTTCTACCACTACTACGCGCTGCTCACCGGCCGGGCCGTCACCCAGACCGCTGCCAGGGTGCGGTACGTGGACACGACGGCCCGGGCCGGCCTGAACTACCTGCCCAAGCTGCTCACCAAGCGGAACATGGATTTCTTCTGCCTGAACGACGGCAGCTTCCCCGAGGTGCCGGCAGAGGAGCGCGCCGAGCTCGTGACGGACTTCCTGGAGAAGTACTACCCCATCAAGGCGCCCTGGGAAAAGTGAGTCAGCCGGCCTAGTTGCGGGTCGTGACCTTGGTGTGGCCCGGCGTCTTGGCCGGGTCCTCGGGCCTCGCCTGGCGCGGGATCCGGACTCCGGCGGAGGCAATGCGCCGTTGAACTTCGTCGGCGGAGACCAGTTCCCCCACCGGAGGGGTTTCACCGAGGAGGACCACGGAGTGCACGATCGTGTGCTCGTAGACGTGGACAAGGTTGAAGGCCTGCCCGCCGTCACGTCCGCGCGTGCCGCCCACCGGCACATTCAGGTCCTGGGTGTAGCAGGTGGCCGAGGCCACGGAGACGGGAATGCCGGCGAAGGTGGCGGTGGTCGAATAGTGCAGGTGGCCGCCCAGGATCGTGCGGACGTCGGAATTGCGCAGCACGCCGGCGAGCGCGGCCTGGCCACGGAGCTCAACGAGCACGGCGAGATCCAGCACCGACGGAACGGGCGGGTGGTGCAAGGCGAGGATCGTCCCGTCCGGCGCCGGGGTTTCGAGTTCGGTCGCCAGCCAGTCCAGCTGCGCCGGGCTCAGTTCGCCGTGGTGGAATCCCGGCACGGAGGTGTCCAGGGTGATGATCCGCAGGCCGTTGATGTAGTAGCTGTGGTCCACCGGCGCGTCATTGGCCGGCTGGTCCAGGAGTCCGGCCCGGAAATTGGCCCGGTCATCATGGTTTCCCATCGCCCAGATGACGCGGGCGCCCATGGCCCGGCAGGCGGGCTCGACGATGGCGCGGAGCTTGGTGTAGGCCTCCGCTTCGCCCTGGTCGGCGAGGTCCCCTGTGAAGATCACTGCTTCGGGGCGCGCGCCCGAAGCGTGGACTTCCTCGAAGAGTTGCCGGAGCAGGGCATCACTGTCCACCGCTCCGTGCAGGGGTTGTGGTCCGCCCAGCAGGTGGGGGTCACTCAGGTGGAGTAGGAAATGACGTGGCCGGGGGTGCTCGGCCTCCATGAGTTCCATTGCTGCCTTCTTGGTTGGGTGGAAGCGGTTGCCTCCAGCGTCCCTCTCAGTAAGGTCTATCCAACCAGACATTGGGCAAACAATGTGCAAACTTCCGGAGGCGTGTTCGAAAAAGGGCTATTAATCGTCTTCGTCCTCCACATGCCATCCGGCGCATATATCGGGAACAGCGTCCCGTCAGCTGAGGTATCCGTTCGGATTGAGGACGTACTTCCGGGCGGCGCCGGCGTCGAACTCGGCGTAACCCTTCGGGGCATCCTCGAGGGAGATCGCCGTGGCGTTGACGTTCCGGGCGATGTGGACCTTGTCATGCAGGATGGCCATCATCAGGCCGCGGTTGTACTTCATCACCGGACACTGGCCGGTGGTGAAGCTCAGTGATTTTGCCCAGCCGGTGCCGAGGCTGATCGACAGGGAGCCCTTCTTGGCGGCCTCGTCAACGCCGCCCGGGTCCCCCGTGACGTAGAGCCCGGGAATGCCGAGGGCGCCGCCGGCCGCGGCCACTTCCATCAGGGAGTTCAGCACCGTCGCCGGAGCCTCGTGCGCACCCGCGCCGTGGCCCTTCGCCTCGAACCCGACGGCATCCACACCGCAATCGACTTCCGGAACGCCCAGGATCTGCTCAATCTGTTCGGCCGGGCCGCCCTTGCTAAGGTCGACCGTTTCACAGCCGAAGCTGCGGGCCTGCGCCAGTCGGTCCGTATTCATGTCACCGACAATCACGACGGCGGCGCCCAGCAGCTGCGCGCTGGTGGCCGCGGCGAGCCCCACGGGGCCGGCCCCGGCGATGTAGACCGTGGAGCCCACTCCGACGCCCGCGGTGACGGCACCATGGAATCCTGTCGGGAAGATGTCGGACAGCATGGTCAGGTCCATCATCTTTTCCAGGGCCTGGTCCCGGTCCGGGAACTTCAGCAGGTTCCAGTCGGCATAAGGGACCAGGACGTAGTTGGCCTGGCCTCCCACCCAGCCGCCCATGTCCACGTACCCGTAGGCGCTGCCGGGGCGGTCAGGATTGACGTTGAGGCAGATGCCGGTCTTGCGTTCCTTGCAGTTCCGGCAGCGGCCGCAGGAGATGTTGAAGGGAACCGAGCAGATGTCCCCCACCTTGATGAATTCAACGTCGGGCCCCACTTCCACCACCTCGCCGGTAATTTCGTGGCCGAGGACGAGGTCCACGGGGGCTGTCGTGCGGCCCCGGACCATGTGCTGGTCGGAGCCGCAAATGTTGGTGGCAACGGTCTTAAGGATCACGCCGTGGCGCACCTGGCGGCCCACGTTGGCGGGGTTTACTCCCGGGCCGTCTTTGAGTTCAAAGCCGGGGTAGTCAATATCGATGATTTCGACCTTGCCGGGCCCCTTGTAGGCAACTGCTTTGTTCCCTGTCATCTCTTCCTCCTGCTGTCACGGATCCGCGGGACGGGTGCCCCTGTTGTGATTCACGAAGCTTTCTGATGCTCCCTCCGCCGACGTGCCGGCCGGCCGCCGGGCAATCCTGAGGACTCCGGGGGCAGCCCGGCGGGCCGGCCCGGAAGGTTGGAATGTCCGCCCAGTCTAGGCGGCAAGGATGCTCAGCGGTAGGGTCCTTGGTCCTAGGCGGGATCAGGCGAGGGCTGCCCGGGCGGCCTCGACGAGAGCGGGTGCTGGTTCCCGCCCGGACGTCTGCCTTCGTGGCCAACGCCCGTGGGACGGTTGTGCGCCCTGAAACGCAGCCGCGCCCGCGGGGCGTCCGAGGCGTCGCGCCTCGACGCTACGGGAGCGGCGCCGTCGCGGGGTCAGTCGCGGCGCCGGTGGCGGCGGGTGCCGGAGTCGTTGCTGGCACCGGAGCCACCGTTTGAGGCGGCTGGACCGCGGCGGGCGGGATGAGGGAAGCGGTGGCCGCGGGAGCGGGGGCCTTCGCTGAGGGCGGCGCGGCCGGGTCCGGGCCGGGAGCTGGCGTATCAGCTGCGGGCGGCGTGGTGGGCGGTGCCGGTTTCGCCGGCGGCGGTGTCGGGCTCGGTGGGGGCGTCACGCTGGGTGCCGTAGGCGACGGCGTCGGCGACGGGGTGGTGGACGGCGCAGGCGAAGCCGTAGGGGGTGCTGACGGCGTCGGCGAGGACGGCGGCGCTGACGGCGAGGCCGGCGGCGCTGACGGCGAGGCCGGCGGCGCTGACGGCGAGGCCGGCGGCGCTGACGGCGAGGCCGGCGGCGCTGCTGCGGCGACCTTGATGGCTGCCGCCGACGCCGGCGGAGAGGGGGCGGCCAGGGCGGCAACGGTCCGTTCCTGGTCGCCGCCGGCGACCACGTGCGTCAGGTCTGTCCGGACAGGAATGGCCCAGCCGAGGCTCGCGTTTGATGCTTTGTCGGCCTCCGGGGCGTAGCTGGTCATGGCGATGGGGCCCAGCGGGTCCACCTGCCGGATAGGTATCATCGCCCAGCGGAGCGGATCGGTATGCGAGCCGTTGAGGATGGTTTCGAAATGCAGATGGCAGCCTGTTGATGAGCCCGTGGTCCCCACCCTGGCGATGACTTCGCCCACCCGCACCGAATCGCCCTTCTTGACGGCGATTGCCTCCAGATGGTTGTACGTGGTGATGAGGCCGTTGCCGTGGTCGATTTCCACCCGGTTGCCGCCACCCCAGGGGTGCCAACCGACGGCGCGCACTACGCCGGCGTCGGCCGAGTAGACTCGCGTGCCGCAGGCCGCGGCGTAGTCCTGGCCCCAGTGGAATTCACCCGCCGCTAACGTCAGCGGGCTGATGCGCAGGCCAAACGGGGAAGATGGTACGAGCGATTCCAACGGAGCCATGAGCGAACCCAGCGGCGGCCGCTTCATCCCGGCGGAGGCAACATTGAGCTCGCCGCCGCCCTCTTTGGACGTGGTCTCGACCGTGGACCTGGTGAAGGCCACGAGCGCCAAGGCATCGGCGGTGAACGCTGATGCAGCCGCTGCCGCCGCGCTCGGTGCGGCGGCCGGCACTCCTGGATCCAGCGTGCCGGGTCCCACGACACCGGTGGGCGGCAACGCGCCGGTTGCGTCGCGAACCGCCGTGCCCGCCAGGCCTTGAATCCCGAAGGTCAGGACCGCCAAGGACAGGCACACACCCCCTGACAAACAGCGCACGGCAATGGTCCGTGCCCTGATTGGCTGCTCACTCGATGAATTTCCCCAGTGTTTTCCCACGATGAGACTCCTGCTGTCTGCCCGCCAGACCCCAATCTCGACGGACTCACCTACCAATGGGACCACAGGGGGCCGGCCCTGTGAACCGCCGACACGACCCGATTGTGGCCTCATTCCGGAATTGTCGTGGCCTCCGAGTAGAACCCGAGTGGCGACCCAGTAGTCTCCTGCACCGAAGCAGGTGCTGGTGCGGCGCGGCCGGGTAAGAACGAGTATGCCTGAGGACCCTTGTGACGGCCGGCCTGGATGATGCGCTGGATTATGTTCTACGCTTCAACGGCCGTAGCGCGTGCTGCCTCCGACTGGCTGCACCGGACTGTCAGGGTGGAGTGGGTGGACGCCGACGGCGCCGCTGGACATGAAATCCATCAGCCTGAAGGTGACATCCTTGATCCAGGCGCCCTTCGGCACCCCGAAGTAGTCGCCCGCCGGGACCGCGTTTTCGGCCGGAGAAGTCCAGTTTCGAGCCGTCATTGCGGGCAGCGTTGATCCGGTTGTTCAAGCCGGCGGCGAACGGGACCTCGCCGGAGGTGAGCTGCTGCATCGGCGCCGGATTGGCTGCGAGGCAGCTCAGCCGGTCCTTGCCAGCGTGGTGCCTAGTGGACGGGTCCCGGAGCCTGGTGTGGCGCAACCGGCGGCGGCTCGACTGGGCCCGCCGGCGGCACAACAGGCGGGACAACCGGCGGGACAACTGGCGGCACAACAGGCGGGACAACAGGCGGGACAACCGGCGGGACAACCGGCGGGACAACCGGCGGGACAACCGGCGGCACAACAGACGGCGGCACAACAGACGGCGGCACAACAGACGGCGGCACAACAGACGGCGGCACAACAGACGGCGGCACAACAGACGGCGGCACAACAGACGGCGGCACAACAGACGGCGGCACAACAGACGGCGGCACAACAGACGGCGGCACAACAGACGGCGGCACAACAGACGGCGGCACAACAGACGGCGGCACAACAGACGGCGGCACAACAGACGGCGGCACAACAGACGGCGGCACAACAGACGGCGGCACAACAGACGGCGGCACAACAGACGGCGGCACAACAGACGGCGGCACAACAGACGGCGGCACAACAGACGGCGGCACAACAGACGGCGGCACAACAGACGGCGGCACAACAGACGGCGGCACAACAGACGGCGGCACAACAGACGGCGGCACAACAGACGGCGGCACAACAGACGGCGGCACAACAGACGGCGGCACAACAGACGGCGGCACAACAGACGGCGGCACAACAGACGGCGGCACAACAGACGGCGGCACAACAGACGGCGGCACAACAGACGGCGGCACAACAGACGGCGGCACAACAGACGGCGGCACAACAGACGGCGGCACAACAGACGGCGGCACAACAGACGGCGGCACAACAGACGGCGGCACAACAGACGGCGGCACAACAGACGGCGGCACAACAGACGGCGGCACAACAGACGGCGGCACAACAGACGGCGGCACAACAGACGGCGGCACAACAGACGGCGGCACAACAGACGGCGGCACAACAGACGGCGGCACAACAGACGGCGGCACAACAGACGGCGGCACAACAGACGGCGGCACAACAGACGGCGGCACAACAGACGGCGGCACAACAGACGGCGGCACAACAGACGGCGGCACAACAGACGGCGGCACAACAGACGGCGGCACAACAGACGACGACGGCCCACCCGCCTGCTGAACCGGGGCACCAACGGGCGGCTCGGGCGGAGGCGGAACCACCGCCTCGGCGTTCCCTCCTGTGACGGCATGCGAGTTGTCTTGCCGCACCGGGATGGCCCAGGTCGGTGCACCCTTGGGGGCATTCGTGCCGGGGAGGTAGCTGGTCATCTCGATGTTCCCGAGTGGATCGAGCTGCTTGATCGGCATGAGCGTCCACCGTAGCGGATTGGTGTGGGCACCATTCAGGATGGTCTCGAAATGAAGGTGACAACCGGTGGATGAGCCCGTGGTGCCAACTTTTGCGATCACCTCGCCCACCTGGACCGACTCACCCTTCTTTGCGGCTATTGCCTGCAGATGGTTATAGGTAGTTATCAGCCCGTTTCCGTGGTCGATTTCCACACGGTTGCCGCCGCCCCACGGGTGCCACCCAACGGCCCTGACCACGCCGGCGTCGGCCGCGTAAACCCGGGTGCCGCACGGTGCGGCGTAGTCCTGGCCCCAGTGGAACTCTCCCGCGGAACCAGTGAGGGGACTGACCCGGAGCCCGAATGGCGACGTTGCGGTCAGCGTCTCCAGAGGCGCCATCAGAGACCCCAACGGCGGACGCCGCAAGCCAAAGGACGCAAGCTTCATTTCGTGCTTGCCGTCCTTAGACGTTGTCGTGACGTCAGAACGGTTCACGGGAACGAGGGCGTTTACGTCCGCGGTAAACATTCCCGGGGAGGACCGCCCGGACCCGCTGCCGGTCTTGGTCGCGGCAGACCCCGTGGCGGGACTGGCTTTTCCCGCTGGTGCCTGCAACCCGCTATCGAGCGGAGCGAGTTGCGGTCCGAGGGATACAACCGCCAACATGGCCAGCGCCAAAACAGCACACACGCCCAATATCCATGCAAGCTTTGGCCAAGGTCCGCCAGAGCGCTTTTCGGTTCCGTTTCCCCAGTGATTTTCCACGAGGTGACTCCCGCAATATGCCTGCCAGACCCCAATCTCGACGGGCTCACGATCCTATGGGAACACAAGTGGCCGGGCCTGTGAACCCCCCAACCGCGCTCGTTTGGGGACGCCCGCGTTGCTGTCCCCGGAATCCGTTCGGGCAGTTACGGTGGTTGCCAGATATCCAAGGCAGCTGGTGAGCAGCGGTTCAGTGGAGCGCCTGCAAGTGCGCGAGAATTGACCATGCGCAATGTCCGCAGGGAATGGCAGGCCGAACTCAAGAGCACGCTCACCGGGACCCGCGACGCCGTGCCGGAGTGGGTACCCCATCTGGCGGAAGGCGACGACGCCGGCTACCATCTGCCGGGCTCGGCGGTCTGGGCCGTGCACGGGGACATGCCGACGATCGTGGCGGGCATCCGCGCCCTGCTGATGCAGTCGCTCCATCCCGGCGCCCTTGCAGGCGTCCACGACCACTCCCGCTTCCGCGAGGACCCCCTGGGCCGGCTGGCGGGGACCATCCGGTGGATCTTCACCGTGTCCTACGGCTCGACGGCCGCGGCCCGCTCAGCGTCCGATTGGGTGCTCCGGCTGCACGGCACGGTCAGGGGGGAATATGTGGACGGCCACGGCGTCACCCGGAGCTACGCCGCCAACGATCCCGAGCTCCTCCGCTGGGTCCATATAGCCTTCACCGATGCATTCCTCTCCGCCCATAAGCTGTGGGCAGGCCGATCCCGGGCGGCCCTGATGCGTATGTCCGCGAATGGGCCCAGGCCGGCCGGCTGATGGGCGTGGACTGTCCGCCGCTGAGCGAGGCGGAAATGCGCCGGCAGCTGGACCGCTGGTACGACGACGGCGAGCTCCGCTCGGACGCCCGGGTCGCTGAGACTGTAGCGTTCATCCGCAATCCCCCACTCCACCCGTCGCTCAGGCGGGGCTACCGGGTGCTGTTTGCCGCCGCCGTGACCAGCCTCGAGCCCAAGTACCGGGAGCTGCTGGGACTGCGGACCGCCCGGCTGGGCCCCATCCCGCTGCCGGTGAGACTGGCCACCAAGGTGGCACTCGCCGTCGTCCATCTGGCCCTGGGCCGGGTGGGCCCGAGCGAACAGGCTGCCCGGAACCGCCTCGCCAGGCTGGGTTACCAGTCCTGAACCGGGGCCCTGCGGGGCGCGCTCGCCGTGCTCGCACGCTGCGACAGGTCGCAAGACGCAAAAAGGCCCCGGTCCAGGGGACCGGGGCCAGACGCGGAGAATGGGGGATTTGAACCCCCGAGGGCGTTAACCCAACACGCGTTCCAGGCGTGCGCCATAGGCCGCTAGGCGAATTCTCCAGTAGCTTCTGAATCAAAAGCAGATACTAGACTACCTGATCTTCCCGGCATCGCCCAATTGGGCCCCCAAGCCCTCACAAAGCGCCTCCTGCAAGGGGACATGCCCCACCCTGTCCGCGAGGGATGGACATAGGCCCATCATGCCCGTCGCTGGTCCCGAAAAATGGGCATGTCCCGCGGGGATCCGGGCGAAAACGGGCCGATTCGGGGCACACTCAAACGTCGGGTAAGCTTACTGGCGGCCCCTCATGTGGCGTCATCCTGTTGAACTCCCCCAGGACCGGAAGGTAGCAAGGGTAAATGGGCTCTGGCGGGTGCATGGGGGGTCTTTTATGTCTGTGCCGATTGGTAGGGTTTATTTGTGACTGTTACTACCGCCCTTTACCGCAGATACCGCCCGGATTCGTTCGCGGACGTTATCGGGCAGGAACACGTCACGGAGCCGCTGATGACGGCCCTGCGCAAGAACCGCGTCAACCACGCCTACCTGTTTTCCGGCCCGCGGGGCTGCGGGAAAACCACCTCCGCGCGCATCCTGGCCCGCTGCCTGAACTGCGCCGAGGGCCCCACGGACACCCCCTGCGGCACGTGCCCCAGCTGCATTGAACTGGCCCGCGGCGGATCCGGTTCCCTGGACGTCATCGAGATCGACGCCGCGAGCCACGGCGGTGTGGACGACGCCCGCGACCTGCGTGAACGGGCCACCTATGCCCCGGTCCGTGACCGCTACAAGATCTTCATCATCGATGAGGCCCACATGGTCACGTCGGCAGGCTTCAACGCCCTGCTCAAGATCGTGGAAGAGCCGCCGGAGCACATCAAGTTCATTTTCGCCACCACCGAGCCGGACAAGGTCATCGGCACCATCCGGTCCCGGACGCACCACTACCCCTTCCGGCTCGTGCCGCCGGAGCCCCTCATGGCGTACCTGGAACTGCTCTGCCAGCAGGAGAACGTCCCGGTGGCGCCCGGCGTGCTGTCCCTCGTCATCCGTGCCGGCGGAGGCTCCGTGCGCGACTCGCTCTCCGTACTGGACCAGCTCATGGCCGGCGCGGGACCGGCCGGGCTCGACTATGAACTGGCCGTCGCGCTCCTCGGCTACACCCATGCCTCGCTGCTCGATGATGTGGTCGAGGCCGTCGCCGCCTCCGACGCCGCCACCGTGTTCCGGGCCGTGGACCGGGTCATCCAGACCGGACACGATCCCCGGCGCTTCGTGGAGGACCTGCTGGAGCGTTTCCGTGACCTGATCATCGTCCAGGCGATGCCCGAGAGCGCACAGTCCATCCTCCGCGGCATGCCCGCGGACCAGATCGCCCGGATGCGGAACCAGGCGCACAACCTGGGCGCGGCCGAACTGTCCCGCGCGGCGGACGTCACCAACACAGCGCTCACCGAGATGACCGGGGCCACCTCGCCGCGGCTGCACCTCGAACTGCTCTGCGCCCGCATCCTGCTGCCGAGCTCGGAACAGACCGAGCGAGGCATTGCCGCCCGGATCGACCGTGTGGAGCGCCGCCTGAATTACGCGGGGAACGACGTCGGGGCCCCGGCCCCCGCCGCCGCACCCCCGGCCGCCGCCGCACCCCCGGCCGCTGTCGCGCCCGCCAACTCTGCACCGGCCGCCGTCCGGTCCGCCGAGCCCGCAGTTGCCCCCGCACCCGCCGCCCGCGCCGAGGAGCCGGTCCGGGAACCGCTCCGGGCACCGCGCGTCAGCACGAGCGACTGGCCCGTGGACGAGCCCGCCGCTGCCCACAAGGTCCCGCCTGCGCAGGCCACCTCTGTCCAGGCGGCACCGCAGGCACCTATGGGACAGACTGCACCTATGGGACAGACTGCACCTACGCGCCCGTTGCCGCCCGAACCTGCACAGACCGCCCCGGTGCAATCCCGGACCGTCGCGGCGGCTGCGCCTGTTGCCGCCCCCGCCGCCGGCCCGGGTGCCGACGTCGAGGTCCTCCGCCGCGCCTGGCCGGAGATCCTGCAGACACTGACCAAGATCAAACGCAGCACCTGGGCGCTGGTGGAACCAAACGCGCAGGTCGGCCACTTCGAGGGCCAGGTCCTGACGCTCGCGTTCACGACCTCCGGGCTCGCCGGAGCCTTCGGCCGGGCGGACCATGCCGAGAACCTGCGGCAGGCGATCCACAAGACGATCGGCATCGATTGCCAGATCAACGCCGTGGCCGGCGGAGCCAACACTGCGGCGAGCTCTGAGCCAAACCCAAAAGCACCCGCCAGCCCGGACACTCCGGCGACGTCCGCTGATGCCGCCTGGGGCCTAACACCGGAGGCCCGGCCGTCCGCGCCGCCGGCTGGCCGTCCTGCCGAACCCGGGGCCGCGCCGTCGCCCGTTTCCCCGGCATCCGCTTCACCGGCGCAACTGCCCCCGACACCGGCCGCTGCACAGCCAGAGGCAGCGCCGGTACCCGCATCCGCCGCCCCTGCTGGCGGACAGCCCGCCGCGCTTGCTGATCCCGGCGAATCCGCGGGCTCGTTTGCCTACGACGACGACTGGGGGCCGCCGCGGGACGAAGATGCGCCGCCGCTTGACGAGGAGCCTCCGATGGACTGGAGCCCCTCGACGACGGCAACGGCCCTGTCTGCCCCGCCGACTGTTTCCCTCACACCCGCCCGGAAGAGGGCAGCCACGCCATCCGGCTCCCCAACCCCGTCGACCGGGACTGCGGCGTCCTCGGCGCCGGAAGCTTCCGATGACCTCTGGGCGCGCGCCGTCGAGCAGTCCCCCGGGATCTGGACCGTCGGCGCAGGCACCAACGTCGGTCGCCACACCCCCTCGGAGGCGGCACCGGAACCCGGGCACGCACCGGAACCCGGGCACGCACCGGAGCCGGAGCCGCAGCACTACGAACCGGCAGCCGCCCAGATCCCGCAGGATATCGGCGCCCCGGCGATGCCGGCCGCCCCTGCCCCTGAGGTTTCGGACGGCTGGGCGCCGCCGCAGTTGGTGCCGGCCGCGGCTCCGGTATCGGCCGCCACGGTATCGGCCGCCGCTCCGGTTTCGGCGCCCGCGGCCCCCGCCGCGCCGGCTCCTACGGGCCGTCAAAGCCTGTACCAGCGGCTGTCCAACAGCCCGGAAGCCGAGGCCGGACGCGCGAAGGCACCGTCCCGGGCGGCGGTATCGGCCACAGCCCACGTCCAGGACATCCCCAGCGCCGACGACGAAACGATCGAGGAATCGGGCGTCTTCGGCCGCGCCGCCGTCGAACGCATTCTGGGCGGAAAGCTTGTTGAAGAGCGTTCCCTGGACGGAAGTCCTTTGCCGCCGCGGTTCTAGCCGGCCCGTAGCGGACACCGCCCCACCCCCAAACGAACGAGGAAATTGTGTACGAAGGTGCAGTTCAAGAGCTGATCGACGAGCTGGGACGCCTTCCCGGCATCGGGCCCAAGTCCGCCCAGCGGCTGGCCTTCCACATCCTCGAGGCCGATCCGCAGGACATGAAGCGGCTCGTCGACGCCATCACCACGGTGAAGGAGCGGGTCAAGTTCTGCACGGTCTGTGGCAACGTCACCGAGCAGGAACTCTGCAATATCTGCCGCGACACGCGGCGGGACCCCTCGATCATCTGCGTCGTCGAGGAGTCCAAGGACGTGCTGGCCGTGGAGCGCACGCGGTCCTTCCGCGGCAGGTATCACGTCCTCGGCGGCGCGATTAACCCGATTGCCGGCATCGGCCCCGAGCAGCTCCGGATCCGCGAGCTCCTCACCCGCCTCAACGACGGCGCCATCCAGGAAATCATCATCGCCACCGACCCCAACCTCGAGGGCGAGGCCACGGCCACTTACCTGGCGCGGATGCTCAAATCAATCGGCATCGCCGTGACCCGGCTGGCGTCCGGCCTTCCCGTGGGCGGGGACCTCGAATACGCCGACGAAGTCACCCTGGGCCGCGCCTTCGAAGGCCGACGCAACGCGCTGAGCTGAGCTGCTGCCGGGCCGCAACCGCTCCGCCGCCGTGGTCCCGGCTGGCCCCGCAGGATCTGTCCGCCCCACTCCGCCGGGCATGTCCACCCTTGGCCCACCGGACATGCCCACCCCGCCCCGATGGACATGTCCACCCTTGGCGCCAAGGACTGGACATAATGCCAATATGCCCATCCCCTGGTTCCAGCGGGGAGCATGTCCCGGGTGGCCGGGGGACATGTCCATTGCTGAGCCCGAAGAGAGGGCATGCCCGGGGGCGGCGGAGCCGGGCGGTCTGCGATTCGGTCACAATTCAACGCCTGAGCGCTCCCGGCGATAAACTGGCCTCAGAAGTTACGCCGTCGCGCCGTTTGGTTGCTTGGCCCAGAACCCCGATGATCCAGTGAGGGTGCGCGCATGAGTTTGCCCACTACCGAAGTCCAGCCCGGACCGCAGCCGCAGGAGCTGCCCGTTTCGGCCGCCGTCACCAAGCACCTTGTGGTGAAGAAGTTCGGCGGTTCCTCGGTGGCGGATGCGGAAGGCATTAAGCGTGTCGCCAGGCGCGTCGTGGATGCCCGGAACGCCGGCGACGAAGTGGTCGTGGTCGTCTCCGCGATGGGCGACACCACCGATGAGCTCCTCGATCTCGCGGCCCAGGTGACCGATTCGGCCCCCGCCCGCGAAATGGACATGCTCCTCTCCGCCGGCGAACGCATCTCCATGGCGCTGCTGGCCATGGCCATCAACAAGTTCGGCGCCTCGGCCCAGTCCTTCACGGGCTCCCAGGCGGGCATGATCACCGACGGCATCCACGGCAAGGCCCGGATCATCGACGTCGACCCGCACCGCATCCGCACTGCCCTGGACAAAGGCCACATCGCGATTGTCGCGGGATTCCAGGGCATGAGCCGGGTCACCCACGAGATCACGACGCTGGGCCGCGGCGGTTCGGACACGACGGCGGTGGCCCTCGCCGCCGCTCTCGACGCCGACGTCTGCGAGATCTTCACCGACGTCGACGGCATCTACACCGCCGACCCGCGGGTTGTTCCGGCCGCCCGGAAGATCGACCGCATCTCCAGCGAGGAAATGCTGGAGCTCGCCGCGTCCGGCGCCAAGATCCTGCACCTGCGCTGCGTCGAATACGCCCGCCGTTTCGGGGTGCCGCTGCACGTCCGTTCCTCATTCAGCCAGAACGAAGGCACCTGGGTCCTGCCCGGCGCCGACGACAAGATCACCATCCAAGAGGGAGTTGCCTTGGAGCAGCCAATCATCTCCGGCGTTGCCCACGATCGTTCCGAAGCCAAGGTCACGGTGGTCGGCGTTCCGGACATCCCCGGCAAGGCCGCCGCGATCTTCCAGGTGATCGCGGATGCGCACTCCAACGTCGACATGATCGTCCAGAATGTCTCGACCCATGGCACCGGCAAAACCGACATCTCCTTCACGCTGCCGATCGTTGAGGGTGCGGACGCGCTGGCCGCCCTCCGCGCGGCCCAGCCGGAGATCGGCTTTGAGAACATCGAGTACAACGAGAAGATCGGGAAGCTGTCCCTGATCGGCGCCGGAATGCGCTCCCACCCGGGCGTCTCGGCCCGGTTCTTCAAGGCGCTGTCCGCCGCCGGAATCAATATCAACATGATCTCCACCTCGGAGATCCGCATCTCGGTGGTGACTCACGCCGACCTGCTCGACGACGCCGTGCGCGCCATCCACCAGGCCTTCGGCCTGGACAGTGAGGACGAGGCGACCGTCTACGGCGGCACCGGCCGCTGATATGACTTGAGTTAGTCCTTCCCAACACCGGCACTGCGGGCCGCGAAGCCCGCGGCACCCACGAAAAACACGCACGAAAAAGGGAGCGGCACGTGCCGCTCCCTTTTCGCACTCCTTGTGAGCGCCGTCAGGTCTGTTCTTTCCCGAGGTCTTCCTTGCGCACCGCGTAGTGATGCCCTTGCGAGTCGGTCTCCACCTCGAACGTTGAAAGGTCCTCTTCCGAGGCGTGCTCGAAGTCATCGTGCCGGTGAACCACCGGCGCTGAATTGTCGCCGTGGCTTGCGGGGCCGAAAACAAACTTCAGCCTGTCGGTCGCGTTCATGAAGCGGATGGCTGCATGTGCCACTCTCCCCACCCCCTTCCCTTGCCGCGCGGTAGATAACGGATGCAGCACTTCGCTGTGCCGGTGCCCTTATTTTACGCCCGGCGCCGGAAAAAAGCCCGGGCAGGGTTGACGTTGACAGGGGGCGGCAACGCAGCAAACGCCCTTTAGCGCAGGGACTTGTCGTCCGGATTCCTAGGGACGACATACGTACTGCCGTCCGGCCGGCGCACGGTCTCCCACTGCTGGGTCTCGGCCTGCCGCTGCACCAGCAACGCCTTGTTCTGCTCCGTCATCTCGTGCCGCAGGGAACTGCGGTTGGCCGGCCCCAGAATGGCCCGGATCCTCCCGGTTGCACGCATGAACCTCTCGACAGGGCTTCCCTTGGCCATCGCTATCCTCTCTTCGGAACGAACCAGATGCTCCCGTCAGTGTACGCTAATCATTAGTGCACTAACTATCAGGAGGAGGAGGCCCGCATGACCAACGTGACCGAAAAGACCCGCGGAACCCCCGGCGCCCCTGCACCCGTCACCCCCCGCAACGCTGCCGACGACGATCTCCTGCTCGAACAACAACTCTGCTTCGCCCTGACCGTGGCCTCCCGCAGCGTCGTCGGCGCCTACAAGCCGGTGCTGGACGCGCTCGGCCTGACCCACCCGCAGTACCTGGTCATGCTGTGTCTGTGGGAGTCCAGTCCCCGCTCCGTCCGCGACATCAGCGAGGCCCTCGCCCAGGAGCCCGCGACCATCTCGCCGCTGCTGCGCCGCCTGGAAACGGCCGGCTTCATCACCCGCCAGCGCCGGGACGGCAACGAGCGCACCCTCGACGTGCGGCTGACCGATGAGGGGGCCGCACTCCGGCAACGGGCGCTGGCCGTCCCCGGCACCATGATGGCCAAACTGGGGCTGACCCGGGACCAGGTGGCCGCGCTGCACGCATCCATGACGGACCTGATCGCCGCCACCAGACCGGCCATCAAGCACACACCAGAGGCCACCCCGGGAGACGCGCCCCGGGGGTAGGCCCCGGAGGTAGACTGTGCACAAAACGGAGGAGGACTTCTGATGCGCAAGCAACTGGCCCGCACGGCACTCGTTCTGCTGGCCGTGGCCGGATTGGCCGGCTGCACGGGCGGGCCCCCTCCTGCTCCGTCCTCCACCGCCCCCGCCTCCACGGGCGCACCCACCGGCGCCACCACGGGCCCGGCGTCCGGCACACCTTCGCCGGACACCGAAACGACAGCCCCCGCCCCGTCGCCGTCTGCCGCGCCGCTGACGTCCGGGCCGGGGCAGGGCAATGCCGAACTGGCCATCATGGTCAAACCCTCCGAGACCGGAACCCCCGCCAACTTCACGCTCGTCTGCCAGAACGGTGCCCCGGCCGCCGAAAGCCAGCACCCCGACGCCGCCGCGGCCTGCACCGCCCTGAAAAACAACCCCGCGATCCTCGGCCCTGCCCCGCGGGCGACCGACCAGGCCTGCACGCAGCAGTACGGGGGCCCGCAGCAGGCAACCGTCACCGGCGTCGTGGACGGCACATCGGTGGAAGCCAGCTTCAGCCTGCGCGACGGGTGTGAAATCGCCGCCTGGAATGCGGCCAAGGACGTCCTGGGCTCCAGCGGTGGAGCTGGCTAAGCTGATACACCTCCCGCAGGACGGCTGGCTGAAACGCCAGGCCGCCTACCAGGAACGCGTCCGGCGCTACGCCGACCCTTACCTGGCCCGGCGCTCGGCCGGCCAGAAGCACCCGGTGGAGGACTTCCTCTTCACCTATTACACGCAGAAGCCCGGCCAGCTGCTGCGCTGGCACCCGGGCGCCGGCGTCGTCCTCTCCGGTCCCGCCGCGGCAGAGCGGACCGGCTGGAAGTATTACCGCACCCCCGACGACGGCGAACTCGCCTCCGCCGGGATCCCGGCGGGAACTGCGGCCGTCATTGTCGACGTCGACGCCTTCCGGCGGGACCGGCGGGATGCGCTGCAGTTCGCCGCCGTCATTCTCGGCGGAACCGCCGGCCGGCCCGCCCAGTTCGGTTGCTTCGGGCTGCACGAGTGGGCGATGGTCTACCGTCAGGACAAGTTCGAGCTGCGGCACGAATACCTCCGGCTGCGGCTCGGCGGAGAACGCACCGACCAGGTGGTGGAGGACAACCGGATCCGGTGCTCCCACTTTGACGCCTTCCGCTTCTACACCCCGGATGCCATTGGGCTGAACAGCCTGGCGCCCAGCCGGGAGAACCAGCGGAGCATGGAGCAGCCCGGCTGCCTGCACGCCAACATGGACCTGTACAAGTGGGCCTACAAACTGGCGCCGTTACTGCCCGGCGAGCTCGTGATGGACTGCTTCGAACTCTCCTGGCGGATCAGGGCCATGGACATGCGCGCCTCCCCTTACGACCTGAGCGCCTGGGGCTACCCCGCCATTCGGATCGAGACGCCGGACGGCAAGGCCGAGTACGTCCAGTACCAGCGGGGATTCGCCGCGGAGTCGCAGGAACTGCGGCGCCGGCTGCTGGCCGAGCTCGCGCGGTTGCCCCATGCAGTAGACACAGTCGCGGCATCCGGCCCCGGCGGCCCGGGGACAAGTGCCGGGCCAGGTGCCGGCAGAGGCCCAGTCACCCGGAAGGACAGCCATGACAGCCCCGGGTGACCGGCACAGCCTGCTCGACGTCGACCTCACCATCCGCCTGACGGAGTCCCCGGGAGCCCCGGAGCGCACCTTCCGGCTCGAGGCCAGGGACGGCGCCCCCACCGCCGCGTCCACCCTGCCGGATCCCGACGCCGCCCTCGAGTCCGTGCAACGGCACGGGGAGGCGATCTTCTTCCCCGTGCCGGGACCGCCGAAAATTTGCACCCAGCAATACGGCGGTCCGCAGGTTGCCGTCGTGACGGGCCGGTTCCTGGGCCGCGAAGTGCACAGCCGGTTCAGCCGCACCGACGGCTGCGAGCTCGCCCGCTGGCGCGCCATGGCCCCGCTGCTCGGCGGCGTGGCCGGGTCCACCGGGGCCATCTGAGAACTCAAACGGCAATGGCCTTTAACGGCAATGCCCGGCGGTGGAAACCGCCGGGCATTGCCATTGCTGCAGGACCGTTGCTACGGGCTGCCGCCCGCCTAAATGGCGCCGTTCGGAGCCGCGCGACGTTCCCCGTTCTGGATCTTGCCCTTCTCCTTCTTCACCTTCTTGCCCTTGTCCTTCTTTTCCTTTTTGTCCTTGTTGTCCTTGCCGTCGGCGCCGCCGTTGTCGCCATCATCACCGGGGCCGTCGTTGCTGTCCTGGTCCTCGGAGGTGGGCGGAACCACCACGGTGCCGGCCGGGGTCACGAGGACGCTGACGAAGCTCGGATCGCTGGCTCCGGCGAAGGTCGCGCGGCCGAGGTAGGAGCCGGCGGACAGGCCCTTCCAGTCCAGCGTGACCTTCCCGGACTTGCCGTTGGACAGCCGGAGCGGGTTCGGCGTGAGCGTCGCATTGCCGACGTTGGCCTCAAGCACCGCCGCGTCCACCGACGCCTTCGTGGCGCGGCCGCCGGGGCTGGCGTAGAGGTTCGCGTAGATGGTGTACGTGCCGGGTGTCGGGTTGGGAAGGGACACCGACTCGCTGGCAGACGTCGTCGCGACGGTCAGCGGGCCCTCGGGGGTCATCACGTACATGTCGAAGTCGGCGTCCGGGTCTGCGGAAAGCACCGAGAACTTCGCCAGCGTGGTGTTTTCCGGGACCTGGACCGTCTTTTCGAGGTTCGAGGCATCCGTTGCGCCGGTGAACGGACCGGGGACCAGTTCGACGCCGGTGGAGTCTGCCTTGGAGAGGCCATCGAGGGTCATGCTGACGGGCCCATTCGTGCCGGAGACGAGCCTGATGCCGCCGGAGCCGGTGCCGCCTTCGGAGGTGAAGGCCACGTCACCGGCGGCCACGAGCGACTGCGGCCGGACGGCGATCGGTGAGGCGACAGTCCTGCCGGCGCCCTGCCAAATCAACGAACCCGTCGCGAACTGGCCCAGCGGCGCGTCCTTGTTCTCGAAGCTCACCTTGAAGGTGCGCTTCTCACCCGCTGCGCTGAAGTTCAGGACGGCGGGGGTCACGCTGACCTTCACGCCCGGAACGACGGCCGTGGCCTTGTAGCTTCCGGGGGTCAGGGCGGTCATCGTGCGGGTGACCTCGATCTTGCCGGCCAGGTTGCCCAGGGCAAAGGAGGGGACGTTCATGTCCCGGGGCCTGGTGGTCCCGATGCCGGGCTTGGCCAGGTCCAGGCCGGTGCCCTGGACGAAGGCCGCGTACTCGTCGTAGCCGGCGTCGTAGACCAGCCCGGGATCGAGCACGCGCGCCGGATCCACCTGGCCTGCGCCGGTGGCGAAGACGTCGGTGTCCCTGGTGCCGTCGGCGAGCCTGAGGTCACCGGCGGTGGTCATCATGGCGGACTTCACCGCGGCCGGTGACCACGTCGGGTTCCTGCCCAGGACCAGCGCGCCGAGGCCGGCGACATGGGGGGACGCCATCGAGGTGCCGGAGAGGAACCCGAAGGTGTCCCCGCCGGTGCCGAGCGGTGAAACGCCGGCCAGCACCGCAACGCCCGGAGCGGCAACGTCGGGCTTCAGCAGGTCGGACCCGGCGGCCAGGAGCGGCCCGCGGGAGGAGAAACCGGCGATCTGCGGCTCGGCCTCGAGGGGCGCCCCGGTGGTGTCCTTGTTGACGAGGGAGACCGTGAGGGCCGGGTTGGCGGCGACCTTGGCCTTGATGGCCCCGGTGGCCGGCGGGTTCACATGGACGGTGGGGACGGAGTGCTTGTCGGTGTCCAGCGACGAGTCGTCCAGGTTGACGAGGACCATGCCGGCGCCGCCGCCGCGCTTGACTTCGGCGCTCTTGGCGACGCGGTCGACGACGCCGCGGTCGCAGACCACGACCTTCCCGGCGATCTTCGCCGGGTCCAGGGTGCCGGGGCCGCAGAACGCGGCCTTCTGCTCGTCTGCCGCGGCTGCCGGATCGGCTGCCGCGTCGGCGCTCAGCACCACTCCCGCGTTCGCGACCTGGCCGCTCATGATGCTGGCGCCGCGGTACTTGCTGCCGTCGGAGAATTCAACGGTTCCCTGCAGTTCCTGCGAGAAGCTGCTGGCCGCGACGGTGGTCAGCCACGGTGCGCCGTGTTCCACGGTGCCGGCCGCCGCACCCGTGTTGCCGGCCGAGGCGGCGATGAAGATGCCGGCCGAGGCGGCGGACAGGAACGCGAGGGAGACCGGATCGGTGGTGGTCGACGTTGCGCCGGAGATGGAGTAGTTCAGCACGTCCACGCCGTCCAGGATGGCCTGGTTGATGGCGTCAATGGCAGCGGAGGAATAGCAGCCCCCGGTGTTGGGATCGTCATCTTCCCAGCAGACCTTGTAGATGGAGAGCTTCGCGGCCGGGGCGATGCCGCTGGTCAGGCCGAAGCTGCGGCCGTCCACGACCGCCTCGACGTTGGCGTTGCCGGCGGCGGTGCTGGCCGTGTGGGTTCCGTGGCTGGCGACATCAACCGGGGAGAGCAGTTCTTCGGCGGCGCGGCTCCCGGCCGGGACGTTGTTCTCGAACTCGTCGGCGAAGTAGCGGGCACTGAGCACCTTGGAGTTGCAGGCGGTGCCGTCAAAGGCTGCACCTGTTTCCACGCCTTTCTGGCATTCGCCGACGAATGTCTCGCCGTCGGACTTGAGCATGGCGATCTTGCCGTCGGCGTTACGGTACGGGACCCCGACGACGGGGTCCCCGGCCAGGGGGGCAACCGGCTCGCCGGCGAAGAAGGCGCTCGACGGCGTGTAGCCGGTGTCGATGACGCCGACGACGACGCCCTTGCCGGCCGCGTCCTGGCCGCCGAACCTGGTGCTCCAGGTGCCGGTGGCGCCGCTGAGCCTGAGGAAGTCCGTGCTGGAATAGTCCGGCGTGTTTTCGGTGTCCGGGGCAACCACCAGGACGCCCGGATCCTTCGCCAGCTTGATGGCCTGGTCCGCCGTCAGCCTGGCGCTGAAGCCGTTGAGGGCCGCGGTGAACTGGCGCTGGATCTTGACGTTCTGCTGCCCGGCCACCTCGGCCTGCTTCTTTTCGAGGTGCGCCTGGTACTTCCTGACTTCGGCCCGCTTCGCATCCAGCTTCCGCCCGGACTCCGGTTTGGTGGCCGGCAGGCCATCCGTGCCGCCGTCGTAGGTGGCCGCCGGCTTTTCGGCCAGGACCACAACGTAGCGGCCGTCCTTATAGGAGTTCGGATCCAGGCTCTTCTGCGCAACCGAGGCCGCCGGCGGGCCCTGCCGGGGCGAAGCGTCGGCCGGCGCAATGGCGGCAGTTGACAGGAGAACCGGCAAACCCAGGGTCAGCGCCGCGGCCCTCCGGAGTCCCCCGCTTCGAAGGAAGCTCTTTCCTGGTGATTTCACGACTGAATGAACCTTTCATAAGGAATGGTCCCAGCGACCTTGCCGGGCTCAACAGGCAGGCGGGGCCGCACGAGCGCAGGCTCGTGCGGCCCCGGCGGATACCGGCCGATTCATACAGTACAGACTGAGAGCGAGATATGAGATCGAACACAAGGACAAATCAAAATGTGTCACAAAAATTCGCCACACCGTCACGAAGGGCCCTTTTGTCGCACCGTTCCAAGGGCGGCGACGGCGCGCGGAGGCGGCGGCAGTGACCGGGTGCCCGGGTGCCGCTGCCCTGTGGCGGCGCTATTGCCGCGGGGTCCTGACCACGTCGCTGATCCAGGCCCGGGTTTTCGCGTCGACGGGGCCTGCCACCTTGCTTTCCCGGACCGCACGGTCCGCCTTGAGCTTCTGCACAACCATCCGGCCCAGTCCGGCAAACACGACGGCGGCGAGCACGGGCAACAGCACGGACTTCGGTTTCTCAGCCATGCGCCCATCCTACGGACGTCGCGCATCCCGGACCAGAGCCCGCCGCGCGAATGCGCCGGGACGCACGGTGGCCGGTAGAATGGGCATGCAAGCTCGCGGAGCGCCCGTTCACCGTCCTTACATTGGCCCTGTCAGTTGTTCACTAAGTTGACCAGGCGCCCGTGCGGCGTGAGACGGCACCACTCCGCTGCGCCCTTACCCAATGCTCACGCACAGGAGTTGCCGGATGCCCCGGATCGTTGTCGATGTCATGCCCAAGCCCGAAATTCTGGACCCGCAGGGGAAGGCCATCGTGGGTGCACTCCCCCGGCTCGGCTTCACCGCCTTCAGCTCTGTCCGACAGGGCAAGCGCTTTGAACTCACGGTTGACGGCGAGGTGACCGAGGAGATCCTGGCCCAGGCCCGGAACGCCGCGGAGACCCTGCTGTCCAACCCGGTCATCGAGGACGTCGTCAACGTCGAGGTCGTCGAGGCCTGAGATGACTGAACTCCCCCTCATCGGCGAAGCCACCGCCGCAGGCGCTGGCGCAGAGCGCAGCCTCGCCGGCGCGAAGATCGGCGTCGTCACCTTCCCCGGCACCCTGGACGACCGCGACGCCGTCCGCGCCGTCCGTCTGGCCGGCGCCACCCCGGTTGCCCTCTGGCACGCCGACACCACGCTGGGCGACGTCGACGCCGTCGTGATCCCCGGCGGGTTCTCCTACGGCGACTACCTCCGGGCCGGCGCCATCGCCCGGTTCGCGCCGCTGATGTCCCGGATCATCGACGCCGCCAACTCGGACGCCAAGCTTCCCGTGCTCGGCATCTGCAACGGCTTCCAGATCCTCACCGAGTCGCACATGCTGCCCGGCTCGATGATCAAGAACGACCAATTGAAGTTCATGTGCCGCGACCAGCTCCTCCGGGTGGAGAACAACACCACGTCCTGGACCGGGGACTACGCCGCCGGCCAGGAAATCACCGTGCCGCTGAAGAACCAGGACGGCCAGTACATCGCCGACGAGAAGACCCTGGACGCGCTCGAGGCGGAAGGCCGGGTGGTGTTCCGCTACGTCGGCTTCAACCCGAACGGCTCGCGCCGCGACATCGCCGGCATCGCCAATGCCGCCGGCAACGTGGTGGGGCTGATGCCGCACCCGGAACACGCGGTGGAGGCCGGCTTCGGCCCCGAAATCGGCTCCGACACCGAGGGCCTCGGCTTCTTCACCTCTGTACTGAACAAGATCGTGGGAGACAACAAATGACGGAGACGTCAGCGGGCTCGATCACCGAGACCAAGAAGTTCAACATCGACACCGTCGAAAACGCGGCCAAAACGCCGGACACCGAACTCCCGTGGGCCGAACTGGGCCTGAAGCAGAACGAGTTCGACGAGGTCGTCACGGTCCTGGGCCGCCGCCCGACCGGCGCCGAGCTCGCCATGTACTCAGTGATGTGGAGCGAGCACTGCTCCTACAAGTCCTCCAAGAACCACCTGCGCCAGTTCGGCGAAAAGGTGACCGACGAGATGAAGAAGGACATGCTGGTGGGGATCGGCGAAAACGCCGGGGTCACCAACCTGGGCGACGGCTGGGCCGTGACGTTCAAGATCGAGTCCCACAATTCGCCGTCGTTCGTGGAGCCCTACCAGGGCGCCGCTACCGGCATCGGCGGCATTGTCCGCGACATCATCTCGATGGGCGCGCGCCCGGTGGCCGTGATGGATCCGCTGCGTTTCGGCGCCATTGACCATCCGGACACGGCCCGCGTCATGCACGGCGCGGTGGCCGGCATCGGCGGCTACGGCAACTCCCTGGGGCTGCCCAACATCGGCGGCGAAATGGTCTTCGACTCCGTGTACCAGGGCAACCCGCTGGTCAACGCGCTGGCCGTCGGCGTGATGCGCCACGAGGACATCCGCCTCGCCAACGCCTCCGGCAAGGGCAACAAGGTGGTGCTGTTCGGCGCCCGCACCGGCGGCGACGGGATCGGCGGCGCCTCGGTGCTGGCATCCGAGTCCTTCGACGACACCAAGCCGTCCAAGCGCCCCGCCGTCCAGGTGGGCGACCCCTTCGCCGAGAAGGTGCTGATCGAGTGCTGCCTGGAGCTGTTCAAGGGGTCCCTGGTGGAGGGCATCCAGGACCTGGGCGCCGCGGGCATTTCCTGCGCCACCTCCGAGCTCGCCTCCAACGGCGACGGCGGCATGGAGGTCGAGCTGACGTCCGTCCTGCTGCGCGACCCCACCCTGACCCCCGGCGAAATCCTGATGTCCGAATCGCAGGAACGCATGATGGCCGTGGTCACCCCCGAAAACGTGGCCGCTTTTGAAGCCGTCATGGACAAGTGGGCCGTGGAGTACTCCTGGCTGGGCGAGGTGACCGATACCGGCCGCCTGATCATCACGTGGGAAGGCGAAGTCATCGTCGACGTCGACCCGCGCACCGTGGCGCACGACGGTCCGGTCTACGACCGCCCGTACGCCCGCCCCGAATGGCAGGACGCCGTGCAGGCCGATGCCTTCACCGGTTCCGTGCAGGATGCCGGCCGCCCTTCCGCCCCCGCGGACCTGGCCGCCGCCGTGACCGAGCTCATCTCCTCGCCGAACATGTGCAGCAAGTCCTGGATCACCAAGCAGTACGACCGCTACGTCGGCGGCAACACCGCCATGGCGTTCCCGGACGATGCCGGCGTGGTCCGGGTGGACGAGGAAACCGGGCTGGGCGTGGCCCTGGCCACCGACGCCAACGGCCGCTACACCTACCTCGATCCGTACCACGGCGCACAGCTGGCGCTGGCGGAGGCGTACCGCAACGTGGCCACCTCCGGCGCCGTGCCGATGGCCGTCAGCGACTGCCTGAACTTCGGCTCTCCCGAGGACCCCGCGGTCATGTGGCAGCTGGCCGAGGCCATCCGGGGCCTGTCCGACGCCTGCATGGTGCTGGGCATCCCGGTCACCGGCGGCAACGTCTCGCTGTACAACCAGACCGGCACCACACCGATCCACCCCTCCCCCGTGGTGGCCGTGCTGGGCAAGCTCGACGACGTCGCCCGCCGCACGCCGTCGGGCTGGCGCGAGGACGGACAGGCCATCTACCTGCTGGGTACGACGGCGGCAGAACTGGACGGTTCGGAATGGTCCAACATGCGCGGACACCTCGGCGGGCTGCCGCCCAAGGTTGACCTGGCCGCCGAACGCGCGCTGGGTGAAATCCTGATCAACGCGTCCCGCGACGGCATGGTGGACTCCGCCCACGACCTCTCCGAAGGCGGCCTCGCGGCAGCCCTCGTGGAATCCGCGCTGCGCTACGGCGTGGGCGCCCGGATCGCACTGCAGGATGTCCTGGACCGCGACGGCGTGGACCTGTTCACGGCGCTGTTCTCCGAGACCCAGGGCCGCGCGGTCGTGGCCGTGCCCCGGTCCGAGGAGATCCGCTTCACCGACATGTGCACCGCCCGCGGCTTCGCGCACACCCGGATCGGCGTCGTGGACGCCGAGGGCGGCACGCTGGAGATCAACGGCGTCGAAACCCTGTCCCTCGAGGCGCTCCGCGAAGCCCACGAGGCCACCCTGCCGAAGTACTTCGGCTAACCTTCCCGCCGTCCTAGGTTCCATCGACTGCTCCGTAACTGCCCTTCCGCACTCCGGAAAGGGCGGTTGCGGAGCAGTCGTTTAATCACTTGCCTGGACGCCAGCCTGCCTGGACGAGCGCGGTGCGGATCTTGGCAACCGCGGCTCTCGCGTCGTCGTGCATGTGGCGTTTGGAAATGCGGACCTCTGTCCAGCCCAGGGCCGAGTACCGTTCCGACCGCGCAATGTCCCGGACGATCTGGCCTTCTTCACCATGGTGCTCCCCCTCGTACTCGATTCCGATTCTGTAGTTGCGGTAGGACAGGTCCGGCTCGTGGTGCCGGGACCCGTCGTCGGCGATGATGGGAACGTTCAGTTCCGGCTCGGGGAGACGGGCCCGGACGATGGCCAGCCGCAGCAGGGATTCCTGTGCGGAATCGGAGCCCACCCGAATGAGTCTGAGGGCTTCCTTGGCCTTGCGGATTCCACGCTTCCCCTTGTGCCGATCGATCATCCGCTGCAGATCCGCGATGCTGCACAACGGCATGTCCCGTCCCTCAAATGCGGCCCGGGGCACACGGACGCAGCTGTCACCGGCCACCACGAGTTCGTCCACGGTCAGCATCTCGGCGAGATCCAGCCACGTGCGCTCGGGCGTGGTGATGGGAATCCCGTCGAGCACGGTGATCTCGTCCTCGTACAGCTTCATGCGGTGAACTATGACGTGCGGCCGGTTCAGGTGGGCCTCACCCTCCGGGCGGATGACGTGATACATCTCGCTGGTCTCCTTCTGCCGTCGCCCCGGCAGCCCTAGCAGGCCCAAGGCGGTGAGGTGGGATGCGGCGCATCGCTCGTTGACCTCGATGAAAGGCCGCACCCGCAGGGTCAGGGGAAGGTCGGCCGTCGGGCCCAGGGAACGGATCCCCTTGCCCAGCGCCGTCAGCGACCCGTGACGAAGCCGCTTCGGGGACACGCCTGCCAGTGTCGCTTCCGCGACGGTGAAGGGTCGGTTCTGAAAATCCTCGGGCAGCGGTTGCGCGGTTTTCATGGCTTCATAGGACCAGATCAGCGGCGATGCTGCAGAAGTTATCCACAGCCTTCATCCGTTGCTCCATGAACGCCCTTTTGGGCGCTCAAAACGGCAGTTCCGGAGCAATCGATGGTCAGTCGTCGCTGCGGAGTTCCCGTTGCCGGGCGCTGAGCAGCTCCGTTTCGGGGCGGCCGGCCACGAATCGTTCGACGGCGGCAAGCACCTCCACCAGGTGGGCCCGGTCCGCGGCGACGAGTCCGGCGCCGATTACCGCGCGCCGATACTGGTCCTGCAGCCCGGCCTCCGTCACCGAGACATCGAACCGGCGCTTGATCTCGGCGAGCAACGGACGCACGACGGACCGTTTCTCCTTCAGGCTGTGCACATCGCCGAGGAGAAGGTCGAATTCAATCCAGCCGATCCACATGTCTCCATTGTCATCCGTTGCTGCGTAACTGCCGTGTTGGGGTGCTAAAGGGCAGCCTGGGCTCTTTTGTGGCGGCTGGCACGAGTTTGGATGCACCAGGCCGCCGTATCTACGGAGGTCCGACTTGATCTCCTGTATCCCTTTATAATGGGCCGGCTATGCTCCCGGCCTCGGCACTTCGTTCCGTCGACCGGGCTCCAGGCAGTCAAACAAGCAAGGCTTCGCTTTTGACGACGCTGATCATTGGGGAAAGTAGCTCCAGAAGGCTTAGCGCCTGATCATGCGCAGCGTCGCTCTGGCCAGCGCAGGCGTCCTCGACCACCGTCACATACCGGCCTGCATCCGCGGCGCCGAGGGCGGTGGCAAGGATGCAGCAGTCGGTTGCCACGCCGGTGAGGATTATCTCTTCCCCGACGGGAATCCGGTCTGCCAGCGCTTCCCCCCATTTGGAGAACGTCGGAAGGTCAATGGGGTTGCGGGCGTCAACGTCTGGAAGCTCGATGTGCCAGACGGGATCGGCGGGATCCAGGCGCATGCTTCGCCAGCGGTCATAGTACGAGGACCACGAGCCTTGCTCCGCGGGGTCGGGGATAAACCGTGTGATGACGGGTTCCAGTCCGGAGGCTGCCAGGCGCGCGATGGTTCGGGCCGCTTCGTCGTACCGCGGGATATGCCACTCCCCCGGTTGACGGAAGGCGCGTTGCATGTCAATCACGACCAGATGACGCTTTGCCCCGCCCGTTGAGGTCCTGGTCCTGCTGTCAATCACGATTTCTGGCCTTTCGCGCTGGCATAGGGATCGGCGATGCCGATGTATTGAGTCGTGGTGTACTCGGCGATGCCCTCAGAGCCGCCCTCCCGGCCCAGGCCTGACTGCTTTACGCCGCCGAACGGGGCCGCAGCGTTGGATACCACGCTGCGGGACCAGTCGAACCAGAGGTTGCCCGCTTCCTTCCGGGTAGCCTGCGTGAAGTCATCCACCAAGCCGAGCCAGCGCCCGGACCATTCAGGCTTGACCTTGAATTTGACGACGATGAAGATCACGGGTTGGAGCCTTTCGGTGGGCGGGTCGGTCATACATTCTTGCAGGACGGCGTTGCGGGCTGGAAGGAAAACTCAGCCGGCGTCGGCGACCTCCCCGGCGAGTTCCTGTGCGCTCCGGATGTAACGGGAGGTGACGAGGCTCCGCGCGCGCCTGGTCAGCGCCCCTCCCGCGGCGTAGAACCAGCTGGACGGCACGCCGAAGGCCCTGATTTCGATCAGCACCCTGCCCTGCCGATCGATGGAGATCTCGAAGGCCTCCTCGCCGCGGACCGGGTGGCCCGGAAGCGTGCCGTAGCCGAAGCCCGCCGACTGCGGCCCGTCGCCCGCCACCGGGCGGCGCACCCAGACAACCTCGCACGGCGCGTCGATCCGGAACGGCCCGACGCCGAAGCCGCTCACCACGCGCGCGCCGGGGACCACGACGTCGGACTCCGCACGGACCCGAAGCCCGCTCCTCTTCTGGAGCTGCCACGTCAGCAGGCCCTGGACGGCCCGGCGGTAGGCCGCGATGCCATGCCCCAGATACGCGTGCGTGACCAGGCATTCCACCTCCGCGGGCGGGGGGCCGTGCTGCGTGGACCCGATCCCCTCGTAGTTCAGCTCGCCTGGGGCAATCCGCGGCCCGTTCATGCCCGCCCCTGCCGGGAGGCTTCCCGCCTGGAGGATTCCTGCCCGGAGGCTTCCTGCGTGAGCCTGGCCCAGCCGAGGTGCTCCTGCTGGCGCCGGCTCAGCGTGGCCACGACGAGGTCGTAGGAGTCCTCCACCATGTCCCGGATCATCGCATCGGGCAGCGAACCGTCCAGCCGCACCCCGTTCCAGTGGGTCTTGTTCATGTGCCAGGCTCCCGTGATCTCCGGGTGGGCGGCGCGCAGCTGCTCGGCCAGGACGGGCTCGCACTTCAGGCTGACCGAGAAATCGGACCCGTCCATCGCGGACGCGGCGAACATTTTGGCTTCGTGACGGGCCCCGCCGGAGACCGCGGCCCGCACCTTGAACACTGACGTTTCCGGGCCGAAGGGGAAGTCCTCGAAGGTGCCGGGAAAGCCGAGGCAGAGTTGGCGGAGTGCAGCTGCGTCCATGGTTCGAGCCTACTTCGGTCCGCCGACATTAAGCGCCGACAATAAGCACCGGCATCACGACCGGCTCAGGCGACGCCGAGGAAATCCTCGAGCAGCACCACTTCCAGGCCCGCGGCCAGCTGCGCTGCGCGGAAGGCGGCCAGGTCTGCGGCGAATTCGGGGCGGAAATGCATCAGCACAATGTCGCCCGGGCGCAGTGCATTTCCATACTGGTAGTCCATCCGCCCGGCGTTGGCCTTGGCCTCCCAGGTGACCACCGCTTTCAAGCCGGCTGCGGCCACGGCCAGCCTCATGGCGGTGGAGTAGGCGCCTCCGGGCGGGCGGAACAGCGCGGGCCGGCGCCCGAACTGCTGCTCGGCGAACTCCTGCATCCCGGTGATTTCGGCCAGCTGCTGCTGGTACCCGAGCTGGGTGACCATGTTGATGTTGTGGCTCACGGTATGGTTTTCCACCAGGCTCCCCTGGGCGGCGAACTGCTTGAAGAAAGCCGGATCGGCCTGCACGAAGTTCCGGGTCAGAAAGATCGACGCCGGGTAGTCGTATTCGGCCATGAGGCGCACCATTTCCGGGGTCCGCGTCACGCCGTCGTCGATGGTCAGGAACACGACGGGATGCTGCGTCGCGATCCGGGTGAGGACGGGCGCGAGCCCGTTCTGCACCGGCGGCAGCTTGAAGTCCGGGATGAAGCTGCGCCTGATGCGCTTGTTTCCCGGGCGGCGGAGGTTTGCCGGTGCGGCGGGCACCGCGGCTTTTCCGCGGCCCGCCGTCAGCGCCGGAGGCAACGCCTGGCCGGGGCTTGCTTCGGAGCCGGCCGCCGCTGCGGGCGCCGTGCTGCCCGGAGCCGCACACGCGCCCAAGGCCGCCATGAGGGAGGCGCCCAACAACCCCAGCGCCGTCCGCCGCCCAGGAGCCGCCGGGGGTACTGCCGGATGGTGCTCACACATGGCTGGTCCTGGCTTCTGGGGAATGGTGCAGCAGAATAATAGCAGACCAACATGGCTGTTGTAGCCGCGTCCTCCGGCCCGGTCAAGCCACGGCGCGGGACGCCCCTGATAAATCGGCCGCTTAAAGGCCGAGCCGCGGGGCATCCTGCGCCGGACAGGTGTTCATGATCACGTCCAGGCCTGCGGCCTTGGCCCGGGCGGCGGCCGCTTCGTCGATGACGCCCAGCTGCAGCCAGACGGCCTTGGCGCCGACGGCGATCGCCTGGTCCACGACGGCCCCCACCTTCTGCGAATTCACGAAGCAGTCGACGACGTCGATGGGCTGCCTGGCCGCCGGAATGTCGGCCAGGCGGGCGTACCCCGTTTCGCCGTGGACGGCATCGCCAGGAAGGTTCACCGGGATGATCTCCATGCCCAGGCGGTCCCGGATGAACAGGGCAGTATCGTACGCGGCCCGCCACACGTTGGTGGTCAGTCCGACGATGGCCCACCGCCCCTTGGTGCGCAGGAGCCTTTCGAGGACTGCCGGATCGTTGACGTGGGCCATGACGCACAGCCTACGCGGCGCAGGGTTCGTGGCGCAGAGTTTGCAGCGCAGCCTGCGTGGCGGGGCACGTGGCGCAGGGTACGCCGCGGGTCGCGTCCCGGCAGGGCGGCTCCGATCCGCCCGGCCTCGAAGATCTGACGGACCGGAAAGCCCGATGCGGCGCGGGATCGAATATTACGCCGCAAAACGTCGCGATTTGGGAAAAAACTCCGTTTCCGTTGTAGTTGAAAGCGACCATCCCGAGCGGCCGAGAGACCTGGATCGATGAAGCCGCAGCAACCCTGGTCGCCGGAAACCTCCCCCTGACTCCGGCGATAGCAAGGCAAAGAGCCGCGGGAACGGCCGGACTGACCACCCGGCTTCAAAAAGCTCTTTCCGCAGGGTGCTGCTGCCAGGACCGATGGAGTACCCCTATGCCTATTTCCTTGTCCCTCTCCGCGCAGCCCTTCCCGCGCCTGAGCCGTCCCCGGACGCCCCGGCCGCCGGGACCCCCGAGAACCCGCCGGTGAAGCAGGCATGCCCTTCCGCCGCCACCGGCGACAATGTTGCTGCAACCAGTACGGAAGCCCTGCAGGCTACTGGCATTGCAGCGACCCCAGCAGACGCCGCCCAGCCGGGCTCGCCCGATTCGGGCCAGAGCGGTCCCCCGGCGAACGGATGGTCCCCCGCCGGGATCCTGGCCAGCGGCTGGGCGCGTCTGCTACCTGGGCCGAAAATCACCGGTGCCCTGCCCGGCACCGCGGCGGAACGGACCGCAGAGAATTGGAGGGCACCACGATGGGCGTAAGCACGACGACAGCTACCGGGACAGCCGACCCCACCAGCGCCGGCACCGAAGCCGAACGCATCGCGTTCTGGGAGGCCGCCGCCCTCCGCCTCGACTGGGAGCAGGGGCCGGACGCCACCGCCCCGGGCAGCACGCCGTGGCACACCGCGCACCGCCGCGTCCCGGCCGACGTCGACGCCGGCACCGGCCCGGACATCACGTGGTTCGAAGGCGGCCGGCTCAACGTGGCCTACAACTGCGTGGACCGCCACGTTGCAGCCGGGCGCGGGGACAAGGTGGCCCTGCATTTCGAGGGCGAACCCGGCGACCGCCGCTCCATCACCTACGCCGAGCTCCAGCGCGAAGTGTCCAGGGCCGCCAACGCCCTGGTGGACCTCGGCATCACCAAGGGCGACCGGGTGGTCATCTACCTCCCGGTCATCCCCGAAACCGTCATCATCACCCTGGCGGTGGCCCGGATCGGCGCCATCCACTCGCTCGTCTTCGGCGGCTTCTCCGCCGAGGCGCTCAAGTTCCGGGTGGAGGACACCCGCGCGAAGCTGCTCGTCACCACCGACGGCCAGTTCCGCCGCGGTGCCGCCGTCCCCGTCAAGGACAACGCGGATGCCGCCGTCGCCGGCGAGAACGAGATCGAGCATGTCCTGGTGGTCAACCGCACCACCCCGGCAGACGAGCTGGACACCGTCCCGATGACCGAGGGCCGGGACGTGTGGTGGCACGACGCCGTCGGGCAGGCCGCCGACGTCCACACGGCGGAAGCGTTCGACGCCGAGACTCCCCTGTTTATCATGTACACCTCCGGCACCACCGGAAAGCCCAAGGGCCTCGTCCACACCTCCGGCGGGTACCTCACGCAGGCCTCCTGGAGCTTTGAGCACCTGTTCAGCAACCCGGACCCTGCCCTCCGGGATGCGGACGTGCACTGGTGCACGGCGGACCTCGCCTGGGTCACCGCCCACACCTACGAGATCTACGGCCCGCTCTCCAACGGCGTCACCCAGGTGATCTTCGAGGGCACGCCGAACACCCCGCACCCGGGCCGGCACTTCGAAATCATCGAACGCTACGGCGTGACGCAGTACTACACCGCACCCACCCTGGTCCGCTCGCTCATGGGCTGGTTCCCCGACGGCGTCCCGGACACGTACGACCTCTCCTCGATCAGGATGCTGGGCACCGTCGGCGAGGCCGTCAACCCCGAGGCCTGGCGCTGGCTGCGGAAGAACATCGGCGCCGGCACCGCCCCCGTGGTGGACACCTGGTGGCAGTCCGAAACGGGCGCCACCATCCTCTCCCCCGCCCCCACCGACGCCGAGTTCAAGCCCGGCTGCGCGGCCCGCCCGCTGCCCGGCGTCGGCACCCGGATCGTGGACGACGCCGGCAATACGGTACCGCCGGGAGTCCAGGGCTACATCGTGGTGGACGCCCCCGGCCCCGCCATCGCCCGGACCGTGTGGGGCAACCCGCAGCGGTACTTCGATTCGTACTGGCGCAAGTACGCCGCGCAGGGCTGGTTCCTCGCCGGCGACGGCGCCAGGTATGACGACGACGGCGACATCTGGATCCTGGGGCGGGTGGACGACACCCTCAACGTCTCGGGCCATCTGCTGTCCACCATCGAGATCGAATCGGCCCTCGTGTCCCACCCGGACGTGGTGGAGGCCGGCGTCTGTCCGGTCGCCGACCCGAAGACCGGGCACGCCATCGTCGCGTTCGTGGTGCTGAAGTATTCGGCGGCTACCGAGGACATCGCGGCCGAACTCCGCAACCTCGTCGCGAAGGAGATCGGCCCGATCGCCAAGCCGCGCGACGTCGTCGTCGTCCCCGATGTGCCGAAGACCCGCAGCGGCAAGATCATGCGCAGGCTGCTGACCCAGCTGTTCGAAGGAACCGCGCTCGGGGACACCACCTCGCTCCAGAACGAACCGGCCATCGCGGACATCCAGGATGTCCTGCGCCAACGCACCACGGCCGCGCCCACAATCCCCACCCGGAAGTAAAGGAACACCCATGACCGACATCAGTAACGTCGCCCGACTGTCCGAGCCGCTCAAGTTCGCCTACTGGGTCCCCAACGTCTCCGGCGGCCTGGTGGTTTCCACCATCGAACAGCGCACCGGCTGGGACTTCGACTACAACAAGAAGCTGGCGCGGATAGCCGAGAACTCGGGCTTCGAATACGCCCTCACGCAGACCCGCTACGCCGCCTCCTACGGCGCCGACAAGCAGCACGAGGCGACGTCCTTCAGCCTGGCACTGCTGGCCGCCACCGAACGGCTCAAGGTGATCGCCGCCATCCACCCCGGCATGTGGCACCCCGGCGTGCTCGCCAAATTCATCATCACCGCGGACCACATCTCCAACGGCCGCGCCGCCGTAAACATCGTCTCCGGCTGGCTCAAGAACGAGTTCACCAACTTCGGGCTCGAATGGCTTGAGCACGACGAGCGCTACGTCCGCACCGAAGAGTTCATCAAGGTCCTCCGCGGCCTCTGGACCGAGACCGAGTACAGCCAGTCCGGCAAGTACTACAACATCACCGACTTCACCCTGCAGCCGGCCCCGGTGGACGTGCCGGGCCGCGCGCACCCGGAAATCTTCTTCGGCGGCAACTCCACCGCTGCCCAGGCCACGGCCGGCCGTGTCGCGGACTGGTACTTCTCCAACGGCAAGGACCTTGAGGGGTTCAAGGAGAACATCGCCGGCGTCGTGGCGGCGGCGGGCGAGACCCGGCGCGGCACCGCGGGCGCCCTCGAGGCACTGCCCTCACTCCCCGCCCCGCGTTTCGGCCTCAACGGCTTCGTCATCGCCCGCGACTCCGAAAAGGAAGCCCGCGACACCCTCCGCGAGATCGTCGCGAAGGCCCACAAACCGGCAGTCCAGGGCTTCCGCGACGCCGTGCAGGAAGCCGGCGCGTCCACCAAGGACGGCAAGGGAATGTGGGCGGACTCCTCGTTTGAGGACCTCGTCCAGTACAACGACGGCTTCAAGACCCAGCTGATCGGCACCCCGGAGCAGATCGCCGAGCGGATCGTGGAGTACAAGAAGATCGGCGTGAACCTGTTCCTCACCGGCTACCTGCACTTCCAGGAGGAAGTCGCGGCGTTCGGCCAGGACATCCTCCCGATCGTCCGCGAACTCGAGGCGGACCTCGCCCGCACGAACGGCACCGAACTGGACCTGTCCGGCACCCCGGCCGCCAACGTAGAGGTGGCAGCGTAATGGCTGACCGCACCTTCGGTTTCCGCACCCGCGCCCTGCACGCCGGCGGGACCCCCGACGCCGAGCACGGCGCCCGGGCCGTCCCGATCTACCAGACCACCTCCTTCGTGTTCAAGGACACCCAGGACGCCGCCAACCTCTTCGCCCTGCAGAAATACGGCAACATCTACTCCCGGATCGGCAACCCCACGGTCGCCGCGTTCGAGGAGCGCATCGCCTCCCTCGAAGGCGGCATCGGTGCGGTGGCCACGTCCTCGGGCATGGCGGCCGAGTTCATCACCTTCGCCGCCCTCACCCAGGCCGGGGACCACATCGTGGCGGCCTCCCAACTGTATGGCGGCACCGTCACCCAGCTCGACGTCACCCTGCGCCGCTTCGGCGTCGACACCACCTTCGTCGCCGGCACCGATCCGGCGGACTACGCCGCCGCGATCCAGGAGAACACCAAGGCGATCTTCGTCGAGGCGGTGGCCAACCCGTCGTCGGAAGTCCAGGACCTTGAGGGTCTCGCGAAGGCGGCGCACGACGCCGGCATCCCGCTCGTCGTCGACGCCACCTTGAGCACCCCGTACCTCGTGCGGCCGATCGAGCACGGCGCGGACATCGTGATCCACTCCGCCACCAAGTTCCTCGGCGGGCACGGCACCACCCTGGGCGGCGTGGTCGTGGAAAGCGGCCGCTTCAACTGGGGCAACGGCAAGTTCCCGATGATGACCGAGCCGGTTGCCTCCTACGGCAACGTCTCCTGGTGGGGGAACTTCGGCGAGTACGGCTTCCTGACCAAGCTGCGCTGCGAGCAGCTGCGCGACATCGGCCCCGCGCTCTCCCCGATGTCGGCCTTCCAGCTGCTGCAGGGCGTCGAGACGCTCCCCCAGCGCCTGGACGAGCACCTGAAGAACGCCCAGGCGGTCGCCGAATGGCTGGAGGCGGACGAGCGCGTGGCCTACGTGAACTTCTCCGGCCTGCCCTCGCACCCGCACTTCGAGCGGGCGAAGAAGTACCTGCCGCTGGGCCCCGGCTCGGTGTTCTCCTTCGGCGTGAAGGGCGGCCGTGCCGCGGGACAGACGTTCATCGAATCCCTGCAGCTGGCCTCGCACCTGGCCAATGTGGGCGACTCGCGGACCCTGGTGATCCACCCGGGCTCCACCACCCACCAGCAGCTCAGCCCGGAGCAGCTGGCATCCGCCGGCGTGCCGGAGGACCTCGTCCGGATTTCCATCGGCCTCGAAGACCTCGAGGACATCCTCTGGGACCTGGACCAGGCGCTCACCGCGGCGCAAATTGCGACGTCCGACGACGAGACCGGGGTTTCGACGAGTTCAGCCCCAGAAGCCGACGCCTGCACGATTGGAGCACGCGCATGAGCACCGCCGACCGCACCTGGACCGGACCGTCCGCGCCCGGGCGGCTGGGCCTGCTGCGGCAGGCGAAGTCGATCGCGATCGTGGGCGCCTCGGACAAACCGTCCCGCGCCAGCTACTTCGTGGCCACCTATCTGCAGTCCTCCACCCGGTACAAGGTGTACTTCGTGAACCCGGTGGTGAAGGAAATCCTGGGCGAGCCGACGTACGCCTCGCTCGCTGACCTGCCGGAGAGCCCCGACATCGTGGACGTGTTCCGCAAGCACGATGACCTGCCCGGGGTCCTCGAGGAGGCCATCGCGGCCGGCGCCAAGACGCTGTGGCTGCAGCTCGGGTCCTGGCACGAGGACGTCGCCAACGAGGCGGAAGCCGCCGGCCTCGACGTCGTGATGGACCGCTGCGTGAAGATTGAGCATGCCCGCTTCCACGGCGGCCTGCACCTGGCCGGCTTCGACACCGGCGTCATCTCGTCCAAACGCCAGGTCCTGGCCTGACGCCAGGCGCGTTCGGATGCCGGGCTCGCGGGAAACGTGCGGACTCGCCTTAAGGCTACGGCGAGTCCACACTGTTCCGGCGACGTCGATGGCCTGGAACCAATCCGGAAGCCAGGGATCCCCTAGGGCTGGCCGGGGACCGCAGGCGTGATGCCGCCCGGGATAGTGGGCGTGACGGGAGCCGGCAGGGGCTGCTTGCCGTTGCCCTGGCCGAGTCCGGGCAGGCCGGGCAGGCGCGGCACTGCCCGGTTCACTGGGCCCTGGCCCGGTGCCGGGAGAACTGTGCCTCGGCCGACCGCGGGCGGCGGGGCAGACGGCATCGGCGTGGCCCGGCCGGGAGCCCGGGTTGCAGGGGCTGCCGGAGCGGCTGATCCCGGGACTACTGCCGCGGCCGCGGCGGTCGGCGCAGGAACCGCCGGAACCGCCGGAATCGACGACGGCGACGGCGACGGCTGGGCATGTTCCGGTGCCGGGGCCGGAACATGGCCGGCCGGCTGGAAAAGAACGCCGATGGTCTGGCCGACGTTGTGGCGGAAGTCCTCGCTGGACGCGGCAACAGCACCGGCGCCGAGAGCCATCGCACCGGCGACGGCGCCGCCCACTATCGCCAGGCGGCGCTTCCGGCCGCGGCGGTCAGCCAGGCTCGTGACGCCCGCCGGCAAAGTGCCGTCCGCAGGAGCCAGCGGGGACACGACGGCGGGCATCGCCGTCGTCACTGCTGTGGGAGATCCGGCGGCGGGAGATCCGGCTGTGGGAGATCCGGCGGCGGGAGATCCGTGGGCTCCGGCGGCCAGCAGCGCCGCGAGGTCGGCCCGGGGCGCCGGGGCACGGCCGGGGACCAGGGCCCGCAGCTGTTCCAGGGAATCGCGGAGCTCCGTGGACGCTGCGAGGCCGGAATCACGGAGCATCGCCTGGATGCTGCCATCCTGCTGGGGGTCGCGTGTGCCGGTCATGATGCTGCGTGGTCCTTTTCGGTGACGAGTTCGCGCAGGGCGCTGAGCCCGCGTCGCTGAAGCTGCTTGATGGCACCGGGCGTCTTGTCCATGATGCCGGCCACCTGTTCGATGGAAAGGTCCGCGACGATCCGCAGGACCAAGACCTCGCGCTGCTCCTCATTGAGCTTGGCGAGGGTGCCGGAGATACCGCCGAGGGAGCCGAGGGCCTCCTCCTCGGCGGAAGCGGAATACCGGGCGTCGTCCCGGGGATCGTATTCGGCCAGGTACGGCGTGCGTTCGGCCCGCCGCCGGTGGTCGACCAGCCTGGCGTGGGCGACGGAGAAGATGAAGGTCCGCAGGCCGGCGTGGCCGCCGGTGACGCCGGCCAGTTTCGGCAGGACATCGACGAAGACGTCCTGGGTGAGCGCCTCGGCGTCGTCCACTCCGCGGGCTCTGAAGTAACCGAGCACCGCGGGGGAAATGACCGTGTAGACAGCGCTGAAGCCTGACGGCTCGCCAGCTAGAGCGGCTGACAATTCGTCATCGCTTAGCTGTTCTGCCAAGAGGTTGTCCTTCCGTTGCTGCTGGGGTGCGGCCCCGGCAAGTCTAGCGGCCGCACCCCCGGCGCCTCCGTGGGAGGCGTTCGGTCCTTACTTGTCGAGCTGGGGCAGCTCGGCGGACGGGGTGGCCGGAACGGCGGGAACAGCCGGGACGCCATGGGCGCCCGGGACGGCCGGGACGGCTGCATGGACGTCAACGTTGGCGTGAGCCTCGCCGGCTACACCCTTGGCAGCGGCGCTGCCCTGGACGTCGGCACCGTGCTTGTCAGCGTCGATGGAGCCCTCGGCGGCACCTTTGGTACCTTCCACGCCGGCGTCGACCTTGGCGGAGCCGTCAACGGCGGGGGTGGCCGGCACGGCGGGGGCCACGGGCACGGCCGGGGCAGCCGGCTTCGCGGGAAGTTTGGGGGTGGCCGGCACGGCGGAAGTGGCCGGGGTGGCGGGCGTAGCGTGGGTCACTTCAGCCTGCTGCGTGCCGGACTGGGTGTTGGATACCTGGGCCGCGTTGGCCAGTCCGATACCGGAAAATCCTCCGACTGCCAGAATGGCGGCACCGATGGCAATCTTGGTGGTCTTGCTAACACTCTTCATCACAGGGATACATCCTTCGGTTGGGTGAAGGCCGGCCGGCGCCTCATGGGGGCAAGGCGCCGACCCGCACTTACGGTGGAAGGCCATCCGGATATCTGGTGGGGGTCCAGTCTCCGGCGGCGCTTACAAAGGAGTAATCGCTGGGGAGACCCGAAAGGTTACGCACCGATCGGAATTTTCTTTTTTCTTTTCCGGACGGGCTCAATGGCGGGCCCAACTGCGGCTTAACCGCGACGACGGCGGGCCACCTTTACAGGTGACCCGCCGTCGTCGAGCGTCAGTCAGTCGGTCCCGGCCGGACAGTGTCAGTCAAGGATCAGATCGTTGATCACGATGGTCTGGTCGCGGTCCGGGCCGACGCCGATGGCCGAGAAGCGGGTGCCGGAGAGCTTCTCCAGCGCCAGCACGTAGTTGCGGGCGTTCTCCGGGAGGTCCGCGAGGGTGCGGGCGCCGGTGATGTCCTCGGTCCAGCCGTCGAAGTACTCGAAGATCGGCTTGGCGTGGTGGAACTCGGTCTGGGTCATGGGCATCTCGTCGTGCCGGACGCCGTCGACGTCGTAGGCCACGCAGACCGGGATCTGCTCGATGCCGGTGAGCACGTCCAGCTTGGTGACGAAGTAGTCGGTGAAGCCGTTGACGCGGGACGCGTGGCGGGCCAGCACGGCGTCGTACCAGCCGCAGCGGCGCGGACGGCCGGTGTTCACGCCGAACTCGCCGCCGGTCTTCTGCAGGTACACGCCCATCTCATCGAACAATTCCGTGGGGAAGGGACCTGCGCCCACCCGGGTGGTGTACGCCTTGATGATGCCGATGGAGCGCGAGATCCGGGTGGGGCCGATGCCCGAGCCGACGCAGGCGCCGCCTGCGGTGGGGTTCGAGGAGGTCACGAACGGGTAGGTGCCGTGGTCCACGTCCAGGAACGTTGCCTGGCCGCCCTCCATCAGCACCACCTTGCCCTCGTCCAGCGCCGTGTTCAGGACGAAGGTGCTGTCGATCACCAGCGGGCGGAGGCGTTCGGCGAAGGACAGGAAGTACTCCACGATCTCGTCCACCTCGATGTCGCGGCGGTTGTAGACCTTGACCAGGAGTTCGTTCTTCTGCCGCAGCGAGCCCTCGACCTTCTGGCGCAGGATTGACGCGTCGAAGACGTCCTGGACGCGGATGCCGAGGCGGGCCACCTTGTCCATGTAGGCCGGGCCGATCCCGCGGCCGGTAGTGCCGATGGCGCGGCTGCCGAGGAAACGCTCGGTCACCTTGTCCAGGACCTGATGGTAGGGCGCCACGAGGTGGGCATTGGCGGAAATGCGCAGCTTGGAGGTGTCAGCGCCGCGGGCTTCCAGGCCGTCGATCTCTTCGAACAGTGCCTCGAGGTTCACCACGCAGCCGTTGCCGATGATCGGGACCGCGTTGGGGCTCAGGATGCCGGCAGGAAGGAGCTTGAGCTCATACTTTTCACCGCCTACGACGACGGTGTGCCCGGCGTTGTTGCCGCCGTTGGGCTTGACGACGTAGTCGACACGGTGGCCGAGCAGGTCAGTGGCTTTACCTTTGCCTTCGTCGCCCCATTGGGCTCCGACGATCACGATTGCTGGCATGGGATCCTCCCCCATTCGTTCGGGCCGAATCCCGTGTGGTCCACCCTGCCTGATTCGCCAGGGTGGTTCGCCGGAGCTCAGCACCGTTCATGAGAACGCCCCGAATCTTCACGCTGTGCTCTTACCCATCAACGCCAGAGTTCCGGGGCTCTTACCACCCAAGTTTAGCCGATCGCGGTGACCGGCATCGCCTGAAGGCCATGGCCTCACCGGGAGGCAGCCCGGCCGCGTTGCCGCGACACAATGCCCGGCGGATTTGCCAGGTCCCGGCCCCTGGAATTAACTGGGTGGGACCATCCCGAGCGGCCGAGGGACCTGGACCGTTGACGCCGCAGCAACCCTGCCCGGACACGGAATCCCCGACACCACGGGATTCCGCCCGGCAAAGGTGCTACCGCCAGGACCGATGGAAAGGAAACTGTCCCCATGCCCCAGGACCCTCACAACCCTCACAACCCTCAAAACACAGACCGCATCCGCGTCACCCACGCCGGCTCGTTGCCCCGCACCCCGGAACTGATCGCCGCCAACGAGGCCAAGGAAGCCGGGGGCATCACGCCGGAATTCCTGGCGCTGCTGGAAGGCTCGGTGGTGGACGTCGTCCAGCGCCAGAAGGACCTGGGCATCGATATCCCCAACGACGGCGAGTATGGCCACACGATGTCCAGTTCCGTGGACTACGGGGCCTGGTGGAACTACTCCTTCTCCCGGCTCGGCGGCCTGGAGCCGACCGACGTGGACCGCTGGGCCGACGCCGGGGTGCACCGCTCCAGCCCCGGCAACATCGTCCTGACCTCCTTCCTGGACCGCCGGGACCGGCAGCAGTTCAATGCCGCCTACAACGATCCGTCCTCCGGGATCCTGGCCCACCGCAAGAGCGTGAGCCAGCCCAAGATCGCCGGCCCGCTGACGTACACGGGCCAGGACCTCGTCGGCTCGGACATCGCCAACCTGAAGACCGGCCTGGCCGCAGCGGGCCTGGCCGAGGGCTTCGTGGCCTCCCTGTCCCCCGGGTCCTGCGCCCGCGTCGCCAACGAGTACTACAAGACCGACGAGGAACTCCTCTACGCCTGCGCCGACGCGATGCGCGAGGAGTACAAGGCGATCATCGACGCCGGCCTGACGGTCCAGCTCGACGACCCCTCGCTGGCCGAGAGCTGGGACCAGATCAACCCCGAGCCCAGCCTGGCGGACTACCTCAAGTTCATCCAGCTCCGGGTCGAGGCCACCAACTGGGCCCTGCGCGGCCTCCCGCAGGAGCAGATCCGCCTGCATGTCTGCTGGGGCTCCTGGCACGGCCCGCACACCACCGACATCCCCTTCGCGGACATCATCGGATCAGTGATGCAGATCGACGCCGGCGGCTACTCCTTCGAGGCCGCCAACGTCCGCCACGAACACGAATGGCGGGTCTGGGAGGACACCAAGCTCCCCGAGGGCAAGGTCATCATCCCCGGCGTCGTCTCCCACGCCACCAACGTGGTGGAGCACCCGGACCTCGTGGCGGACCGGATCGTGCGTTTCGCGGAGCTTGTCGGGCGTGAAAATGTGATTGCGTCCACAGACTGCGGCCTCGGCGGCAGGGTGCATCCGCAGATTGCCTTCGCCAAGCTCGAGGCGCTCGGTGAGGGCGCACGCCGCGCCAGCAAGCGGCTCTGGTAGCCGGCTGAGCTGCGGCGGCGGTGCCTGCCCGGGGTCCCGCGCGGGCGCCGCGGCGGCTGCCGGCCGCCGCCGGCGCCCGCTGCGGCGGCCTGCTGCGACCTCCGGCCGGTCCGGCATTTCCCAGGGCTTGATAGACTGATAAGGATCGACTCGGAATCGGTCCACACCACATTTTCAATCCACACCGGACTCCGCGCGCCTGCGTTTGCCGTGCCCCCGTCCGGTCTGGCAGCGTCACCAATCCCGGGAAGCAGCAATATATGACAGCCTTGGCCACTGAAAATTTCCGCGAACAGCTCCTGAGCCGCCGCTACGAACCTAGCGTCGCGGCCGTCAACGAGCTCTGCGACACGCTGCGGGGCAACAAAGCTGGCACCAATGTACCCTACGTTGATCCGATGCATGACGTCGACGAGTGCCGCATCATCAGCCTCTTCTCCAACATCGGAACCGAGGACGAGTCCGGCTTCATCACCGCCGGCGACGAGGAAGCGGCCACCCGGATGCTGGGCGTCCAGTGGAAGCTGGGCCTGCGCCCCGAATACATCATGCCGTGGAACGTCCACCCCTGGTACGTGCCGGGCGAGCCCAACGGCAAGTTCACGCCGGACCAGATTTCCGCCGGCCTCAAGCCGCTGCTGAAGTTCCTCGCCCTCGTGCCCCGCGCCTCCGTGATCGTCGCCCACGGCACCGAGGCCAACCGCCTCGCCCAACTGCTGCTCAAGACCGAGGTCCCGCTGCTGTGGCGCCGAGGCCTGAAGACCTACAAGGTCCGCTCGCTCAGCGGCCGCGCCTTCGCCGGCACCCCGGCCCGCCAGGAGCAGTACCTCGAGGACATGCACACCGCCTACGCGGACGCCATGGCCCGCACCGGACTCGCGAAGGCCTAGTCCCCACCCGCTCCCTAACCTCGCAAGTCCCCACCGGCTCCCAGCCTTCGCAAGCTCAGGCAGGGACCCTCGCCGGTGTGGCCCCACGGTCAGGGAACCCGGCGGGCGTGGGCCCACCAAAGTACGACGGCGGGCGGTCACCTTTTCGCAAGGTGACCGCCCGCCGTCGTACTTTAACGCGTGCCTGTCCGGTCAGCGCTTCTCGGCCTCGATGGCCGCCTTGGCGGCGGGATCGGAGTCCTTGAGGAACTTTTCGATGCGCTCGGGCTCCTCGGCCTCGCCGATCGCGGCGGAGGCACGCCCCAGCGAGTACAGGGCGCGCAGGAAGCCGCGGTTGGGCTCGTGCTCCCACGGGATCGGCCCGACGCCGCGCCAGCCGTTGCGGCGCAGCGAATCCAGGCCGCGGTGGTAGCCGACGCGGGAGTAGGCGTAGGAATCGATGGTCCGGCCCTCGCTCCAGGCCTCCTCGGCCAGGATGGCCCAGAGCAGCGAGGACGTCGGGTGCTTCTCGACCAGGTCCAGGGCTTCCTGGCCCGCGTCCAGCTCCGCGAGGACGTCGGTCTCGGCAGGCAGGAGCGTGGGCTCGGGGCCCATCAGGTTCTTGCGGAAGTCGTCGGACATGCTCAGAACGTCTTGCCGGTGGAGCCGAGCTGCTGCGCTGCCTCGACGACGCGGGCTGCCAGGCCTGCCTCGGCGGAGGCGCCCCAGACGCGGGGGTCGTAGAGCTTCTTGTTCCCGACCTCGCCGTCGATCTTCAGCACGCCGTCGTAGTTCCGGAGCATGTGGTCCGCCACCGGGCGCGTGTAGGCGTATTGGGTGTCGGTGTCGATGTTCATCTTGATCACACCGTACGAGACGGCGTCGGCGATTTCCTGCTCGGAGGAGCCGGAGCCGCCGTGGAAGACGAGGTCGAACGGGTTGGCCTTGCCGATCTTGGCGCCGACCTGTGCCTGGATGTCCTTGAGGATCTCCGGGCGGAGCTTGACGCCGCCGGGCTTGTAGACGCCGTGCACGTTGCCGAAGGTCAGCGCGGTGATGTAGCGGCCGTTCTCGCCGGCGCCGAGGGCGTCGATGGTGGCCAGGGCGTCCTCGACGGTGGTGTACAGCTTGTCGTTGATGGCGTGCTCGACGCCGTC
>NZ_JAGPOT010000043.1 GCF_018224015.1 Pseudarthrobacter albicanus
GTCGATGGTGGCCAGGGCGTCCTCGACGGTGGTGTACAGCTTGTCGTTGATGGCGTGCTCGACGCCGTCCTCCTCGCCGCCGACGGTGCCGATCTCGACCTCGAGGATCATCCTGGCGGCCGCGGTGCGGGCCAGGAGTTCACGGGCGATCCGCAGGTTTTCCTGCAGGGTCTCGGCGGAGCCGTCCCACATGTGCGAGTTGAACAGCGGGTTCCGGCCGGCCTTGACCTCCGCCTCGGAGGCGGCGAGCAGCGGCAGGACGAAGCCCTCGAGCTTGTCCTTGGGGCAGTGGTCCGTGTGCAGGGCGATGTTCACGCCGTAGTTCTTCGCGACTTCACGGGCGAACGCGGCGAAGCCCAGGGAGCCGGCGACCATGTCCTTGGTGGAGGCGCCGGACCAGTAGGCGGCGCCGCCGGTGGAGACCTGGACGATGCCGTCGGACTCGGCCTCGGCGAAGCCGCGGAGGGCTGCGTTGAGGGTCTGGGAGGAGGTGACGTTGACGGCGGGGAATGCGAAGCCGCCCGTCTTTGCGCGGTCGATCATCTCGGAGTAGATCTCGGGGGTGGCAATGGGCATGCTGACTCCTATGGTGAATTTCGTCGGCGGGCTGGGTTGAGCCTGGGTGAACCTCGTCGGCTACGAACCATCCTAGCCAGTTCTCTGCAGCGGCAGTGTTTCGGGTCACGCGGGCCGGTAACACTTAAGCTCACTGCGCCCACCGAGGTGGCAGTTCGCGGCAGTGTTGCGCGCCGGCACTGCCTCGAAGTGTCATCTCGCGCGCCAGCCTCGGCTTTCCAGCGCGGCCCGGACTTTACGCACGACGGCGGGCCGGTCGCCTGCGAGGTCGTCTTTGGACACGCGCACCTCAAGCCAGCCGTACTCCCGTGTCGCTGAGTCGCGGCGGATATCCCTGAGGTACTGCTCGGGACCGCCATGGCCGGCTCCGTCGTACTGGATCGAGATGCGCCACTCCAGATAGGCCGCGTCAGGCCACAAGACCGGGGCACCATGCACGCCCCACAGCACATGGTTCAGCTTCGGCTCGGGCAGGCCTGCCCGGACCAAGGCCAGGCGCATCGACGTTTCGGGCTGGGAGTCGGCGCCCACGCGGATGAGCTCCAACGCCGCCCTGGCCGCCCGCACTCCCCTGACCCCGGCATGCTTCGAAACCATGGGGCGCAGATCCGCCACCGTACACAGGGGTTCGCGTGGCGCGGGGAACTCGGGGCCGTGGGAGCACACCAGGGAGTCTCCGGCTATGACGAGTTCGTCCACACCGGCCATGGACGCCAAGTCCAGCCACGTGCGGGCGGGCGAGGTGAGCCGGACGCCGTCGTACTCCACAAGCTCGCCGGGAAGGAAGGTCAACAGGTGACCCACCACGTTGACCCTGCGCGGCATGCTGAATCCGGGCCGGCGGGACAGGTGGATGCGCCAGTCATCCTCAAGCCGCCACGCAAGCGCAGTCCGCCAGACACGGGCAGCGGATATGTGGGTCAGGGCCGATGAGCAGTCCAGTTCCGTGTAGGCCCGCAAAGCCGCACCACCTTGGGCCTCAAATCCGAGCGGGACACGGACGCCGCGGGAAACGGTGGCGAGGTCTCTGGCCGCCGTGCGCGTCCTGGTGATGCCGGCTTTGTCGGACATCCGAAGTGAGAACGAACCGGCGGTCAGGTGTTCGGGAAGCGGAGCCCTGTGCATCCCCAATTCTTACCGATCCTGGTCTCACATGGAGGGTTATCCACAGGCTGGTGTACTCCGGCGCAACGAGATGGCACTTCACCGCAGTGTTGGGCGTTGCGACTGCCGCGAAATGCCATCTCGCGCAGGGGCTGGCATGGCGGCGGGCTGGGGGTCGCGCGGGAGTCGGCTAGGAAACGGCCTGGCCGAACACGTGCCGGCGGATCCAGGCATGCATGGCGATCGCGGCGGCGGAGGCGGCGTTGATGGAGCGGGTGGAGCCGAACTGTTCGATCGAGAGCGTGGCCAAGGCGGCCTCGTGCACCTCGGGCGTCAGGCCCGGGCCCTCCTGCCCGAACACCAGCACGCAGTCCCTGGGCAGTTCGTAGGTCTCCAGCGGGACGGAGTCCGGGAAGATGTCGATCCCGATGATCGCCAGCCCCTCCGCCTGCGCCCACGCCACGAAGTCCTCGACCGTGGGGTGGTGGCGGATGTGCTGGTAGCGGTCGGTGACCATGGCCCCGCGGCGGTTCCACCGGCGTCGGCCGATGATGTGCACCTCCTTGGCCAGGAACGCGTTGGCGGTGCGCACGACGGTGCCGATGTTGAGGTCGTGCTGCCAGTTTTCGATGGCGATGTGGAAGTTGTGGCGCCGCGAATCCAGGTCCGCGACAATCGCGTCGTGCTTCCAGTAGCGGTACTGGTCCACCACGTTGCGCCGGTCGCCGTCCGCCAGGAGCTCCGGGTCCCAGTGGCCGCCCTGCGGCAGCTCGCCTTCCCAGGGCCCGACGCCGACCTCCGCCCTGGGTTCTGCGGCGCCCGCAGGCGCTGCGGTGTCCGAGGCATCCTCGGAGGCCGTGCCGGAAAATTCGGTGCCGGCAGGGGGATCGCTGGGGGTCTCGGGTTCAGTCACCCCTCAACACTAGACTGGGACGCACCAGGCGGAACATTACGGCGGAGGGCACCATGGCGGACAAGCGGGCAGGCCAAAGAGCAGAGCCGGACAAAGTACGTTCATCGGCGTCGGTGTACCGCAGCGGCCAGGACATCGAGTGCTGGCTGACCGATATGGACGGCGTGCTGGTCCACGAGAACCAGCCCATCCCCGGCGCCGCGGACCTCATCCGGCGCTGGGTGGACACGTCCAGGCGGTTCCTGGTCCTGACCAACAACTCCATCTACACGCCCCGGGACCTCGCAGCCCGGCTGCGGTCCTCCGGCCTGGAAATCCCGGAGGAGAACATCTGGACCTCGGCGCTGGCCACGGCCCAGTTCCTCAAGGACCAGGTGCATGGCTCGGAAACGGGCAACCGCGCCTACACGATCGGCGAGGCGGGGCTGACGACGGCGCTGCACGAGGCCGGCTTCATCCTCACGGACCAGGACCCGGACTTCGTGGTGCTCGGCGAAACCCGCACCTACTCCTTTGAGGCCATCACCATGGCCATCCGCCTGATCCTCGGCGGCGCACGCTTCATCGCGACCAACCCGGACGCCACCGGCCCCTCCAAGGACGGTCCGATGCCGGCCACCGGCGCCATCGCGGCGCTGATCACCAAGGCGACCGGACGCGAGCCCTACATCGTGGGGAAGCCGAACCCGATGATGTTCCGCTCGGCGATGAACCAGATCGACGCGCATTCGGAGACCACGGCCATGATCGGCGACCGGATGGACACGGACATCATCGCCGGCATGGAAGCCGGATTGCATACGGTGCTGGTGCTCAGCGGAATCACGCACAGGGAGGACATCGCCGCGTACCCGTTCCGGCCCAACCAGATCCTGGACTCGGTGGCGGACCTGAAGAACCAGATCTAGGGGAACCGGATCCGGAAAGCCCGGTCCAGCCGGCTCAGAACGCTGTCTTCTTCCCGCCGCCCGAGGGCAGCGGCGCAAGCTCGTCCATGAGTTCCTCGATGATCGGCCGGTACACGAACGGGCTCCATCCCGGGCTGGCATGGGCGGGCCGGGCCCCGTCGGTGCGCAGCCCGTCCGAGGCCATGTTCGCCGCGAAGGTCAGCCGCCAGGAGTCCCGGGCCGTCTCGTAGTCCACGGTCCGGTCCTTGGGGTTGCCGATGAAGGCCATCCGGGTTGCGCCGAGATTCCCCACATACCGGCTCGCATCAAAGTGGTAGATGTAGGCGGATTCGGACTGGACCAGCACGCTTGAGGGCGCGATCGGCGACAGCTGTTCCAGCGTCTGGTCCCACACCTGGCCCCAGCTGCGCTCGTCCTTGTGGAGCATCCGTTCGCCGAGTTCGTAGCCGCCGCGCAGCACGGTGGGGAAGCGGAATCCGCTCTCGTAGAGGAACACCACGCCCTCGAACCAGCTCTGGTCCAGCACGTCGGATCTGCTGAACGGGCTGGAGTCGAGCAGGATGAACGCCACTTCCACGCCGTGCAGTTCACGGAGCCGGGCGGCCACCTGGGTTGCCACCATGCCGCCGAAGCTGTGGCCGTAGAAGTAGAGCGTGCTGAGCTTGTGCGCGCGGACGTGCTCGATCACGGCGATCACGATCTTGTCGATGTCCAGCCCCAGGTTGGAATACCCGACGGCGGCCAGCTGGCCCCGCTTGTTCAGGGAACCACGGAGCGCGTTGAGGATCCACAGCGCCTCCTCCCAGCTCGTCTTGTAGCCGGGAAACAGGAACCAGCTCGCGTTCGGGAAGTAGCGTTCGGCGACGTCGTCCGGCACCGCCAGGATCCTGTTCACCCGGCGAGCGGCCTGCACCCTCCTGGTGAAGATCATGTCCGCCGCCAGCAGCGAGGCGGACCCCGACCCGATCAGGAAGCTCCGACGCGAGACCCTCTTGAGTTCGACGGCGCGCCGCAGCAGGCGGCCCTCGGCGGAACCGGGCCCGCGCTGATCGTCAGCTTCCGTCTCGTGCGGCACACCTCTACCGTAGCGACTGCAGATCACGGATCAGCAACACGCCCGCAGCCATGCCGCCGGGCCGCCGGAAACGGCTTAGTCGAGGCCCAGTTCGTCCTTGCCGAAGGCGAAGAGGTAGGGGACGCCGGCCTCCGCTTCGATCTTTTCCTTGGCTCCGGTGGCGCGGTCCACGATCACGGCCACGGCCACCACGTTGCCGCCGGCCTTGCGGACGCCCTCGACGGCGGTCAGCGCGGAACCGCCCGTGGTGGAGGTGTCCTCCAGGACCAGCACCTTGCGGCCGTCGACGGAGGGGCCTTCAACCTGGCGGCCCATGCCGTAGGACTTCTGCGCCTTCCTCACGACGAAGGCGTCCACGGGGCGTCCGGCGTCGACGGCGGCGTGCATCACGGCGGTGCCCACCGGGTCTGCCCCCATGGTGAGTCCGCCGGCGCACTCGAAGTCGATCCCGGCGTCGTCCATCAGCGCGAGCATGACCTGGCCGACCAGCTTGGACGCCTCATGATGCAGGGTGATGCGGCGCAGGTCGATGTAGTAGTCGGCCTCCGCGCCGCTGGAAAGGATGACCTTGCCCCGGACGACCGCCAGTTCCTTGATCAGTTCCAGCAGGCGGGCACGGGCGGCAGCAGCGTCGGCTGCAGGGTCACTGTTGGCAGTCATGGGACCCAGTTTAGTGGCTCGGCCCGCGGCCGGATTCCCGGAACACGAAGCTGCGAGCCCCTTGAGCGCCGCGCTACGAACGCTGCGGCGCGCGCCGGGCGAAGGCGGGCGCGTGTTCAGGCCGCGGCCCGAAGGCCATGAACCGCGGAACCACCCTACCCACCCCCGGGATACGCCGCGCGATGAACAGCAGCACCGCGGGGGCGCCGGACCGTTTTCCGGACATGATCGGTTCGAACAGCAGGCGGTGCATGACCCGCTGGGCGGTCTGGACGACGACGGTGGGCATCCGCCGCCGTCGTTGCACCCTGGCCAGTTCCGCGCGGGGCACCCGGCCACGCAGGAGGGCGGGGGCCAGGCAGTCCGCGGCGGCCACCGCGTCCTGGATGGCGAGATTGATCCCCACCCCGCCGGCGGGAGACATGGCGTGCGCGGCGTCGCCGATGCAGAGCAGCCCGTTGATGTGCCATTCGTGCAGCCGGTCCAGCCGGACGTCGAGCCAGTGCAGGTCCTCCAGCGAGCCGATGGCGTCCACCCGGTCGGCGAGGTCCGGACGCAAACCCGCGATCCGGCGTCGGAATCCTTCGATGCCCTCGGCCCGGATCCGGGCATCCGCACCCTTCGGCCCGAGGTAGCCCATCTGGAAATAGTCGGTGCGGAACAATGCCACCAGCGCCTCGCCACGCCCGAACGCCGGCACGATGCCGGCCACCGCGCCGCGCTCGGAGGCGTGCCGCGGCAGCCGGAACCACCAGGCGTCGAACGGTACGGGATACTCCTTCGGTGCCAGTCCTGCCGCGCGGCGCAGGGCGGAATGGCGTCCGTCGGTGGCAATGACGAGATCCGCCTGCAGCTCGCCCTCGGTGCCGTCGGCCTTCCGGTAGCGCACCCCGGTGACCCGGCCGCCGTTCCGGAGGAGCGCGGTGGCGGTGTGTCTCATCCGCAGGCTGAAGGAAGGCTCCCGGGCGGCGGCGTCGGCGAGGAAGTTCAGGAAGTCCCACTGCGGCATCAGGGCCACATAGTTGTACGGTGCGGGCAGCGAATCAAAGTTGCCCATCGTCACGGGCGGGCCGCCGGGAACCGGGAACGCCACGTTGCTCAGGCGGCTCTGCGGCAGCCGGCGGAACTCCTCGCCCAGGCCCAGTTCGTCGATCAGCCGGATCGTGGAGGCGTGGACGGTGTCGCCGCGGAAGTCCCGGAAGAAGTCCGCATGCTTCTCCAGTACTGTCACCTGCACCCCGGCCCGGGCCAGCAGCAGGCCGAGCATCATCCCGGCCGGGCCGCCGCCGACCACCGCGCATCCGGTCTTCTCCATGGCCCCACGCTACGCCGGTACGGGCTCCGGCGGCAGGAGTTTTCGCTGCGCTTTTGGACCGGCGCTACGGGAATTTCCGGGCGCGACGGGAATCCGGGCAGCGCCCGCCCGGATGCGCAGCGCCGGCCGCAACAGTTGGGCCCGGTTGACACCGCTGGCTAGGCTTTGAGGCATGCGTGAACTCCAGGCGAAAATCATCGAGGAAATGGGCGTGCTGCCAAGGATCGACCCCGCCGGGGAGGTGCGCAGACGCGTCACGTTCCTGAAGGAATACCTCAAGGCCACCCACACCAGGGGCTTCATCCTGGGCATCTCGGGCGGTCTGGACTCCTCGCTGGCCGGACGCCTGGCGCAGCTGGCGGCCGAGGAACTGGAAGCCGAGGGCGTGGACGCGAGTTTCGTCGCGGTCCGGCTCCCCCACGGTGTCCAGCACGACGAGGACGATGCCCAGGCTGCGCTGGACTTCATCGGTGCCAGGACCGAGTGGACCTTCAACATCGCCCCGGCCGTGGACGGCTTCGAGACCGAGTTCGAGAAGACCACCGGCGAGGCCGTGTCCGATTTCACCAAGGGCAACATGAAGGCCCGCTCCCGGATGGTCGCGCAGTACGCGCTGGCCGGCGAACACAACTACCTCGTGATCGGCACGGACCACGGGGCCGAGTCGGTGACGGGCTTCTTCACCAAGTTCGGCGACGGCGGCGCGGACGTGCTCCCGCTGTTCGGGCTCAACAAGCGCCAGAACCGCGCCCTGCTGGCCCACCTGGGCGCCCCGGACCGGATCTGGGCCAAGGTGCCCACGGCGGACCTGCTCGACGGCAAGCCCGGCCGCACCGACGAGGACGAGCTCGGCCTCACGTACGACCAGATCGACGACTACCTTGAGGGACGCGAGGTCCCGGACGGAATCGCTGAACGGATCGAGGAGAAATACCTCCGGACCCGCCACAAGCGCACCGTGCCGGTCACCATCACGGATACCTGGTGGAAGCACCAGGGCCCGGAGGAGGCCAGGACCGGGCTCTGAGCCGGTTCCCGGAAACCGCGGGGCTCCATCCCGGGGCACTTTCAGACAGATTTACGCTCTCCGGGCCCTAACGCCCGGCGTGTCCGTGCCAAAGTGCCCCGGGACCGCACATGCGCCCGCAGGAGCGGACCTCAGTCCCTGACTTTCACCGTGCCCTTCATGCCCATGAAGTCGTGGAGGGCGCAGATGTAATCGAACTCCCCCGCTTTGTTGAACTTCACGGTGTAACTGGTGTGCAGCGGTATGATCCCGGAGCTGAGGTCACCGCCGGTGAAGTTGTCGGGGACACCCAGGGCCGCGAACGGGTCGGCCGGCTCGGTGCCGAAGGTGACGGTATGCGGGGCTCCCATGCCGTTGTTCACGAAGGTCACGCTCTCGCCCACCCGGACCACGATCTCCTGGTGTACGAACCGCATGACCATCGAGATTCCGTTGTCCGTCCCTGCGATGACGGTGTGCTTGTCGGCCTGGTCGCGGGCCACATCCCAAGACTTGTGCCCGTCGCGCAGGATGTCGCGTTCCTGCTTCTTGGCCTGGCGGTCATACTGCGACTGGGAATACGGGTAATCCGTTCCGGCGGCCCGGACATGGACCGTCCCCTTCATGGCCATCCCGTGCACGAGGCAGTAGTACGTGAACTCGCCCGCGTCAGGGAACTTCAGGGTGTACTTCTTCGCTTCCGTGAAGCCGCTGTTGGACACGTTCGACATGACGCCGGAGTTGTAATAGGAATGTCCGTCGTAGTCCCCTCCGCCCTGCTTGAGGATGCCCTGCGGATCCGTGGGATTGAACGGCTGCGTGGACTCCAGCGACTGGCCGTCGGCCAGGAACGTGACCGTATGGATTTCCGCCGAGTTCGCCTTCCAGGTGACCTTGTCCCCGGCGTTGACGTAGACGTTTTCGGGCAGGAAGGCCATCCCCTGGATGGCCTGGTCCGAGGATTCGGAACCGACCTGGACGGTCCAGGTCCTCGATGATGAATTACCGCCGTCTGATTTGCCTTCTGCGAAGGCGGTGCCGCTGACGGCCAGCGGCATCAACAGGGCGGTGAGGGATGCAAGCAGAACGCGAAAAAGGCGCCGCTTTCGATGGGTTTCGGCATGAGGAGTCAATCGACTCACTCCTTATGAATCTGGCGGGAACGGCCGGGAACCGGCCTGGTGATTTTCGCGGACGCCGTCGACCACGACGGCGTCCGGGGCCGGAGCGGTGGGCGTCCGCCAGGCAACGCTCCCCTCAACCACCCAGGACCGGTGGGCAGGAAGCCGCCGGAAACGCGCCCGCTGCCGGGCGTTAGCGATGCGGTGACAATGCAGTTCTCATGGTGCTCCCGCAGCACAGGGTTTGTCGAGATTCCCGGCAAATTGCCGCGGCCCGGGGCCTCTGCCCCGGTTGGCTTCCCTACCGGGCGCCCGGGCTGCTGCCCTGGCTGGTGCCCTGCAGCAGCATCGAAATCCGGTGGGCCTCGTCCATCAGCAGGCGGCCCAGGAGCGGCCGCCGGTCCGCCCGGAAACGCGGCTCGATGCCGGTGAGGGACAGCGCCCAGGCGGGACGGCCGCGCTGGTCGAAGACCGCCGCGCCCATTCCCCAGCTGCCTTCCAGCACGAGGCCGGGATTGACCGAATACCCGGCCTGCTGCGTCAGGGCCAGGTTCTTGCGGACCAGCGCCTCGGTGTGGCCTGCCGCGAAATTTCCGGCGTGCGCGGCCCATCCGGCCAGCAGTTCTTCCTGTTCGTTCTCCGGCAGGAAGGCCATGATGGCGGTCCCGGCCGAGGCGACACCCAGGGGAAACCGGACACCTTCGTGCAGCACGAAGGAGCGCACAGGAAAACTTCCCTCCTCCCGGAGCAGGCACACCGTCTCGGACCCGCGGCGGATGGAGAAGAAGGCACTCTCGCCGGTCTCCTCGGCCAGCCGGCGCAGGCCGGGCCGCGCGATGTCCTCGAGCGGGAAGCGGGCCGAGGCCACGGACCCCATGAGCAGGATCTCCGGCCCCAGCACCCAGTTGCCGCTGTTCGGGTCCTGGTCAAGCAGGCCCTCGGCCGCCAGCGAACTGAGCAGCCGGTGCACGGTGGGGCGGGTGAAACCCGATTCGCGGACCAGCTCCACGAGCGGGGAGCCGGCCGGCTTCCGGCCCACGATCCGCAGCAGGGCTGCGACACGGCTGACCACCTGGGCACCCTGGACCGGATTGACCGGTGATGAATTCATCGTCTGCCGACTTCTTTCCGTAATTTTTCCTGCCGAAACCCTCAAAGTATCCACAATGTGGATACCCGCAAGCCTAGCGTCCACACTGTAAAACGTCACCTTCTAGAGCCCCAATCATCCGTTGATAGTCCCCTTTTGGGCACCGTAGGCTCCAACCCCAGAGGAACAGTCCACAACGTGGATCACTGTGCGAGCTCAATGAGGAGAAGCAATGTCAAAGGTGAAATCCGGGGCAGCCGCGGCTCTGCAGGACGTGCTGCGGGACGGCATGACGCTGGCCGTCGGCGGCTTTGGCCTCAGCGGCATCCCGGCGGACCTGATCGAGGCCGTGCGCGATTCCGGCGTCAGGAACCTCACGGTGGTGTCGAACAACATGGGCGTGGACGGCAAGGGCCTCGGCGTGCTGATTGAGGCCAGCCAGGTGGCCAAGGTCATCGCCTCCTATGTGGGCGAGAACAGGCTCTTCGCCGAGCAGTACCTCGCCGGCAAGCTGGAGGTGGAGTTCACCCCGCAGGGCACCCTCGCCGAGCGCCTCCGCGCCGGCGGCGCCGGCATCCCGGCCTTCTACACGAAGACCGGCGTGGGCACCCTCGTCGCCGAAGGCAAGCCGCTGGCCGAGTTCGACGGCGAAACCTATGTGCAGGAGCGCGCCATCAGGGCCGACGTCGCGCTGGTCCACGCGCACACCGCCGACACCGACGGCAACCTCATCTACCGCTACACCGCGCGGAACTTCAACCCGGTCGTGGCCACGGCAGGCGCGGTGACCGTCGCGGAGGCCGAGGTGATCGTCGAGCCCGGCGCGCTGGACCCCAACCACATCGTCACCCCCGGCGTGTACGTCCAGCGCCTCGTGCAGGCCAGCGGCCGGGTCAAGGACATCGAACAGCGCACGGTCCGCCCGCGCGCCGAGTCGGCTCCAGCCGGGGCCGCCGAAGCAGCCCCCGCCGTCGTACCCGCCTGACCCGGCTCCCCCTGAACCGCACCCCTGAAGACTTCTGAGGAGAAACACCATGGCCTGGACCCGGAATGAAATGGCTGCCATTGCGGCCGAAGAACTGAACGACGGCGACTACGTCAACCTTGGCATCGGCATCCCCACGCTGGTCGCCAACAACCTGCCCGCGGGCGTCCGCGTCGTCCTGCAGAGCGAGAACGGCCTGCTCGGCATGGGCCCGTTCCCGTACGAGGGCGAAGAGGACGCGGACCTCATCAACGCCGGCAAGCAGACCGTCACGGTCCTGCCCGGCGGGAGCCTCTTCGACTCCGCCACCTCCTTCGGGATGATCCGCGGCGGCCACGTGAAGGTCGCCATCCTGGGCGCCATGCAGGTCTCCGGCGCCGGCGACCTCGCCAACTGGACCATCCCCGGCAAGATGGTCAAGGGCATGGGCGGGGCCATGGATCTCGTGGCCGGCACCCCGCGCGTGGTGGTCCTGACCGAGCACAACGCCAAGGACGGCACCGCCAAGATCGTCCCGGAATGCACCCTGCCGCTCACCGGCCTGAGCTGCGTGGACCGGATCATCAGCGACCTCGCCGTGTTTGACCTTGTGAGGCACGAACAAAACACAGGCGACGGCCGGCAGCTCACGCTCACGCGGCTCGCGCCGGGCGTCACCGTGGCGGAGCTCCGCGAAAAGACCGGGGCGGAGTTCGACGTCGCACCTGATCTCGCTGCCCCTGCACTGGAAGAAACCACCCTCGAAGGAGCCACAGCATGAGCCTGAAGAAACAGTTCGGCAAGGACGTCCTGCTCACCGGCTGGGGCCACAGCCGCTTCGGCAAGCTCACCGACGAGACCCTCGAGTCGCTGATCGTCCAGGTCGCCACCGAGGCGATCGGCAACGCCGGGATCGACCCGGGCCAGATTGACGAGATCTACCTGGGCCAGTTCAACTCCGGCATGATGCCGCTGGCCTTCCCGTCCTCGCTGGCGCTCCAGGTCTCGGACCAGCTCGCCAACGTCCCGGCCACCCGGGTCGAGAACGCCTGCGCCTCGGGGTCCGCCGCGTTCCAGCAGGGCACCAAGTCGCTGCTGGCCGGCACCGCGAAGACCGTCCTGGTGATCGGCGCCGAGAAGATGACCCAGGCCGGCGCCGACGTCGTGGGTGCCGCGCTGCTCGGCGCGGACTACGACATGGCCGGCAAGGCCTCCACCACCGGCTTCACCGGCCTGTTCGCCGACGTCGCGAAGCATTACGAGAAGCGCTACGGCCCGATTTCCGACGTGCTCGGCACGATCGCGGCGAAGAACCACCGCAACGGCGTCGACAACCCGTACGCCCAGCTCCGCAAGGACCTCGGCGAGGAATTCTGCCGCACCGTCTCGGACAAGAACCCGATGGTGGCCGACCCGCTGCGCCGCACCGACTGCTCCCCCGTGTCCGACGGCGCCGCCGCCGTCGTGCTGAGCACCTCACCGACGGCGGGCGCCACCGCCCCGGTCCGGCTCGCCGGCTTCGGCCACGCCAACGACTTCTTCCCCGCCGAACGCCGGGACCCCACCGCGTTCGCCGCCACCCGGGTGTCCTGGCAGCGCGCCCTGGGCATGGCCGGCGTCGAACTCGGGGACCTGGACTTCGCGGAGGTGCACGACTGCTTCACGATCGCCGAACTGCTCATGTACGAGGCCATGGGCCTGACCGAACCGGGCCAGGGATCCCGCGCCCTGGCGGAAGGCTGGGTCTTCAAGGACGGCAAGCTGCCCGTCAACGTCTCCGGCGGGCTCAAGGCCAAGGGCCACCCCGTGGGCGCCACCGGCGTGTCCCAGCACGTCATCGCCGCCATGCAGCTCACCGGCACCGCCGGCGCGATGCAGCTGAAAAGCCCGCGCCGGGCCGCGGTGCAGAACATGGGCGGCGTCGGCATCGCCAACTACGTCAGCGTGCTCGAAGCCGTCTAGCGCAATGGGGCGGGCGCTGAAATTCCCCTTCTTTGGCGGTGCTCCACGGCGAGTTCACGGGGATCAACCCAAGGGTGGCCGCCAAACCTGGGGAGACCCGGCGCGACTCCGGGTTAGCCCCGCTGCCGGATCAGCTCCGCAATCTCGGCGAAGCCCAGCCGCTCGGCATTCTCCAGGGCCGTGCGGCCTTGTGGGTCCCTGATGTTGGGGTCGGCGCGGGCATCCAGGAGTTGCCGCACCACGTCCTGCTGCCTGGGTCCGCCGTTGTTGAGGAGGATGGCTTCCTGCATGGCCGTCCAGCCCAGGTTGTTGACATGGTTCACGGGAACACCGGCGGCAATGAGGATCCGGACCGTTTCCACGTGGCCGTGTTCGCTCGCGGGAATCAAGGCCGTGCCGCCGAAACGGTTGGTACTGGCAACATCTGCTCCGTTCGCGAGCGTCAACTGCAGAATCTCGTTGAAGCCCTCCGCCCCGGCGTAAAGGAACGCCGAGTCCTGGATGGAATCCTTGGCGTTGACGTCGCCGCCGGCCTGGACCAGCTCCGCGACCTGGGGCAGCAAATTGGCTTTCGCAGCCCGGATCAGCCGCTGGTCAAAGTCCGCCTGGGCCTCCGGGGACAAGGCTGGATGGGTAGTGACGGCCGCTGGTGATGGCGTCGATGCCGCCGATTGTGCGCCGGGGCCGCTCGTTGCCGCGTCCGGAGTCACCTGGACCTGCGACGGCGGAGTCTCCAGCCGCATTGGCTGTTCGGTTTCCGGGCTGCAGCCGGCAAGTATCGCCGCCAGTGCGGCGGCGAGGCACAGGACTGCACCCAATTCGCGTATCCGGTAGTGCCGACGGGATGCCGTGCGCCACGTCCTGAACCGCCTCATGAACCAGAGCCTACTTAGCAGTTCCGGCGATGGCTTGGGCACCTTCCGTTGCACAGGCTTCGTCGAGCGTGCCGTCCGGGGCGCCGCCCACGCCGATCCCGGCCACCGACACGCCGTTGACCTTGAGCGGAACACCGCCGGCCAGGAACAGCGTGCCGGGCAGGTCGGCGATGCTGGGCCCGTTCCCGTTGATTCGCTTGGCCAGCTCGCTGGTGGGCGTTCCGAAGGCGGCGGCCGTGTAAGCCTTCTGCCGGGCGGCTTCGATGGTGTGCTCCGCCGCGTTGTCCCCGCGGAGGAGTGCCTGGACGGTTCCGAAGCGGTCCACCAGCGCCACCGTCACGAACGGCAGCTTGTCGGCCTGGCATTTGGCCAGGGCAGCGTTGACGGCAGCTGCGGAGGCGCCGACGCTGATCCGGTTCTGGGCCACCACACTCTCCGGGGCCGGCTGGATATCGACGGCGGGAACGGCCGTCACAGACGCGCCCGCGTTGGCTCCGGCGTTGGCGGCAACAGTCAGCCCTCCGGTCAGGAGCAATGCTCCGGCAGCAGCGGCGGCGGTCTTGTTGGACTTCTTCACAGGTTCTCCTCGGAATGCGGTTCTTGGGCTTGCCCCGGGTTCAAGACCCGGGTTCAAATCCATCTTTTCCGCTCCGGACCGTTCGGGCATCGGGCGTTAGTCTGCCGCGGCCTCCCCCATCGGGCCAGCACCGTCAGCCAAAAGGCTGAGACACCAGCAACGGCGCGGGCCCTAGGAGAGCGCTGAACAAGGGGCAATCCGGAGATGGGATACGGCTTCCGGGCCGCTCTTCGGAGCTTTGGGCGGCCCGCTGACGGCCTGGGAATGAGAGGCCGGGGCCCGGGATT
>NZ_JAGPOT010000044.1 GCF_018224015.1 Pseudarthrobacter albicanus
TTCCCCGGCTGCAGCAACCACTCCCTGGACAACGAAGCAGACCACCTCCTGGCCTGGGCCGACGGCGGCAACACCGGCATCTCCAACCTGGGCCAGCCCTGCCCCAGGCACCACCGCCTTAAACACAACTCCTCCTGGAAACCAACCGGCGCCAGCAAGGACAACCCACCAGGATGGACCTCTCCGTCAAGACGGCACTACCCCAGCGAGCACCAGGACTGGGAACCACCCCACTGGCCACACCACCTCCAGACCACGGACACAGGCCCGGACCAATGCCTGCCCGCAGACCCGGGACCGGAACTGCCCCCGGACCCCTTCCCGGACTGGCACTCATTCACGGACTGGCACCAAATCCCGGCCGCAGACACGGACGACCCGGGCCGGCCCACGCCCCTCGAGGACCCCATCCCGGAATGCCTGTTCTCACGGCCTCGGACAACGCCTGACGCGAAAATTGCGGTGACAGTGTCTCGATGACGGGGACTCTCATCAACGATGTATCGGGGGGTTGGCGTTTTAGCTGTCGTTATCCTTTCTGTTGCAGAGGCTTGAGAGTCACCTGGTAGCCCAGGGATTCGAACTGTCCGATCGCGCGGGCTTTGGTTTTCGCCGGTGCCTGCCGGATGAGTAGCCGGCTCCGGGGTCCCGGCTGGGTTCGCCCGGGGTGAGCATATGCCAGGCTGCGGTGAGCATGGCGTGTTCGACGGCGACGAGTGCCTTGGACGGTCCCCGCCGGGCAGTGACGCGCCGGTACTTGGCGGAATAGTAGGTCCTCGCCGGGTTAGGTCCCGCAGCTCACGGATCGGCGGGGGCACGAAGGAGGGCCGCCGTGGGCGCCCAGACCGGCCACCCAGGCGGCAGCGGCGACACGTCGGTTTTGCGGCCCGAAACGCTCCTGGCGTCACGGGCATCACGGGCGTTGACCAGGACCTCGTCTCGAGTCTGGCCATACGCCCAGACCCCACCAGCACGTTTGGAAGTCTCACCTCCGATACCGCGGAACGTCCGGCTAGGCTCTTGTGCATGACGAGCCACGATCCGCGGTCCGGTGGCCACCCGCCGTTGCCGCAACAGGCCAACCCCAGCTGGATGGGGCACGTCCCGGAACAGCATTACCGGCCGGCACCGGCGAACTACGCAGGCCAGCTCCGGGCCGGCCTGCCTCCCGCCGTTCCGGCCGCGAGCAGCAGCCGCCGCTCCACCGGCGCGGTGGGGCTGGTTGCGGGCGGCGGGATACTCGGCTTCCTGAGCCTGTTCGCGGTCCTGCCCTTTGTCCTCGGCAACACCGGTATCGCGGGCTTCGTCATCGGCTTTGTCGCGTCGCTGCTGCCGCTGGGCGCGGTCCTGCTCGCCGTGCGCGTGATCGACCGCTGGGAGCCCGAGCCCAAACGGCTGCTGCTCTTCGCCTTCGTCTGGGGCGCCCTGGTCTCCATCTCGGTCACCCTGCTGATCGAGCCGTACTTCTCGCTCGCCGCCGGCCCGGCGTCCGGCCTGGACTACCGGACCTTCGCTGCCACCGTACAGGCGCCGGTGGTCGAGGAGTTCGCCAAGTCGCTGGGCCTGCTGCTGCTCCTGCTCTTCGCCCGCAGGCACTTCGACGGCCCGGTCGACGGCGTCGTGTTTGCCTTCACGATCGCCGGCGGCTTCGCGTTCACCGAGAACATCCTGTACTTCGGCCGGGCCATCGCCGAATCGTCCGACCCCGGCACCGATCTCGCGGTGGTCCTCTTCCTGCGCGGTGTCATGTCGCCCTTCGCCCACGCCATCTTCACCGGGACCACCGGCCTCATCATGGGCTTCGCCGCGCGGCGCTGGCACACCGGGCTGTCCGTGGCCGCGTTCGCCGTGGGGCTGATCCCCGCGATGCTGCTGCACAGCGGGTGGAACAGCATGGGACAGGACTTCCTGGCCCAGTACATCCTGGTCCAGGTGCCGATCTTCCTGCTGGCGGTCGTGGTCATTGTGCTGCTGCGGGTGGCGGAGCGGAGGCTCACCCGCCAGCGGCCCAAGGAATACGCGGCGGCCGGCTGGTTCACGTCCGCGGAGGTGGAGATGCTGTCCACCGGGGCCGGCCGGCGTGCGGCCCTGCGCTGGGCCACGTCCATCGGCCGGGGTCCGCAGATGAAGGCCTTCCTGCACGCCGCCACCCACCTTGCCTTTACCCGGCAGCGGATCCTCAGCGGCCGGGACGTGCCGGCACACCAGCTCGAGGAACAGCGGCAGCTGGCCGACGTCGTCGCCCTCCGCGCCGCCGTCCTCCGCTAGCGGAATGGACCGGGCAAGGGAGCTCCGGACAAAAAAGAACCCCGTCCGGGGTGCGCCGGACGGGGTTTCCTCTTGCCTGATTCAGGCGAGCAGTGAAGGCTTCAGCTGCTGCAGGCGGCCCAGCAGGCCGTTGATGAACGACGGCGACTCGTCCGTGGAGAGCGTCTTGGCCAGGGCCACGGCCTCGCTGACGGCGACACCGTCCGGGACGTCGTCGTTGTAGAGCAGTTCCCAGGTGCCGATCCGGAGGATGATCCGGTCCACCGACGGCATGCGCTCGAGGGTCCAGCCCTGCGAGTACGTTTCGAGGAACTCGTCGATGGCCACCTGGTGGGACACCACGCCCTCGACGATTTCGAGGGTGTAGGGGTTGACGATCTGGTCCGTCTGCTCGCGGCGGGACCGCAACACGTCGAACGCCGGGACGGAACGCTGCTCCGCCTCGAAGAGAACATCCAGGGCCCGGTTACGGGCCTTACCGCGTGCACTCACTAGTCGTTGACCCTGCCAAGGTAGCTGCCGTCGCGGGTGTCGACCTTGACCTTGGTGTTGTTCTCGACGAACAGGGGAACCTGGATCTCGTAGCCGGTCTCGAGCGTGGCGGGCTTGGTGCCGGCCGAGGAGCGGTCGCCCTGCAGGCCCGGCTCCGTGTAGGTGATCTCGAGCACGACGCTCGGCGGCAGCTCGATGTAGAGCGGGTTGCCCTCGTGGATGGCGATGTTGACCATCTGGTTTTCGAGCATGAAGTTGGTGGCGTCACCGACGGTGGGACCGGGAACGGTGAGCTGGTCGAAGTCCTGTGTGTCCATGAACACGAAGTCCGCGCCGTCCTGGTACAGGTACTGGTAGTCGCGGCGGTCAACCGTGGCGGTCTCGATCTTGAGTCCGGCGTTGAAGGTCTTGTCGACGACCTTGCCGGACATCACGTTGCGCATCTTGGTGCGCACAAACGCGCCGCCCTTGCCGGGCTTGACGTGCTGGAACTCAATGATGTTCCAGAGCTGGCCCTCAAGCTTGAGGACGGTTCCGTTCTTGATGTCGTTAGTGGTTGCCACTGTATCCTCTGGTTTCTTTTCTGACGGGTTCTAGCTGCCAGCCGTTTATGCCAGGCAGGCATGCCATGCGGCCCGCCAGCGCCTATTTATCAAAAATCCAAGACCTACTCTACCGGTTCCGGCGGACCGCTGCCTGACGGGGCCCGGGCTTCCGCTTAGGAAGCCCGGTCCAGCACGTCCCTGGCGCGCTGCAGCGCCACCGTGGAGGCGTAGATCAGCGCCGCGTCGGCGGAGCCGGCCACCCGGAGATCGAGGGCCTTGGCGAAGGATTCGACGGCGGCCGCGAGGTTGCCGCCGGCAAAGTAGGACCGGCCCAGCTGCTGGCGGATTGACGCCTCGTCCGGGGTGCCGCGCGTCTCGGCCAGCAGTTGCCGGAACAGCTCCACGGCGCGGTCGAACCGGTTGGAGACCCGCAGCACGTCCGCCTCGAAGATCCGCAGCCGGAGCGAACCGGGGTTGGTGTACCGGGCCTCGGCCAGCAGTTCCGCGGCTTCCGCCGCGTGGCCCTGGACGAGGCGCACGAAGATCAGGTCCGCCGGATCCGTCGAGGCTTCCAGCGCCGCGGCGCAGGCCTCCTCGTTGACGATCTGCGGCATCAGGCTGTCCGGGTTGACCTTGATCCCGGGGAACCCGGCATCAGGCCAATCGCTGGTCCCGCCTGTGACGGTGGCCATCAGGAGGCTATCTCCTGGTACGCCGCGAACAGCAGGGAGGTGTCCGGGACGTCGAGGATACCGGGGCGCCCGACGCCGTCGAGCACCACGAAGCGCAGCAGGTCACCGCGTGACTTCTTGTCCCGGCGCATGCCGTCCAGCAGGGCCTGCCAGCGGTCCCGCCGGTAGGTGACGGGAAGCCCCAGGCTCTCCAGGATGCTGCGGTGCCGGTCGGCGTCGGCGTCGCTGAGGCGCCCGACGCTGCGGGACAGTTCCGCGGCGAACATCATGCCGACCGAGACGGCGGCGCCGTGGCGCCAGGAGTAGCGCTCGGCGAGCTCGATGGCGTGCCCCAGCGTGTGGCCGTAGTTGAGGATCTCGCGCTGGCCGGCTTCCTTGAGGTCCTCGGAGACGACCTTGGCCTTGACGGAGATGGCGCGCTCGATCAGTTCCCGCAGCACGACGGAACGGGGATCGGACACGGCCGCGGGATCCTTTTCGACCAGTTCGAGGATGGCCGGATCGGCGATGAAGCCGCACTTGATGACCTCGGCCATGCCGGAGATGATCTCGTTCTTCGGCAGCGTGTCCAGCGTGTCCAGGTCCACCAGGACGCCGGCGGGCGGGTGGAAGGCCCCGACGAGATTTTTGCCTTCGGCGGTGTTGATACCGGTCTTGCCGCCGACGGCGGCGTCCACCATGCCAAGCAGGCTCGTGGGCAGGTGGATGACCTTGACGCCGCGCAGCCAGGTCGCCGCGACGAAGCCGGCGAGGTCGGTCACGGCTCCGCCGCCCACGGCGACGACGGCGTCCGAGCGGGTGAAGTCGTTTTGTCCCAGCACCTGCCAGCAGAAGGACGCCACCTCGATGTGCTTGCCTTCTTCGGCGTCCGGGATCTCGGCGGTGAGCGCGGTGAAGCCGGCCGCGGCCAGCTCCTCACGGACGGTGTCGCCGGTGAGCCGGAGCGCACGCGGGTGGATGACGAGGACGCGCTTGACGCGCTCGCCCAGCAGCGCGGGCAGGCCTGCCAGCAGTCCGCGGCCCACGACGACGTCGTAGTTCTCACCGGGGGTCTGCCCGGTGACCTTGATGACGGTTGATTCGGTACTCACTTTTCAACTTCCTTTGTCGCCGCTGGCGTGCGCCCCGCCGCGGTCTTCGCGGCGGCATACTCCTCCAGCGCATCTTCCAGCCGGTGAGCCAGGTCCGGCACGGATCCGCGCCGGACATCGAGAACCAGGTCGGCGAGCCGTTCGTACACCGGCTGCCGGGTGGCGAAGAGCGTCCGCCAGCGCCCCATGGCGTCGCCGGCCAACAGCGGACGGCCGGAGTTCTTGGCGATGCGTTCGGAGACGGTGTCCGCGTCGCATTCCAGATAGACCACGGTGCAGCGGCCGAGCAACTGCTGCGTGCCGGAGTCCAGCACGGCCCCGCCGCCGAGCGAGATCACGGTATTGCTGCCTTCCGCCGCTTCGATGGCCTCGGCCACGGTCCGCGCTTCGATCTCGCGGAAGGCGTGCTCGCCCCGGCCCGCGAAGATGTCCGCAATGGTGCCATGGCTGGCGACAATCGCGACGTCGGTGTCCACGAAGGGTGCCGCCAGGTGCTGGGCGAGCTGCTGCCCTATCGCGGACTTGCCCACGGCCATCGGCCCGATCAGGACGATCGGTCCGGTAGCGGGCGCGCGCCGACTGGTCCCGGCGGGGCGCCGACCGGTCCCGGGATTGTTCCTGCCCGGCACTAGTGGCCGATCGAGTCCAGGGACGCCGGAATGTTGTCCAGGTAACCCTTGATGTTGCGGGCGGTTTCCTGCACGGAATCGCCGCCGAACTTTTCCGTGACCGCTTCGGCGAGGACCAGGGCCACCATGGCTTCGGCCACGACGCCGGCGGCGGGGACGGCACAGACGTCCGAGCGCTGGTGGTGGGCCTTGGCGGCCTCCCCCGTGCTGACGTCGATGGTCTTCAGGGCGCGGGGCACGGTGGCGATCGGCTTCATGGCCGCACGGACGCGCAGCACGTCGCCGATGCTCATGCCCCCTTCGATGCCGCCGGCGCGGTTGCTGGTGCGGATGATCCTGCCGCTTTCGTCCTTGACGATCTCGTCATGCGCGGCGGAGCCGCGGCGGGCCGCGGTGAGGAAGCCGTCGCCGACCTCCACGCCCTTGATCGCCTGGATGCCCATCAGGGCCGCGGCCAGGCGCGAATCGAGGCGCCGGTCCCAGTGGACGTAGCTGCCCAGTCCCGGCGGCAGGCCGTAGGCGAGGACCTCGACGACGCCGCCGAGGGTTTCGCCTTCCTTGTGCGCGACGTCGACCTCGGCCACCATGGCGTCGGAGGTCTCGCGGTCGAAGCAGCGCAGCGGGTCGGAGTCGAGGGCCAGGACGTTGTCAGGGACCGGCAGCGGCCGGCCTTCCGGAACGGCGACGCTGGCGATGGAGACGGTGTGGGAAACGAGCTCGATGCCGAGCTGCTTCAGGAACGCGGCGGCGACGGTGCCGAGCGCCACCCGGGTGGCGGTCTCGCGTGCGCTGGCACGCTCCAGGACGGGCCGGGCCTCGTCGAAGCCGTACTTCTGCATGCCGGTGAAATCGGCGTGCCCGGGCCGGGGCCGGGTCAGCGGGGCGTTCCGCGCCTGGTCGGCCAGGATTTCGGGGGCCACGGGATCGGCAGACATGATCTGCTCCCACTTGGGCCATTCGGTGTTGCCGATCTGGATGGCAACGGGGCCGCCCTGGGTCAGTCCGTGGCGGACGCCGCCGAGGATCGTGACCACGTCCTGTTCAAATTTCATCCGTGCGCCGCGGCCGTAGCCGAGCCGCCGGCGGGCCAGCGCCTCCGCGATCAGGGCGCCGGTGAGCTCGACACCGGCGGGCACGCCTTCAATTATTCCGACCAGTGCCGGACCATGGGATTCTCCGGCAGTCAACCAACGCAACATAAATTCCATCCTGCCATGTCCGGCACTTACACCATGCGTCGAGGGGCCCCGACTGCGTCACACATCACATCTGTGACTTCGGCCGGAACCGCCCCGCCCAGGCCGGTGAAGTGGCGGACCTGTTCCACCGCCTGGTAGATCAGCATTTCCAGGCCGGGAACAACGTTGCCGCCGGCGTCCCGCCAGACGGAGGCGATCCGGCTGGGCCACGGATCGTAGGCCACATCCAGCAGCACGCCCGGTTTTCCGGGGGCCGGTCCGGAGGCGGTTCCGCGGGCGGATTCCCGCTGCAGTTCCCGCTGCACCTCGGCGGCAAGCCGGTCGGCGGCGCGGGGCGGCAGGGTGGAGATGACGACGTCGGCCGCGGCGACGGCGGCGGCCGCGGCGGCGATCGGGAGCACCTGCACGGGGAGCCCGAGGGCAGCGGCGGCGGCGCGGGCTTCGGCGGCGCGGCTGACATCGCGCACGAACACGTCAGCGCCCGGTGCGCCCAGCTCCTTCAGGGCAGCGAGGGCGGCGGCCGCCGTCCCGCCGCCGCCCAGCACGACGGCGGTGGGCGCGGCTGCCGCGCCCGCGTGCCGGAGGGCGTTGACGATGCCGGCGACGTCGGTGTTGTACCCGATGAGGCGGGTGGAGGCGCTGTTTTCTCCGGACGGGCCGGATCCGGAATCGCCGCGCTCAAAAGCGACAGTGTTGACGACGCCCAGGGTGCGCGCCACACCGCGGACCTCGTCCATTTCCCGGACCATGGCGGACTTCAGCGGCATGGTCACCGACAATCCGCGCCAGCCTCCATCTTTCCGTACTTCGTCCCGCACGGTGGCCATGAAGTCCGGCAGCTGCTCCTCGGTCACGTCAATGGCCGAGTAGGCAAGCTCCACGCCGAGGTAGGCGTACGCGGCCCGGTGCAGGGCCGGGGACTTCGAATGGCCGATGGGGTGTCCGAGTACGGCAGCCCGCAGCGTCATACGCAGCGTCCCGGGTTTGCCGCGCACCAGTCGTTGTACTTGGCCACGTAGGTGTTGTGCTCCGCCAGCGTCTTGGAGAACTTCGTCTCCTTGGTGTCGAGGTTGATGGTCACCCAGTACAGGTAGTCGTTGGCCTTGGGCTTCGCGGCGGCGTCGATGGCCGTCTTCCCGGGCGATCCGATCGGCCCGGCCGGCAGGCCGGTGTTGGCGTAGGTGTTGTAGGGGTTGGACTTGTCGACCTTCTGGACCTCGTCGATGTGGAAGCTCCTGATGCCGAGCCCGTAGGTGACCGTGGCGTCGGACTGGATCAGCCCGTTCGTCTCTGTGTTGCCCGGCTTGAGCCGGTTGTAGATCGCCCCCGCGACGTCACCGTATTCCGCCTGGCCGCCTTCGGCCTGGACGATGCTGGCGACGGTGATGGCGTCGTACTGCTTGGCCGGATCCGTGACGCCCTGTGCCTTGAGCTCGTCCAGGGTAGAGGTCACGAGCTTCTGCAGGATGTCCTTGCCGGAGGTGCCCAGCGGGAAGCGGAATTCGCCGGGGGCGAGGAAGCCCTCGAGGTTCTTGGCCCTGGCCTGGACGCCGAACTGTGCCGGCGCATCGCTGAGGGCCTTGAGCTGGGCCGCGGGGATCCCGGTGCCCTCGGAAATTGCCTGCAGGGATTCGCTGATTCTCAACCCGGCACTCAGGGCGAAGTACATGACCTTGCCCTTGTCCTTGTTCAGCAGCACATCCACGGCGTCGGAGCTCTTCATCTCCAGGCGCATGGTGAAGTCACCGGGGCTCAGCGCCCCGCCGGAGGCCGTGAAGGCCTTGAGGAAGGTATCGGCGTTCGCGACGACCTTCTTGGCCTGGAGTTCCGTGGCGACGGACTTGGGACCGGCGCCTTCAGGCACGGTGATCGTCACCTGGCCTGTGCCCGGTCCGGGGAAGTCGGCGGCGGTGTCGCTTCCGAGGAGCGGTTTGAGGAACTGCGCGCCGACGACGACCGCGACCACGAACACCGTCAGCGTCAGCACCAGGGCCAGGAAACGACGGCGGCGCCGGACCTTCTTGGACGGGCCCTTGGCGGTGCGGATGCTCGCGGCTCCTGTCAGTTCATGGCCGGGCCCGGCCGGATAGTCGTTTTCGTCTGTGTCGTGCAGGTCTGCGGCGTGCCTAGCTGCGGCGTGCAGGTCTGCGGCGCCGTAGGCGTGGCCGGCCTCATCATCCGGGTGGGCAGCGTAGCCGTCGTGGAATTCAGCCTCATGATGGGCTTCATAGCCGTGCTCCGGTACCGGCGGATGATGCTGCCCGTCCGCGTGGGGGATCCCGCCCGCGAACTCCTGCACAGCGGCTTCCTGCACAGCGGCTTCCTGCACAGCGGCTTCCTGCACAGCGGCTTCCTGGACGGGCTCGTCCTGGACGGACTCTTCATGGACGGTGGGGGCTGCCTCCGGCAGCTCCGGAGTGTCGGCCGGCGGGAGCGGCGCGGAAGCCGCCGGCACTTCCGGCTGGACGGCTTCCGGCGTTTCCGCCGGCTGAGTTTCCGCCGGCTGAGTTTCTGTTGGGCGGACTTCGGCTGGTGCCGCCGGCACTGCCGCCGTCGGCGTGCGTTCGCCGGTCTCGAAAGCCTGCGGCGGGATCAGGTTGTGACCCTGGGTCGCCAGGAACTTCTCCCGGGCCCTGAGCTCCTTGCGCGTCAGCGGCCGGTCGGCACCGCCGGAAGCGACACCTGCGGTGTCGTCACTGTTGACCGGGCTCACTGTGGCCTTCCGTGTTGTGCTGATCGCGGTTGTGCTGATCGCGGTTGTGCTGCTGGCGTTCTGCCGCTTCGTCGGCACTGTTACCGGCCGGCCCCGGAGCGGACTCCGCGTAAACGCGGCTTCCGATCTCCGTTCCCCTGGCCTTTTGCATATCGATCGCGTGCTGCAGGATACCTGCGGCCGCAACCTGATCAACCACTTTACGGTGATCCCGGCTGCTCATGCCAGCTTCGCGGAGATTGCGGTGGGCCGTCACGGTGCTCAGCCGCTCATCCACGAGGCGCACCGGCACCCCGGACCCGCTGTCCCGGAGCATACCGGCCAGCAACGTGGCGTAGTCCGTTGCCATCCGGGCCGAAGCATGCTCCTCGCCCTTCATCGTCCGCGGCAGGCCCACGAAGATCTCCACGGCACCCAGCTCCACGGCCAGGGCCGCCAGGATGCGCACGTCGGTGTTCTTCTTCGCGTTCCGGTCCAGGGTCCGCAGCGGGGTCGCCAGGATGGAGTCGCGGTCACAAACCGCCACGCCGACCCGGACGGTGCCGACGTCCACCCCCAGTTTCACGCCCTGGGGGTAGACGCCGGGCTCAGCAGCTTCAGTCACGTCGTTTCCCGTTATCGCCGGGTGATGGCATCCACGACGGCGGCCAGGGCAGCGCCGACCTGGGCGGCGTCCGTGCCGCCGCCCTGGGCGACGTCGTCCTTGCCGCCGCCGCCGCCGCCGAGGACTCCGGCGGCGAGCCGCACGAGGGCGCCCGCCTTCACGCCGGCTGTCCGGGCGGCTTCGTTGGTGGCGATGAGGATCACCGGACGGTCGTTGCTGACACCGGCGACGGCGACGGCGGCGGGCTCGGAGCCGAGGCGCGTCCGCAGGTCCAGGGCGAGGCCGCGGAGGTCATCCGCGCCGCTGACCTGGCCGGCGTCGTGCGCGATGACCGTGATCCCGGCGGCGTCCCGGGCGGTCCCGACGAGCTGCGCGGCGGCGGCCGTGAGCTGGGCCTTGCGCAGCCGCTCGAGTTCCTTCTCGGCCGTCTTGAGCTTGGTCAGCGTGGTGGCGATCCGGTCTGCGAGGAGCCCGGACGGGACCTTGAGCATTTCGGTCAGCTCGGTCACGAGGGCGCGCTCGGCGGCCAGGTGCCGGAAGGCGTCCATCCCGACGAAGGCCTCCACGCGGCGGTTTCCGGACCCGACGGACTGGTCCCCGAGCAGGGACAGGCTGCCGATCAGGGCCGTGTTCCCGACGTGGGTGCCGCCGCAGAGCTCCCGGGACCAGGCGCCGTCGATCTCCACGACGCGGACCTCGTTGCCGTAGTTCTCGCCGAAGAGCGCCATGGCGCCGAGGGCCTTGGCCTGGGCGAGGCCCATGACCTTCGTTTCCACCCGGAAGTTGTTGCGGATGGCGATGTTGGAGACTTCCTCGATCTCGGACCGGGTGGCGGCGCTGAGGCCCTCGCCCCAGGCGAAGTCGAAGCGGAGGTAGCCGGCCTTGTTGAACGATCCGCGCTGCAGGGCTTCCGGGCCGAGGATCTGGTGCAGGGCCGCGTGCACGATGTGCGTGCCGGTGTGGGCCTGCTCGGCGGCGTGGCGGCGTTCGGCGTCCACGGCGGCCAGGACCTGCGAGTCGGCGCCGATCTCACCTTCGCGGACGATCGCCTTGTGCACGCTCAGGCCCTTGATGGGGCGCTGGACGTCCAGGACCTCGACGACGAAGCCCTCGCCGGTGATCAGCCCGGTGTCCGCCGACTGGCCGCCGGCCTCGGCGTAGAACGGGGTCTCGGCAAGAACAAGCTCGATTTCCTCGCCGGTGGATGCCTGGGCGACCTTCCGGCCGCCGGACAGGATCCCGCGGACCTTGGACTCACCGGCGAGATCGGTGTAGCCGGTGAAGACAGTCTCACCGGCGGTGAGCAGTTCCTGGAAGGCGCTGAGATCGGCGTGCGCGCCCTTCTTGCCCTTGGCGTCCGCCTGCGCGCGGTGGCGCTGTTCGAGCATGAGCTTGCGGAATTCGGGCTCGTCGACCTTGAGCCCGGCCTCCTCCGCCATTTCGAGGGTGAGGTCAATCGGGAAGCCGTAGGTGTCGTGCAGGGCGAAGGCGTCGGCGCCGGAGAGCGGATTGCCGGCGGCCTTGGACTCCTTCACGGCGTCTTCGAGCCGCGCCGTGCCCGAGGCGATGGTGCGCAGGAAGGCCTTCTCTTCGGCGTAGGCGATCCGGCTGATGCGGTCGAAGTCCGTCTCCACGATGGGGTAGACGCCCTTCATGGCGTCCCGGGACGCGGGCAGGAGATCGGGGAGGCAGGCCTTTTCGACGCCGAGCAGGCGCATGGAGCGCACGGCGCGGCGGATCAGGCGGCGCAGCACGTAGCCGCGGCCCTCGTTCGTCGGGGTGACGCCGTCGGCGATCAGCATGAGGGCGGAGCGGATGTGGTCGGCGACGACGCGCATCCTGACGTCGTCGGTGTGGTGCGGGTCCTCGGGAGTCTCGGCGGAGGTGTATTCGCGGCCGGAGAGGGCGGCGGCCTTGTCGATCACGGGGCGGACCTGGTCCGTCTCGTACATGTTCTCGACGCCCTGCAGGATCATCGCGAGGCGCTCCATGCCGAGGCCTGTGTCGATGTTCTTCATCGGCAGTTCGCCGGTGATGTCGAAGTCCACCTTGGAGCGGACGTTGTCGATCTGGTACTGCATGAACACGAGGTTCCAGATTTCGACGTACCGGGTCTCATCGGCGATGGGCCCGCCCTCGACGCCATAAGCCGGTCCGCGGTCGTAGTAGATCTCGGAGCAGGGACCGGCAGGGCCGGGCTGGCCGGTGGACCAGTAGTTGTCCGCCTTGCCCATCCGCTGGATCCGCCCGGCCGGGACGCCGGTGTTCTTCAGCCACAGCTCTTTGGCTTCGTCGTCCTCTTCGTAGACGGTGACCCAGAGCCGCTCGGGGTCCAGGCCGTAGCCGCCGTCGTCCACGCTCGTGGTGAGCAGTTCCCAGGCGAACCTGATGGCGTCTTCCTTGAAGTAGTCGCCGAAGGAGAAGTTGCCGCACATCTGGAAGAAGGTGCCGTGGCGGGCTGTCTTGCCGACTTCCTCGATGTCGCCGGTCCGGATGCACTTCTGCACGCTCGTGGCCCGCTTGTAGGGGGCCTCCTCACGCGCGGTCAGGTACGGGATGAACGGGACCATGCCGGCCACCGTGAACAGCAGGGAAGCGTCGCTGGAGACCAGGGAGGCGGAAGGAACCGCGGTGTGGCCCTTGCTGACAAAAAAGTCGATCCAGCGCTTGGTGATCTCCTGCGACTTCATGAGCTGATTACATACCCTTCAATATTCACTGCGTATTTTGTCCACGCGCGTAGTCCGCGGAACAAGCTTGATTCCGGGGTGTGGGTCCCGGTATTGGTTTTGGTAGCGGCCTGGCGGCCGTGCGAGCAGCACTGTGAGCTGCCCTGCCCACCGCCCCTGGCGGAAGCCGCTCTTTCTAATTCTCCCCCGGCTGGCGCCGGAGTGCAGCCTGGCTGTTGACGACTGTGTCCTTACCAGTGTCTATGCCTGTGTCTATGCCGAGGGCGGAGCGGAGTTCGGTTTCCCGCTCCTGCATGCCTTCCCGCACGGCATCGGCGAAGTCAAACAGGCCGTCGGCGAGCCGTCCGACGGCCCGGTTCAGGCCCTCAGGGCCGAGGTTCGACTGTGCCTGGGTGATCTTGCGGAAGGCGATGACGCCGATCGCGACGCCGATTCCCATCCAGATGATTCTGTTCATGTCAGGTTCTCCAGCTGGACTTAGCGGCTGCGGCGGCCGGTGGCGGGCTTCTTGCGGGCGGTGAAGGCAGAGCGCACGCCGTAGCTGAAGGCAGCCACCTTGATCAGCGGGGACCCCACGGTGGCGGCCATAAGCGAGGACAGCGCCGAAATGTTGGCGGAAGCGTCCGAGACGTTGGAGGCGATCCCGTCGACCTTCTTCAGCTGCTGGTTGGTGGTGGAGACGGTGGCGGTGACTTCGTCCATGAGCGGAGTGGCGCCGTCACTGATCGAGCGGATGGAGGTCCGCACCTCGTCAAGCACTCCGCCGAGCTTCAAAATCGGCACGGCGAGCAGCAGGACCAGCAGTGCAAACACCCCGGCCGCGATCAGGCCGGCAATATCGCCACCAGACATAGACATTCATCTCCTTGTTGCGTCGTGTTCCTGCAGGTCACTGTGTTCCTGCAGATCACTCCGGGTGGCGCGGACGGCATCCGGAGAACTCCCCCAAGTACCTTACATACAAAGAAGCCCGCGGCGCTTGCCGCGGGCTTCGTTGTATGTACTGCGTTTGATCCGGGTTGGATCTAGCGTGCGTAGAATTCCACGACGAGCTGCTCTTCGCAGGTCACGGGGATCTCGGTGCGCTTGGGGCGGCGGACCAGGCGGGCCTGGAGGGCGTCAAGCTTGACGTCCAGGTAAGCCGGGACCATCGGCAGGACGTCGCGGTGTGCGCCGGCTGCTGCAACCTGGAACGGGGGCATGACTTCGCTGCGGCTGTGGACGTGGACCAGCTGGCCCTCACCGACGCGGAAAGACGGGCGGTCGACTCGGATGCCGTCAACCAGGATGTGGCGGTGCACAACCAGCTGGCGGGCCTGGGCGATGGTGCGGGCGAAGCCGGCACGCAGCACGAGGGCGTCGAGACGCATTTCGAGCAGTTCGATCAGGTTTTCACCGGTCAGGCCCTTGGTGCGGCGTGCTTCTTCGAAGGCACGGGTCATCTGGGCTTCGCGGATGCCGTACTGGGCGCGCAGACGCTGCTTTTCGCGCAGACGTACGGCGTAGTCGGAGTCCTGCTTCTTGCGGGCACGGCCATGCTCACCGGGGCCGTACGGGCGGCGCTCCATGTACTTGGCGGCCTTGGGGGTCAGAGCGATGCCGAGTGCACGCGAGAGGCGTGCTGTACGGCGAGCACGAGTGTTGTTAGCCACTTGTGTCCTTCCAATATCTGCGGTGTGTCAGTGTTACTGGCCTCCACGATGGAGAGCATCGGCCAACCGCTGCCTTTTGCTACTGGGCACAAGGCATAACCTCAACAAAAGTGAATTTTGTGGATTGTGCGTCCGTGCCTTGCCAGACAACGGACAAGCTTATCAGATTTTGGCGTGCGCTCCTTGGCTGCCCCGCCTGCCGAGCGACGCCGCGCCCAGGAACTCAACGGCCACGAACGATTCCGGCCCCACTACCCATTCATCGTGGCCGGGAGGAATCGCGTACGTGTCGTTGGCCTGGATCGTGGAGCGCAGTCCGTCCGATGATAGAACTTCCATCACGCCGGAGACGCAGAATCCCAGATGGTGGTGCTGGCACAGGCCGGTCCCGTCGAAGGATTTGAGGCACTGGGACCACCGCCAGCCCGGGTCCAGAATGAGCCGGGCCACGGAGTAATCGTTCACGCTGACAAGATCGAATTCGGCCTTCTCCGGGCACCGCTTCCGGTCCGGGGCATCGAAGGACTTAACGGCCAAAGCTGTGACGATATTTATGGACATGGGACACTACCTGGGATCCGGGACGAGGGCGCTGGGCGTGGCTCCAGGCTGATGATGTGCCGGCCGCCGGCCTGGGGCTGGGATAGGAATATCCGGCAAGGTGTGCCGTGGTCCCCCAAAGCGCACGCTCATGACGCACTCGTTTAACGCACGCACGTCCAGCAGGTCAATGCTGAACATGTTTCTACATTAACCTTCCCGGAGGGGAAGTCAAGTGCGGGATGTCAAGAGACGGGATGTCAAGAGGGGATGTCAAGAGAGGGATTCCCTGGCGGTCCCGTCAGGTGCCGCGGATGATCTTCCGCAGACGCTCCAGCCGGGTGGCGATGTCCCGTTCCGCGCCGTTGGCCGTGGGTTCGTAGTAGTCGCGGCCCACCAGGTCGTCCGGCGGGTACTGCTGGGCGGCCACCGAGTGCGGGGCGTCGTGGGCGTATTTGTAGCCCTGCCCGTGGCCCAGCTGCTTGGAGCCCGGGTAGTGCGCGTCGCGCAGATGGGCGGGGACGCCGTTGCCCAGGCCTGCGCGGACGTCGGCGACCGCCTTGTTGATGCCCAGGTAAGCGGCATTGGATTTGGGGGCCGTGGCCAGGTGGACCACGGCCTCGGCCAGCACGATCCGGCCCTCCGGCATGCCGATCAGCTGCACGGCCTGCGCCGCCGCGACCGCGGTCTGCAGGGCCGTGGGATCGGCCATGCCGATGTCCTCGGCGGCCGAGATGACGATGCGCCGCGCCACGAACCGCGGATCCTCCCCCGCCTCGAGCATCCGGGCGAGGTAGTGCAGCGCGGCGTCGACGTCGGAGCCGCGGATCGATTTGATGAACGCGCTGGCGACGTCGTAATGCTGGTCCCCGGCGCGGTCGTAGCGGACGGCGGCGACGTCGAGCGCGCGTTCGGTGTGCTTCAGGCCGATCTTTACCGGATCGGAGGAGGCCTCTGCGTCCGTTTCTTCGGCGGCGGCGTCGACGCCGCCGGCAACGTCGTCCGCGTCCCCGAAGGCCACGCCCGCGGCCGCTTCCAGCGCGGTCAGCGCCCGGCGGGCGTCCCCGCCGGAGAGCCGGACGAGGTGGGCCATGGCCTCGGCGCTGAGTTCGACCCTGCCGTTCAGCCCCCGGACGTCCGTGACGGCCCGCAGCAGCAGGCCCTCGATGTCGGCGTCGGTGAGCGGCCTGAGCGTCAGCAGCAGGGACCGGGAGAGCAGCGGGGAGACCACCGAGAAGGACGGGTTCTCCGTGGTCGCCGCCACGAGCACCACCCAGCGGTTCTCGACGCCGGGCAGGAGGGCGTCCTGCTGGGCCTTGTTGAAGCGGTGGATCTCGTCCAGGAAGAGCACCGTGGTGGTCTTGAACAGATCCCGGGCGGTCAGGGCCTCCTCCATGACACGCCGGACGTCCTTGACGCCGGCGGTGATGGCCGAGAGCTCGACGAACTTCCGGCCCGGCCCCCTGGCGATCACATGCGCCAGCGTCGTTTTACCGGTGCCGGGAGGCCCCCAGAGGATCAGCGAACTCGGACCTGCGGGGCCGGTCGCGTCCGTGCCCGCGGCCAGCTGGCGCAGCGGGGAGCCCGCGCCCAGCAGATGCTGCTGCCCCACCACGTCATCGAGGGTGCGGGGCCGCATCCGGACCGCCAGCGGGCTGCGCGGCGAGGCGGGGCGGCCGGCGCGGCCGGCTTCGGAGGCACCGCCGTCGCCGTCGTCGGCCTCGTCGGTGTCCGTCCCCGAGCCAAATAGATCATCCACATAGATAGGCTACTTGTAGTTGTCCGGTGCCGATCACCGGCGCCGGCCCCGGCAACCGGCCAGCCCAACATTGGAGACACGCACCATGGCATCCCCTGACTTACGGCTGGCCTTTGTCTCCGGAGCGCGGCTCCCGGGGTGGGTGGAGCGGTTCGCCGCGAGCCACGGCGAGGTGGTCCAGGAGGAGCTCGACGGCGGCCTGCGGCTGCGTGCCGCGGACGGCGCCGCCGCGCTGCTCCAGCCGCCCTGGCCGGTGGACGGCCGTCCCGGCCGCGGCGGCGATGCCGTGTCCCGGCTCGCCGCCCTCGCCTCGCAGCCGCGCTGCCTCGGTGCGGTGCTGCTCCGCCGCGGCGGCTATTCCGTGGCCGTGGTCAGCGGGGGTGCTGTGCTCGCGTCCAAGACCGGCACCCGCCATGTCCAGTCCCGCACGGCCGCCGGCGGCTGGTCCCAGCAGCGCTTCGCCCGGCGCCGCGCGAACCAGGCCGATGCCCTGGTGGAGGCCGTCGCGGGGCATGCCGCAAGAATTTTCGCGGACCACCGGATCGAGTATGTGGCGCCGGGCGGTGACAGGACCCTGGCCGAGCTGGTGCTGGCCGAGCCGGTGCTGAAGCAGTACGCCGCCCTGGCTCGGCTGGCGTTCCTGGATGTTCCGGATCCGCGCGCCGTGGTCCTGAAGAAGGCCGCCGCGGACCTGTGCTCGGTGCGGATCCTGGTGAGCGATCCGCCGGCGTAGCTCCGCTTCCGGCCGTTTCGACGGTTCCCTGCAGTTTCGACGGTACGCAGCGTCTTGTAGGCAGGGAACCGTCGAAACGGGGCGGCTACTCCTCGGGCGCCAGCGTGACGGTGACCCCGTTGAGTTCCTCTCTGAAGCCGAGCTGGCAGGAAAGCCTTGAGCCGCATTC